>JAXJGY010000030.1:0-37029 GCA_036300185.1 Treponema sp. | reverse complement strand
GAAAAAATTCTCCCCTTCCGTGTAAATCAGGGACAATCATGGTGGGAACAGCAGGATGTTTTTCTACTAAATTCACCAAGCCCCCAGGTGTATCAGCTTGACTCGTGGGTCGGTAAGAAGCATCCTCCTGTTCTAAAAGAGAAATAACTTGGTGTAATAAATGGGAAAATTCCTCATGAAATGGTAACTGCCGAGGGGAATACCCCTTTAAGAAGTCATTTCTGGGGGAACTCTTCCCACAGAAATTGGAGTGGAGGTCACTTATATCTGTCATGGCCATTTTCAGTAAAATTAGGAAATAACCAGATTGTCGTTACCGATGGTAATTTTATCTCCAGGATTCAACTTTACGTATTTTTCAGGTGGAATACGCTGACCATTCAAAAAGGTTCCATTGGTGCTTTTTTCATCCTTAATAAAATAAGCATCCTTGATTTTTTGAATTACAGCGTGATGGCGGCTGGTGAGTTTATTATTCACCACAATATTATTCTCAGGAGCTCTCCCAATGGTGATTTTTGCCACCAACTGAATCTTGCTATCCTTAAAAAGAATTTGAGACACAATATTCATGTCATTCAATCGTTCCAGCCGCTGGCCTACCTTACTACTGGTTACAATGGTTTCATCTTTCATACCTTCTCTATCGGCCATTCCTAAAACTGAATTTAGATTTTGTCTCATATCAACTCCGAGAAATTCCACTAGTTTCTGCAACGGCATATTTACGAAAAATTATAAATAAACACAGAGCATGACTCAACAGGGTTATGGTCCAGGTTACTGGATAAGAATAGAACAACACCTCAAAGGTATGAAACCTTGGGATCTGAAAAATAGTTGCAATCCACAAAATACGTATTCCACAAACACCTGCAATGCTTACTACCATGGGCAAAAGGGAATGGCCCAAGCCTCTTACAGTATTGGCAGTCGTTTCCATCATGCCACATAAAGCATACAAAAGACAAATAATAGAAATACGAGTTGAACCAGCTGCAATTACTGCAGGATTATCAGAGTACAGACCTAAGAAAAAATGACGGAACAAGAATACTGTTCCTCCCAGCACAAGTCCTGTTACCATTACCGATAATTCAGACACCACCACTGCCCGCTTCACTCTATCTAGACGCCCTGCCCCAAGATTTTGGGAAGAAAAGGTCAAGGCTCCCTGGGCAAAGCCGTTCATTGCAGTATAAATAAATCCTTCTATATTACCTGCAGCAGAACTTCCCGCCACAACTTGAGCACCAAAGGTATTGATTGCAGACTGAATTACAATATTTGAAAGAGAAAAAACCATTCCCTGAAAACCAGCTGGTACTCCAATCTTTATCACCTGAAGCAAAACACCACGTTCAATTCGTAGCCGCCGTAAATCAAGATGAAACTCTCCCTCCTCCTTCATCAATGCCCGAATAACCAGCACAGCAGAAACACATTGGGAGATAATGGTAGCCAAGGCAACTCCTGCCACATCCATCTTAAACACAATTACAAAGATTAAATTCAAAATTACATTGATAATACCTGCAAAAAGTAAATAATACATGGGACGACGAGTATCACCCTTTGCCCGTAGCAAGGCACTACCAAAGTTATACACCATGGAAGCAGTAATTCCACCAAAATATACTTTCAAATATAAGCTAGCCAATCCAAATACTTCAACTGGCACCTTCATAAACTGAAGAATAAAGCGTGTTCCGATTATTCCCACTACCGTGAGAATAATTCCACTATATATACTCACTAAAACAGCTGTATGAACAGACTGCTCAACTGCAGATTTTTTTCCCGCACCAAAGAAATGGGCTGTCACAACATTTGTTCCAACAGAAAGCCCCACAAAAAGATTTACCATAAGATTGATTAAAGCCCCTGTGGCACCTACTGCCGCCAAGGAATTTTCCCCAGCAAATCGCCCCACTACAATCACGTCAGCAGCATTAAACAAAAGCTGCAAGGTACTTGAAAAAATTAATGGGATGGAAAAACTCAACAACTTAACCAGAATTGGTCCACTAGTCATGTCAATCTGATGAGATTTAGATACGGAACTCATATACGCTAGTAATAGCACTAAAATGAAATATATTCAACACAAAAGAAAAAATATAAGTCAAAAAAAAATTAAAAAAAAGAAAAATTACTGTTGACAAAAAATACTGATAATGATATAGTCATTCATGTCGAGAGGTTAAACACCGATACCCGATACGGGCGAGAGTGGTGAAATTGGCAGACACGCCAGACTTAGGATCTGGTGCCCTAGGCGTAAGGGTTCAAGTCCCTTCTCTCGCATACCTAATAGGTAGCGAATCAGGGATACAGTGCTTTAGCCCAACGAATTTTGCGGGAATAGCTCAGTGGTAGAGCGCGACCTTGCCAAGGTCGATGTCGCGGGTCCGACTCCCGTTTCCCGCTCTAAGGCGATTCGGAGTAATCTGAATCGCCTTTTTTTTATTCAGATTCTTGCAAGCCGCCTGAGGGCTTGTATGAACATAGGCAGCCAGCGGTGATTGTTGTGACTGCTAAATTTTTTTTACAAGGAATCAGCCATGAAAGTAACCAAAGAAATTACTAAACTGGAAAATTCAGCAGTAAAGTTAACCGTAACCATCGCAAAGAAGGATGTTGCTGCCGAATATAACGAGTCAATTGCAAAGTATGCAAAAAGCATTCAGATCCCTGGATTCCGTAAGGGTAAGGTGCCTGTTTCTGTTTTAGAAAGAAAATATGGAGAAATGCTTAAGGCTGATGCAGCTGCAGAGTTGATTGAAAAGGCTTTGGGAGAGGTTTTTGAATCCATCGATGAAAAGCCACTGCCCTACGCACAGCCTTCCATGGATGAAGCTCCTGTTTTGGATGTAACAAAGGATTTGACCTTTACCGTTACCTACGATGTATTCCCCACCGTTAAGATCGAAAGCCTTGAAGGAATTTCCATCAAAGAGCCTGTAGTAGAGATTGGTGAAGAAGAATTGAATACAGAGTTGGAGCAGATTCGTGAGCGCAATGCCATGGTTGTGGACAAGAAGGACGATGAAGCTGCAGCAAAGGATGACATTGCAACAGTAAATTACTGTGAATTGGCAGAAGATGGTTCCGAGTTGGAAGGAACACAGCGCCAGGACTTTGTATTTACTATTGGTAGCGGACAGAATATCTTCAAGTTCGATGACGATGTTGTTGGCATGAAGAAGAACGAAACAAAGGAAATCACCAAAACCTATGATGCAGACTTTGAAGACAAGGATTTGGCTGGTACAACAAAGAAGATTAAGGTTACTGTTACCGCTCTCAAGGTTCGCAACCTCCCCGACTTGGACGACGAGTTGGCTCAGGACGTAAATGAAAAATACAACACCCTTGAAGACATGAAGACCGACATTAAGCGGAACATGGAAGCTATCAAGGAAAGAAGAGTAAACGAAATCAAGTCCAACGAGTTGTTGGAGCAGCTGGTAGAAAAGTACCAGTTCGACTTGCCTAAATCCATGGTACAGGCAGAACTTGATCATCGCTGGAGAATGATGGCTCAGCAGTTTGGTACAACTACAGAGCAGTTGGACAAGTTAGTTGCTTCTTCTGGCCAGAGCAAGGAAACTATGCTTACCGAATGGACTGGTGATGCAGAAAAGATGCTCAAAAGTCGCATTGTTGTAGAAGCTCTTCTGAAGGATAGAAACATCACCGTAACTCCTGAAGAAATTGAAAAGGAAATGGAAAGCATTGCAGAAAAATCAGGAGTTTCTGTAGAAGAAGTGAAAAAGCACTATGCGGACCCCCGTTCAAAAGAGTATCTTATAGATGATACCAAGGAACAAAAATTGTACAGCCAGCTGTTTGCAGAGGTAAAGGTTACTAAGGGTGACAAGATTGCTTTTGCAGACCTGTTCAAAAGATAATCTACCTTGGTGTTAAGGACAAATGATGATTGAACGAATGAATACGATGGTGCCCATTGTTGTCGAACAAACTGGTGGGCATGAGCGCTCTTATGACATATATTCTCGTCTTCTGAAAGATAGAATTATCTTTATTGATGGTGAGATTCATGATATGAGTGCCGATTTGATAGTAGCACAGATTCTTTTCTTGGATTCCCAGAATTCAGATAAAGATATTAGTCTCTATATCAATTCTCCTGGTGGTTCTGTAACAGCTGGATTGGCCATTTATGACACAATTCAGTCAATTAAGTGCGATACCCAGACCATTTGTCTTGGACAAGCTGCCAGTATGGCTGCCATTCTCTTGGCTAGTGGAACACCAGGAAAACGTTTTGCTCTGCCCTCCTCCCGAGTGATGATTCATCAGCCTTGGGGGGGAGTTCAGGGACAGGCTTCAGATATTGCCATCCAGGCAAGGGAAATCAAACGACTGAAGCGACTTACCATCGATTATTTTGCATCTCATACAGGCAAGGCTGCTGATGTGGTGGAGGCAGATATGGAGCGTGACTTCTACATGTCAGCCCAAGATGCACTGGAATACGGAATTGTAGACCAGATTCTGCCACGGAGGGAACATGGCACGAAGAAATAACGGACAATTCTGTTCTTTTTGCGGAAAACCTGCTGAACAGAGCCGTCGTATGGTGTCTGGTCCCAACGATATTTATATCTGTAATCAATGTGTAGCTGTTTGCCAGAGTATTCTTGAAGATGAAGAAATGGACTTAGAGCCCATTGAGTTGGGTGATGTTCCTACACCAAAGCAATTCAAGGAGTATCTTGACCAGTATGTTATTGGACAGGATTATGCCAAGAAGGCTTTGGCAGTGGCAGTATACAATCACTACAAGCGAATGGCCATGCCTAAGTCTGCCGATTCTGACGTGCAGCTGGAAAAATCAAATATTTTGTTGATTGGTCCTACTGGGTCTGGAAAAACCTTGTTGGCAAAGACCCTTGCACAGCGCCTGAAGGTTCCCTTTGCAATTGCCGATGCCACCACCTTGACAGAAGCTGGTTACGTTGGTGAGGATGTTGAGAACGTATTGTTAAAGCTCATTAATGCAGCTGACGGCAATGTAGCAGCAGCCCAGCGAGGAATCATCTTCATCGATGAAATCGACAAGATTGCTCGCAAGTCAGAAAATACTTCTATTACTCGAGATGTTTCTGGAGAAGGCGTTCAGCAGGCTTTGCTGAAGATTATCGAAGGAACTAAGGCTAGTGTTCCACCCCAGGGCGGAAGAAAACATCCCAATCAGGAAATGATTGAGATTGACACCACCAATATTCTTTTCATTTGCGGTGGAGCCTTTGTAGGATTAGATAGTATTATCGAAACTCGTGTTGCAGAGCGTACTATGGGCTTTGGAAGTAATTCAAAGGACATGGATGAGGATGCAAAGGCAGAATTGTTAAACAAGGTTATCCCCGATGACTTGGTAAAATTCGGTCTTATTCCAGAAATCATTGGACGTATGCCAATTTCTGTGGCTTTGAAAGAGCTTACCAAGGATGACTTGAAGATGATTCTGACTGAGCCTAAAAATGCTATCACAAAGCAGTATCAAACTTCCTTTGCCATAGATAATGTGGAATTGGAATTTAGTGATGGTGCTATTGATGCCATTGCAGAAACTGCCATTCGTCACAAAACAGGTGCTCGTGGATTGCGTGCTATTGTAGAGAAAATGCTTCTAGATGTAATGTTTGAGATTCCCTCCATTCCTGGAAATAGAAAACTCACCATTACAAAAGAAATGGTAGAAAACAATAAGGTTGAAGCAACATTGTTGCTAGAAGACCAAAAGACTGCCTAGAAATTTCTGGATAAAAGAAAAGGCCATGCAAAAGCAATGATTCAAATGAATCAAGCTTTTCATGGCTTTTTTATTTGTCTACAATTCAAATCTATTAAAGTTGCTGTATCAAGAGTTTTTGTAGCAGAAAGGATTACTTCCAAGGTTCTTGAGGCTGTTCTTTCCCAAGAAAAACGACGAGTCCAATCCAATCCACCTTCTATTAGCTTGCTTCTCAGTTCCTTGTCACTAACAATTCTCTCGAGAGCAGCAGCTGTTTCATCAAGATTGTCGGGATCAAAATACAAGGCGTGAGAGCCTGCAATCTCTGGTAAGGCTCCTTCCTTAGAACAAGCCACGGGAATACCACAAGCCATTGCCTCAAGAACAGGTAGACCTACTCCTTCATTTACTGAAGGAACAATACAAGCATCCGCATTGGAATAAAGCTGGGGAAGATGCTCGTGGGGAAAATAACCTGTAAGGAAAATATCCGATGCATAAGGAGATGCAGCTGTTTCTTCGTGTACCTGCTGGGAATAAGAGTCAGCACTTCCAGCTAAAACGAGACGATGGGGTAATCCAGTTTTTTCTTTGAAAAGAGAAAAGGCTCGAATCAGCTCAATATGCTTTTTTAAGGGACTTTGTAGTCTGGAAGCATAAATCAAGTAAGGCTTTTTAATGGCAAAGGGCTTAATATCGATAATGTCCCCTTCAAAATCAGCTTGCGGATAAAATAAACTATGATTAATTCCATTATGAACTACGTGGATTTTATCTGCTGAAATCCCAAGATGAACCATGTCCTTTTTAATAAACTGACTAGCAGCAATAATTTTAGCACACTTGTTCAAGGCATTTTTAATCTGAAGCCCCTGTAAGGCATTTTTTAGCTCAGGTAATTCAGACACAACTTCATTTACCACCACAATTCCAGGCTTTTTGTAGCTAGAAGCAGCATAACGAGGGCCACCTGCATAAAAGGTCACATCATAGCCTTGCTTGGAAACAAAATTAGAACATCGAGAAGAATGCCACAAAAACTCAGCTACCGCACTATCAGGAATAGAAACGGTAGTATAGGAGAAATTTCCTGTTTTAGAAATATATGTGTATTTATCAATTTTTGAACCAAAAAGGTGGTAGTACAAGTTATCGTCTTTTGGCAAATTTGCAATGAGGGACATGAGGTAGAGTCCTACTCCAGATTGTCCATGGCCACAACCAAAGGTGTCTATACCTATCTTCATATATATAATTGTAGCATATCAAATAAAAATATGCTATAGTACCTTCATGAACGAAACCACCAATACCGTAACCAATTTCCAAGACTTGGGAATTCAAGAACAACTGATAGAAAAACTTACCGCACTTGCTATTAATACACCTACTAAGGTTCAAGCTCAAACTATTCCAGTCCTGAATCAAGGAAAATCTCTTATTTTTCAGTCTGAAACTGGTACTGGAAAAACCTTTGCCTATTTGTTACCTCTTTTACAAAAAATAGATGAAAGCATTAGTCAAACCCAACTGGTGGTTATGGCTCCAACCCATGAGCTTGCTTCTCAAATTAAATCCCAGATTCAACTTATGACGGATATACCTGCAATATTGCTCATTGGAGGAGCTCCCATCAAACGGCAGGTGGAAATGCTGAAGAAAAAGCCCTTGATTGTAGTGGGTGGACCAGCCCGATTGATGGAATTGGTGTACTTAAAAAAATTAAAGGTTCATCAGGTGAAGGCTATTGTCCTAGATGAGGTGGATAGACTTTTATCTCCAGAGCTTAGAGATGAAACCTCAGCCTTTTGTCAGGCCCTTCCTGCTAATGTTCAGGTTGTGGCATGCTCTGCTACAATCACGGGAAAAACAGAAAAACTAGTTCAGTCCTTGGTACAACTTCCAGAGGATGCAGCTTCTACAACAGATTCAGTAGAAAAAATGATTCTGCCACCAGAGGATGTGTTACAGCAAAAAATTACCCATATTGCCATCTACAGTGAAAGCCGAGATAAGGTGGACACCCTGCGAAAGCTCTTGGTGGCAGAACAAGAAGCTACATCCAAGGCTTCTAGCTCACAACCACAAACTCTACCAATGAAGGCCATTGTTTTTACTGCTCGCCCTGCTGATGTGGAGATAATTCAATCTAAATTAAGCTACAAAAAAATTCATTGTAGCTGTCTTCACGCAAAGCAAGACAAGGTTAAGCGGAAGCAAGTTCTAGAACAATTTCGTAAGGGAAGCTGTCCAATTCTCATTACTAGTGACTTGGCTGCCCGTGGGTTGGACATTCCCAACGTGACCCATATTATCCAGATGGATATGCCTTCAAACATTGATTTCTTTATTCATCGTTCAGGCCGAACGGGACGTAACGGTAGAACGGGAACAAATATTGTCATTGGTGACGGCTACGAAATGCGACAGCTATCACAGGCTGAAAAAAAGCTTCATATTGTGGTCTATCCCAAGGTCTTGTACAAGGGAAAGCTTATGGCACCACAGGTTGAAGAATAAGCTACCTACAATATGCTAACTGAAGCTTTTAAGTAATATACAATCAGGTTCAGGCTGTACTTCTAGGTAACATAAAATAGAGTACAGCCGTAAACCTCTTCTACCCCAGCCTCCTGCAATGCTCGGGCACAGGTCTCCAAGGTAACACCTGTGGTAAGAATGTCATCGATTAAAATGACTTTTTTAGGAAGCTGAATCTTCTTTTTAGCTGACTTCTTGGTAAACTTCTTTGCCAAAGAATAGGATTTACCAAGGTTATCCAAGCGGCCCTGCCTGTCTAGCTTTTTTTGTTGTTCTAGTGATTGCCGTTCCAACAAAGGCAACACATGAAATCCGTGATATTTTTTCAAATATAAACACAATTCCTGTACCTGATCCCAACCCCGCTGCCGTATCTTTCCCTTTCGTGGAGGAACTGGTACTAAGGGAATGTTTCCTAAATCCCCCAACTCCTTTTTTAAAAAATCAGCCATAAGCTGGGCAAGCACTGGAGAAAGCTGCCTCATTCCCGCGGTTTTCCAAGCAAAAAGCAAATCTTTTTTCCAAAGACGATAGCTATGAATGGGAAGCACCTGCTTGGTGTGGCTTAAAAGTCGCTGATTTCGGCACAGGGTACAAACCTCAATCTCAGAAATTAATTCCTTACCACAACAGGAACAACGCTGAGATTTTGGTGTCCAGGAAAAAAGCTTTTCCTTCTGACACTCAGGACATAAAGGTGCTGTTATAGTGTATTTACCGCAGCACAAACATTCCTGGCCTCCTGTCAAAAGAGACAGACAAGAAGAAAAAAAATGAGAAATAAAGTGAAAAAACTTCATATAAATATTATATGGTTGAAGGGAGAAAATCTGACAAAAACTGGACAAATTAGGAAATTATTTTCCAGAAAGGGCCTTTTTCCAGCGGGCAATTCGTAGCAAGGCTTCTATGGGAGCTAGGTTGTCCGTGTCAGTGGAAAGAATTTCATCTAGAATCAGTTCCTCGTCGGAGAATAAGCCTGGAGATTGAAATACAGCTGCTGTTTTTTGACTTTCCATAACTACTTCAGGTACTTGAGCAGTGTCAGTTTTGTCAGTTTCCACAATGGAATCTGGAATTGCAAGGCTGGGTTTAATCTTTTGGGTAATCTCCTGCAACAGGATTTCTGAGCGCTGAATCACCTCTTGGGGAACTCCTGCCAGCTGAGCCACGTGGATTCCGTAGGAATTGGCTACTGATCCCTCCTTAATTTTTTTAAGAAAGGTAATTTCTCCTTCCTGCTCCAAAACCTCGAGACATAGGGGAAGGAGGGCGGGATGAACCAAACGGGTCAACTCATGATAATGAGTAGCAAAAAGGGTTATACAGCGAACCTTGTTCAACAAATACTCAGAAACAGCCCAGGCAATGGAAAGTCCATCCTCAGTAGAAGTTCCCCGCCCTACCTCATCCATAATCACTAGGCTTTTTTCCGTGGCAGATCGTAGAATGTGGGCCGTTTCTGTCATTTCCACCAAGAAGGTAGACTCACCACGAGCTAGGTTGTCAGAAGCTCCAACACGACAAAAAATCTTATCAACTAAGGGGATTCGGGCAGAACGGGCTGGAACAAAGGAGCCAGTTTGAGCCAGCAAGGTTATCAAGGCAGTTTGTCGTAAATAGGTGCTTTTTCCTGCCATATTGGGGCCAGTGATGAGAGCAAAATATTTATCCTGAGAAAAATATCCGTCGTTAGGAACAAATTCCCCAGAGGGAAGATGCTGCTCCACCACAGGATGGCGACCCGCTACAATTTCCATGGGTCCATTTTCAGTAATTTCTGGTGGAACCCACTGGTTTGTTATGGCAGCCTGGGCAAGGGAGGCAATACAATCGGTATAAGCAATTTCCTTTGCCACTTGAAAAAGATAGACAGTAAACTCCTTGACCTTGTCCCGTACCTCAAGAAAAAGATTTCGTTCCAGCTCCACTATCTTTGCATCAGAGGAATTGAGCTCCTGCTCTAGCTCCTGTAATCTAACAGTTGTGTATCGATTTCCATTAACCAGAGAACGTCGTAAAATAAAATGGGCAGGAACAGTGTCGATTTTACCGATAGAAACTTCAATATAATAACCAGAAACACGATTATACCGAACCTTTAAGGTAGAAATTCCAGAATTACGTCGCTCTTCTTCCACGTATTCATCAAGAATCTGACCAAAATTATCACGAATGGATTTGAGGTGATCGAGCTCCTGACACCAGCCTGTCTTAATGAGATTTCCCTCCGTTAAAACGATTGAAGGATCATCAACAATGCTGGCGTGAATCAAATCTGCAACCTTTTTTGCATCTGTAATATCGGTACCACTACAGTGTAAGGGTTCAATGAGCTGATGAACTTGAAGCCATGCATACAGACTAGCTTTTAGTGCCTGAAGATTCTTTCCATGGGCACGATCCATGGCTACACGACCAGTAAGACGCTCCAAATCCAAAATGGAGCTTAACTGTTCCCGTAGCTCCTTCAGTAAGGTTCGTTGTGCCACTAGCTCTGCCACTAGGTTTTGACGAGCCATGATTTTATTGGAATCTCGCAAAGGACAAAGAAGCCAGCTACGAATAAGCCGCTTTCCCATGGCAGTGACACCATAGTTCAAGGTTTCTAGCAAGGTGCTGTGAACCGTTCCATCCCGCAGGTTTGCCACTAGCTCCAGATTCCGTCGAGAAGAATCATCAATGATGACGTAATCGCTATCCTTATACAGCTGAATCCCCGAAATGTGAGGCAAACTTGAATTAAAGTTCTTTGATAAGTAATCTAGCAAAAAACCTGCTGGTGGCACCTCTGGAGAAGCTTCTGTTAAGGAAAAGGATCGAAGATTTGCTGTCCTAAATTGTTCTGTCAATCGTTTATAGGCTAAATCAGCAGCAAAGTGCCAGTCAGGATAGTAGGAAATGGAAATAGCAGGATAGCTTGCAAGTACCTCCTGCACCAGCCTTTGATCCTTCAGTGAAAGGGGCAACACCATTTCTCTGGGGGAACAACGCCCTAATTCCTTGGAAAACTCCTGGACCATGTCATTGAGATTCCAACTGGTGGCAGAAAAAGCTCCCGTACTTACATCGATAAAGGCGAAACCAGCCTTTCCTCGACTACAAGACAAGGAAGCAAGATAATTATGACTTGTTTGCTCCAGATATTCCTCTTCTACCGCAGTTCCTGGAGTAATGATTTCCACCACCTTACGCTCGGCTAAGGTACGGGCGTTTTGAGGCATGGAAACCTGCTCACAAATTGCAATCTTCTTACCAAGACGCAAAAGACGAGCAATATAAATCTTTGACGCATGAAAGGGAATGCCACACATGGGCTGACCCGCCCTGTGGGTAAGGGTGAGATTTAGAAGACGGGAAACTTCCACCGCATCGGAATCGAACATTTCGTAGAAGTCTCCCAATCTAAAAAATAAAACCTCATCAGGATGTTGTTCTTTGAGCCCCCGGTACTGGAGCATCATGGGGGTCAATTCAGCCATACTACAATCCTAGGGCGCTGATAACCTCATCGGTAACATCAACAGAGGGGCTGTACCAGAGAATAGAATTGGAATCCTGCAAGCTTAAAATCATACTGTAGCCTCCATCCTCGGCAATTCGTTCCAAGGTACTGTAAAGCTTTTTGTAAAAGCTATCAGAGGACTGCAGGGAACGGCGCAAGGTTTCTAGCTCCATGTTTTTGGCATTTGTATACTCAGTAATATACTGTGTTTTCTGTGCAATTTCTGCATCAATACGTAAAACAGCTGCATCGTTCTTATTCTTCTGGTATTCAGTTCGTTTAGTCTGAAGATCCCGTAATTCCTGAGTAAGACTATCAATTTCCTTCTGAAAGGAAGCCTTCTTTGACTCATAATTTCTGATAGGACCTGTATCTCGGAAAAAGGACTCATAGACACGAGAAGTGTCCACTACACCAAACTTAGTAATCTGCTGAGCACTTACCAAGGCACATAAAGACAAAATGCATAGAGTTGTAATAATAAATTTCTTGTTCATTGTAAAAAACTCCTTATCTGTTGGTAATATTGAATGAAAGTACAAACTGCCATTCAGGACCCTTTCCGTTTTGCCAGGCAACATTACCATCCTTTACCTGGAATGTGTTTGCCAACATCATTCTCAATGGGAACTGAGGCAAAGAGAAACGGAAACCAGGACCAAAACTAAAGAATACATCCTTTATATTCAAGTTTGTAAAGAAATTCTCGGGAGTATCCTTGATAACTGCAGCATCAAAGAAGAAGTCCAATGAGAAGATTCCTGGTGCAACAGGCATACGCAACTCAACAGTATTATTCCAAAGTGCAAGCCCACGATGGGTACTGTAGAGAGAACTCCATCCACGACCAGTAAACATTCCATCGATATAGAGCTTATTTGATTCACTTAATCTAGAGTTAGGACTAGGTTCTATAAAGGACAGACTGGTTAATCCTGCTAAAACAAATTTTAAACTCCAAGTTTCTGATACAGGCAAATCAAGTAAAGTAAAGTAAATTTCGCCCTTTGTGTCGGAACTTAGGAAGAATTGCTTTTCTATGCCAGGAATAAGTCCTGTCCAAGAAAATTGCTGCTTGGCAAACCATCCCTTAGAGGGATCATAGTTCAAATCTCTATCATCCAAAGATGTTGCAATCCAAATAGAATTTGACAATCCCCACTGCTTCTGATTCTCTGCAATCAAAGAATCCACAGGCGTATAGATGGAATCATCATAGAAATTACGTGAAATATTACTAGACAATCCGCCAGTTACAGAAAGTATAGCAAAATCTGGAGCCCAACGACGGCCGAGAGAAGCGGAGAAATTGATGGCAAGATTATTGTAATTCATATAATATTTTGAATTATTTACAGAACCATCAGGCAACACAACAGATCGCAAAGCATTGGAAATATTATGAGAAATTCCAGCACTGGCACTGAAGCTTACTGGTAAATCCATAAACCAAGAATCACCGTAGCTAAAGGCAATGGACTGACTATCAGTGGAAAGAGTTGTATTTGCAGAAATTAATTTTCCAGTACCAAAAAGGTTTGCATCCTGCCACTTAAAGAACAAGGAAACAGGAAAGGCATCAGGATCTGCAATTCCAGAGAAGGTAACACCGAATTCAATAGAGGTGGTGGATTGTTCCTCCAAATTCAATACTAAATCAACAAGATTTTTCTCAGAACCAGGAACAATCTCAGGAACGATTGCAGAGAAAAATTGCAGATTGAACAAATTTCTTAATCCATTGGTAATCTTTGTTTTAGAGAAAATATCACCTGATTCAATAGGAAGCTCTCGAAGAATAACATAATCCTTTGTTTTTTCATTTCCCTTAATAAAGATATTCTCGATATGGCTTCTGGGATTTTCCCTAATCATAAAGTTTACAGCAATCTGGTGAGTCTCTGCATTTTTATTTTCCAGAGGATTGAAATAATTAGATGTATATCCATTTTCATAATATAAATCAGTTACTGATACCAAGCCCTCTTGGAATTTCCCCATGTTAAACACTTCTCCATCCTGAAGCTTAATCATATTTCGCAACTGCTCTGTGGAGAAAATAGTATTTCCTGTAAAGGTAATTCCCGCAAAGGTATACTGGGAACCTTCTTGAATCACATACTGAATATAAAGCTCATCACAATCATCCTCTTCATTGTAGCTGACGGTTCGTACCACATCAAGAATAGCTACATCTACATATCCACGATTCTGGTAGTATGCTAAAATTGATTGCTTATCTACCTCTAGCTGACTTTCCTGAAAAGCACCCTTGTTAAAAATACCTACAGTCTTCATGGAAAGAAGTCCCTTTAGAGTTTTGGAAGAAACTACTGTATTTCCCATAAAACTGATTTCTCTAACTACGGTAGAACGTCCCTCTGAAATGGTAAAGGTAACAACAATTCCATTTCCTGTTTCCTCTGTGGTGGAGGATACTAGAACATTTGTGTAGCCCTTCTTCAGATACAAGTCACGAATGGCACGCTCATCAAGGAGAATTTTACTAGAATTATAAATGTCCTTTGCCTTGGTAGAAATTGCTTCCTTAAGCTCAGATGCACGAATATGACGATTTCCAGTAAACTTTAACTGGGATACAAAGGGTTTTTCCACTACTGTAAATTCAATTACTACAGAAGAGCCTTTAGCATCACCTGGCAAGGCTATGGGTGACACATCTTCAAAAAAATCTAGTGCATACACCTTGTTCAGTAGGTCAAGATAAAGTTCATCAGTAAATTCCTTACCAATGAAAGGGGATGTTACACCATCCAACTCCATAGAATTGACATTTTCCAATCCTTTAAAATCAATGTTTCTGATTTTCTTGCCGTAATACCAGGTATCAGTAGTTTGAGCAAATACCAAGGCAGAAAGAAGCAAGACCATAAAGGAAACAAGAGCCCTACGAACAAAATCCCTGCAATTCATCATACAATATCCTTATAAAGAAAATTTCCACGAAAGACTGATGGATGTTGATGGTACCCATAAATGCTGGGTATTTTCCAAATCAGGAGACATACTCCAACGAATGGCTCCAAATGGAGAATCCATCTCCAAACCAATTTCTGGTTGAAATCTCAGTCCAGAACCACTCCCATCCTCTAGAGCCTTCTTTTCATCGTAGGCAAAATGGAGCATCGCATCAGCATAAATGGAACTTCCGAAATACTTACCTATATAAACAGTGGTATTATCAAAAAAGTTACCGATTGTGAGTTTTTTCTTTTCTTCACCAGTATTAAGCCACTGTTTGAGACTGTTTTGCAATCCCATAGTTCTAAAGGAGAATATATCAAAATTAAGGAAATCACGCAATGCATTTTCAATTTTACGTAATACCAATAGATTAAATCCATAATCTACACCAGAAAGCAATACGTCTAATCCACTTTGTGCATCTGCTGTCAAAGCTTGTCCCAAAATAGTCATAAGCTCTATTTCAGATTTTGGTGGTGAGGAGGAATAGGTTGGATTAAAGGCACTGAGACGTTGATTTTCTGCAGACAGGGTAATTCTTACAGGTTCTCCATTTTGATCGTGCTCACGGATTTCAGCCCGTACCGTAATGATGGGATCTAAAGAATTATTTTCTGTAAATACCACCCGTCCCTCACGCAAATAAAAATTTCTATTCAAATACGTAATTTCTCCACCTCGCAGTACAATATCACTGTCAATAAGATAAGAGCTGGAGCTTGAATCATAACGGAATGTTCCCTTTGTATTTGGTGCAATAAGTCCACGAAGCACTGGATCAAAAAACAACTCTACGTGCTGTCCTGTAGTAATGCCAATATCTAAAACTGTGGTAAATTTTCCCGTTGATTTAGTATATATAAGTCCTTCTTGACGGGTATTTTCACCACGAATTCCACTGGAAATAATATCAATATCCACATTGTCAACAAAAAAACGTCCCTTAATATCAAGCCTGGACATGGTTACTTCGATATCAAGATTACAGGTGGAATCTCCTTCAATAAGAATTGAGGGGGCACTAGAAGTTTTAGCGGGAATATTTATCCGAGCAGGCACCATTACATTTGTAGGAGTATTAATATCTAAGGTAAGAACGTCTAGCATCCATCGGTCCATGGCCAAACGCAAGTCAAGATAAGCACAGCCATCAGCAATATCAAAATACACCTGATCTAGCAACAATTCATTATCCCGTAAATTAATTATTGCCTGAGGTGCGATCATCAATTCAGGAACATAATCGGGACAGTTGATAGTGAATTTTGAAACTGAAAGCTGTCCATCAAATTGAGGATCAGCTAAAATGCCACCAATATGCAAATTTCCTGTCATATGACCACCGTGGAGCATGATGTAGGGGAAAGAAACGAGGCTTGTGAATTTTGACAGGTCAGAGGAAATATCCCTGAGCTGAATGTCCAAAGCCTCTTCTGCAACCCTTCCCTGCACTACTGCATGGAGTGGCATACGACCTGATAAATTCATATTTATAAAGCCATCTTCTGTAATAGAACCAGAAATTCCTAAATCATTCTTGGAATTCACCATGATAAAACCTGGAACTCGTACAAGATTCAATTCCACTGTTTCTGGTTTTGCAAAGAAATTACCCCCCAGCTCAGCCCGAGTGTCTACAGAAATCATTTCTGGTAGACCACGAGCCAAGGTAGTGATAATTCCCACAAAGCCTTCATTGTCACTTGTATTTCCACTATCTAGTACCCCTGCTTCACTTTCATTGCTCGACAAAGAACTGGTTACATTCACATCCACTGGAATCTGTATTGAATAAATATTACCTAAGTTAGAATCATATTCAGCATGAAGCATACCTGAAAAATCAGTAAGAGAGAAATTTGCAAAGATGTTTCTGATATGTTGATTACCAAACTGAACTTCTCCACTATCTAAGAAAATCTCTCCATCCTCCAATCTGGAATGGGCCATTACCGTAAAGGGTACACCACCAAAGGAAATGGATGAAGGAGCTATGTCCACAGATACATAGGGATTTTCTATGGTTCCCATAGCATTGATTGTTGCAGTTACCACGTTCCCTTGATTTTGCATTGGACGGAAACGAGCCATGGGTAAATGATTCACATCAATTTGGGCTGAAAAATAAACATCGTTAAGAAAGTTTAGCTGAGAAAAATCCTTTTTCTCTGGATTTGAAAAACTCATACCAATGTTGTAGGACTCTGTAGACAGAGCATTGGCAAGAGTTAAGTTCAAACCAGCTGTATCCATCTTTCCTTGGGAAAAATTCCACATAATTCCACCTGAACCCTCCAAGGTGGAAACCTCATCCTGAAACAAAAAGTTTTCCAACAAAAAGCCATAGCTAGAAATTTGTCCAGACATAGAAAGCTCTGGATTGGTAAACATGAGATTTGAAACCTCTGACAAGCTAAAATCGGTTACATCCACCCTGAATCCAGCCATATTATCCCTTGGTATAAAGCCATTAGTTTCCAAAGAGCATAAAATCATTGCAGGTCCTATGGAAATAGGCAGTTCATTCATTTGGAGCTGCCCTTCTAGCATGTTTTCTACTCCGTCAAAAGACAATGAGGCTAGTAAACCATAGCTTCCAGAAAGATTTAACCAAGATCCAATGGTATAGGAGCCTGCCAAAGAATAGGGTACTGTATTTACAGAAATATCTGCATTAAACAAGGCCTGAGTATATCCTTCATCAAAGTCTACTCCTGCTGTGAGCTGAATATCCTGTCCTGCAAAGAGTAGATCAAACTGAGAAAGATTTACCGTGGATTCATTTCCAGTAAAGGAGAAGATAAGAAGGTTGTCGTCGTTGTTTGTATCTGCCAAAATCCAATAGTCTACATTGTAGCTAATGGAAGAAAGATCTGTGGCAAAATATAATTCGTTGGTGGTAACGTAGGAAGAAAGACTTGCAGACATGGATTCCAATTTTGTCCGCTGATCTTCAGGAACAAAAAAAGATGCCACGTTTACTACAGAATCAAGGAAGAAATCATTTATTCCCAAATTTGCTTGAATATAGGGCTTATCCTCATTTAACAAACTTCCAGAAAGACGAAGTAATCCAGGAACACCAAAATCGATATGAGAATAATCAGAGGCTTCAAACTCAAAGTCAAAGGATTTTGCCGTCGTATCGGGAATCATAGAAAGCTGAAGAGCAGTAAAGCTTCGCTCTCCATAATAAAGCTGAGGAATAAAGCAGGTAAAGCCTCGATCTAGGGCATCAATATACAACTCCGCAGAAATATCACCACTGCCTGGCACCGTAAAACGCTCTAAAAAGGCAAATCCCGATGCCTGCAAATTGGGAATATTTACAGCACCTTCCAACAAGAAGTCAAGATTCTCGTTACTGGCCCGAAAGCTCTTTACTGTTACGTCGGTGGCATTACCAGAAAAATCATAGTCAAGCACCAATCCAGCAGGCAACAATTCTGGGGACAATAATTGCTCTGGTAAAAAAAGTGAACCGTCGGCTTCATAGTCAAAGGCTAGAGACTTGGTATCTAGCTGGAATTCGTAGTTTCCAGAAATAGTGGTACCACGAATTTTATCCAGCAAAGGAATCTCTTTTCTGAGCCTCACATAGGAAAATGGATCAAATTCATCCATCTGAGCTGAAACCCGCAGCTGACCTTCATCAAGATTCATCTCAGCCATAAGCCACAAAGGAAGATTTCCCTGCATAGTGGATACCTTTACAACACCTTGATTGTATTCACCAAACAAGCTTGTTCGAGCTAGGGAAAAATCTGTGGAGGATACGGATGCAAAGGATATACCTGCAGTACTGCCATCAAGCTGAGGTAAAATGGAAGCATCAAAGGAAAAACCTATTGAAATATTTTTAACCGATTTTTGTAGCTCTGAAGGAAGAGAAGCTAAGGCTGCATCCTGAAAGGTAACACGACTTATTCCATTTCCCTGAGCTAATAAAAAGCCTTGGGAGGCAGTATCCGTCACTGCAATATCCCTAAAGGAAACCATAACGTCCATGATATTATCAAGATAATGGAGATTTACGTCCTTAATATCTATGGCAAAGGGCAGGGAAATACTTGTAGGAGCCTTGGCTTCAGCAGTTTTTTCTACTGGGCTTGTTTCCAGAGGAGTTTCCTCTGGACTCGATAGCAGGGACATGAGCTTTTCCATCACCCGACTACTTTTCATTGCATCGTATTCCAAGGTAATGCCTGAAATTGTAAGCTTAGAAAAGGCTCCCTGAATATCTCCAGAAAGCAGGTGCAGCAAATTGTAGGAAAGATGGGCCTTGCGGATTGAAAGTACGGGAATTTTTGTTTCTCCGTCACAAACCTCTATACCTTTAATACGAAAAACTGATAGAATAGCTGGCGATAATGAGTCGTAGGATACCTCTAGACCAGTCTTTGATTCCACCATGGCTAAAAATTCGTTGCGATATGCCTCCAGTCGCTGGGAAAACCCATGAATTGCAGGACGCACCAGCACTAAGGTTACGAGAATCATAGAGAAAAAGAGAATGCTGCTGACGCCGATTTTGACGACTTTAGACTTCATGTGGCTAAGATATCCTATTCTACACTATAGTAAATTTCGGAAAAAAATGGTAGGTCTATTGTGATATTAAAGAATTTCATCGTTTTTGAAGGCATAGATGGAGCTGGTACCACTACCCAACAAAAGCTATTACAAAAGAAATTACAGGCTGAATTTCCTCAGATACCATGCCACTGCACTGCGGAACCCACCACAGGAGCCACAGGAAAGTTTTTGCGGAGCCTCCTAAAAGGTGATTTTCAAGCAACAGCCCAAACTGCAGCCTATCTTTTTGCTGCTGACAGACAAGAGCATCTTGCAGCCCCTGGAGGCATAGAGGAATTGTGTCACAATGGAACCCTCGTCATCAGTGATCGCTACCTTTTTTCTAGCCTTGCCTACCAGAGTGCTACCTGTGGTCCAGATCTTCCTCGTCTTCTCAACAGTCAATTTCCCCTGCCAGAATATCTTTTCTACTTTGACATAGAACCTAGCCAATCATTAAAACGAATTACACGGCGAGGTGTTACGGAAATCTATGAAAACCAGCTCTTTTTGGAATCCACCCTCAAAGAATACCGCAGAGTCATTCAAGAATATGAAGAAATGAACACAGACATGAAAATTATCAGAATAGATGCTTCCCAGAGTCTGGAAAAAGTAGGAGAAAATATCTGGAGTACCCTAAAAAATATGCCGATATTACAAGGGTGAAGTATCCACAACAAAATTTTGCAAAAAAAAGATTTTTCTCTCCCACTGCAAAGCGTTGTCTTGCACTAGCACTTTTTTTGTGCTTTACCATTGGTTCGGGCTTTTCCTACTTTGTGGTGTACAAAGAACAATTTTACCGCCTGTTTCATGTTCACTACCAGCAGTACCCCGATGATGTAATAGAAAATATCTATTGGCTAGAAAAGGCGGTTAAGGCAGATTTTTGTAATCCACGAAATGCCCTTGCAAAGATAACTGACGAAAAAGATTGGGAAAAATATCGTTATCTTTTTATGATGCATGTAAATCTTAAGCTTATAGAGCAGCACATGAGACTGGCTGCCACCTTTGACAAAGAGGTTGCCTATTTTTATGAAGCTCCTTGGAAGGAGCAATATCTAAGGGATTTAGAAAAGGCAGAGCAATGTTTCCAAACAGGACTTGTATACTGGGAGGAAGCAAAACTGTGGGCAGAAAAGGCCAGTACCGGCAATTTTCAGTTTTTGTTTTTAACTGATATTCAAAACTGGGAAGACGAGAGATACCGTATTGCCAACGGTGAGCTGAACTACGAAAAAATCCTCACAAGAGAATTGAATCGCCTGACAAAAGTTCGTGAAACATTCCTTGCAATGGATGAGGAAACCTATTAAAATAGGTTCCATGACACAGGACATTTTCACCATTCAATATCCCCAAATCTCTGTGGGAACAGAAAAAACTGACATTATTTTCTACACTTCCCAGGAGCTAGACTCCTTGATGAGTTTTCTTTCTCCCAATGATGGCCTCAATAGAATCTTTGTAACTGATTCTACCATAATTTCCCTCCCTTCTTTGAAAGCCTTAGCAAAGGAGTTTTCAATTCCAACAGAAGTAGCTCCTGCTTCAGTTTTTAGAAAGGGCTCCAACACCCTGGTAATTCTTGGTGCAGGAGAAAGCTACAAAACCATAGAAAACGTATTATTCATCATACAAACAGCCCTGGAATCAGGTTTACAGCGTTCCAGCGTCTTTGTAGGCATTGGTGGTGGCGTTATTTGCGACATGACTGCCTTTGCCTCTTCAATTTTTAAACGGGGAGCTAAGCTAGAATTAGTCCCCACCACTCTTTTGGCCATGGTAGACGCTGCTGTTGGCGGAAAAACAGGCTGCGATTTTGATAGTTTCAAGAACATGATTGGAACCTTTTATCCTGCCAAACGGCTTCACGTTTTTAGCGACTTTTTGCAAACCCTGCCTCCAGAAGAATATCGCTCTGGCCTTGCAGAAACCTTAAAGACTGCCCTTTTGTATGCTCCCAAGCTGTTCCACATTCTACAAAACCAAAAAGATGAAGTGTTAGCCCGTGAAACAGAATTGGTACGACAGATTATTCGTCGTTGTGTCATTGCCAAAGCTAGCATTGTAGAAAAAGACTTGACAGAAACAGGCTTGAGAATGCAGCTGAACCTTGGCCATACCTTTGCCCATGCCCTGGAAACTTCTGCAGGCTTGGGAGCCATTCCCCATGGAGATGCCGTTGCCTGGGGCATTAGTCGAGCGTTGGAATTATCCGCAAACCTAGGCCTTTGTGACCAAGAATACAGAGATGAAGTTGATCAAGTTTTGGAAAGCTATGGCTGGTGTAGAACAGCCTACCATCCTGTGCTTGAGGGTAAAATTTCTCCAAAGGATGCAGGAATCATTTTGTTATCTGCCATGAAAAAGGACAAGAAAAACAGTAGTTCTTCCATTAGATTCATCCTTCAGCGAGAAATCAACAGTACCGTCATTCAAGAGGTTCCAGAAGATGCAATTCTTGCTGTATTGGAAGATAAGACATGATACTGGAAGAAAATAAGCTTCAAGCAAATGGAGGTAGCAGTCCAAGACCATTATACTTTGACTGGGCTGCCACTGCCATGGTGGAAGAAGATATTATCCGTGAGGCAGCAGAAATTGCTATTAGCCACTTTGGTAATCCTTCTAGTCTCCATTTTCTTGGCTCCCCTGCAAAAAATTTATTAACACAAATCCGTTCTGATTGTGCCAAAACCCTTCAGGTAAAGAGTGAAACAATCTTTTTCACCAGTGGAGGAACCGAAGCAAATCATCTTCCCCTGCTCTCCCTTTTGCAGCGTCCAGCTCCAGGCACCATCATCATCAGTGCCATAGAGCATCCTGCTATTCGAGAACAGGCAGAAATGATGAAGCATTGTGGTTGGAAGGTGATTCAAGTTGCTCCTGATGAAACAGGTATTGTACCAGTGGCCGCCATAGAAAAGGTCCTCACCAGTGACACGGTGTTGGTATGTCTCATGGCAGTAAACAATGAGACGGGAGCCATTCAACCAGTATATCAGGTGGCCGACCTGCTGAACAAGTTTGCCAAGGAAACTGGAAAACGGCGGCCAAAGCTCCATGTTGACTGTGTTCAGGCTGCAGGAAAGATTCCATTAAATCTCTCCTATCCTGGCATTGACAGTGCCGCCTTAAGTGCTCATAAAATCGGTGGTCCTCGGGGCATTGGTATCCTGTATCTAGCACAAAAGTTTGAAAGCTTTGTTCGTGGTGGTGGTCAGGAGCAGGGAATCCGCTCTGGAACAGAAAATATTGCTGGAGCTTGGGCCTTTGGAAAATGTCTGGAACGTCATTTTTTGTCAGAAAAAAACAAGGAAGCACCTGCCTATCAACGGTTTTTACAGCAAAAGACCATGACAGACAATTTTATCGCTCAGTTAAAAGAAATCAAGGGCTGTGGCCTCATTCCACAAACTCGTGATACGGATAAACTGAAAGACAAATTTTCTCCATGGATTGTTCAAGTAGCCTTTGAAGGAATTCCTGGAGAGGTGCTTGTTCGTGCTTTATCAGAAAAATCCATTGCCATTTCCACTGGTTCCGCTTGTTCCAGCCGCAAGCTCAGTAGACCAGTGCTAGAAGCCATGGGTGTTTCCAAGGAATTGGCCACCAACGGCGTGCGTTTTTCCTTTGGTCCTGCAACGCAACAACAGGATTTGGACAAGCTACTGGAAGCCCTCAAAGAAATCCGTCAATTCTTTTAAAAAAACAGGGAGTGGTTCCCCACTCCCTAATTCAATCCTATTGTTTTTTACTGAATATTCGATAGTTCATCCATGGATGCACGGCCAAGCCAATCTCAAGCTCATTGTTTTTTACTGAATATTCGATAGTTCATCCACGGGAACAGGGGATGCTCTTGTTCCAATCGAGTAAGCCATTCAGTACTGATGGAATTAGCTCCCAATGAATCAAAAACGGTAATAAAGGACTGAACATTTTTCTTAAACTGTTCTTTCGCATATTCAGGGAATAGTCCTTCACTCAACATTTTAGGCCAATCTAAGGACTGAGCCAACAGAACCTCACGAGCAGCCATATTCAAGGCGCGAGCCTTTAACCCTGTATCTTCTGGGAAACGATCCGCTAGCTGATTCATACGTTGACATGCCTTACGAGCATACTGCAGCATCCAGTCATTCTTTGTATCAAGAAGATTTTCGCCGTAGCCAGTACCAGTAGCAGCAGACATAAAGGGATTTACCTGCTGGAGCTCCTTTTTACAATCTAAAAAGCTACAACATTGACTTAGCTCAATCTCTTTGCTTTCTGCTATCAATCGGATAACCTGCTCTAGCCATCCCATGCCCTCATGCCACAACTGTCCAAAATCTCGAGCATAAAAAGCACATAGAATGGATACATCATCGGACTCCAAGGCTTGGCTTGCCTTTACCAGCTTTTCCTCGTATTTTTTCACAAAGGCTTCTGCATCTTTTTTTACCTGAAGTGAGGCAACTGCCTTATCATACAGTTTTTCATCATCACCACGAGTCCAGTATTTATAACCAGAAGGCAAGCGAACACCATTTTCAGTCAAAAAACCTTCCAGCTGCTGGTCAGTAGCTTCAAAGGCAAAATCTCGATTCTGATTTCGATACACATCACGGTACATAAAACCACCAGAACCAATTATAGCTTCCTCTGCAGTACGATCTTGACCAAAGACCCATAAGCCATTGCTACAAATCGCTGGAGAAAAAATACCATTTCTTGGCATGGGATCACCAAAAAGCAATCCATGAGAATCAAGAATAGTATAGGTAAAGCCATAGCTTTTGATGATTTCTTCTAACCCAGGAGCATATCCCATGGCAGGAAGCCAAAAACCATCAGGAACCAAGCCAAAAAACTGACGATGAGAATGCAAGCCCGCATCAATTTGAGCATTAACAGCCTCTGGCAAATCTATGTAATGAGGCAAGAAAGCTGCTGTTGCTGCAGTAGCCAAAAGCTCTAAACTTCCACGGTCAGCATAATAACGGAAGGCTGCAAGGAGATCACTTTTGTAAACATTGATAAAGTCATCCTTACATTTTTTCACTCGATTTAATTCTGCTTCCACTAAAGGATAAGTTGCATCAGTTTTATCTAAGGAATTAATTTGATTTTCACCCAGTAAAATCAGCTTATCAAGCCAATTTACGTACATTTCCTGAACCGTGTAGTCGGAAAGCAAGGTACAAAGGGTTGGTGTCATAACAATGGACAGCTGAAAGGGAATATGCTCCAAGTCCAAGGTTTCAAACATATTTAACAGGGGAATATAGGTATCAGAAATTCCGGTAAAAAGGAGCTCGATTTCTGGATGGGACAATTCCTGAATACTGGTAGGACAAAAATATCCTTGATGAGCCACTATTGTAATAACAATTTTCTTTTTAGACATGAATTTCAACTCCTAAAAAAAAGACTGACGGTGATTCATATAATGGGTTCGCAGCAACTCAGGCAAACCAGAAAGCTTGAGCACAGGAGAAACAGGAGTTTCTGGCAAAGGATTAGCAATCCGCTGGGAAACATAGGGTAAGATAATTAAACCAGTGCTAGACCATACCTCGTAGGCATCATTTTCCAGATTCATCACCAAGTCAACACGGACAGCACCAAATCCAGCAGGCAACAATACGTATCGATTTCTATCCTCAATGGTAATAGGAACATCAAAGGAATCTGCAATCGAATTTGGATCATCACGATGGAACATATGTACCCGTAAGCTTAAGGATTGCACCTTGTCAGACTTACGAACTAGGGTGATATGGTCTTTTTTCACATCCCAGTACACAAAAAGCCAAACGGGATTACGTAAAACAGCGGAAATAACGGTTTCATTGTATGTTTCTGGCAAATTAGCGGTGGTAATTTCAGAAGATTCTTCCAAATCATCATCTGAATCCTCCATATCATCGACGGCTTCCAATAGCTCACCGATAATAAATCGTCTATTAAGATTCTCTGGAATATCTATGCCTAAATCATCAGCCAAGGCAATTAAGTCTGCCGATGGCAATGTTTCTAAATAAGCCCTGCTTAGCTTTGTATCACTCATACGTCTGCCTATGATGAATAAAAATATAACTTCTGTCAATACGGAATAAAAATTACAACAGAAGATCACATTTTAGGAATTTACCATTCCTTTCCAGTAATTCCTGGTACACCAAAACGGTTTACCGGCCAAAAACGCAGCACTGTTGTGCCTAAAATATCCTGAGCTCCCACAGCCTGTGGAGCCATTCGTGAAGAATATAACAAAGAATAAGGATCATATTCTGTAATGGCCACTATCTTCTTGTCGTAGGAATGGCGCATATCAAGAGAATTGAACCGATTGTCTCCCATCATAAAGAAGGAATTATGGGGAATGTAATTTGGCTGTCCAGACTCACTATTAGCTGGGAATACTGGCATAGTTCGAGAGTCCATCAAGGCAAAGTACACGTATAATAAATCCATTTGCTCCAAAGCTGCATTACGGATGGAATCTGTACGCCAGCTAGCAACAGGCTTTCCTTGGGCAGTAAGGCGGGCATTTTGCACCACCAGCCGACCAAAGGCAAGCTTTGACAACAAATTTAACCTGAAGTTTGAATCCTGATATAAATCGCCACCGACAAGCACAGCTTCATCTGTAAAACATTCCTGGGGAATATGATTCATCCAGCTAGTCATGTAGTCATTAAACCACTTAGTTCCACCCTGCACCGTCAACAATCTGCGAGAAAGGGTGTCACATTGAGCAAAGAAGGTTTCCGCAAATAACTCAGACATGGGCAAGATGTTTGCACCAGTACCAGTGTCCGCACCAGATAAAATACTCCGTATAGAAGAAAATTCCTCCACCAACTGAAGAATTTCTTCCCGTGCACCAGCATAAGTTAAAGAATTTTTCAATTCCTCACATTGAATCATCCCCTGATAAATAGACTCAGGAAAGGGAATCTCCTGTACATGCTCTAAAATTTTGTCAGGCAAGGCAGCTACGTTCCATTCGGCCCATTTTGCATCCTCCTGCACCACCTTAAAATCAGGGGAATCTGCAGTGCGAGCATAGAGCACACCATCCACCATCATAAGCTGCTCTCCTGGCAAGCCAGTTACTCGCTTGACCAAGGGATCTGCCTTTAAGTTGCCGTCTTCGTCCACATTCAAGTTCACCATGGTAAAGGTCAGTGTGTATACCAGCTGAGACACAAAGGTTCTCACCTCAGACTGACGATCACGGCTATAATGGGGATTACGGAAAACCACAATATCACCACGATCATAGGAACGGAGCTGGGGAATTCCCACGTTGGATAAAGGGAAACGAGGTCCAGAGGCTGTTTTAAATACCACTACCCTGTCCCGCACAAGAAATTCTGGTACCATGGACTCAGAGGGAATCTCATAGAGCTGAATAATAAAAATGTTCAACAAAGCCACTGTAAAGGCAGCTTGGATAAAGGCGTCCACCCACTCAAGAATTTCTCGAACAAGTCGCCGTATTCCACGAGGCTTGTTTTCAGCACAGGCTTCCTGAAAACAAGTCCAATGGGGGAAAATATTTTCAATCCGCTTGTTTCCCAAAAATATCTGTATGCCAATAGAAAAGATAGAGGCTCCCAACCAAAGTAAAACGGAAACAATATCAAATCCGTGGCTTGTTCCCAAAGCTCCTGCACGTCGGAACACAAAGGCAACCAATAGAATGAAGGGAAGATATTGATAGAGCTTTCGAACGAGGGCAACCATCTTTAGATTGCGTTGTCTATACAGCTTAAACCATGAACAATATATTACAGCGGCAGTAAATAACAGGGAAAGAGGAAAGGCCACCATTGAAATGTCACTTGTAAAGACAATATTCAAGAAGGAAAAAACAAGGCTAAAGCCAAGGCTTCCATACAGGAAAAGGGTAAATAACTTCATGTTATAAATATAGCAAAAAAAAGATAAATATACTATAATAATTACTGTGGAAAATAATACAAGTGAAATAATTAATCTCCAGGAAGCCTTGGAGCGATTAGACAATGACATGGATCTCTACATGATTTTGGTGGATTCTTTTTTGCAGGATACGGTATTTCAAGCAGACAAAATGCGGGAACTGGAACAGGAGTTCCGCAATTCCCCCAGTGGAGAATGTCTAGAAGCTGCCCAGTATATCCACCGAGTCAAGGGTGCAGCTCGCCAACTGGGAGCAAATCACCTGGCAGCAGAGGCTCAGAAGCTTGAGGACATTTTTAGGGGCAAGGAAAAAGGCCATCTCCACGATGGAGTAGACGGAGTGGATACAGCAGTTTTGGTAGAAACAGTGCTGGAACTACACGTTAAAACCATAGAGGAGCTTAAACGTCTTTCCAACTAAAAATTATTCGTTGTTTCCTGTGAAAATCCTTTGGAAGTTCTGTTCCAAGGGATTTTTTATTTCATCTTCATGAACACCACGAATTTCTGCAAATTGTTGATATACTAGCCGAATCTCTTGAGGCTCAGAAGCCTCCTGATTTTGTAGCCTTGGGTAGGGTGCGTCTGTTTCCGCTAAAAGTCGATTTAAGGGAAGATCTTGTACACAACAAATACTGTTCTTTCTTCCCCGTAGCAATTCCTTTCCAAAGGAAAAATAGCCTTCAACTCCCCGCCGCAACAGATTTTCCGCTTCCTGACGAGAACCAGGAAAGGCATGAAATACCACCGCAGGAAGCTTTTTCAAATCCTTACAATACAAAAAAATCTTATCCATGGCCTTACGACAATGAATCACAAGGGGTAACTGGTATTTTTGAGCCAGCTCTAGCTGTAACTGCCACACTTCCTGCTGTTTTTCCCAGGTAGCAGTTAATTCTGGGGTAAAAAAATCAAATCCCGCCTCTCCCACTGCTCCTAGTCGATGTTCTGTAGCAAATTTTTCCAGCAGGGGAAAAAAGGCTATATCAGGATTTTGGGGATGAATGCCAAAACTTAGAACCACCTTTTTAGGGTGCTGTTTTGACAATGATTCCACAAATAAAAAATCCGTTTCAGTATGGCAGGAGGAACACTGCACCACATCTGGCAAGAGATGCCAATTTGTACAATCTCCAATATGAATATGTGCGTCAATATAGTTCAAGCCCTACCCCACAAAAAGCTAATATGATTTATTTATTAAACCGAAAATAATAAAAGGGTGACGAAAGATTCCTTAGTCAGCCTATAAAGTATTATCCAAAATTGGGAGGATATCAAATGGATTTTTACAGACTTAAAAGTTCAAACCCCACAGATTATATGACAATTTTGAGGGAGATGGAAGACGGATATGTAGTAAAGATTGTCCGTGACCGAGATGGTTATGAAGAAGAAACCACTGACTTTCTGAGTAAAAGTCTTTTTGAAAGCTGCCTGAGAACAGGCTATATTGAAAAAATTCCTACAAAGAACAAACTGGCTGTCAACGCGTGATTCTTTCCTAGTTCTAAACAGAAGAAATCCTTTCCAATGCTTCAGAAAGCCTTTGCTCTAGGCTGCCTGAAGCAAGCCAGCAAATTTTTATTCCCTTTCGCTCCATTCCACGAAACCAAGTTTCCTGTCGCTTTGCAAATTGACCAATGGCAATATTCAATTGGGAAAAAAGCTCCCCCTCAGAGGAAATTTTTCCCTGTAAAAATTGAGCTACAAACTTATATTCCAATCCTAACCGTTCCAGTCGCCGCCACTCAATGCCAGAATCATGAATAGATTGCACCTCTTGAATCATCCCTTCCTTGAGTCGTTGTCGCAACCTCTCCTTTATGTTTCGTCGTAGCTGGTCCCTGGGAAAGGTGGTACCTAAAATGATGGGATTGAAGGGTGGTCGCTGTGGCATGGCGGCACTGGCTGATTCACCACCATTTTTCTGGAACTCGGCAATTTCAATAGCCCGAAGCAAACGGTGACGCTCATCTAAATCTGTGTGATTGTGCAAAGCTCCCCGAATCTCCAGCAAACGTTGGGTCAATTCCTCCATAGATTTTCCCGCCAGCTCTTCCCGAAGCTTTTCGTTGGTGGGCACAGGAAGCAAATCATAGCCACGCACTAGGGCATCAAGGTACATACCTGTTCCACCCACCACCACAGGAAGTTTTTCTCGCTGTCTGATATCAGCAATGGCCCTGTAAGCATCCCGTTGGTAATCATAGACGCTGTACTCGTAGGGAAGCTCTGTTACATCAATCAGATGGTAGGGCATCTGAAGCTGTGTTCCGTCTTCTTGCAGCAAAGTATAATCTGCCAAATCCTTTCCGCTTCCAATATCAAGATAACGATATACCTGGCGAGAATCAGCTGAAATAATTTCCCCATTGAGGGCTGCGGCAATTCCCACCCCCAATGAGGTCTTTCCACAGGCAGTAGGACCTAAAACTACAATAGCATCATACATTACAGCACCCGCAGCACAGCACATTTAAGATACTCACCCTTGTCATAGCCCATAAGCTGGGGATGGTCTGGGGCAGCTCCCCGTCGTTCCACAATCTGAACCTTTCTGTGGGCATCTTTGGCAGCATGGGCCAGCATATCGTAGAAGGTGGCAGAATCAAAGAAGTGGGAGCAGGAACAGGTCACAAGGATTCCACCTTTTACCAGTAAGCCCATAGCCCGCAAATTGATTTCCTTGTAGCCACCGTAGGCCTTTTCCACCTTGCCAGCACTTTTTGCAAAGGCTGGTGGGTCAAGAATAATCATATCAAACTGGCGTTTTTCTTCCTCGTAACTCCGCAATAAGTCGAATACATCGCTACACACAGCAGTAATCCTGCTTCCTTCCCTGCAAAGCTGCTTGTTCAGCTGGATATTTTCCTCTACTGTGGCAACGGCTTCAGGTGAAATATCCACGGAAATCACCGACTTGGCCCCACCAGCAAGGGCATTCAATCCAAAGGCTCCAGTGTGGGTAAAGGTATCCAGCACTCGCCTTCCCTTGGCAAGACTTGCCACCAATCGACGATTTTCCTTTTGGTCTAGGAAGTAACCTGTCTTTTGCCCCATTTCCAGATCCACGGTTAAAAGCACACCGTTTTCCTTAATGGTAATTCGGGGATTACGCTCTGCACCAATCCAGCCCTTTTTCTGCTGCAGGCCTTCAAGCTCACGAACATGAACATCGCTACGTTCATAAATTCCAAAGGGATGGCACAGGGTTTCCAATGCACCGAGAATCTCCTGTCGAAAAATTTCAGTGGCGAGGCTTAAAAACTGAATCGAAAGGAAAACACGACCTTCCACATCATAGTAGCGGTCCACCACCAAGCCAGGAATTCCATCGGACTCACCAAAAATCAGACGATAGGAATCGGCCTTGTTAAAGAATAAATACCGCAGCTCCAGAGCCTGCTTTACCTTTTGTAAGAAAAATTCCTTGGTATAGTGATTGTGAATGGAAGCCAAGGAAAGGGGTTCCTTGGGATTTTCTTCCAGAGGTCCAAAAACTGCTTCTGGCTTTTCCTGGGTTAAAAAACGAATGGCAATCTTTGAATTGGGATTAAAAATTCCTGTTCCTAAAAAAAGGCCAGACTTGGAATACACCTCAACAGCACTACCTGCTTCCACTGCCTTCAATTTCTTGCAGCTACCGGCACCCTCTAAGGAGGTCTGCTGAATAGCACCTGCTTTCAGGTATTTTACAAAAAGAATTTCGTTATCATACACCCAAGGAGAACCTAAAAGAATCTCCGTCTCTTCTTTTGCTTTCAGAAAAAAACGTGGAAAAATCATGGCATTATAGTACCGCAAAATTGATGAAAGCTCAACAGAAGGGATAGCTAACGAACCTTAAGACAGGAAAATCACAACTTTTATTAAAAACTTCTCGTAGGCAACATTTTCAATAGCTTTTCATAAAAAAATAGCCTTGGAACTCCGTCAAAAGACGAAATCCCAAGGCACATTGTCACAAAATCACACTAGCAGCGTTCCAGCTGAATAGTCTTTGTGGTCAGGTCACAAACCTCAGTAGGTCCATAGTACTGAATAGCTCCAGGGAAGAGGTAGCTAGTAGTTACAGCCCACTGGTCACGATGAGCGGCGAACTCCTTGAAAGGCTTTCCATCCAGCTCAACAAGGGCCTTGCGAATAACAGGCTTCTTGGAACCGTGGCGCTGCTCCATGTTCATCATCATGGTCAAGGGAATACCACCAGCAGTCCACTGAGCAGCAGGAGCAGTCAAATTGCGAACAGAGGAAAGATATCCAGTTACACCACTGGCAATCAGCATGAAGGCTGTGTAACCAAGGGCATAGCAATAGTCAGCATCAAAGTTAGAGGGGAATGCACAGCGTCCCTCATAACCAAAGAAGTGAGTATAGGAGCTGAACTTACCGTTGTATGTTCCTTCCTTCTTCATGGCTGCCAATCGCTCTTCCACCATGGAAGCCAGCAATTTTTCTGTTTCAATGCGGGAAACCTGTACGTTTCCGTGGGGGTCACGATCTGCCAAGAACTGAGCTGCAATTGCTTCAGGCAAGGAAGCAAAGGTCTCATAGGAAGCAGCTGTCAAGTGGGACTTAAGCCAATCCTTGCGAGCAGCAAAATTAGCCAATCCATTGAACTCATCCTGGTGACCAGCCATAGTATCATTTAATTCGGCAATAAGAGCCTTCATTTCAGGAATGAATTCTACCAAGCCCTCAGGAATCAAAACGATTCCAAAGTTTTCCTTGTTTTCTGCACGCTTGGCGATTACCTTGCAAATGTCATCAGTAATGGTGCGCAGGGTCATCTTCTTTGCTTCAACTTCCTCAGAAATCAAGCAAATATTAGGCTGGGTCTGCAGGGCACACTCCAAAGCGATGTGGCTGGCAGAACGTCCCATTAACTTAATAAAGTGCCAGTACTTCTTGGCACTGTTGGCATCACGACCGATATTTCCAATGAGTTCAGAATAGGTCTTACAAGCAGTGTCAAATCCAAAGCTTGTTTCAATCTGCTCATTCTTCAAGTCACCGTCAATGGTTTTGGGAACACCGATAACACGGGTCTTCTTTCCCAGCTCCAAGAAACGCTCTGCCAACAAGGCTGCATTTGTATTGGAGTCGTCACCACCGATGATTACAATGGCATCCAGATCAAGCTTTTCTGCAGTGGCAACACTGGCTGCATACTGCTCGGGAGTCTCAATCTTGGTACGTCCAGAACCAATCATGTCGAATCCACCAGTATTGCGATATTCGTCCATAAAGGCATCGTTAATTTCTACATATTCACCGTCAATAAGACCAGAGGGACCGCCTGTAAAACCGATAACTACAGAATCCTTGTTTCCCTTCTTGATTCCGTCATACAGACCGGCAATAACATTGTGTCCACCGGGAGCCTGTCCACCAGAAAGAATAATTCCAACACGAATTTTCTTCAGAGCATCAGGATTACTACCCTGCTTGAACAAAGCCTCTGGCTTTCCGTAGGTATTCTTGAACAAGTTCTCCAGTTCAGCCTGATCAGCAATGGCGCTGGTGGGCTTTCCAAAATCAATTACAATGTTCTCAGGCTTGTTGTCTGCCAGAACAGCAGGCAGCTTGGGCTGATACTCATAGCGGGACTTCTGCAATGCAGATACAGTTTTCATGGCTTCTCCTCGATTTTACGGCTACTGATAAAAACGTCACATTCCAGACGCCTCCCAAAGGGACATAATCCTCACCGCATTTAATTGGATATATTTTACACTATTTCTAGGGTATTATTCAAGGCAACCGAAAAAAATAAAAAACTTGAAAAATCTATTGACTAAATCAAGTTTGTCTGATATAGTGGTTTTCGTTACGGCGACATAGCTCAGTAGGTAGAGCAAACGGCTCATATCCGTTCGGTCATAGGTTCGATCCCTATTGTCGCTAGTTCTTGGAAGGTAATTTGTGGAATGCAAATTACCTTTTTTTGTTTCTACCTAAAAACATAGCGGAGGAACCCATGTTACCAGAAATTTTCAAAGCTCCATTCAAAGGTCGATCATTGCTGAACTGGATTGACTACACTCCACAGGAAATCCTTCAGATTTTAGATCTTGCAGCCCAGGTTAAGGCTGAATCCCGTCGTGGCGAGATTCATCAGAGATTCAGAGGCAAAACCATTGCCCTTATTTTTGAAAAACGTTCCACCAGAACTCGCTGTTCCTTTGAAACTGCCTTTGGAGAAGAAGGTGGCCATCCAGTGTTCCTTTCTTCCCAAGACATTCAGCTAGGAGCAAAGGAATCCATCGAAGATACGGCTCGTGTTTTAGGCCGAATGTTTTCTGCCATTGAATTCCGTGGCTTTTCTCAAAAACACGTAGAATTGTTGGCTCAGCATTCCGGTGTACCAGTTATCAATGGGCTTACTGATGACTTTCATCCTACCCAGGTATTGGCAGATGTGCTTACCATGAAAGAGCATTTTGGTAAGATTGCAGGCTTGAACCTAGCCTTCTGTGGAGACGGAAGAAATAATGTGGCACGCTCCCTAATGTTGATTTGTGCTAAATTGGGAATCAACTTTACCATCCTCAGTCCCGAAGAACTTTTCCCAGATTCAGAGATTCAAGAGATCTGCAAGCCCTTTGCCGAAAAATCAGGGGCTAAAATAACCATTTCTAAAGATATTTCCCTTGTAAAAGATGCAGATTGCGTTTATACTGATGTATGGACTTCTATGGGAGAAGAAGCTCTCAAAGAAAGTCGAACTGCTCTGTTAACACCTTATCAAGTAAATCAGGATTTGATGCGGGCAACCGGAAAAGAGGAAACCATCTTCCTCCATTGTTTGCCTGCTGTCAAAGGAGAAGAGGTTACAGAAGAGGTGTTTGAAGGAGCAAAGAGCTTAGTTTGGGAACAAGCAGAAAACAGAAAGCACACCATTAAAGCTATTATGTTAGCCCTGCTGTAGTTTTCAATCTGAAAAAAGTCTCCTATGCATATAGGATAAAAGGAGTTGCAGAATGAAGAAAAGCTTGCTTGCACTGTTGCTGGTGTTTGGTCTGACTGTAGCTGGGGTATTTGCCCAAGAGCAGGAAGCTCAGACAAACAAGTACGATGGAAACTTGACCTACCGCAACGTTGTTGTTTACAAGGTTTTTGATCACAAGGATGTGGTTATCGTTATGTACGCCAAGCATGGCAAGGACATGGGACAGGTAATGATTCCCAAGTCTTGGCTTCACGAAAATCCACGGAAATTGACATACAGGGAATTGCCCGTTGGGCTTAACCCCTATATGACTGTTCTTGAGAAGGATGGAGAATTCCACAAGGTAATTCTCAGTCTTCCCCCTGTAAGAAATCCAGACCATGTTTGGACAGTAGCAAAGCCCTATATTGATGTTGGTGATGCTGCTAATATAGAAACCTTGGAGTTGGATTTCTAAACACATGACTTGTCTTGAAAAAATACAAGTTGTCTCACAGCAAGAGTCAGCTGTTTCCACTTTGGACGGCTGGCTCTTTACTGATTTTGCAGGCAGAGACAATCTTACAAAAGACCTGCTTCAATTACCTATTGATGGCATGACTACCCGACGGTGGATTTATATTGTACCACCCGCAGGGGAACCAATAAAGATTCTTCATAAAATTGAACCCCACGCACTGGATTCACTTCCGGGAGAAAAAAAGATTTACTATTCCTCTCAGCAAGAATTAAAGACTGCCCTCTCCCAGTATAAGGACAAAACCTTAGCACTTTTGTGGGATCCTGATTTGCCAGTTATCTCCACTGTTGATGGTGGTTTTATTACCCTCCTTCAACAAGAGGGAATTAAAATTACAAGTGCGGCAAAGCTTTTACAGCGTTACAAGGGAATTCTTTCTGCAGCAAGTATTCAAAGCCAGGAACGCTCCGCTGCATTGCTCTATAAAATTATTTATGACACCTGGGATTTTATCTGCCAGCATTATCGTTCAAAGGAGCCCTTAAACGAGAGAGCAGTTCAAATCTTTATTTTGGAACAATTTTTTAAGTATAAGCTTACTACAAACCACAGTCCCGTTGTGGCCTTTGGAGCCCATAGTGGAGACCCCCACTACGAAGTTCCAGAAGACGGAGGCAAGGTAGCTGAAGAAGGTGATATTATCCAATTGGATATTTGGGCCAAGGAACGATTGGCTGACGATGGCCAAGGTGGTGTTTCTGCTGCAGTTCCAGCCTATGCAGATATTTCTTGGGTAGGAGTTTTTGGCCCCACAGTACCTGAAGAAGCTCAGAAGCGATTTGCTGTTTTGTGCCAAGCTCGAGATTCTGTTGCAACAGCAATTACAGAAGCTACAGCAAAGGGCATTCGTCCTACTGGTGCAGAATTAGACCTGCAAGTTCGTTCCATTATCGAAAAGGCTGGATATGGGTGCTACATCAAACACAGAACTGGCCATGGAATTGATTCAGAAGTTCATGGTAGCGGTGTAAACCTTGATGGAAGTGAATTTCCAGATTATAGACAGATTCTTCCTGGTAGTAGCTTCTCTGTGGAGCCTGGAATCTATGGACAAGATTTTGGTATGAGAACTGAAATCGATATTTACATTGACGAATCAGGAATGCCCATTGTATCTGGGAAAAAATTTAATCAAGGTAAGCTGGGTTTACACTCTATTCCGCAGCAAAGAATTCTTACAACTGAGGATATAGTATGAAAATAATAACAGATGAACAGGCACAACAATTCAAGGACTTTGTGCAATCTTACGACAGTTTCATTGTTGTGGGACACAAGGAACCTGATGGAGATTGTATTGCCTCATCCTTGGGGGTTGCAGCTATTCTGAAAAAAATGGGAAAACCCTATCAGCTGATTTCAGCAGGCCCTTTCAAGCGTACTGAAATCAAAGATTATGAAAAATTTTTCGGACGACAGGCTACCCTGCTCCAAACAGGAAAAAAAACAGCCCTAATCATCGTAGATTGTGGAGAATTTAAGCGGATTGGTGAAATCTTTTCACAAGATACCCTTATTACGGATATGTCGACCCTTCCCACTTTTTTCATAGACCATCACAAAACTTCATCTCCAGAATCCCAGGCCTATATCATTGAACCAACTTCACCTGCAACATCATATCTCGTTCAGCAGCTATACGAAAAATTAATCGGCCCTTTAGATAAAGAAACAGCACAGGTACTTTTCTTTGGACTATCTACAGATACAGGTTATTTCCGTTTCCTAGAAGAAAATTCCAGTGATATCTTTATGGCAGCCGCTCGTATGGTTAAAGCAGGTGTAAGTCCTCGTACCACCTATGATACCATGACAAGTGGCAAACCTTTTTCCACCAGAAAGTTATTAGGAGTATTGCTGGAACGAGCCACGCAATATTTCGATGGAAAACTTATTATTACCTACGAAACCCAAGAAGATACTCGGCGTTATGGTGGTGAAGGAAGGGATTCTGATAGTCTTTATCAGCTGCTTTTATCTTGTGCAGGAGTTGAAGTCGTTGTATTCCTTCGTCAAGAAACAGAACAAACCTGCACTATGGGTCTTCGTTCCAAGGACGAAGTAGATGTAAGTTCTGTCGCAGCAAATTTTGGCGGTGGAGGCCATAAAAACGCTGCAGGCTGTAGTACACCAGGTACCATAGAAGAATTAACCCCAAAACTTCTAGCATCATTTGAACAAGCCTTAAAGTAAGCAAAAAAAAGATTCAAAGTTTTTTCTTTGAATCTTTTTTTTTG
>JAXJGY010000029.1:0-48097 GCA_036300185.1 Treponema sp. | reverse complement strand
CCCTTACAGAAAGGATTACATCTCAATATTCGTTTAACTGCCAGATAAAACCCTTTAAATGGGCCATGTCGTTGAATTGCCTCCAAGGCGTAAGCCGAACAGGTGGGATAGAATCTACAACTTGGAGGAAAAAGTGGCGAAATACAGATTTGATAAAAACGAATGAGTACACACAAAAATCGAACCAGAAGTTTTTTCATACCGAAATTATTCCAGCTTTGAGGCATAAATTGCGGATTTGTGCACACCGTGTAAGGAACGAATCATTTCCTGGATATACTAAAAGAACCATATCATATCCAGTGTTCAGGAATGCTTTGAAATAACGATAGGCTTCGCGGCTTAGTCGCTTGGAACGATTTCTTTCCACAGCGTTACCATAACCACGGGGTAGGGTAAATGCAATACGATTTATATTTGCATCATTGGGCAAATAAAATAATTTTGCCCCATGAACACTTACCCGTTTCCCCTTTTTAAACAGATTTTGAATGTCTGAGTACTTTTTAACACGCTCTTGGCGGGTAAAAGTTCCCGTCCTTATCAAGTCTGTTCCCATACCTAACTAATTATTAGTAAGGCTTCTTCTCATCAGAAACAGTAAGCTTGTAGCGTCCCTTTGCTCGACGGCGCTTAAGAACCATACGACCACCACGGGTCTTCATGCGGGCACGGAAACCAAATTTTCTGTTTCGCTTTACTCTACTGGGCTGGTATGTCCGTTTCATTGAACACGTCTCCTTTATTGATAAGGGCTAGAAATATATCAAGCCCTAGGATATACACGATAAGTTTAAGAACAATATCATATTTATTTATCATTAGTCAATATTGATTTTCTCATTCTAGAAAAGATAGCTTCTAATTCTGGTGGAAATTTTTTCTGAACAGTATTAAACTCCTGATCATTCATCATTTCCGAATTTTCTTTTATATCTTGTTTTTCTATGGCAGCTCTCATTTCTTCTCTAGTTATATCACGCTGAGTATTATAATCTTTTTTCTTATCCAGAATATATGATATATTTTTTATGTTCATCTGGGGAAGATGCATTTCAAGTCCACGTAAAATATACTTTTTATGGGTTTCAAAAAGCTGAATTAATCCCGGGTGATCAACCTGCAAAATAAGTGTCCCATTTTTAACATCTATAATTTGACTATGAGAATACATTGTATTTCCACAATCAGGATTTATAAAGCTTTTTACCGAAGTAACAATTTTCTTCCACTTGGAAACAAAAATTGAATTTTCTTCCATCCTTTTTTTGTCAATATCAGAAAGTATTCCTTCCAGAACTCCCTTCATGATTTCTGCGTTAGAATAAATTTTATCCACGAACAGTACCTTCTTCCACAAAATAAACCTTTGTGTTGGGAGTTTTATATCTTTCGTAGGGTTCTCCAGGAAGGAATGTACAAAAAAGCTGATTATAGGGCGGCAAAACGGAAGTAAATTTTTGACGCTTATCTGGATCTAGCTCTAAAAGTACATCATCCATGAGTAAAACTGGTTTTCTGCCAGTAACCTCTGAATAATGAACTGCTTGTGCCGCCCGCAATAACAAGGAAATAAGACGACGTTGACCTGTGGAAGCAGTTGGAACAAAGGATTTTCCGTCTTTCATAAAACGAATTCTATCACGGTGAGGACCAGACATTGTAGTTTCCATGACGAAATCTACATTTCGTTTTGAAAGAAGAATTTCCATTACTTGTTCATAAGATGGAGTTAGATTATCAATTTCTTTCCAAGAAGGTTCATACAAAATTGAAACATTTTCAATACCAGAAACCTGTTGATACAAGCGAGTAAAAATGGTGTTGAACTTAAAAATCATCTTTTTACGCTTGTCTTGTATGAAAATTCCCCTTTGAGCCAGCTGTTGATCATACATATCCAGCATCTGATAATCTTTGTTTTTTATAACCATGTTTCTATTTTTGAGAATTTTCTTATAAGCCCGCATTTCATCAATGTAGAGAACATCATACATGGAAAGAGACTGGTCAATAAAAAATCTTCGTCGTTCAGGCTCACCCACCGCAAAATCTAAGTCATCATGACAAAATAAAACACAGGGAATAGTATTTATTAGTTCTTTTCTATCAGCTATTCTCTTATGATTTTTAAAGATTTTTTTTCTACCTTTTTGAAATTCAGAATGAATGGATGTAACAGAATCATTATCATCCTTAAACATGGTTCGAACACTAAAGGCTATTTCACCTTCTTTTATAATTTCTTGTTCTGTATGTGTTCTAAAGGATGAACCATAAGCTGAATAATATAATGATTCTAAAAGATTTGTCTTGCCTTGGCCATTTTCACCAACAAAATAGACCTCCTTTGCCAGAAGGTCTATTGTTGCATCTTGAAGATTCCTAAAATTAGTACAAGACAGGGTTAAGAAGGGCACTTATCCTTACCCCATCATTTGCATGGGCATGATAATGTGGAAGTAATCAGATTCTGGAACAGATTTTACTGTTACTGGTCTCATTACTTCAGTAAATTCAAATCTTACCCTGTCTGAATCCATTACCTTTAATGGTTCTTCAATACGAGTATAATCCATGGCGATAGTTACTGTTTCTCCATCATACTGACAAGGAACTTCTTCACGAGCCACACCAATATTTGATTCCTGAGAAGTGATTACCAGCATTCCAGGTGAAAGTTCAAGATAAATACGACGAATCTTTTGATCTACCAATAAGGTTACACGTTTAATAGCTGCCAAAAAATCAGCTTTTTCTAGCTCAAAATAAAATTTCTGATTTTCTGGAATTACACGACTGTAGTTTGGATATTGTCCGTCAATCAACACAGAAGAAAAATTATAATTTCCAAACTTAACGTAGATTGTTCGTTCCACAATAGCCATGGAAATCATACCTTCAGATGGAGCTCGTTTTAAAATCATAGTGAGAATTTTTGGTGGCACAATAACTGAATCAAAATCAGCTACTCCCTGACAAATTGGCTTTGAAACAAAGGCCAAACGAGGACCGTCAGTGGCAACCATATTCAAATTATCACCCTTCTTTTCAAAAAGAACACCAGTTAAGAAATATCGTGTTTCATCATCAGAAATAGCAAAAATTGTTTGTTCAATCATCTGCTTTAACTGGTCTGCAGGTACATCAAAGAAGGGAACATTTTCTGTGGAAGAAAATTCTGGGAATTTATCACTAGCCATGCTCTTAAGATCAAACTTAACCTTTTTTGTCATGGGCTTAATAGTGACCTTTATATCGTTCTGGATAAACTCAATTTCACCAGAAGGAAGGTTAGACAAAATACTCATGAATTTATCACAGAAAATTGTTGTGCTTCCCTCTTCATCAATAACAACTGGAATCTTTGTTTCAAAATTCACTTTTATATCTGTTGCTTTTATGTAGAGAGTACTATTTTCTGCAATCAAAAGGATATTTGAAAGAATGGACATGGCATTCTTTGTTGAGATAATTTCTTGAGCAATGGCAATTTCCTTTATCATTGCATCTCTATCAAAGGTAAATCTCATATAGTTCTCCTCTTTGGTATTATTATAAATTTATATAAATTCATAATAGTAATAATAAGGCTTGTGGAAAAAAGAATAAATAATCTAAGTTACAATAATATAAAGAAATAAAATTATAATAACTCAGTGAGTCTTTTTATTTGTTTTCCACATTTTCCACAAATAAAAAAAGTCTTTTAAGTTTTCCACAATATACTAGCATATTATTAACAAGTTGTCTAACTATTCTTTTTATATTCCCTTATGTCTCTTTTAATTATAGAAAGGGTATCGTTGAGACTCTCATCAATTTGTAGCTGCTTTGTAATAACCTCGCAGGAATGCATGATTGTGGTATGATCTCGTCCACTGAACTCGTGTCCAATTTCTGTAGAAGAAAGCTCTGTTAATTCGTGAATGAGATAGACAGCAATGTGTCTAGCAAAGGCTATATTTTTATGACGCTTTTTTCCTTTGATATCAGAAAAAGATACGTTAAAATAGTCAGCTACAACACGTTGAATTATTTCAGCTGTAACCTGTGTTGTATCTTGGGCAAACATCTTGGTGATAATATCTTTTGCTTGGGAAAGAGAAAGATTTCCACCTGTGATGTCAGAATAAAGTGTGATGCTATTCAAACATGCTTCCAAGTCACGAACATTTGTTTGTATGGTTTTAGAAATTAAATCAATAATTTCTGGCGAAAGTTTTTTTCCTTGTTGTTCGAGTTTATGTTGAATAATGGCAGAACGAACTTCATATTTTGGCATGTGAATGTCTGCACTTAATCCACGGGTAAAGCGAGATTTGAGTCGCTCTGTAATTTGTTTTAGCTCGGAAACAGGACGGTCACAGGTAAAGACCATTTGTTTTTGTTTATCGTACAGGGCATTAAAGGTATGGAAAAGTTCTTCCTGTGTCTTATCCTTATCTTCAAAAAAGTGAATGTCGTCAATTAACAGTACATCTGCGTTACGATACTTATCCTTGAATTTTTTCTCAGAACGGTCACGAATTGACTGAGTAAATTCATTGGTAAAGTTTTCTGCACTAATATAAATTACATTTTTGTAATTTGTAGATTGAAAAATTGAGTATCCAATAGCCTTCATCAAGTGAGTTTTACCAAGTCCAACTCCACCATAAATCAAAAGTGGGTTATAGGCTGTTCCTGGATTTTTTGAAACAGCCAGAGCTGCATTGTAAACGTATGCATTCTCGTCACTGGAAATAAAATTTTCAAATGAATATTGTTCAGATAATTCAGGATGAGTTTTTTTAACAGGAATTGTTTCTTCCTTAAAAGTTGGTTCACTATAATTATTCTGAGGAATTGTATTTGTAATAGAAGATTTTAATTCAAATTCACGCTGCTGTGAAATAGTTTGCATATTATGCTGAATTGTTTGTTTCAGAGGAATATCTTGAGCAGGATCATAGAAAGAAACTGTAGAACGAGATTTTTCAGCATTGCGATCTCGTATTGTAACTTCTAGCTGCATATCTAATCCAGAAATTTCATAGAATGTTTCCTGAATCATAGCTAAATAGCCTCTATTTTTCATTTCGTTACGAATATAATTAGAAGCCACAGATGCTATAATCTTACCTTCTTGAGAACTAACATAGTTAATATTGAACCAAAGGACAAAATCGTTAGCCCTTCCATTTTCTGTAAGATTTTGTTTGATTTGTCGTAAAGTTTCTTCCCAAAAAGGTGTATAGTCTGGCGAATTCATGCCGATATTATAACCTGCCTTTACTTTTTTCTGCAATATAGATATAATACTTTTCATAGAAAACGACACTTCTCTATAGAAATCTTTAATTATTTCATGGCTATTTGCTTTTAAGGAAAAGAAATGAGTGGGAATTATTCTGCTTCCAATATTACCGTTCTTAAGGGATTGGAGGCTGTAAGAAAACGCCCTGGTATGTACATCGGATCTACAGGTCCTGATGGATTACATCACTTGGTGTATGAAGTTGTGGATAACTGTATTGACGAGGCCATGGCAGGTTTCTGTGATACCATCTATGTAGTATTAGAAAAAGATGATATTGTCCGTGTAGAAGATAATGGACGTGGTATTCCTGTAGATATTCACCCTGGAGAAGGTATTAGTGCTCTTGAAGTTGTTCTTACTCGGCTTCATGCTGGTGGTAAGTTTGATAAGGGTTCTTACAAGGTTTCTGGTGGTCTCCATGGTGTTGGTGTTTCCTGTGTAAATGCTCTTTCTACTTGGCTAGAAGCTACAGTAGAAATAGATGGAAAAAAGCACTTTATGGAATTCAGGGTAGGTGAGTCTGTTGCTCCAGTAAAAGAGGTAGGAACTTCTACTCGTCGTGGAACCACAATTCGATGGAAGGCTGATCCTACAATCTTTACAGAAACAACAACCTACAACTTTGAAGTACTTTGTGGTCGCTTACGAGAGCTTGCCTTTTTGAATAGCGGCATAAAGATTTATTTCCGTGATGAACGACTGACCAATCCAAAAGAAATTCTCTTTCAGTTTGAAGGAGGAATAAAGCAGTTTGTTACTTATCTGAATGAGGGAAAGAAGGTTATTCCAGAAGCTCCCGTTTTTATTTCTGGTGAGCGAGATGATGTGCAAACAGAGGTTTCCCTCCAATATAACGATGGCTATAACGAAAATATTCTTACCTTTGTAAACGATATTAACACTAAGGAAGGTGGTACTCACCTAGAAGGCTTTAAGACAGCCCTCACAGTGGTAATGAACGAATTCCTCAAGAATAACGCCAAGCTCCTGAAAAAGATGGAGAAGGAAGAAAAACTTACTGGTGAAGATGTTCGTGCTGGTTTAACTGCAGTTATTTCTGTAAAGGTACCAGAGCCACAGTTTGAAGGACAAACAAAGACAAAGCTTGGAAATACAGAAGTCCGAGGAATTGTTCAGTCCATGGTGAATGAACAATTAACCTTGTTCTTTGAGCAAAACCCACGAGTTATAGAGCAAATCCTAGAAAAGGCTGTGGCAGAAGCAGCTGCTCGTATTGCCGCACGGAAGGCCAAGGAAGCAACCCGCCGTAAGACTGGTATGGATAGCTTTGGTCTTCCTGGAAAGCTGGCAGATTGTTCTTCCAAAAATCCTGAAGAATGTGAGGTTTATATTGTAGAGGGTGACTCTGCAGGTGGTTCTGCAAAGCAGGGACGAAATCCAAAGATTCAGGCTATTCTTCCCTTGTGGGGAAAGATGCTGAATGTAGAGCGTACTCGCATTGATAAGGTAATTAACAACGAAAAGCTGCAGCCAGTAATTGCTTCTTTGGGAACAGGTATTGGAAAGGATTTCAATATCGAAAAGTTGCGTTACCACAAAATCATTATTATGGCTGATGCTGATGTAGACGGTTCTCATATTTCAACCTTGTTGTTAACCTTCTTCTTCCGCTACATGCCCCAGCTTATTGAACATGGTCACGTATATATTGCTATGCCACCTTTGTATAAAATCAAGCATGGAAAAAAAGAGCATTACGTTTTCTCTGATGAAGAGCGGGATGCTGTTCTTGCTGGAATTGAAGGTAAGGCCGATGTTCAGCGATACAAGGGTCTTGGTGAAATGGAGTGGAAGGAATTAAAAGAAACTACCATGGATCCAGCTAATCGCAAGATGAAAAAGGTTCAGCTTACAGATGTTGTAGAAGCTGACCACATCTTTAGTACCTTGATGGGTGAAGAGGTTGAACCACGTCGTAAGTTTATAGAAGAAAACGCTATTTATGCCACCTTGGATGTATAAGTCCAAATAATTTGTTGTTAAGGAAGGATTATGGAAGAAATACAGACACCAGAAGGTGGAACCCTGATTCCAGTTTCCATAGAATCGGAAATGAGAAAGTCATATATTGACTATTCTATGTCCGTAATTGTAAGTCGTGCCTTGCCTGATGTTCGGGATGGTTTAAAGCCAGTTCATCGGCGTATTCTTTATGCCATGAATGAGGAAGGCCTACACTACAATGGAAAAACTCGTAAATGTGCCACCGTTGTTGGTGATGTGTTGGGACGTTATCATCCTCATGGAGATGCTTCTGTTTATGATGCTTTAGTACGTTTGGGACAGTATTTTTCCATTCGATACATGCCCATTCACAAGCAGGGAAACTTTGGAGGAATAGACGGAAGCCCAGCTGCTGCCTACCGATATACTGAGTCCAAGATGTCTACCATTGCAGAAGAAATGGTGGCAGACATTAAAAAAGACACTGTAGATTTTATTCCCAACTTTGATGATACTCGCCAAGAGCCAACAGTTCTTCCAGGAAAGTTTCCCTTTCTTTTAACAAACGGTTCCAGCGGTATTGCTGTTGGTATGGCAACAAATATGCCTCCTCACAATTTGCGTGAAGTTTGTTCTGCAATTTGTGCCTATATCGACAATCCTGAAATTTCTATCGACGAACTTTGTGGCCTCGTAAAAGGTCCTGACTTTCCTACTGGCGGAATAATCTTTGGCAAAAAAGGAATTCGTCAGGCTTACAAGACGGGTAGGGGAAAGGTTCTTATTCGTGGTCGCTTTACTATCGAAGTAGACAAGAAGGGAAAGGAAACCATTGTCTTTACAGAGATTCCTTACCAGGTTCGAACTGATGATTTATGTAAGCGCATTGGTGAGCTTGCTCGTGATAAGGTTATCGAAGGAATCGATTCTGTAAACGACGGTTCTGCTGGTGATGATGTACGAATTGTAATTGGTCTTAAACGTGGAGCCATTGCAAAGGTTGTTTTGAACCAGCTTTTTTCCAAGACAGCATTGCAGTCTTCCTTTGGTGTAATTAATCTTGCTCTTGTAAAGGGTCGTCCAGAGGTTCTTACTCTAAAAAGCTTAATTCATTATTTTGTGGAACATCGCCAGGATGTTGTAACACGAAGAACAAAATTTGAATTACGAAAGGCTGAAGAACGAGCTCACATTTTGCGAGCTTTGATTGTAGCCATTGATAATATTGATGAAGTAATTCAGATCATTCGTGGTTCACGAGATACACAGTCTGCAAAAAATGCCTTGATGGAACGATTCGGATTTGATGATGTTCAAGCTCAGGCTATTGTAGACATGCAGCTTAAGCGTCTTACAAATTTGGAGATTCAAGACTTACGGAAGGAATTGGAGGAAATAGAAGCTCTTATTCTTCACCTTAAGGACTTGCTGGCTCATCCAGAAAAGATTCTTGCTCTCATTAAAGATGAAACTCGTGAGCTTTCAGAAAAGTATGGAGATGAACGACGTACTGATATTGTAGCAGATGAAGTTGAGCAAATTAATATTGAAGACTTGATTAAGGAAGAGGAGATGGTAATTCTTATCTCTAACCTTGGCTATATTAAGCGACTTCCTGTTACAGCATACAAGACTCAGGGGAAAGGTGGAAAAGGTAGCAATAGTGCTAAGCTGGTGGAAGATGATTTTATCAATCAGATTTTTATTGCTTCTACCCACGATTATATTATGTTCATTACTAACGAGGGAAAGGGTTACTGGCTCAAGGTTCACGAGATTCCAGAATCTGGTAGAGCTTCTCGTGGTGCCCATATTAAAGGCCTGTTGACGGTTTCTCCTAACGAGGAAATTACAGCTGTTGTGGGCTTAAAAGAATTTAGTGATGAGCAATATGTATTTATGGCTACTGCAGCTGGTGTTGTAAAGAAGGTTCAAACGAGCCAGTTCAGCAATGCAAAAACAAGAGGTATTATTGCCATTAAGCTTGATGAAGGTGACAAGCTGGTAACAGCCTTGCTTTCTACTGGTAATGATGAGCTTGTTTTGATTTCTCGTCAGGGTCAGGCTTTGAGAATGAATGAAACTTCTGTGCGTCCTATGGGGCGTGCTGGTCGTGGTGTAACTGGCTTGAAGCTGTCTCAAGGTGATGAACTTGCTGCTGCTCTCCGTGTAGTAGAAAATGAAAACATGATGCTTTTGACAGAAAAGGGTTCTGGAAAGCGTGTTGCCTTTGAGGAATTCTCTATTCATGGACGAGCTACTGGTGGTCAGCGAGTTTATGGTATTTCAGAAAAGACTGGTGAAATTATTGGTGCTATTAATGTGGCAGATACGGATGAAATTGTTTGTATCACTAGTCAAGGAAAGTCTCTCCGTGTTACAGCAAATTCTGTTGCTAAACAGGGAAGAGCAGCTTCTGGTGTAAAGGTATTTAATATCGATCCACCAGATATTGTTATTGGCTTAGATAGAGTGGCCAGTGACGATAACGAAGGTTAAGCAAGAGTGCTGTCTATGAGGGGATAGACTTCATTCTTTTACATCAGGCTGGGGCAGGTTCCATAGGTGTCATTGGAACTTGCCCCATTTTTTTGTTTCACGTGAAACATTCAGGTTTATAAAATAATTAACTTTTCTTTTAAAATAAAAAAGTTTCACGTGAAACAATTCTATAGGTAAAATCCCATAAAAACTGTTTCACGTGAAACATTCAGATAATTTTATGAAATATTAGTTCAGAACCTTACGAAAAAGCTTTGAGCCACGGGAAGGAGACCATTTTTCTTTTCGTTTTGCTGGAAGGGTAGAAATATCATCTGGAAGAAAACCTTGCATTTCAAACCAGTCGGCAGTTCTTGTGGTAAGAATAAATACACTTTTTGCTTGCTGGGATTGAGCTTTGTTTAAAAGATATTCCATCATTTTTGGCCCAATTCCAAGATGGGAGCAAACTGGATCTACCGCCACAGCAGCAATTTCTGCTTGAAAATCGTTGTAGAAATGAAGTGCAGCACATCCTTTTATTCCGTCGTCAAGTTCATATACAATATAATCGTTAAAAGTAGCTGCAAGACTTTGTTCCGTTCGTGGAAGAAGAATTCCTTCTTCTACAAAGGGACGAATAAGATTCAGTATGGAAGGAATATCTTCTGTGGTCATTTCTCGGATTTGACCATAATCGCTTTCATAAATCATGGTTCCACATCCTAGGTTGGAGAAAATTTCACAGGGAATAGTTCCATCAATAAGTCCATCGAGAATATGTACACGAGAAACTCCATTGGTACAGGCTCGTATTCCAAGACGAATCAATTGAAGAAGCTTTTCTTTTTTTGATGAAACTTCATTCTGGGAAGAACTATTTTCTTGGTGAGAAGTGTTTCTTTCTAGTAATTCTTGGGCTTCTGTAATATTCAAAGCTGGAATTTTATTTTCTGGTGAACGAGAAATATGTTGAGGAATGAAAAAATCTTCCTCGCTTATATTTCCGTTAGGAATTAGGAAGAAAAGCTTGTCTGCTTGGAGTCGCTGTGCAATTTCTGCTGCCAATTCTACAGAAGATATATTATAGGGTTTCCCTGCCAGACTCCATCCAATACAGGGAAAAATAGGAATAAATCTATCTTCCAAAATAGTTTTTACTGCATCGATTTGTATTTTATCAATGTCTCCTGCTGCAGAAAAATCTATTCCATCAAGGATTCCCATGCTTCTTGCTCGAACCCAGTTGCCAATAACGGCTGTTTTTCCTTCTCCTGCAAGACTGGTCATAATTCGATTTGCCACATCAAAGGCTGCCATTTTTATTAAAGGCAGGGCTTCATCCTTTGCAAGTCGAACACCGTTTTTCATCTTCCAGTGGATTGAGTTTGCTTCAAGAACCTCATCAATTCGCTTGCGGGCTCCAGGAACAATTACCACTTGGATTCCTGCTTCATGAATCATGGCAATATCTCGAATATGGCTAGTGAACAAGGGTTGATCGATAAGTCTATCGTCAATATAAATAACTACAGATGCAGCTTTGAATTTTTTTATGTACCGGAGTACATCTCTAATATCTTCTGCCTTTGAAGAAATTGACTGAGTGCTCATAAAAACATTGTATAGAATCACTGTGGGAAATTCAATTAGCTAATTATGTTGATATTAATAAATACTTAAAAAATTTAATATTATTAAAATACTGAATGCTAGAGTAAAACTTTGAATCGAAAGCCAATTTTTGAAACAGAAACGGTATTTGCTTCTTGGTGAACGTTTTTATATTCAATATTATCTCTGTTAGCTATGAGCAAGGAAAAAGAGAATAGATTTGTTGTAAGGGTAAAGCAGCCTTCATAATTAATCTGAAACATAGATAATAAGTTTCTGTCTATGGCCGTTATTGGTGAAATGGAAATACCTGTTTCAAAAAAAAATATTCTGTGGGGTCTGAAGATAAATTTACTTCCCAGTACAATGGAATGATAAATTTTATTGCTTATTTCTATTCCTTCTTGTAAAGGTAGGAGACTATAGCGGGAAAAAGAATACCCAGCATAGGGAGCCACAGTTAAACTAGTTTTTAGGAAAAATTTCTTTGCAATGTATGAATCTGATTCAATGGAACTTAGATGGGGATACTGATAAGGAATAGTATTGATTGAAAAATTCTTTGGAAAATTTTCCTTTGTAAAACCAATAAAAAGATTTGAATAAATAGAAAATAAGGATCCTATATCTAGGGATATATTTGCTCCCTTATATTTATTAGAAGGGAGAATGATTTCTGACATATCCATATTAACATCATCTATGGGATTAACCTGTTTTATAGTAATTTGCTGAATACCTGTATGCCAGTCTAGGTTCCAGATAATAGGATTGATATCTTTTTGCTTTTCAGTTTTTTCCTTTTGAAGGAGTATTGCTTCCTTTCTTTCTGGAAAGGAGGGCAAAGGAGTAGGATTTGGCTGCTTTGCATAAACTTCCAGAGAGAAAGAAAGTAATAAAATAAGAAAAGTAAATTTTCTCATTAAAAGATGGTTGCTCCTAAAAGTCGTGCCATAAGCTCTACAGCCATGCGGGCAGTTTGGCTCCGTACATCAAGAACTGGGTTTACTTCTACAAACTCGGCAGAAACAACCATATTAGTAGTTGCCATTTCTTCCATAAGCAGGAGTGCCTCTCTATAGTTTAGTCCACCAGGAAGAGGAATTCCAACTCCAGGTGCAAACATGGGATCAATTACGTCCATGTCAAAACTTACGTGAACAGCATCTACCTTGGATTTAAAGAAAGAGGTAACTTGTTGCAGCACTGAAGCAAAGCCTTGACGGTCAATATCACTCATGGTAAAGGCTGTAACTCCAGCCTCCTTCATCAAAAGCTTTTCCTTTGGGTCAATGTCTCGTAATCCAACGTAACAAACATTTTTTGGATTAATTTTTTGTTTTTCAGTATAAAGCTGAGTTAGCTGAGGCAAACCATAGCCACAAGAAGCTGCTAAACACATTCCGTGGATGTTGCCAGACGGTGAGGTTTCGTGGGTGTTAAAATCTCCGTGAGCATCTACGTATAAAATTCCTAGTTCCTTGTTTTGTTTTTTACAGGCAGTGGAAACTCCTGCAATAGTTCCTAGGGCAATGGAATGATCACCACCAAGTACCAGAGGGAATTCCTCTTGATTGATGGAAGCTTCTGTTTGAGTTGCTAGCACCTGACAGGCTGCTACAATCTGGCTTAAATATTTTGCATCGCTTCTTCCAGGAGATTCATATTCCTGAGGATGAATATCGATGGGAGAAAAGGAGGTAATAATTTCATGCTCCAAAGTGGCCAGCCGTTCCTTAAGCCCTGCCAATCGAATGGCAGAAGGTCCCATATCGGAGCCGTGTCTGTTTCCTCCAAAGTCCAAGGGCATTTCTATAATTCTGATTTTCATGTTGCTATCCTACATAATAAGATTTTATTTCGATAAATAAGGTTACATTCCATTACATCACTATTCAAGATTTATGTCAAATCTGGTAAAATGGAGACATGACATACAAAGAAGAATTCATCAAATTTATGAGTGAAAGTGGAGTCTTAACCTTTGGAGACTTTACTTTGAAGAGTGGTAGGAAGGCACCTTATTTTATCAATACTGGTAATTATAAGACAGGTGCTCACTTGGCACGATTGGGTGGTTTTTATGCAGATTGCATAAAGGAGCACAATCTTGAAGCTGATATTCTTTTTGGGCCAGCCTACAAAGGTGTTCCTCTGGCGGTGAGTGCAGCAGTAGCATTGTACAATAAGTATGGAATTGATATGGGCTATTGCTTTGACCGCAAGGAAGCAAAGGATCATGGAGAAGGTGGTCTCTTTGTAGGTCAGCAGCCTCAGTCTGGAAGCCGTGTTATTATTATTGAAGATGTAATGACCAGCGGAAAGGCTTTAAGAGAAGTGTTACCTAAGCTACAGGCAGCAGGTGATATAAAGGTTACTGCCATGATTATTACTGTGGATAGAATGGAAAAAGCCTTGGATAGTGAGCTTTCTGCAGTACAGCAGGCTTACAAGGATTTTGGCATTACCGTTCATTCTATTGTTACTATCAATGATATCATCAAGGCTATTGAAGATGGTGTCATTGAAGGCAAGGAACACCTTGATGCCATGAGAGCTTATCGCTCCCAGTACGGTGTAAATTAATTTATCTGAGAAGTTCTTAGGCGGTCCATTGCATGAACCACTCCCTTTACGCCATCTCGGCACAGGGCTGTGACAATGGGCCGTCCAATCATTACCTGAGTTGCACCAAGTTTTGCTGCAACTATTAAGTCTGTAAGGCTTCTGATACCGCTATCTACCCACAGCTGTTGACAGTTGGATTTCAAAATGCTGCCGTATTCCTGAAGGAATTCTGCTGTGCTTCCTTTCCGCGTTTCGATACGTCCACCATGGTTTGAAACCACTACAATATCTGGCTTGAGTTCTGTGACCATTTCCACATCTTCCTTGGTAAACACACCCTTTATGGCAAAGGGCAGGTGAGATGCAGACTGAAGTTCTTTTAAGTTTCTTGCTGTCTTTTTTTCCAGATTAACCTTATTCCGCATAGTGATGATATTGTAGGAATCTATATCTACACCGTAGATTTCTGCCACATCCTTGCTCCATTCCATACGTTCAAGGATTCGATTATTTTCGTAGGGCTTGATAAAAACGGCTGCCTTAGCCTGAGGGAAAAACTGGGTAGCAGCTTTGACAGCTTCTATTCCAAAAAGGAGTTTTTCGTCAGGACAACCATCTCCCAAGGCTAGTTCAATACCTGCAGCACAGGAGGCGATAATTAAATCGAAGTAAAAGCTTCGTTCATCCTGATATCCCACATTTTCCACCGCACCAGTCATAGGAGCTAGGCGAATAGTAGACAGGGAAAGACCATCTTCCTGAAGTTGATTTAAAAGAATCTGTTCTTGGTTTGTAGGAGTGGCTTCTTTCTGAAAAAATTGTGCTGCTATTTTTTTCCAACCAGCAACATTTTCTATAAAGTTGGCGCTGTTGAAGGCACCTCCCATGCCAGGCATTTCTCCCATGCACCCCTTTCCTTCACAGGAGGCGCAAAAGTGGCATTTATAATCTAGTCTCCGAAGCATGTTCCAACCTCCCGTCCTGCTTGTATCATTTGGCTATCTAGTGGTACCTTCTTTATCTTTCCTGCCACATCCTCCAAGGGAACTCCTATTGCCCGTCCATTTTGTAGGGCAACCATCTTGCCAAATTCACCACGAGCCAGCATATGAACAGCTTCTGTTCCCAGCAATGTTGCTAAGGCTCTGTCGTAGGGTACGGGTGTTCCACCTCGCTGAACGTAGCCTAAAACTGTTACTCGTGATTCAATTCCTGTAGCAGATTCTAATTCGTGGGCAACTCGGTATCCAATAGAGTTTTGCATGGCTTGGCGACTTTTCTTAAAGGTTTTCTTATCCATGAGAGCTTCTGTTTCTGAAAGAGCTCCTTCTGCTACCACCACGATAGAAAATTCCTTACCTGCATCACATCGTTTTTTTAGGTGTTTGGCAATGGAATCAATGTTATAAGGAATTTCTGGCAAAAGAATTACATCTCCACCACCAGCAACTCCTGCATATAAACCTAACCAACCAGCTTTATGTCCCATTACTTCAATCACCATAATGCGATTATGGCTATGAGCAGTAGTATGGATACGATCTATAGCCTCTGTAGCAATGGACACTGCTGTATGAAATCCAAAGGTAAAGTCAGTGTGAAGCAGGTCATTGTCGATGGTTTTAGGGAGACCAATAACATTTAAGCCTTCCTTAGCAAGAAGACTTCCTGTAGTATTGGTTCCGTTTCCACCTAGGACTACAAGGGCATCTAATCCCCATTTTTCGTAATTTTCTTTAATGTGATCAATGGGCAGCTTTCCGTCTCTATCTGGTAAGGGATTTTTAAAAGGTTTTTCTCGGGATGTACCTAAAATTGTACCTCCACGGGTGAGGATTCCAGAAAAATCTGAGGCAGTCATGATTCGTGCATTGCCTTGAATCAATCCACGATATCCGTTTTGGATACCGATGACCTCCATTCCATACTGTTCCATTGCCGCCCGGGCAACTCCTCTAATGGCTGTGTTCAGTCCAGGAGCATCTCCCCCTGATGTCAGGATTCCGAAACGCTTGACCTTGGATGTTTCCATGTATTGCCCCTTTGATGGTAGATTTTTTAAGTATATCAAATTGGTTTCTCTAGGACAAGGACTGTTTTCTTTCAAGAAATAGATAAAAAAAGAGGAAAGGATTGATAAAGTCATATTCAAATCTTGTTAAAAGGGATAGAATAAAGAAAGGTATGTATATGCCATTCATTAAATATCTGCCTTACTATATGGAGGATTTTATGGGTAGCTCAGAATCTACAATTTCAAAAGTGTATTTTACTAATTTCCGTACTACCTTTCGGGAGGGTTTGTTGCCAAAAATGCGCCGTCTCATGGTGACTGCGGGAATTGAGAATATCGATTTTACTGGAAAATATGTAGCCATCAAAATGCATTTTGGTGAGCTGGGAAATTTAGCTTTTTTACGGCCTAATTATGCCAAGGTAGTGGTGGATTTGGTGAAGGAGCTGGGAGGCAAGCCTTTTTTGGTGGATTGTAATACCTTATATGTAGGAAGTAGAAAAAATGCCCTGGATCATCTTGATGCAGCTTATTTAAATGGGTTTTCTCCCTTGTCCACTGGTTGCCACGTGCTTATTGGAGATGGCTTGAAAGGTACTGATGAAGCCTACGTCCCGGTTCCTAATGGTGAATATGTAAAGGAAGCAAAGATTGGTCGTGCGGTCATGGATGCAGATATTGTTATTTCCTTGAATCATTTTAAGGCTCATGAGGCTACAGGATTTGGAGGTGCTATCAAGAATCTTGGAATGGGCTGTGGCTCCAGAGCTGGAAAGATGGAAATGCATGCTGCAGGAAAACCTTATGTTTATACAAAGAAGTGTATTGGTTGTTCTCAGTGTAAGAACAATTGTGCCCATGATTGTATCACCATCACTGATAAAAAGGCTTTTATTCAGGAAGATGCTTGTACTGGCTGTGGTCGTTGTATTGGTGTATGTCCTACAGATGCTATTCGACCTGGTGCCGATAATTCAAATGATGTGCTGAATTACAAGATGGTAGAATATGCTGCTGCAGTTCTCCATGGAAGACCTCATTTCCATGTAAGTTTAGCTATGGATATTTCTCCCTATTGTGATTGTCATGCAGAAAATGATGCACCCATTGTTCCTGATGTGGGAATGTTTGCCTCATTTGATCCTGTGGCTATTGATATTGCCTGTGCAGAAGCTGTGAACAAGCAGCCTGTTAGTGCTGGTTCTTGCTTGGATGAAAAGGAGCATACCCATGGAGATCATTTCTGTGATACCCATCCATCCACTGACTGGAAAGGTCAAATTACCCATGCAGAAAAAATTGGCTTGGGCTCTGGTTCCTACGAATTAGTGACAATTTAAGGTTATAAAATATTGTATTTAGAGTGGGTTTGTAAAGTTTATACTTTGCAAGCTCACTTCTCCTGAATCTAGGAGCTTTTGTTTTCCCTCTTCTGTTATTACCTGTAATCGTGCCTGATGATCAATTCCCAGACAGGTGGCTTGGTAGGATTTTTCTGTAGAACCAGCAATGGGAAAAACTTGTATCTTGGATCCAGGCTTTATAAGGCACCGTTTTCGGTATTCCTCCATAATGTCTCCACTTGTGTGGGGTTTAGAATCTTGGTGCCAGAGGTTTTCTAAGTAATATAAAAGCTTGGAAACAATGGCTACCACTAACTCTTTTTTACGGAGTTCTTTTTCTGGTATATAATCAGGGAATACCGCCCCTGCAATAGAGTGAATCTCTGGAGGAAAGCCCTGGGGTGGAGGCATAATGTTTAGACCAATTCCTATTACAGCTCCAGGAATAGTTCCTTTTGTGGAATCTATTACACCTTCTGCAAGAATTCCTCCAATTTTTTTCCCGTAATAAAATATATCATTTACCCATTTTATATCTGGTTCAATTTTATATACTTCTTCCAATGCCTTGGAAACAGCTACTGCTGTGGTAGCTGTTAGGCTAGAAGGATTTGAAACTCCCTTGGGAGGGATGATAATCATGCTTAGATATAAGCCTGTTGCTTGGGGTGAGTAGAAGCTTCTTCCTTGGCGGCCTTTTCCACCAGTTTGTTCTTCAGCTAAAAAGATAGAACCATGAATTGTCTTTCCATGATTTGTGAGCGTCCCATTATGATGGTGGAGGGGAGCTTCTTGTATAGCTTTTTCTAAGGTTTCCCGTGCAAGAATATTTGTAGATTCTACCTCTTGGTACAAATGAATTTTATTTTTCCACTCAAAGGCTGAATATAAAGTCGACTGTCTACTATTGGGGAAATATTTATCCCCAGTAGCAGGATTTTGTATTTTGTGGATAAATGCATCTGCTAATGAGGCTATATCCATTACAAGGGAAAACTTTTCCATAGTCTAGATATTTCCTAATGCTTGAACAATGGTACAGACAACTTGGGCACTAATGTCTCCACCTTCTTTTTCATTAAAGCGGGCTGTAGCTTCTCCATTATCATCTGCCATATCTGACATACAACGAATAACTACAAAGGGAATTTTATTTACAGAAGCTACGTGACCAATAGCTGCTCCTTCCATTTCTACACAGGCTGGATTACACAGCTCTTTTATCTTGTTCTTCATTTCATTTGACCCGATAAACTGGTCTCCAGATGCAATCCTTCCCTGAATAATTGTTTTATTGGGGAATAATTTTTTGCAGGCAAGGGATGCAATGTTTACTAGCTCTGGGTTTGCAGGAAAGGTTTGTGTCATGCCAGGAACGGTACAGCTTTCGTATCCCCAATTTGTTGCATCCACATCGTGATACATTACTTCTGTGGAAATGACTAAATCTAGCACATTTAAACCAGAAGCCAAGGCACCAGCTACACCTGTGTTTATGAGATGGGTAATTTTAAATTTTGTAATTAACAGCTGTGAACAGAGGGCCGCATTTACCTTTCCCACTCCAGAACGAACGACTACTACTGGAGTTTCGGCTAGAAAGCCTTCTAGAAAGTCCAATCCGCAAAGCTGATGGAGTATGGGCCCAGATATATTTTGACAAATTCGTTCTACCTCTACATCCATGGCACCAATAATTCCAACTCGTATCATTTTTTTTCTCCTTTCACCTTAAGCTTTGCAAAATACCGTAAAAAAAAGTAAAGAATGCGAAAAAATCTATTGACATTTTTTTACCGATAAATTATACTCTAATCAAGTAGCAATAATAAAAGCCGTACCGCGTTTTCTTCCTCCTTTAGCGGTGCGGTTTTTTTACGCCCAAATGGGGTTTTCATAGTCCTTATTATATCGGCAATTTGAATAAGTTTCCATTGATTTAGACACCTGTCCTTAGAGTTTAAGCATTTTATATTGAATAAAATTTCCCCTGCTAGTAAAAAAATAGTATTTTATTTATAGTGAAGCTTATTGAGGTGCTAAATATGACTTTTGATGTGTATTATCTTATTTTGGTGGTACCTGCCCTGTTATTATCTATGTGGGCTCAGGTAAAGGTAAAATCTACCTTTGAAAATTTTTCCAAGGAAGCTGTTGCTCGTGGAATAACTGGTGCTCAGGCTGCTGCTTACTTGCTGAAGGCAAATAATATTACTGATGTTAAGATTGAAAAAGTAGCTGGTAATCTTACGGATCATTACGATCCTTCTCATAAGGTTCTTCGTCTTTCTGAACCAGTGTATGGAAAAGCTTCTATTGCAGCAGTTGGTGTTGCTGCCCACGAAACAGGTCATGCTATTCAGCATGCTACAAAGTATGGTCCCTTGGTACTAAGAAGTACCTTAGTTCCAGTGGCTAATATTGGCTCTGCTATTGGACCAACCTTGGCAATTCTTGGATTGGTTTTAAGCTTTGGCCTTTTGGTGGATATTGGTCTTTTACTTTTTGCTGGTGCCGTTCTCTTTTATGTGGTAACCTTACCTGTAGAGTTTAATGCTTCTCGTCGTGCAATTGAGATTCTGGGGCATTCAGGTACTATGAGTCAGGCAGAATTAAAGGGTGTGAAAAAGGTTTTAAGTGCTGCTGCTATGACCTATGTTGCTTCTGCCCTGTCTGCCATTGGTAACTTTGTCCGTTTGTTGCTGATTTCTCGCAATAGACGAAACTAAAAATTGTAGCCGGCTCCCACACCTCCAGACCAGCTGAGGGGGTCTTTTGCTCCGAATACATAATCGAAGCTAAGCTTAGGTTCAATATAAGTGTTGCCACTTGTTATTCTCCAGCCTAGGGAGCCGCCCATGGTAAAGTTCTTTGCAAAAACATCATTTGTCCAGCTAAATTTTCCTCCCAGGTTTGCTTCTGCAAAGGCTCCAGAAAAAGGATAGAGGCGGGCAAAGATGCTTGGTGTGACTGCATAGCTGGTTTCAAAATCTGTTTGACCAGATAATTTGATTCCTGTACTCACAAAAGAAAGAAATTTATATTCTAAGTTCCAGCTACCAGTACCTTGTGTTTTTTGATCACTCCCTAAAGAAATATCAAGAGAACCTCCTGTAGATACCTGTGCAAAAATTGTTATTGTAAATAGTAATAATAAACAAGTTACGGTAAGTCGTTTCATTTTATCCCCCTTATTATATTTTTCGACCATAATTATATATAGTATAACACTGATTAAAAACTTCGTTTCTATATGATGTAACATTTTGCTTGACAAAATGTCATGGGTAATTTTAAAATAATCTATATATTTTTAACCAAATATTTCTGTAGGTGTTCTATGTCTTTAACCCCCGTTATTTCAGTTGATAAAGAAAAATGTGTAAACTGCCATCGTTGTATTGCTGTTTGCCCAGTAAAAATTTGTAATGATGGGTCTGGATCCTATGTTTCTATTAACCATGATTTGTGCATTGGTTGTGGAAAATGCATTGAATCCTGTGAGCATGAAGCCCGAATGGGATTGGATAGTTTTGCCCAATTCTTGGTTGATGTTAAGAAAGAAAAAATAATTGCCATTGTTGCCCCTGCGGTAATTGTTTCTTTTAGAGGCCAGGATAAAGAATTTAACGGATTTTTGAAGTCTCTTGGAGTGGAGGCTGTTTTTGACGTGAGCTTTGGAGCAGAACTTACTACAAAATCCTACGTAGAACATATAAAATCAAATAAGCCTCAGCTGATGATTGCTCAGCCATGTCCTGCCATTGTATCTTATTGTGAAATTTATAAGCCTGATTTGCTAAAATATCTTGCGCCCTGTGATAGTCCCATGGCCCACACCATGAAGATGATAAAGAAATTTTATTCCAAATATAAGAACCATAAGATAGCAGTCATTTCTCCCTGTTATGCTAAGCAGCGGGAATACGATGATATTAAATTAGGTGACTACAATATTTCCATGAAATCTATTGCAGATTATCTACGGGAAAATAATATTAACCTTGCTGGATATCCAAAGGTTCCCTATGATAATCCCGATGCGGAACGGGCAGTAATGTATTCAACTCCTGGTGGACTTATGCAGACTGCTGAACGCTTTGTTCCTTCAATTTCATCTTCAATCAGAAAGATAGAAGGCTCTCCTGAGGTATACGAGTATTTTGATGAACTATCAGAAAACTTAAAGCAGCAGAAAAAGCCCTTGTACATGCTTATTGATTGCTTGAATTGTAAGGCTGGCTGTAACGGTGGAGCTGGAACTGCTACTAAGGGAATGGGACTCGATGAAATGGAAGGTTATGTTGAGCAGCGAAAGGCTCTGCAAAAATCTCTTTATAAAACCACCAGCAACAAAAAAAGCTCTCTGAAAAAACTTGATAAGGTGATTAGTAAATACTGGACACCAGATTTATACACAAGAAAGTATACCAATAAGAGTAATCTCCTTGCTTCAAGGATAAAGACTCCTAGCAAGGCTGAAATTCAGCAGATTTTTGAAAAGATGCATAAAACATCTGCTACTGACATTCTTGACTGTGGTGCTTGTGGCTATGAAAAATGCGAGTTAATGGCAATGGCTATTTATAATAATTTGAATAAGCTGGAAAATTGCCATACCTACAAGACAAAGCAGATAGAACATATGGAGCAGAAGCATCTTTCACAAATTCATACCGCTGTTGATAGTGTAAAAAGTACTACCATTCAGCATATTGTGGAAAACAATACTGAGATTGACAGCGTAAAGAATGTTTCTGATAAAATGGCATCCTGTGTAACTACTTCTGCCGCAGCAGTAGAGCAGATGATTGAAAGTATAGAATCTATTAATCAGATTCTTCATGATAAGCAAGAAGTTATGAATTCCTTGGTGCAGGAAACAAACCTTGGTTATAGCGAGATTTCTGAAATTTCTGCATTGGTGAATAACATTGAAGAGGAATCTCAGGGCTTGACGGAAATGAGCAAGGTGATTCAGCAGGTGGCAAATCAGACAAACCTTCTTGCTATGAATGCTGCCATAGAAGCGGCTCATGCAGGGGAGTCTGGAAGGGGCTTTGCTGTTGTTGCCGATGAAATCCGTAAATTGGCAGAAAGTTCTGGAAAAGAAGCAAAGATGATTTCTGTTGTTCTGATGAATATTAAGAAATTGATTGATGCAACCTTCTCTAAGATGGAGCTTGTTCAAAATGAAATGCAAAAGATTGTATCCCTTTCAGATGATGTGAAAAAACAAGAGGATGTGGTAAAAAATGCCATATCAGAGCAAACTGGGAGCGGAAGAGTTCTTTTGGACTCCTTGAAGGTAATGAAGGCAAATACAGAGGATGTTGTTACTGCGGTGGAGCATCTACGAAATACCTCTTCTGCCATAAAAGATTCCATCTCAAACATTCAGCTGTAAATCAGTTTTTTCTTTCTTCATAACAAGCTTCTCTTGTGTTAGGTTGTTGCCCCAGTTGCAGACTTACTGTATATTTCATGTTGAAAACTTGTGGAAAAGTAATGAAAACTTTGTGGAAAAAGAGGGTATAAAGGAGATTTTTTTTATGAGCGGAATGGTACCACGTTGGGATTTATCTAGTATTTTTTCTGATTTTGATGGAGCTGATTACAAACAGGCTCTTGTTGAATATGCTGAAGGAATGAATGACCTAGACAAAAGATTGGCGGATGAGGCTACTCGTAAGGCTGATTTTTGTCAGTGGTTAGCAGATTATCTTGTTGCAAGCAATAGAATTGGAGCTTTGGAAGAAAGCTTGAATGCCTATGCCTACTCATCTTATTCTACAGATACCACCAACACCGATTATTTGAACAATCTGTCTAAGCTGGAGGAAATGGCCTTGCAGTCAAAGGCACAAGGACTTGTTTTCCAAGGGATTTTAACTGAATATACACAGGAGTTATCCACGTTTTACACAAGTTTTCCACAATTTAGCCAGTACAAATATGTGCTGGAGCAGGTGATTGAAGATGGAAAACATCGAATGAGTGGGGAAGAAGAAAAGCTTGCAGCTGATTTGTGTCGAACTGGTGGGGCAGCCTGGAGCCGTCTCCATGAGCAGGTGATTTCCAATTTGACAGATACAGCCACGGGAAAAACCTTTAACGAGATTCGTAACGAGGCTTATAGTCCTGACCCAGCAGTGCGGAAAAAGGCTTGGGAAACAGAGATTTCCTTGCTAAAGTCTGTGGAAATTCCTATCTCTGCTGCCTTGAATAACCTGAAGGGTGCCACCGTAACGCTGAATCGTCGCCGTGGCTGGAATGAGGCTATTGATAGGGCACTGTCTTCTGCCAATATGGGATCAAAGACCTTGGCTGCCCTCATTGGTGCCATTGAAGATTCCTTGCCCTTCTGGAGGGAGTATTTGCAGCTGAAGGGGAGATTGCTTCAGGCCGCAGGTGCAACTGAAGCTGGAAAAGCTGATTCTGGAGCACCATCTGGAGCTTCTTTAGGCTGTGCTTTTTATGATTTGTTTGCTCCATTACCACAGCTTGCTGGTGCTTCCCTAGCTCAGTCTACAGATGGTGAAAGCGGCGTGAAGATGGAGGGCTGGACCTTTGATGAGGCTCGTTCCTATATTACAGAGAAATTTTATGGCTTTTCCAAGGATATGGGAGACTTTGCGGCCAATGCCTTTGCCAACAACTGGATTGACGCAGAGGTTCGCAAGGGAAAGGTTGGTGGAGCTTATTGCATCGATTTTCCTTCAAAGGGTGTTTCTCGTGTGCTTTCTAACTTTACAGGAAGCTTTTCTGATGTAACAACCTTAGCTCACGAGCTGGGACACGCGTATCATCATCACTGTATCGCAGGCTTGGACTACGAGCTGACTCACTATCCCATGACTCTGGCAGAAACAGCCAGTATCTTTGCAGAAAACATCATCATGAAGGATGTGATTGCTCGGTGCCAGGGCTTTGATAAATTGCAGTTGCTAGAGCTGCATCTTCAGGATAGCTGCCAGGTGCTGGTGGATATTTTGAGCCGCTTTTATTTTGAACAGTCCGTTTTTTATGAGCGGAAGGAAGGGGAGCTTTCTGCAGCAGATTTTTGTCGTCTGATGGCACAAGCCCAGGAAAAATCCTACGGTAATGGCCTTTCTCCAGAACGCCACGAATATATGTGGGCAGTAAAGACTCATTATTACAGTCCTGACTTGGACTTTTACAATTTCCCCTATGCCTTTGGCCTGCTCTTTGCCTTGGGCTTGCATGCTCAATACCAGCAGCAGGGGGCGGACTTTGCTCAGGTGTATCAAAAGCTCCTTCGTGATACAGGAAGCTATTCCTGTGAGGAAGTGTGCCGACGTGCGGGCTTTGATATTGAGTCTAAGGAATTCTGGGCCGCTGGAATTAAAAGCTTTTTGCCAGAGCTGGAAGAACTAAAGGCTTACGAAAAGGCGGTAGCTGGTGGAAGAAGCTAAAGCTACGGAGGAAAACTTTCTTGATGGCCGCCATTCCCGCACCATTCGGTTGGTGGGGGAAGAAGCTGTGGAAAGATTGTGGAAAAGTAAGGTTTTTGTAGCAGGCTTAGGTGGTGTGGGCTCCTACGTGGTAGAAGCCCTTGCTCGAGCTGGGGTAGGAAACTTTGTGCTGCTGGATAAAGACCGAGTGGTGGAAAGCAACATCAATCGGCAGCTGGTGGCAAGCTACCACACCTTAGGTCAGCTGAAAACAGATGTGGCTGCAGAGCGGGTTCTCTCCATCAATCCTCAGGCTCAGGTTACCTGTCTTCCATTGTTTTATGGTAAGGAAACGGCTAGTCAGGTGGATTTTTCTGGCTGTGACTTTATTGCCGACGCCATAGACAATGTGACAGGAAAGCTTTTGCTGGCAGAAGCAGCCTTTGAAAAGAAGATTCCCATCATCAGTTCCATGGGCACGGGGAACAAGCTGGATCCTACAGGCTTTAGGATTGCAGACATTGCTAAAACCTCCGTGTGTCCCTTGGCTCGTGTTATGCGTCGAGAATTGCGGCAGCGAGGGATTACCTCGGGCTACACCGTGGTGTATTCCACTGAGTTACCCCACGCAGAAATTCCCAGTCAGACACCAGCTAGCATTTCATTTGTGCCTTCTGCTGCAGGACTTTTGATTGCATCCTACATTGTAAAGCAGCTGGCTGGCTTGTAAAATTAAGGAGAAGTTATGGCAATACAGATATTTGGTAATTCAAAGAGCTTTGACACAAAGAAGGCTGAACGGTGGTTTGCCGAGCGGCGAATTCCTGTGCAAATGGTGAATTTGAAGGATAAGGGCATAAGCAATGGGGAGCTGGACAGTGTTATCAGCTGTCTTGCAAAAGCCTGTGGCTCACGAATGGATGCCATCGAGGAACTAATAGACAAAAATGCCAAGGATTATGCTTCCATCGCCTATCTTGAAGATAGTGCCAAGGCACAAAAGCTTTTGGACAATCCCATGCTGTTAAAGCAACCCATCGTCCGTAACGGAAAAACAGCTGCCACTGTGGGCTATTGCCCTAAGGTGTGGGAGGGATGGAAAGTTAATTAAAATCCATAACAATTCTAAGTTGGATGGGAAGAAGAATCTTAAGTAATTTCACTCCACCTCAAAATTTATTCATGGAGGCATCATGAAGTTCTATTATTGTGAATATTGCGGCATCAAACATCCTAACTTGAATCTACTGGTAACAGGCTATTGTCTGTATAATCCAGACAGGGCTCACGGTCGCCACAAGTTGTATGAGGGGAGTGAAAAGTCCATGTACAACTGCAAGTTTTGCGGGGCACGGTATCCTAACCTAAAGCAACTTGTAATGGGAGACTGTCTGTATAGTCCCCACCGCAAACATTCCCCGGCGTTGTAAGGATGTGTAGCCTTGAACAAGACTTTTGCGGAGTGGAATAAACTTTGCTTTCTATGGAAAACCTAAAGATAGTTTATGTTTCTAAAAGCCAATCGATAATATTTTTGTGAATGATTCCGTTTTGGGAAAAATCAAACTTGTCTAAGGATAAAACATATTTTGGATAGTTGTCTTTTACTGAATTAAAAGCTCCAAACTCACGTTTGACCGTTTCTTCACTGGCAAGCAAATAACAAACTTGAAAATACTCCTTTTGGTTTCCTCGTTGGGCAATAAAATCAATTTCCGCATTTCGTAAAATACCAATATGTACCTCATAACCTCGGCTTATTAATTCATTGTAAACGATATTTTCTAAACTAGCCCCAAGATCAATTTTTGTAGAATGGATTTTCGCCAGTCCTACGTCTGTTAGATAAAATTTTTCAAGAGTGGATAAAATCCTTTTTCCTTGAATGTCATAACGAGAAATTTTGTTCACAATACATGAGTTTGTAATAAAAGTAAGGTAATTATAAAGTGATTCTTTGGAGCAATCTCTCTTTTCCGATTTTAGAAAATTCGCAATGGAGGTTCCTGAAAAAATCTGTGATGTATTGATTGAAAGATAATCAATGATTTTATTGAGCAACGCAATATTTTGAATCTTGTATCTGGCAACAACATCTTTTAAAACAATGGAATCGTATAAATCGGAAAGAAAAATTTTAAGTTCATCATCATGTTTAACTGTAAATCGTTGAGGCATACCTCCCCACTGAATATAATCCATGAATGTTTTTTCATCTGGATTTTTTATGCCTTGAATTTCAACTGCTTCTGTAAATGTAAAGGGTAAAATCTTGAATGAGACGTACCGGCCAGAAAGCAGGGTTGCCAATTCACTAGATAAGAGTTTTGCGTTTGACCCAGTAATGAAAATACTTGTATTCAATAATCTAAAGGAGTTAATTGCCTTTTCAAAATTCTGAACATTTTGGATTTCGTCAAAAAATAAATAATATTTTTTTTCATCGGTAATAAGTGCTTTTATATAATTGTACAGAGAAAGCTCGTCTTGCAGCGCATTAAATTCCAAATCTTCAAAGTTGATAAAAATTTTATGTGCATCATCTGCTTTGATTTCATTGGCAATTTGCTTGAGTATGACAGATTTTCCACAACGTCGAATCCCAATGAGTACCTTAATCAACTCATTTTCATAAAAGGGTCTTATTTTTTTTAGCCATGTTTCTCTGATAATCATACTGTTATAATAGACTAATATTAAAAATAATGCAACTTGTTCGGTTGAAACGTACTAATTCATAAAAAAGCCTGAATAGTGGTCTTGGAAAAGACTTGCTACCCAGGCTTTTGAAGCTTTCATTGCTCTCGTTTACAGTGTAATTCCCATTTTGTTGCAAAGTGCTTCTTGCAATGTTTGACTGAAATTAATACCCAATTTTTCTGCTTTTTTATTCAGCCAGGATGGGAGTGTCAGCGTTTTTTTTACAGCCTTATTGTCCACTGTTCTTCTCCAGTTTTCTGTATCTGTAAAAACAAGATTTACCATGCCTTTCGTTTCTATTTTTTTTGCATCAGAGGGGATTGGCACTTCCTTTCCGCAATCCTCGTAATCTGCCAACATCATGGCAAGCACGTCCTGAGCCATTTCTATAGCTTCTATCATAGTGTCTCCACAGGTAAAGCAATTGGGAATGTCTGGAAAATTAACAATATACCCACCTTCCTCCGCATTTTCAAAAATCGCTGGATATAAATACTTCATGTTTCCTCCTTATTTTACAAAAGCCCTGCAGCTTTTAAAATACTAATTGCCAGCCCCTTTTTTATATCCCCTTTATGACGGGGGATTGGAATTTTTATCGTACCATCAGGGCTAATAGCCTTGTCGTGGTTTGCACCGTGTTGGATTATCCACCCTGCTTTTTTCAATCTCTTCTCAATTTCTTTTTTTATCACTTACTCTCCTTTAAATATATACGTGTATTATACGTGTGTCAATGACATATAAAGATCTACGTCTACAATTATTATAGGGTTCGTGGAGAAGAAATTTGTCAAAATCGGGAAAATTATTTCAAAAGAGTTGGTAACGACAAAAGCCTGAGTAGTGGTCTTGGAAAAAACTGCTGTTTCTGTGGGATGTGTGAAAGTTGCGTGAGTTGTATTTTGAACCGAATTAGTATAAAATGAGTATATAAGAGGTGGTTTTATGTCTCAAATTGCTTTTAGTGTTCGGATGGATGCAGGTTTAAAAGAAGAATTTTCTGCTATGTGTGAAGCCTTTGGAATGCCAGTTTCAACGGCTATAAATCTATTTGCAAAGGCTGTTGTTCGGGAACATCGTATTCCTTTTGAAATTCGAGCTGATGTTCCTAATTCTGAAACTCAACGAGTTATTGAGTTGGCAGAAGCTGGCAAGGATCTAAACGGCCCATTTTCATCTGTTGCAGACTTGAGGAAATCTCTAGATGCTTGAGAGTGCCATGTGAGGCCAGATTTCCTTCTTGTTTACAAGATTGTAGAAAATAGGCTGGAACTTATTTTATATAGAGCTGGTACTCATTCAGATTTATTCTAACAACAAAAGCCTGACTAGTAGTCTTGGGAAAGACTTGCTACCCAGGCTTATTTTAGAATGTACAGTATTCTGTCTTAGTTTTCACCTTTCCATTTTTCCAATAGGTATATTCATACCATTTTTCATCGCCGTCAGTGTTTTTGAAATGAATTAAGTTCCCGTTGCTGTTGTATTCATACCATTTTTCATCGCCGTCAGTGTTTTTGAAATGAATCAAGTTCCCGTTGCTATCGTATTCGTTCCATTCTACATAGCCGTTACTGTTTTTGAAATGAATCAAGTTCCCGTTGTTGTCGTATTCATGCCATTGTTCCAAGCCGTAACTGTATTTGGAATGAATCAAGTTTCCGTTGCTGTCGTATTCTTTCCAGGATTCATAGCCGTTACTGTCTTTGTAATGAATCAAGTTCCCATTGCTGTCGTATTCATACCATTCTTCATAGCCTTCACTGTCTTTGGAATGAATCTCGTTCCCGTTGCTGTCGTATTCTTTCCAGTATTCATAGCCGTCAATGTCTTTGAAATGAATCAAGTTCCCGTTGCTGTCGTATTCACTCCATTCTTCCCAGCTGTAACTGTATTTGGAATGAATCAAGTTTCCGTTGCTGTCGTATTCTTTCCAGTATTCAACGAAGTCACTGGATTTGAAATGAATCAAGTTTCCGTTGTTGTCGTATTCACTAATAGAATAAACTTCCACCCATTTTGAAAGGGGTTTGCCGTTTACAGTTACTTCTTTGTAGGTTTTTTCTCCGACTTCTGCTGAAAATGCAAGAGTGCCTAAAATAAAAAATACTGCTAAAAATGTAAATCGTTTCATGCTAAGTATTATAGCACGGCAATGCTTCCTTATCAATTTTAAAGTAACAACAAAAGCCTAAAGTAGTGGCCTTGGAACAGACTGCTACTTTAGGCTGATTTTTTAGGATTCCATGGAGGGAACCTTATTTTTCAAGCTTACTTTACTGCTGTTTGCAGGGGCTTGCCTGTTTTGGGAGTTGTTTTGTGGCGGCCTGCAATAATCAAGGGGATGATAAAGAAGCCGATGGTTCCCACTGCAACAACTGCCACGTAGGATTTTGGACTACCGATGGGCAGCTGGGCTGGTGGGAAGAAGGCGAGAATCAAGCCAAAAATTGCAGCCAGAATTCCAACTCCTGCCACAATCCACATTCCAGCTATACCACCGGGCACCTTGTAGGGGCGCTCCATGTCGGGCTGGCTTTTGCGGAGCTTGATGGCGGCCATGTACATCAACAAGTACATGATAATGTACACTGCCACAGTCAAGGCAGAAAGTAGGAAGAATGCCACACTTACGTCCTTCATCACAAAGTAGAGGCTTGCTAAAACCGTTACGATGATACCCTGAATCAGCATCATGTTTTTGGGTGCGCCAGCTTTTGTGGTCTTGGCCAAGGATTCAGGCAAAAGCCCGTCCTTTGCGGTGGTCAAAAGACCCTTGCTGGGGCCAGAAACCCAAGACAAAACGCCACCCAAGGAACCGAATGCCACACAGAAGGACAATACGTACAAGGCCCACTTCATGTTTACTGCTTCCAGCATAATGGTGAGGGCCTGCATCAAGCCTGACTCAATCTGGAGCTTGGAGTTTGGCACTACAGCTGCAATGGCCAGTGAACCAAAGGTAAATAGCACGAACACGATGATGGATGAAATAAAGATTGCAGCAGGATATTGCTTCTTAGGATTATCCATTTCTGCAGCGTGAACAGCCTGAACCTCTACACCAGCAAAAAGCAGGATGATTCCAGAAAGGTAGGCCAAGTTACTGGGGTTTGCTAGGTTGGGGAACCAGCGAGGCTCTACCTTTCCTGCCACTACTGTAGCAACTGTGGATTCTGCGGCGGTAAGCTCCTCAAATCCCAGGGGCTTTTTCATCAAGAACCATACCAAGCCCAGGATGATAACTACAACACCTGGAAGCACGGTTCCCACAATAAAGCCCCAGCTTGTTACCTTGGACAAAAGCTTTGTTCCCCCAAAGGCAATGAAGGTAGCAATCCAGTAGAAGGCGATGATGAAAAAGCCAGTGAACTTGCCGTTGTTGGCTAGCTCTGGCTTTCCGATTCCGTAAGCAATGGCAGCGGCGGCAAAGGCCAAGACGGTGGGATACCACACTACATTCTGAATCCACTGGAGCCAGATGGCAGTAAAGCCCCACTTCTTGCCAAAGGCTGCACCTACCCAACGGTACACACCACCTTCCTGTCCTGCAAAGGCACTTCCCAATTCAGCAGACACCAAGGCGGCGGGAATCAAGAAGAGAATCGTTGCAAAGGCAATGTAAAAGAACATGGTCATTTCCTCGGCGGCCATCAGTGGCAATCCTCTCAGACTGATGATGGCGGCAGCGGTCATGAAGGCCATGCCCCAGGTGGAAATTGATGATTTTTTTGTAGCACTTTGATCTGACATAAATCCTCCTGTTTAGCGACCGTGGTTAAAGCTACCTCTAGGACTTGCTTTTGTTTCGGTGGACTGGGCAGAAAGCCGCTTGATAGCTCTGTCCATATCCTCCAGCAGCAACTCCATCAAGTCGTAGCTACAGCCGTGGCGAATCAGTACACGCTGAACGGCTACCTTTTCGCAGTGAGCTGGTAGGGTGTAGGCGGGAACAAGCCAGCCTCGTTCTCGCAGCACGTCGGAAAGCTGGTACAGAGTAAAGGGCACCTTTGCTCCTTCCTTTAGCTTCCAAGTAACAGCGGGGATTCCCTTTTTGGGATCGCTGTTGTAAACAAACTCAAAGATGCCGAATCGTTCCAAGCCCTTTGCCAAGAATTTTCCCACGTCGTAGCAGCCCTGTTGTACCTTGTAGTAGCCCTCTCGTCCAAGGCGAAGGAGGTTGTAGTACTGGCACACAATCTGCCCACCAGGGCGAGAAAAGTTAATAGCAAAGGTAGGCATGTCGCCGCCAAGATAATTTACCTTGAAAATCAAGTCTTCTGGCAAATCCTTTTTGTTGCCCCAAACTACCCAGCCACATCCCAAAGGTGCAAGACCGAATTTATGGCCAGAGGTACTGATGGAGCGGACACGAGGAATACGGAAGTCCCACACCAAGTCGGGGGCACAGAATGGAGCTAAGAAGCCTCCAGAAGCACCGTCCACGTGGATGGGAATATCCCAGCCCTTTGTTCGCTGTAGCTCGTCCAAGGCATCGGCCACTTCTTTTACTGGCTCAAACTGTCCAGTAAAGGTGATTCCCAAGGTCTGAACTACACCGATGGTGTTTTCATCACAAAGCTTGATTACTTCTTGAGCATTGGAAATGTACCGTGTTCCTTCCATGGGAATTTCTCGTAGCTCCACGTCCCAGTAGCGAGCAAACTTGTGCCAGCAAACCTGTACGGGGCCACAAATCAGGTTTGGCTTGTCGCAGCTCTTTCCCTTTGCTTTCATGGCAGCTCGCCAACGCCACTTCATGGCCATTCCCCCCAGCATACATGCTTCGGAAGAGCCAGTGGTAGAGGTTCCGATGGCATCCTTGGGATTTGCGTTCCACAGACTTGCGATAATGTTTACGCAGCGTGACTCAATTTCTGCAGTCTGAGGATACTCATCCTTGTCAATCATGTTCTTGTCGAGGCAGTCATCCATCAAACGATGAACTTGATCCTCGGCATAGGTTTGGCAGAAGGTGGCAAGATTCTGGCGGGAGTTTCCGTCCAGCATCAGCTCGTCTTTGATGAGGCGATACATTGTGTTGGGATCTGCCTCTCGGTCTGGAATCTTGAACTTGCTGAGGGGACTTCCTGCAGCAGCCTTGTCGAACAAGTCATCATTTACGGACTTGCTTTGTAAAATATGTAAAGCCATAGTACCTCCTAGGGATACTTGTAGATTTAGGGGAAAAGACTTTCCACCCAGTTTATTTAAAGCATAGGAGAGGAGGGGTTTGGCTTCAAATTGATTGTAGTTAATTTAGGCAGTGCAAGTGTTTTATTAATTAGATTTAAGAAAAAAAAGGCTTGGAGTCAGTTTCCTAACTCCAAGCCAGAGTAGCAACAATATAATTTGTGACTATATCTTAAATACAGCCACCTTGTCGGAAAGTTTTGCAAGAACAGATTCGTTTTGGCTGGTAGACTCATCTACAACACGTAATGATTGTGCAATATTTGAAGTACTATCGTAAACCCTATTCATTGAATCTGTAATTTGTTGTGTGATGTCAGAAAGCTTATTCATTTCAATGGAAATTTCCTTTGTTCCCTGCATCATGGAGCTAGAGCCATTCTTTACTGATGAAGTTACTTCGTTGATGGCATGCATAGCTATCAATATCTGATCACTACCAGCGGACTGCTCTTCCATAGCCTGAAGAATGACTGTTTCCTGATTCTGTACAGACTCAGCTAACTCGTAGATAGCGGTGAAAATCTTTTCAATTTCCAAGGTGTTGTTAGAAACATTATTGATTGACTCTCCCAACTCCTGCAATCGAGTACTGATAAGAAGGCTCTGAGCACTAGAATCCTCTGCCAATTTTCGGATTTCGTCAGCAACAACGGCAAATCCACGTCCAGCATCACCAGCATGGGCTGCCTCAATAGCGGCATTCATGGCCAACATATTGGTTTGCTCCGCAATATGCTTGATTACGTCGTTTGTTTCCAAAAGACCTTCTGATTCCTGATAAATCTGACGTGAAGTAGAAACTGCACTTTCAATACTTTGCTGACCGTCCATAGCTGCCTTAAACAGCTTGTTTACAGCACTCTTGTTCTTTTCCAAGATAGAAGTTACTGAACGAATATTTGCAACCATCTGCTCAATAGCAGCGGAGGATTCCACTACACTGGCAGCCTGATTTTCAATATTTCTATTCAGCTGATCCATGGTTCGTGCAATAGTATTGATGGTTGCCTGGGTTTCTTCTACACCAGCAGCCTGATTTATCATTTCGTTCTTAACTTCAGATACGTTATCTACAACTGACTGAACGTGGTTTTCTGATGCTTCGATATTGGTAATCATCACAGAAGCGGTGTTTTGTGTCTCTTTAACACTAACATCGATATTCTTGATGATATCCCGCATTCCATCTATCAGCAGGTTCATGTCGTTTACCAAAAGTCCCAGCTCGTTACGATTGGTAACCTTCAGCTTTTCTATGCTGTAATCACCCTGTGAAAGAACGTAGGTAGTTTCGGTAATTTCCTTGATGTGGTCAGTTACCTGGCCCATAACGGTATTATAGGAAATGGAAGCCATGATAATAGCCAAAACAACCACTGGGAAAATTCTTGTGGCTGTATAGGTTGTAATATTCAAGTCTCCGATTGTTTCTGATGCCAATAGAATTGGTCCAAGAATCATACAAACGGTTCCAAGAATCGTGAACAAGCCCAACAGGAACATGTTTACACGAAGAGGCATTACCATATACTTCTTCTGAAAAGGCACAAAGCTCATGAATTTTTCAAAAGCTGGCTGAAAAAAAACATAGCCTAAAAGTCCACCTAGTCCTACGGATCCAAATAGCTGCATAAGGGAAGCTATGGCATGAATGATGGTTTCCCCGGAATGGTCATAGGCAAGAAGAGGCAAGGTAAAGCTTAACAGAGCTGGGACAACAATAGTAACACGTAGGAAGATAATAGCAATCCTGTTGATTACTTCTACTGCATCTTCTTTTTTGATGTTTTTCTTAATGGTATTACCACAAACGGCAATAATTACCAATGGTGTTACCACTGATAACACCACATAGAGAGTAAAAAATGGAGAGAAGAAGTAACTAAGTCTCTTCTCGGGGGCAACAGTTCCTGTTATCAGAACCTGGGCGATGAATACAATTACAGGAAGAACATATACCAGAATGTTCTGAATAATTACCTTCTTTGGTAATGACTGGGCCTTCTTGATGTCTATCATATTAGGACTCCAAAAAAAATTTCTATTTCTTCTAGTCTATCGGACTAAATCGGTTTTGTCTACATCAATTCTTCGATGTCCAACTCACCAGCTACACAGGGAACGGTAATAGCCCAGTTCTCCAGCACGGTAGGATGTACTTCACCAAAGATACCCACAACCTTGTTGTTTACCATGATATTTGCTTGGCGACCAGGGATAAAGCGGGGATCATTTGCTTCCGTTACGGTGTATTGATGATCCAAGAAGTGAAGGAAGGTTGCTACCTCACTAGCTGCGGTATTAAAGTTGGCATCACCAGCGGCAGTCAAAAATCCTATGCTCTGACGGGTGCGAGTACCAGTAACTTCTTCATCACAAAGGAAGGCAACCTTTCCAATCTCAAAGATCTTGTGAGGATACACTGCGTTTCCACTACCAGTTTCTGCTCCCAGCAATGAAGGAATGATGGAGGGGCGAACAAACTGATAGTTTTCGCTCATGGGATTGGAAATCTCGATAACCTTTTCTCCGTCAATATTCATCTTCTGGATGTAGTCCTTCTTGGAGCCTAGGTAGTTAAAAATCATTTCCTGATAGCCCAAGCCCACCATCAAGGATTTTGCCTTGCGACTGAACAAGGTAACAGGGGAAAGGCGACCAATGGTAAAGTCCCGTGGTTTTTCTGGTGGGAAGGAAGAAAGTTCCATACCCATCATTACATCTTCAATAATATCAACCTCGTGGAGGAAGTCGTTGCGGTAGGGTGGAATCTGGACCGTAACCTTGTCTCCATTTACGGTAACGGTATTGCCCATTTTTTCCAAGGCAGTGGTTACCTGTTCGGGAGTAAGCTGGCTACCCAAAAGTCTGTTGATTTCTGAAAGGGAAGCGGTGGCAGGCTCCTGGAAGTAGAAGGGAGCTACGATATCCTTTCCAAAGCCTGTGTCGTAGGGATGCTCTACCTTACAGGGAAGGATGGTGTATCCTGCATCTGCAAAGTCACAGGCAACGATGTTGGCAGAAAGAAGAAGGGATGTCATGTCGGAACCTGTCATTTCTACCAAGAGGTCTGAGTCTCCCACTTGTACTGCACCCAAGGTGGCACTGTTGATAATGGGAGCCATGGACATAACCTCTCCCTTGTCATCGGTAAGGAGGGGGAACATTGGTGCATCTTTGAGAATCCAACCGTAATCCTTTCCCTTGGGATGCTCGGTGAGGATTTGGCGACAGGTCATGGGCTGTTCAAACTGAAGGGGAACAAAGCTTGTTTTGTCTGGATCTACAGCCTTGTAGTGAACAGGCCACTGAATCATGGATGAGCGATAAACACCCATGGAAACAGTACGTCGCTTGCGGCCAAAGTTCCAGCACAGCTTTTCCTGGGTCTGGATAATGTCCAGTAGCATGGGTTCGTCAATGGGCTTTCCAGAAATAACGAAGGCAATCATGTAGGGACGAATATCCTTGAGCTGAGGATCTACGGTAACAACTCGATTTCCGCAATCAAGGAGATTGTCTTTGGAAGACATAAAACTGCCGTAGTTGGAAGCTTTTCCACCACCGTGAATCCGAAGCTGACGGGCAACCCCTGCAGTGGACCACAGGTCGGGACGGTTTGTATCGTTCAATTCAATCTTGATAACACGCTGGTCTTCTGGCAGGCTTGCATCGGGCTTTTCGTCCAATTCAGCCTTTCCACAGGTGAGCCGATCTTCCAGCATATCATAATCGTATTTCTTTCCAAGCAAATTAAAAAAAAGCTTTTCGTTTACTTCAATCTTAGGCATCCTAATCCCCTTCTATAATGACATCTTACCATTATATCAAGACAAAGAGTCAATGTCTATCAAAAAAAAATCCCTCTAAATGAGGTGTGCCTGTCATATATAACTATAATCTTTCTTTTGTGATTTTTCAAAAATTCGTCAAATTTTTTTGAAATCAAAGAAACAAGAGAATTGTCTATAAAGATATGGATACTGTTGCTAAAAGACTTTCTCTTTGTTTGACGTGGAATTAAATTTTCATTATCCTTCAAGCAGGAAAATCAATTATAAAGGAATGGGGTTATGCCAGCAATTCGTAGTGTTATCCAGCAGTTTGATGCGGAGATTCAGCATATTCGTCAGGAGGTTGCAGCAGGAAGACCAAAGCCAACCATATTGCTGCACGTTTGCTGTGGGCCCTGTAGCTCTGCGGTTATTGAGCAGCTGGCAGAGGTGTTTCAGATAACCTTGTATTATTATAATCCCAATATTTATCCCCGTGCTGAATATGAGCGACGGCGAGACGAACTAAAGTCCTTTATTCAGAGCTTTCCTCCCGCTGTAGAAATAGCCCTTGTGGTGCCGCCCTATGATTCAGCTGAATACTATAAGGCTATTGACGTGGAGCATGAGCCAGAGTTAAAGGCTCAGCCAGAAAAGCAGGAGCGATGCCGACGCTGTTATTTGCTTCGAATGGAAAAATCCTATCAATACGCCACAGACCACAACTTTGACTACATTACTACAGCCTTGTCCATTAGTCCTCACAAGGATTCAGCTGCAATTAATGCCCTTGGGATTCAGCTACAAAAAAAATATCGGATAGATGGTCATGGCCCCCGTTTCTTACTGGCAGACTTTAAGAAGAAGAATGGCTTTAAGCGTTCCTTAGAGCTTTCTCGTGATTTTGATTTGTATCGTCAGGAATATTGTGGCTGTGTATATTCTATGAATCGGATTACACAAAATTGAATACCTTATGGAAAACTTTCCTAAAAAATTAGCTCCATATTTTAGACCCTTTTAAGGATTTCTTCTTAGTTAATGACTTATGTTTTGAGTGTAGAAATCTTCTAGGAGGGTTTATGAAATCCATAAAAACCTATTTTGTTTTGGGCTTGATGATAGTCCTGTCTGTGGGAGTTGTGGCTGCTGAAAGTAAAAAGTCTGCAAAGGCTGCAACCTCTGCCCCTGTGTATGTAACTAGCTCGGTAAAAGGGCTGGGAACACCTATTTTAGTTATTACGGTGGATACACCAGCTGCAATCTTAAACTGGTTTGAAGACCACGGTATGCCAGTAGATACCGTAGGCACTAGCCTTGTTTCCATGCCAGTGGCGTATCGTAATGAGCTACGAAAGCTTTATGCTGACGATAAGTATTCCAAGGAGCTCCGGGAATTGGCGGTGGAGGCTCTAAAGCCCTATCTTACTCCTGGAATTATTGAAACCGTGACTACCACCTACGGTCCCTTTACTTGGACGGTGTCCTACAATAACGAGGAAGGCGAAAAGCTTGTGGCTCCTCACAAACACGATCGCAATTCAGACGACTGGTAGTAAAAGCAGAAACCCTCCCATGTGGGAGGGTTTTTTGTTGTTATTCAGGGTGATTCAGAAAAGATATAGCCCATGTTCCGGACCGTATTGATATAGCCCCCTGGACGCTGGGGCGTTTTAAGCTTTTTTCTGAGCCAAGAAACATGGGTGTAGATGGTTCCAGAGGAGACTGCTTCTCCATAGCCCCAAACCATACGCATTAGGTCACAGGTGGAAACAATTTGCTCCCGATGAAGCACTAGATACATTAGTAGCTTGCACTCCATGTAGGACAGGGGAATGGGGATTCCATCTTTGAGTAGCTGTACCTTTGTAAAAACTAGCTTAAAGGGACCAAAGTCAAAGTCTGGATGATGGAGAAAATCTGTTACAGCTTCCCTTGTTGGAGTCTGTAGTGCCTGCAATGCTTCATCTTCGTTTGCCACAACAGAAACCTCATATCCTGCTATCCGTAATTTGTCTGCCAAGGAATCCCCCTGACTTTTATCTTGGTTGATAACGAGAATCTTATTCATGCTTTAAATGATAGTATTTGGAAAATGAATTTTCCATTTTAAAATTAGCAAGGCTTGTGGTGGCATTATGAAGAGTAAATCTTAAAGCCCTGGGAGTTCTATTTCAAAACGGGCGCCGGGCTTTCCGTCTTGGCGATTGCGGGCTTTAATTTTTCCTCCGTGGAGCTGGATAATGTGATGAACAATAGCTAGTCCCAGCCCAGTTCCACCTGTATCTCTACTCCGTCCCTTATCCACTCTAAAAAATCGTTCAAAAATTCGCTGCTGATATTGTTCTGGAATTCCGTTGCCTGTGTCTTCTATTGCAATTTGCACAAAAGAAGCTCCATCCTCTGATGCTATCCTTTGAACCTGAATGTGGAGCTGGGAGCCAGGAGGACAATATTTTACGGAATTGTTTACGATGTTCCCTAAGGCTTGGCTCATAAGACCAGGATTTGCCTTAAGGTGGATAACCTCATTTTGAGGAATAACTTCATAGTCCATGGAAATAGAATTAGACTGAGCCAAAAAGCTTTGTCCTGCCAGCACATCGGTAATAATGTCCACCACGTTAACTGGTTGTGTTTCGATTTTTGCACCTGCTTGCTCTAGGCGGGAAAGTGCCAGCAGGTCATCGATAATATTGTTTAGTCGAGAGGATTGCTGGGCCATAATGTCTAGGAAGTAGTTTGCTGTCTCTTGATCCTGCATGGCGCCGTCCTGCAGAGTTTCGATAAAGCCTGCAATGGCAGTAACGGGAGTTTTTAGCTCATGGGAAACGTTTGCAACAAAGTCCTTGCGGACTCGTTCCAGTCGCTTGAGTTCATCTCGGCTTTGGGATAGATCACGGATGTTTTGCTGGATGGTCTTTCCCATGGATTCAAGATTTTCTGCCAGCTCAATAAACTCTCGGGGGGAATGGACGGCTGGTTTATAGTCGAAATTTCCTTCCTCGTAATGACGGGCTGTTTCTTTTAGCTCGTTCAAGGGATGGAGAATCTTTGCGGCAATAACAAAGGTTACGATAAGAATTGTAGAAAGTACCAATACCATGGAAAAAATGCTATCTTGCCGCACATCGGAAGAAAAGAATACATTCCGTTTCATGGGAATGGAAAGACGTAAAACCATAGCTTTATTCTGAAGATTTAATGGAATGGCATAATAAATCTGTAGCTCATCGTATACGGTGCTTACACGTATGTCGGAAGCCTCTTTTCCTTCCAGAGCTCCTTGAACTTCGGGGCGAGAGAAGTGGTTTTCCAAGGAATGAAGCTGTGCGTCGGAATCTCCTACTACAGTACCATCCCTGTCTATCACTGTAATACGAAAGCCTGTGTCGTGGGCGGCTGTTTCTCGAACTAGTCGATCTATAGACTGAAAAAAATCCTCTTGATTTTGTTCTTGTGTCAGTTGGTGATTTTGAATTACCTGCTTAATGGCATAGGCAAAGGTCCTGAGATTTTCCTTTGTTTGGGTAATGGCTGTTTGTTCGAGGGTGTAGAGACTGATGATGATAAAGAAGATAAAGCCACCACAAAGGGTTAATCCGTTAATGAGGAAGAGGTAAAAGGGTGTTGAAAGTGGCTTTCTATTCCCTGCCACTTGGTTCAAAATTCTCCACAAATCGATAGCCTACGCCACGAACGGTTTCTATCATGTTGGCAATGGAAGGTGAGTCGGCGGCTTCTGCCAATTTTTTTCTGATGCTCAGAATCTGCACATCAATGGATCGTTCTGTAACTGGATATGAAGAGCCTTTAATATCGTTGATAATCTGAATACGAGAAAAAACCTGCCCAGGATGACGAGCCAAATGATGGAGGATGGAAAATTCCGTGGCGGAAAAAACAATGGGAACTCCATTAAAGCTTGCTTCAAACTTATGGGGAATAATTTGTAATCCATGGATAAACACTGTTCCATCAGTTTTTACTGAACTTGCAACCCCTTGTTCTGGTTGCTCTTGGAAGCGACGTAGCACGCTTTTGACTCTTGCCACCAGCACCTTGGGAGAAAAGGGCTTGGTGATGTAGTCATCAGCTCCCAGCTCTAGGCCAGAAACAATGTCTGAGTCAGAGGTTTTTGCTGTGGCCATGATGATGGGAATGTGGGCAGTGCTGGTGTCATTGCGGAGAATGCGACAAATGTCAAAGCCTCCCATATCTGGTAGCATCAAGTCCAGAATAATGAGATCTGGATTTTCCGAGCGAGCCAATTCCAATGCCTGGGCTCCCTTTTCTGCGGTAAGAACAGAAAAACCTTCTTTTTTCAGGTTATACTGAATCAACTCAATGATGGGAAGTTCATCGTCAACTACAAGGATAGTCATGATTTGATTGTATCTGTAAATCTCTATTTTGTGTAGACGGAAACTCTTTTTGAATATGAATTCTTTGCAAAGAATTTAACTTCTCTCTATTAAATCTGTTTATTATGTGTCGATTTAAGTCGATTTTGAAAAAAAGCTTGCTGGTGATGCTTGTATTTGGAGGCTGATGGTATGAAATCAATCCTTAATAAATGGAATATTCTTTGGACATGCTTATGTATTTTACTGTTGGGAGGACTTGTGCTTTCCTGTAAGTCTGATGATGTGGTGGAGCGGCCTGTGGATGAAAATGGTTTGTTTGTAATGGATTTTCAGCCAGCGGGGGAGCTGCCTGCTGCGGTAAAGTATCCTGCAATTTATGTGCAGTTTTCCAAGCCTGTAGTTCCCGTGGCAAAGCTGGGAGAGCCTTCCGATAAGTCTGATTTAATGAAGATAGAGCCTCCTCTAAAGGGTGTGTTTCGCTGGTATGGAACAAGTTTGTTAAGCTTTGATGCAGAGGAAGCGGTGATTCCCCAGCGGGAATACAAGGTGACTTTATCTGATTCCATTTCATCTGTAGACGGTAGTCCCATTTCTGGCCAGCTGGTGTATACCTTCCGCACAGAGCCTCTCAAATTGGAAAGCATTACCCCTGGCTACAAGGCGAGCTTGGAGGGACTTTGGCTTAACAGAAATGATTTGCCAGTGGAGGCTGCTCGTTCTGTGGCATTGTATTTTTCCTATCCTGTGGAAACAAAGGAAATTGCCAAGCACCTGAATATTGTTGATGGCACAGGAAAGTCGTATAAATTTGATATCAGCCACCCAGACAAGAAAAACAAGAACCTTGTGGAGCTTTTTTTGAAAGAAACACCACCAGACAATACTTCCATAACGGTGGTGGTTCAAGCAGGAGCTCGCTCAGACTCCAAGTCCATTGGCACGGTAGAGGAGGACAGAAGTCACCGCTATCACACCTTGCGTCCCTTTGAGCTAGAAAGTGTGTATTACGACAGGTCTAGCTCTGGAAGTCAGTCCCATCCTGTGAGCCTGCAGTTTTCCCATCAGCTGGATGAAAAGCAAGATATAGCTGCCATTGCTCAAGCTATTACTGCTATAAAGCTTGTTGATGAAGCTGGCTCTGAAGTAAACCTTCCCATGGCGGTAACTGCAGAAAATATCAGCATTATGGGAAATCAGCTCCGAGTCCACAGTTTGCCGGTAACCTACGAGGAAAGCTACCGTGTGGCTGTGGCTGCTGGTGTTGTCCGTGATGTGTATGGCCGTGTGTACGAAAAAGCCATTGGCCCAGAAATTATTACAGTGCCAGCTGCCGCTAGCTTTGCCAGGTTCAAGAACTATGGCTTTAGTATGCTGGAAGCAAGCTTTCCTCCTCAGTTGGCCTTTGCCTACCAAAACCTTTTGCCAAAATCAAGCTATGTGGTAGAAGCCCTTTCTGGCGGCCAGTGGAAGCAGGTTCAGAAGGTGGAGTTTGAGCCTGCTGATATGCCAAAGAACCAGCAGCTGGTGGAGGCGGTGGATCTGTCTTCCGCCTTGAAGGATGGATTTGGAGCGGCCAGGTTTACGGCGGACATGGAGTACCAGTGGACAAATTGGTGGGGTGAAACAAAGGTTTCCAGCGAAAAGAACCAGCAGGTGATTCAGGTTACAGACTTGGGGCTGACGGTTCGCTACGGCTTCAATCGGGCGGTGGTGCTGGTGAGCCAGCTTTCCACAGGAAAACCCGTGGCTGGGGCTAGGGTGTCACTGTATGCCAAGGAAAAATATCTGGATGCTCGAGATATTCTTACCAGCTTGGGAAATGCTCAGGGTTCTGGCACTACCGACAAGGATGGACTGGTGGTGCTGCATATTGACGAAAAGCTTTTGAACGAAAATGTTAGTCAGGTTTTTATTTCTGCGGAAAAGGACGCTGACAAGGCGGTGTTTGCTCCCTCTGATAATGAGCTGTGGCAGTATGGATACACCTCTTCCCCAGCCTCCATTCAGGATGCCCAGATGGTTACCTTTATGTTTAGCGACCGTGGCTTGTACAAGCCGGGGGAGAAGGTGACGGTGCGGGGCATTGACCGCAACCTGACCTTGGGAGAATACGATGCCTACGCTGGCAAGGCCACCATCACCTTGAAGCAAGCTCATTGGCGTGCTGAGCCTATTGAAACTCAGGAGCTTGAGGTTTCCCCCTCTGGTGGTTTTTGGGCCACCTTTCAGCTGAAGGAAGAGCTTGCTCCCGGCTCCTATCAGCTGGTTTATGAACGCAGGTTGCCCAACGGAAGCACTGATTCTGAAGCCTTGGAGTTTACGGTGGCCTACTTTGAGCGGCTTCGGTTTGAATCCTCCGTGGCTATGGCAGAGGGAACCTTTATCAGTGGAGACCGCCTTTCTGCAGAGCTTTCTGCCTCCTACCTTGGTGGGGGAAGCTTGGCTGGCTCCAGCTGGAGAAGCGATTGGTACCGTGAGCCAACATATTTTATGGCAGAAGGCAAGGAGCTTCAGGACTATATCTTTGGTCCAAGAGAAGGGGATGGGAGACGGCGAATGCTAACCTCGGAACAAGGTCAGCTGGACAGCTCTGGCCTTGCTTCTACAGCCCAATTTTCGGGAGAAGAGGCGGTTCAGGGAAAGCCCTACTTGTATCAGGTGGAAACCACGGTAACTGATTCTGGTGGGCAGGCAATTTCTGCCACAGGAAAAATGGTGGTTCACCCGGCAAGCTTTTATATCGGTGTTTCCCAGCCTAAGGAAGTGAAGGGCTTTCCAAAAAAGAATGAGCCCCTTACCTTTGAATTTGCCCTTGTTACCCCAGAAAGCCAGCTGGCAGATGAAGCCCTCTTCCCCAAAGACTCCAAGGAAGCGGTGATTTCTGTGGAGCTTCTTCGGGAAAGCTGGATACAGGTGCGGGAAATGAATGGTCGTGGACAGATTGTAAGCCGCTACACCGAGGAGCTGGTGACTGAATACACTGGAACGGTAAAATTGGAGCAAACAGGCACTGTCACCGTAAGGCCACCAAAGGGCGGTGTGTATCTGCTTCGGCTTACTAGCCAGGACAGCCGTGGTCGTGTGGTTGTAACGGAGCGGAGCTTTTACGTTAGCGGCTCTGATTGGAGCTATTATCACGGTGAGTCTCAGCAGATTAACATGATTCCAGACAAGGAGCTGTATCAGGTGGAGGACACCGCCCAAATCATGGTGCAAAGTCCCCTGCCCAAAGGCCAGTATCTTGTGACCATCGAGCGGGAAGGAATTTTCTCCCAAGAAGTAATCTCCTTGCAGGAGCCCACCACGGTGCTAGACATTCCCATCAGCGACCGCTACCTGCCAGTGGTGTATGTCACCCTGTCATCCTATTCAGTCCGTGAAAACGAGCCCAGCCACGACTTTACCTCTCAGGATCAGGAAAAGCCCAAGGGATACTTTGGTGCCACCGCCCTTCACGTAAGTCCAAAGGTTCGGGAATTCAATGTGGAAATCCAGCTGGACAAGACCTTGTACCAGCCAGGAGAAGAAGCCACCGTTACCTTGAAGGCTACCTCCCAAGACGGCCAGCCCTTGGCAGGAGCGGAGTTATCCTTTATGGCGGTGGATCGTGGCGTCATCGACTTGATTGGCTACCATGTGCCGGATCCCTTGGCTCATTTTTACAATGAACGACTTTTTCTCAGCGGTGTTCGTGGTGGAGACTCTCGTTCCCTGCTGATTGATCCAGTAACCTACGAGACGGAAAATATCTTTGGCGGTGAAGAGGCTTTGGAAAAATCCACGCTGATTCAAGAGTCCGCCGAGATGGACATGATGCGAGCCATGAATACAGCCGCCGCTGGAGCTGGCCCACAGGTTCGCAGCAACTTTGACCCCACCGCCGTCTTTGCTCCAGCGCTTGTAACCGGTGCCGACGGAACTATTACCCATAGCTTTACCTTGCCGGACAGCCTTACGGAATATCGGCTTACAGCAGTGGGAATGCTGGGAACCACCCATTTTGCCTTGGAGGAAGGGGAGCTTTCCGTGAACAATCCTGTCAGTGTGCGGGATGTGCTGCCTCGGCGGCTTCGGGAGGATGACGTTTCTGACCTGGGTGTGGTGGTATCCAACTTGGATGGTCAAGCCCATCAGGTTTCCGTTACCATGGAGTTGATTTCGGGACTGGAGGCTGCGGGGCTCCCTGCTGAAGTCGGTGGAATTCGCCGTCAGGAAGGTGAGGCTAGGGCGATTGGCTCTACCACAAGGACTGTTTCTGTTCCAGCAGAAAGAACTGTCCCCATTCTCTTTGAAATGGAAGCCCTGCAGGAAGGCTTTGTGTCTGTGGTGTTTACCGTGGATTCTGCTGTGGTGCAGGAAAAAATTGTAAAGCCCTTGGAAATTGACCGTCCCTACATTTACGAAACTGTAACCACAGTGGGAGAGGTTTCCGCTGATACAGCAGATGGGGCAGCCTCCCTTCAAGAGGCCATTATCTTGCCTTTGGGCATGGAGGATGAAAGAAGCGGTGGCTTGCAGGTAGTACTGGATCCCACTCGCCTAGGAACTTTGACAGAGGCCATTACCTATGTGTTCCGCTATCCCTATGGCTGCCTTGAACAGCGGTCTTCTGCCATGCTGCCCTTGGTGTATTTTGGGGATTACATTGATGTGTTTGGACTGAAAAGTGAGGTGGAAGATCCCTTTAAGGTGGTGGAATCAGAAATTGCCGATTGGGCTACCTTGCAAAAGGCTGACGGAGGCTTCCCTTATTGGCGGAGTAGCTCCTACTCATCCTTACCAGCTACCCTGCGGATTGCAGAATTGCTGGCTGCAGCCCGAGACCATAAAATCACGATTCCCAAGGAAATCAACCTTGAAAAGCTCGCTAGCTACATCACCAAAGAAGCAGCATCTAGCTGGTACAAGCACAATAGCTATGTGCAAGCCTATAGTCTCTTTGTGCTGGACAAGCTCACAGGTTCTGTGTCTACTGCTCAGGTTGACCAGGTGATGGCTCTGTCTGGTCTTGGTTTTGCAGAAAAGGCTCTGTGTGGCATTGTGTACTTGCACAATGGAGCTAGTGATAAGGCACTGGAAATTGCTGCCGATGTTCGCCGTCATAGTCGGCCTACAGTGCGGGGCATGGATATTACCGATGGTGCCTCCGCTGGATGGATGTATTTTAGCGGAGAGTCAGAGATGAATGCGCTTTTGCTCCAGTTCTTTACTCAGCTGAATGCTGCTGATGACATGAATGGTCGGCTTTTATTTAATTTGCTGGAAATTCAGCGAGCAGGAAATGGCTACTGGAAAAATACTGCCAGCACAGCCAGAGTACTTGAGGCTGTTGCTTGTTATATTGAAGCAAACAATTTGGAAAGCTTAAATCTTGAAGGTATATTCTCTATTGAAGGTAAAACCCTTGCAACAGGCTCCTTCCAAGGACTTGGTGCAAAACCTGTGGAAAACTCCCTGTCCTTTGGTGTGCTTGCTGAAGCAGGACTGGAAGCAGGGAAAACCTTGCCCATGGAATTTTCCAAGACTGGTACAGGAACCTTGTTCTACAGTCTTTCCATGAAGTATGCCCTGCCTGTGGAAGAACAGCTTGCCCGTGATGAGGGATTAAGCGTTTACGTGGAGATTTCTGAGCTAGATTCTGGTAAGGTGGTAAAGAACAAGGCTTTGCAGGCGGGAACCATTTACAAGGCACAAGTTACCCTTTCTTCCACAAAAAATAGAACCTTTGTGGCTCTTCGTGTTCCCATTCCCTCTGGTGCAGAAGTGTTGAATGCAGACTTTGCCACCATGCCTCAGCTGGCAGGAACCGCCTCCAAGGATGAATCTGCTTCTACAGAAGACACCCTTGATGAATGGGGCAACTGGTTTGCACCAGGCTACAACTTTGGCCTTTCCAGTCGAGAGATTTACGACAACGAGGTACGCTATTTCTGGGATGCCTTCCGACGTGGTCGCCAGCAGGTGGAATTCTTATTCCACCCTGTTCGTTCTGGCTCCTTTACGGTGCCTTCCGCCACGGCAGAATGTATGTACGAGCCAGAGATTTTTGGTCGCACTCAGGGAGCGATGGTGGAGATACAGTAAATTTAGGAGGGAACACCCCCTCTACTCAGAAGCGGTGCAAGGGGCTGCGATGTCTTGCCCCTTGTCCCTCCTAAAAGGGCTTTTACAACAATTCCTGTACCAAATTCAGTGGGAGATTAGTGCCTTGAGCTACTTGTTCTGGGGAAAGTCCCATGGAAAGGAGGTTTTTTGCTGTTTCTAGCTTGGTTTTGTGGGCTCCTTGCTCCAGTCCAACTAAAATCCCTTCATTGCGACCAATTGCATAAGCTTCTTCTTGTTTTACTGCAATGTCGGTGGCGTAATCATATTCAGTCATTAGAATGCTCAAAACTTCACCTCCTTTTCTTTCCAAGTAATCTTTCAAGATATTACCACGTACGGCTTTTCGAATGGCTCTTGTAAGTGGTTGTGCTTGTCCATCTGCTTTTGATTCGTCTATGAGCTTGAGAAATTTCACGTATTGCTTCAAGTGGGGACAATTCTGTACCACGGAGCTTGGTGTTGTACTTCTAATTTTACACACTTTCACTTTCAGTTCAAGGGTGAGTTCTGAGTTTTGGTCATGGTTCAGCTTGAAGGCATCTGACAGGTAGGTTTCTGGAGGGATGTTCTCCTTGCCAGTGTAGAATACAATGAACTCTGGTTTAGCCAAGGGAATTAACTGGTTTGAAAACTTTGTCTTGGAATCTATCTTATTACCGTAGATTCTGCTGATGTATTCTAGCAATCGCAGGGGCATGTTGGGATTGATGGTAGATTGATGTTCAATCATCAAGATAAATTGGTCGTTTACCATAATGGCAATGTCATTGTAGTAATCCATATAGAGCACTTGTTCTAGATTCACTCGTTCTAGTTTGGTGTTTTCCACTTGCAGGTTGGTGTTGTGCAGTGCGTTGTATAATGAAAGAAAATGCTGCTTCCAGTCTCTGTCCTTGGAAAAGTAGTCCACAAAGAGGGAGTCCTTGTGCTTGCGGTTTTCGATGGTGGTGTGTTGTGGTTTCATTCATACCTCCAAAAATTTTATTCCTTTACTTTACTTATAGAGGTGAACTAGCAAAAATTTGTCACTTTCCCAGAAAAAAACTTCATCTTTTTATGATTTTTCATCATCCTTCAATTTTCTCCCAAAATTCCCTCCCCAAACCCTAGACAAACAATAAATTAGCTTGTACTATCCATCTAGTATTTTAAGTGTCTGGTTAGTTACTACTTACCAGCCGTGGAATTGGAGTGTAAAAATTGTATCTTGGCGTAAAAAAAGTTGGTTTGTTCACAGGAAATTTCTTGACT
>JAXJGY010000028.1:0-14005 GCA_036300185.1 Treponema sp. | reverse complement strand
GGTAAACACCGAGGCAGTGGAGCACACCTGCTCCCAACGCTCCAATGAAGTAATTTTTGTGTTGGAGGAAATACCGGTGTTTACAGTATAGTTGTAAACCACATCGGGAATTCCCACATAACGGCGGGCTCCATGGGCAATCAGTACATACTGCACCACATCCTCTGCCATGGTACAGTACATGGAAGGAATTTGCTCCAGTGCCCCCAGATACAAGCTCCGACGAATAAGCTTGCCCCACATAAAATTGTTGTGTCCCCGCTCCACCAAGGTGTTTTGTAGAATGGCTCCACCCTCCAAGGTTCCTTCAAACACATTTTGCACTCGCAGCCGATTTGCATCTAGTACTTTTTCCAGGGCGGCACCCTCTAGCTGGCAGCCCTCCTGAGCCAGCACCACTTGGGCTGAACCGTGAACAATATCTGCCTCAAGCTCCAGTGCCCTCTGGTACAAGGTGGCTAGGGCTGCGGAAGGGAGGCTGTCGTCACTATCAAGGCAAAAGATGTAGGTACCACTGGCTGCCTCCACAGCAGTACGACGAGCTTCTACTAAACCGCAATTTTCTTCATGCTGAATATGAAGCACTGGCCAAGGGCTTGTTTGCTGGAATTGGGAGACAATTTGCGCTGAACTAAGCTGGTTCTCCTGGAATTTTGTGGCACAGGAAGCAGGACTGGCATCATCTACCACGATGATTTCCAGCCCCGCAGACTCCAAGCCCTGCTGAAAAGCCACACTTTGGAGGCAGTTCAACAGGCTTGATTCTGTGCCATACACAGGAATACAGACGGAAATGGCGGGGGACATAGAGGGTTAGTTGGTAATGACGATATATGAATATCCAATGGTAGAAGATGATGGATACTCCGACTGGTAATACGAATCTTCCACACGCTCTGTTTCAAAGGCCAGTGTTTCCAAATCCACCGTGATAACTCGTGTTTTTTTCGTGAGATTTACCTTTGTACCCTCTTGCTCCATTGAAAATCCTGCATCTGCAATCACCAGTTTTTTAGGCATAATGGCAACAAAGCCCACTGGACCATAAAATGTGGAAGCATCATTGCCACTACCATAAAAATTAACAGCATCAACAGAGGTACCATCTGATGCTGACAAACCAGAAAACTTTTTTTTCATGGATGATAATCCCAAATATCCACCATTTCCAAAGCTAGTGTCCAAACTCAGGGTAGTGGGATTAATTTTTACCAAGGCTCCTATACTGAAGTGTTCTGCAGGTAAATCCACAGAAGCATCACTAGCATCGTTTATCTCAACGTTCCTCAACAGCAAATACAAGGCCCCTTCGTGGTAAATCATTTGATAAGTAGGTTGATTCCCAAAAATGGCAGGCAATTTAAACGGAGCACCTTCTCCTTGTTTACTTTTATCCTGCAAATTAAAACCAACAACTTTTATAATAGGAGTAGGATCATCATCACCCTCACTTTGATCTGCAACGTAGGCAATATTATTATGAACTGCAAAGGCAATAGGAGTAGTGACCTCAGTTTGGAGAGCGTCTGGCTCAATCACTGGATTTGAACCGGCATTTTTCTTGAACTCAAAAATTCCAGGATCCATTCCATACAAAATATTGCTTGCATTGTCGTAAGCTATAAAATTTGCACCACCTGAATAACCAGAATCTGTTGCACTCGAGGGATATGTTCCGTCAGACTGTAAATCAAACCTAGAAACGCCATTACTACCAGCTCTATATAAATTTCCACTATTATCATAGCAATAAACTGGAGGAACTATCTCTCCTGTGACAGTCAATATCTCTTCCAAATTCCCATAAGGAGCAATTTTTACACTAGAACTATTCCACATCAGCACACCGCTTACCCGACCAAGAGCAATAGTCAGCAGGTTTTCACCCTGCTCCACAGTATGATTGCCTGAGTTGCCGTACCAGATATAATTGCTACCAGCTTTGGCTGTTAGGTCAAGGATGATTTTTTTTCCTACAGGAACACCTTCAAAGGTAAAGGTAACACCAGAATAATTGCCATTGGCAACTGCTACCGTTTGTGAATCAGAGTATTCACCTCGAATACTGGCTGTAAGTGTGTAGCTTCCACCAGTGGCACTTCTGAGAGAAGCAGCACTGCGAATCTCTCTGGCAAGATTATCACCAATAGAAAGGGAAACCACCCCCATATCTCCACCTGCAAGCTGAAAATTACTACATGCTACGAAGCAAAGAGCACAAAAAACCCCTAAAAGAACAAATAACTTTTTCATTCATCCCTCCCAAACATTATTTCATGTTAAAAATGAAGAAAGCATTAAATACAAGTCCAGCACAATTTTATTGCAGTATAGATTGTAACACATATAATTTGAACTCACAAGAATATAATGCGAAAAAAAGAAAAGGAGAGGGAAAAATTGAGCCTGAGTAAGATTTTGTCAGAAAGGTTTAATTCACGAAGCTTTTATGGTATACTTATAGGAGGAGGAAAAAATGACTGTTACCCTGAGAAATGTTGATTATCAGTTTTTAAGCATCATAGAAAGCATTCTCCCCCTTTGCAAAGGAGTAGAAGTGGATACTACTTATGATGAGCCAAATGAATTAACAGAAAAGGTTCTTAGAGATAGCGAAGCAGGAAAAAATCTTAGTCCAATATATACATCCACCAAAGATTTTATGGATGCCTTAAATGCTTGATTTACGATTTACAAATCAATTCAAAAAAGATTACAAGCTTGCTCAAAAGAGAGGTTACGATCTATCCGAATTTCAAGAAATAACCTCCTTCCCACTAAAACTTATACTTCCAAGATAGGGGAATTGCTAGAAAAATCAATCCAAGACTGGCATACGATGTTCCATCACCACTGCTCTCAGTATATCATTCATCTTACCTTGATAACCTTTACCATAGCTTTTTAAAACAGCAAGCAAATCAGCGTCAATACGAATAGTAATACTTTGTTTCACAGGCTTCACCGTATAATATTTAAGTCGAGCTTTAGAAAAATCTGTAGTCTGAGGAATATCAGTATAGTCAACAGGATAAGAATCTAAATCCTTCAGCTCCTGAAGCTGTTCATCGGAAAGTTTGCAAGTAGTTTTCATAAGCCTTTTTCTCCAAAGGATCAAGTCCCCGAGCGGAAATGAGTCGATGCCTCAGTTTTCCATCAGAACATCGCTCCGTATAAAAAACAGTGACAATAGCAATACCGTTGATTGTTCCAAAACCTTGAAAACGTTCTTCTTCCAAGGTTGAATGATTTTCATCAGGAATTTCAACAAACCAAGGATCATGAAACACCTTGGAGGCTGTCTCAAAACTAAGATGATGCTTATTTTTGTTGAGAATGTCCTTTTCACTGTCCCATTCACAGCAATCATCAGAACTATAAACAGTCATTACCTAAAGTATATAATAGCAATACTTATTTGTAAATACAATTCTGTAAGCAAATAGTATCCTAATCCTTCCCACTAAAACTTATACTTCCAAGACAGGGGAATAGCCAAGTAGGTGGAACGAAGAGATGCTACCGAGGTAGAGGTGAGCCATTGGTGCAGGTCAATTTTCACACCGGCGATAATCTGATGTTTTTCGTTCTCAAAGATAAAGCGAGGATGAATGGTCATGTTCCAGGGATTCCGCCAGTCATCATCATTGAGGAATTCGGTAAAATATTTTAGGTCAATCTTAAAGTCTAAGTCTTCAACGATTTCAAAGATAACCACACCACCTGCGTAGAAGGGATTTTGCTCAGAATGGTACAAGGTAGCTTCTAAATCAGTTCCAAAGGTAAAGCGCCACAGTCGGTATGTTCCACTAAAATTGATGATGTGACTGGTGTCGTAGCGGTCATTCCACTGCACAATGGGATTGCTCAGGATTTTTCGCCAGTCTCCGTAGCCGTTGGCTGTTCCGATGGCATAACCGTTGTAGGTGTAGCCTCCGCTGATGTAGAGATTTTCCACACCAACAAAGCTAGCAAATATGCTGAAGGAAGAAGCATCCCCCTTGTAATTAAGCCCAACATTAAAGCTATCCATGTTTACGTTGGCACCAAAGTTCATTTTGAGGGAAAGATTATTGTTATTTACAGCAAGGTGCGGCACATTTACCCCAAGGGTAACGGGACCCCATACAAAGCTAGTACCAAAATATTTTTTTCCATACCAGCCATTGGGAGTAAACTCGTTGAACACGTTCATAAAAGAAGCTGGCAAGGCCATGTAAAAATTATTGCCAAAGACCATTTCCACGTGCTTGTTAGGTCGAAACCACACATTTGCCTTAACAGGGCTTCCTACCAAGGTGTAGTCTTGATACTGATAGTCGTTGGCCAAATCCAACCGATATTCTGCTTGAGCCCCAAAATAAGTCATGTTAATAAGACCAAAGGCGGTATTATACAAGCCACCAAATCCACTGGACTTTTCCCCAGTACCCTGGCCATTATCCTGAAGCTCGTAAATTCCTTCAGTACCGAACTTGTTATAAACCTCGTAGGTTTGGGAAAAAGCCTGACTTCCCGCCCCCATTACAAAAAAAATAGCAACTATCCACAGTAGTCTTTTCACAGGAAAACTCCTTTTTGCAAAGCTACAGTAAACGATAGTTGCCAGTTCAGCTTAAAGCAAATCCTCTAGATTAATTTAAAATCGATTTAAGCTCTTGTTAAAACTCCATCAATAGGCTGCTTCTGCCACATTGCGAGTTATGGTGATTCGAGCATCGGGATGATTTTGAGCCAGAGTTACTGGGAAGGAGGCAGAAATCTCTCCATAACCAGCCTGACGCACCACTGCTCGGTGCCAGTCTCGGAAGCAGTAGAGACGTAATTCCTTTGCCTCTAGGATTGACTTCATACCGATGGTAATACAACGACGAGGCATAGCTGCCACCGCTCCACCTAAGTCTCCAATGGAATTAACGGCTCGTGTTTCAGCAGAAATATCAAGGATACGGGTGGGACGCTGGGCAAATTCCTCAGCACTCACCTCTTCTGGCTCATTAAAGGCCAAGTGACCTGTTATACCAATGCCACCATAGCACACCTGAGCTCCACCTAAGGCAGCAAGCTTTTCGTCCAAGCTAGCAGGATTTGCAGGATCAGGGAAAACTCGCTGTTCTGGAGGCATTACCAGTTCGGGCAAAATCTGATTATATACGGTGCGATTCATAAAACCACGGAAGCTCAGCCGATGGTCAATGTCGATGTATGTATCTTCGTCTGTAAGATATTCATCCATGTTGAAGAACCAAACCTTTTTCAAGCTTATCTTCTGTTCATTTACCAGTCGCACAAAGATGGGATATTGACCAACAGGGCCTACAGGACAAATAAACACTGTTTCCTTTCCAGCCTCGTTGTTTGCCTTGATATGGTTAATCATATCTAAAGCCATTTCGTAAAACACTTCCCCAGCGTCACCAAGAGTCACAATAGGAATGCGGGAATTGGTAGCCAAATCCTCTTTCTTCAACATAAAATAATCCATAACAGCCTTCCTTTTCAGCGTTCGTTGGAACCAGAACGATACTAATCAATTCAGTGTACTTCATGGTTTGTTCCTTTGTCAAATCAACACACCAAGCTGAATCACAAGGCTCTCCGTGAATAATTTGACAATGAACAAAATGATGGTAAAATGAAAGTAACATAATTTCTTTTTTTCTCTACATTTGCAATATTTACAGTTTTACTTTTTTGGGAGGAAAGCATGACAAAACAAAATAAAAAAGAACAGAAAATTCCTAAAGAAAGGAAATCTTCACAAGAGAAGAAAAACACCTCCATTCTCACAAAGCTTCTTTCTGTAGTTATTACCCTGACTACGCTGCAATTTATAGGGCTTTTTATCAAAGACTGGCAGACCATCAATAAATTCGTCGATGACGAAATTAACACCATTGCCAACTTAAAGCATCAGGTTTTTCTCAATAGCCTTGATAGCTACAATACCACGGGACAGGTTTTGCTAGATTCAGTTTTGTCAGACAGCAACATTGTGGAAGCCTTTGCTACACGAAACAGAGCCCAGCTGTCCGCCCTCACCGTTCCTTTGTACAAGATTATGAATGAACGGTACAAGATTGCCCAGTTCCAGTTCCACACCCCAGAGCTTATTACCTTCTTTCGAGCCCATAATCCAGGAACCTATGGCGAGGACATTTCCACCTCCCGTGCCACCGTCAAGGCTGCAAATACACAAAAAACCATGATTGTAGGCCCAGAAGTCGGTTCTACAGGCTTGGGCTACCGAGTTGTTCTGCCAGCCTATGATGCCAACGGGAACCACATTGGTTCTGTAGAATGTAGTGGCGCCGTAGACTCTGAGTTTTTGGAAAACATTGTTGCCACTAGTACCGCAGAGGTACTGGAAGGTGGCATGAACATCAGTATCATCACTGCAACACTAGAAGGAACCCATATTGAAGCAGGCTCCAACTTCCGTGATGAAGATTACGATATTCCCCAAGAAATTCTTGCTACCTTGGAAACCTCCCAAGGTAAAATTATCAAGGTGGAAGGAACCACAGCAAAAACCTTCTTTGCACTGGAGGATTTTTCAGGAAAAACCATCGGCTACACAAAAATTGTCTTTGACATTAGCACCATCATGAATGATCGCAAGTCTGCCCTGCTGATGACCTTCTTGATTTCTATTGCCACCTCCATTGCCTTTGTTACCTTCTTAAGCATTTTTGTTCGTGTTTTTGTGATTAAGACTATTACAAACACTGTAAAAGCATTAAAAGAAATTTCAGAAGGTTCTGGAGACCTTACCCTGCGACTGCAAGAAAAGAGCTCCAAGGAAATGCACCTTATGTCCAATTATTTTAATCGGATGATGTCAAAAATCCAGCACTCTGTATCCGAGGTAGATGCCAATACAGACCAAATGGCTCAGGTTGCCGAAAAGCTTACCTCCAACATGACAGAAACCGCCAATGCCGTTTACGAAATAAGCTCCAACATAGACAGCGTAAAAAAACAGGCCATTTCTCAAGCCTCCAGCGTAACCCAAACTGTAGATTCTGCAGAAGAAATCATCAAAACCATTAGCCAGCTTGATTCAATTATTGCCATCCAAGCGGAAAATGTTATCCAATCCTCATCCTCCATGGAATTAATGTCTGGAAAGATTGCCCAAACCACCACGCTTTTGGAAGATAATGACCTAGTTATTGAATCCCTCAGCACAGCCACAGCCAAGGGACAGGAAACCTTGGGCACTACTAATGCCATTACCCAGCTTTTGACCCAGGAATCAGGAAAATTGCTGGAGGCCAGTGGAATCATTCAGCACATTGCAAGCCAAACAAACATGCTGGCTATGAATGCAGCTATTGAAGCAGCCCATGCAGGAGAAGCTGGTATGGGATTTGCCGTTGTTGCTGATGAAATCCGCAAGCTGGCAGAGGAATCGAGCTCTCAGGGAAAGGCCATTACCTCCACCCTAAAAAAGCTTTCTGCAGAAATTGACAATCTAGCTCAGGCTGCAAAGACTGTGGACGAAAGTTTTTCTGCTATTACCAATCTTTCTTCCCAGGTAAATAGTAATAGTATTAGAATTACTACAGCCATGCACGAGCAGCGACAGGAGGTAGATTCTACCCTAAAGGCTATCTTGGATTTGAATTCCATTACAGCAAACATTAAGAATGGCTCAAACCAGATGCTGGAAAATGGTGAGAAAATGGTGAGCGAAATGCGAAACCTAAATCAGCTTACCAAGGAAATTACAAATAGCATGACAGAAATGGCAGAAGAAACCTCACAAATCAACAGTGCCATTCTAGAAGTTGAAAATATCACAAAGGAAAATAAGGATTCTATTGAGCGACTCACCAAAGAGGTAAAGAAATTCAAGATTTATTAAAAGATTGAAGGAAGGACAGAAGGTTTTCCCCAGTAAAATCCATAGGATTGGGGAAAACTTATTTAAATAAAAAAAAAGCCTGGCTGCTACCTACTTTCCCGCGAATGCAGTATCATCGGCGTTGGAGGGCTTAACTTCCGTGTTCGGGATGGGAACGGGTGTGACACCTCTACCATGGCTACCAAGCAAGAATGAATATATCACAGGCGATATTTTTTGTAAAGAGGGTAAATGCTTTTTTTTGAAAAAAAAGCATTTTTTTTTCGCCTTCACTCCCCTAGCCAGAATCCCGCATACAAGCTTGATCAAGAATCTCTATCAATTCCTTGTATTCCATCCGCAAAACCTCTGGCTGAACCTGAGACATATATTCCTGTTCCTTGTGAAAGAGCTTGTCCTTGCCAGAAATGGGCATGTACTGAACATGGTTTTGAGTATAGTAATGCTCAATGCAGCCATTGGGAAGAATGTACACACGGGCAGCGGCGGCGGCGGCAAAAATCAAGGAAGCAAGATTTTTTATAAGGGGAATGGTGCTGAACAAATGAGGTGGAATCAAGCCTTCCATCAAATGGCCCACTTGGTTTACACCTTGTAAAACCACAGTTTTGTAGGTGTCCAAATCCTCTACCTTTTGGTACTTGTCGTACATGCCCCGCAATTTTTCCACCAAAAGACCCAACTCTGGAGGAATGGATTCTGGCAAACTGCACAGGGCAGCTCCCATGTCCACCAAATACCGCTCAAGACGAGTAATAAGCTTTTCTAAGGTAACTCCCCGACGCAAGCTAGTGGCAGTAAAAAGCTGGGTATAAAAGGGAAGCTGCTTTTCCTCCTGACGCTGGAGCCACAGGGCTGGTCGAGGGTCTTGTGCCAGCACATCACGAAGCTTTCCCTTAAACAAGGAATCTAAGTCTCCCACAATGCGTCCGTCAGTTCCTAGCAGGGAACAAACCTTACAAAAAACTCCCAGCTCGTCCTTGCCTCCCACATCGATAATGCCAGTACCAACAGAGGAATACCAGCTGCTGGTAAGCTCCAAAAGATGAGAGAAAAGCTGCTGGTCGGTGTAGCCTTCCACAAAGATTTGATTGTCTGAAAAGAAAAACTGCTTGTGATAAGTGTTGAATCGAGGCAAAAATCGGCGGAACAAAACCTCATCCTCGGGAGAAAGCTGGTCAATGCAGGTGGGAACACGATTTACGTGGCACACAATCACTCCCAACAGGTCTTCTGGAAACCGCAAATCGATGAAAAAAGGCGAATGAGTTATGAGAAAAAAGATTTTTCCTGGCTCCAATGCTGCAGCCTTTCTGATTTCCTTCATAAAAAATAGCTGAAACTGAGGGTGCAGGTGCAATTCAGGCTCGTCAAAAATGAGACAGTCGCTTTGGCTATTGTACAAGGCTATCAATAGCTGAAGAATTTCCTTTAGGCCGTGACACTCACCTTCTTTTAGGTTATATTCCACGCCACGAGCCTTGTTCACTACCATGGGAAGAAAGCTGCCGTCTTCCTGCTCCTGAAAGGTAATGGACTTGCCAAACATACCAGACAAAACTGATTCAATCCGCTCCTTTACCTGCTGATTACTCCGCAGCACCGCCAAAACCTGATCTTCGGGAATACGATCAGAACGGAGAAAGGTAACGTCCAAGTCATAATTTCTGAATTGACTGGCAATTTCGTTGGCCAAAAGTGTTTTTCCAGAACCATTGGGCCCCACGATGAGGTTCACTTGCGTCCAGTTATTTTTCTTGAAGGCAGCCTTTCCCCACAAAAAAGGCAGCTTTACCTTTGTCTCGATATGCAGCATGGATATATTTTACCCCACTTTTGAGCAAAAACAAAGGGGCTGAATAAAAAAATCCCTCGTCAGATGGAGCTGGAACGAGGGAGTTCTTTGTCTAAGTTCTAACTGTTATGTTCTTACTGAAGTGAAATTGACAAAGCCGGAACAACGCCCTTATCCGCATTGCTGACGTAGTCGTAGTAGCAGGCATTGCCGTCGTAGCGGATGTAGCGCGCGTAGTACTCATTGTCATAGTAAGGCGAACGCAGCCACCACCAGCCGCCATAGCCGGCTACACTACTCTGATATGCTCCTGTAGCCTTGGCATAGTCCGTGGTAACTCGGATACGTGTACTTGTCTCTGTCTTATTATGGTCTCCAACATACACATTATATTCAGCAAACCCATAGTCTAATTTGGTTGCTTCCTGCTCACTTAACAAGAAGATTTTATCTTTAGTGTTTGCACAGGCATAGTCCGTGGCTTGGGATAAATTTCCTGCTGCATCTGAGGTACTCGGAGCACTATTATCTACAATAGTTGGAGCAATCAAATTTCCAGCTGTTTCTGTAAAGGCTGTTTGCAGGAAGCCAGCATCTCCATTATAGTCACTGACTCCTTCACTACCACTATTACCATTCAACCACTTGCGAATATTGCTCTCCTTGTAGTTATTCTTAGAATCAGCCCATTTTATACCACCTGTTAGAATGTTTTCTGCCAACAGTAAGGCTTTTTCTGTACTTTGTGGTTCTCCATTTTCTCCTGGAACCTTATAATCTTCTGTCAGCACTCGCCACACAATGGGTTCTACCTTGTAGTAGTCACTATCACGCTTAACATAATAGTTACCATCAGTTCCTACAGAAAAATCTAGACCACCTCTGGTCAAATCTATTTCAGTATTTACCATAACATCATCACTTTTCCTTGTCTGAGGCCAGTCTCCAAACTCTACATAAGTCCAACTTCCTGTTGTTGGAGCAGAACTACTTGAATAATTAGAGAGTTTTTGAGGAGTTTCCGTAAACTTATAGGTTGCTTCTCCAATGACACCGACCTTTAACGTCAAACTTTTTTCGACACCCCCTTCTGAATATTTTACAGTAATTTCCTTCACTCCAGCAGTTTCTGTAAAGTTAGACTCAGAGATAATTTCCCCCAGAACTTGTTGTGACTTTCCATTATCGTAGTAAGCAAGTACTAGCACAGAATCAACGTTGTCACCCTTCTTGTAAATTATAGGTGTATCAGAGGTAGCAATAATAGACTCTAGTTTCGGTGGCACTTCTGGCTCTACCTCCATCTTACATCCCACCAAAACCATCACGCTTGCCAGTAGCACCAAGCCTGCCAGCACCAATTTCTTCATAGCTTTCACTTTTAAAATCCTCCTTTAAACTTTATGTTCACCCAGTTTTACGCTATCGCACAAACTAGGAAATTACCAAACGAAAATGATTTAAACAAAAAAAAGACCAGCGGGAAATTTCTCGTGAGAAAAATTCCTTGCTGGTCTTGTTCCAGATGACTTTATTGTAGAAAGAGTTTCTTCTATGTGTTGTGTTCAAGGATTCTACTGTGGAAGCAGTTTTAGTCAAGAAAATTCCTGAGAACAAGCCAACTTTTTTTACGCCAGGATACAATTTTTACACTCCAATTCCACGGTTGTTAAGCAGTAACTAACCAGACACTTAAAATACTAGATGGATTAGTACAAGCTAATTCTTTATTTGTCTATGGTTTGGGGAGGAAATTTCTGGAAAAAACTAGGGTGGCAGAAAAAAAATATAAAAAATGGATTTTTTTCTGGGAAAACACATTTTTTTTCACCTTCAAACCTATAATCTATATGTAAAGAAAAAAATCTTGGAGGAAAAGATGAACAGCGAACACCCCAACACCGAAAACCGTAGACACAAGGATTCTCTCTTTGTAGATTACTTTTCCAAAGACCGAGATTGGAAGCAGCATTTCCTTTCTTTATACAATGCCCTCCACGGTACTGATTTACAAGTGGAAACCACAAGATTGGAACGGGTTAATCTAGAACAAGTTTTATACATGGACTACTACAACGACATTGCAGTTATGGTGAACGATCAATTTATCTTGATGATTGAACATCAGTCCACCATCAATCCTAACATGCCGTTACGCCTGCTAGAATACGTGACACGAATCTACGGCAACATGATAGATTCAAAATCAAAATTCTCAAATCAGTTAATACCTTTGGCAAAACCTGAGTTCGTAGTTTTTTACACCGGCAACCAAAACCTGCCCCCAGAAAGCTACTTGCACCTGTCTGATGCCTTCAAGTTAAACCACAACCAAAACTCAGAGCTTACACTTGAATTGAAAGTAAAAGTATGTAAAATTATAGGTAAGGAATCGAGTCAAATTGTTTCACAATGTTCAGACTTGGATCAATACGTGCAGTTTCTCAAGCTCATAGATGAGGCGAAATCAGATGGACAAGCACAGCCACTTACAAGAGCCATTCAAAAAGCTGTACGTTGCGACGTACTAAAAAATTATTTGGAGAGAAAAGGAGGAGAAGCCTTGAGTATTTTGATGACTGAATATGACTATGCTACCGACATTGCTATAAAACAAGAAGAGGCTTATGCCAGTGGTCGAAATGAAGGTATTTTACTTGGGTTAGAACGTGGCCGTGACCAAGGAGCCCACCAAAAAGCTCTTGAGACAGCTCAAAAACTTATCGCACGAGGTTATCCTGCTGATGACATTGCCGATTTACTGGGACTCACCATTTCTCAGATACAGGAAATACAATAAAATGCTAAAAACCTGCTCAAACCGCCTTTATCAAGGAACTGGTACAAAAGCAGTAATTCTACAAAAAGATGAGTCCTAGAATTCCCACAGGAATCAGATAGAGAGCAAACCATTCCAGCTTGCCCTTGCGAACAATCTTCATCAAGACAGACAAGGCAAATATTCCTGCTACAAAGGCGGCGATACAACCAGCCACCACAGGAGCAAGTCCTACTGCAGAACCAATTTCATCCAAATCGTCCAGCTGCAACACAAAGGCTCCGAGAATAGCTGGAATGGAAAGCAAAAAGGAGAACTCTCCAGCCTGCTCACGGTCAACACCGCACAAAAGAGCTCCTGCAATGGTGCTACCAGAACGAGAAATCCCAGGAAGCACTCCAAAGCCTTGGGCAAGACCGATTCCCAGACCCTGCAAGGGCTTTATTCCAACAGCCTTATCTTCAGATTCTTTAGAACCTGCGGCCAATCGTTTTTTTCGCCGACGTTCTTCTGTTGCATCACCAAAAAACAGCAAGCCAGCAGTAATGAAAAATCCTACACAAATAATCTTTTCGTCAATATCTTCTACCACATCGGACAAGAGAATACCAAAAACACCTGTCACAAAGGTTCCCAGCAACAGGGCAACGATGGTTTGCAGGTCGGCCTTATCTTCTGGCAGGGAACGACGGGTAATCCATCTTCCCACCACCTGCAGCAAGCTCCAAATCCGCTTACGAAAGAACAAAATCACTGCACCTAAGGTAGCTAAATGCAAGAACACATCGAACAATAATGGAATATCCTCTAAATCGAATAATTCCTGTGCAATGGCCAAATGCCCCGAACTAGAAATAGGTAAAAATTCAGCAACACCCTGTAGTAAACCAAGCAAAATTCCTTCTAAAATTGACATATAACTCCCTTCTTACCTTTAACAAGACAGATGAAACACACCCTGAGTGCAGGTTCATACAGATAAATGCAACTATAGCATAAAACTTCTGTAAATACACTAGGGGCATTACTCCAACAAACAGGGGCTTCCTTGCTATGGCACACCTCGATTTTTTTCGCTAGAATATAATTGTAACAATTTTTTATTCACAGCCTTCTATGTATTACGAGGAGATTTTATGACCCATGGAAAAATCAGGCTGAAAAGGCTTTTTCAGTCATTTACATGTATTGCACTACTAGTAGCACTGCTTTTTTCTGTAAGCTGTGCTTCCACTAAGGTTTCTGACAGCCAAAGCCTACCAACAGACCCAGCAGTACTTTCTGGAAAGCTGAAAAATGGCATGAGCTATTTTATTCAGCGGAACACAGAGCCTGCCAACAGAGTCATGATGCGGCTTGTTATTCAAGCTGGTTCTAACATGGAAGAAGATGACCAGCAGGGTGTGGCTCACCTTCTGGAGCATTTAGCCTTTAACGGTTCAGAAAATTTTGAGCCCCAGGAGCTGGTAAGCTATTTTGAATCCATCGGCATGAACTTTGGTGCCGACGTAAATGCCTACACGAGCTTTGACGAAACCGTTTACATGCTAGAGGTTCCTGC
>JAXJGY010000027.1:0-5421 GCA_036300185.1 Treponema sp. | reverse complement strand
GAGGGGGTAGGAAATCCCAAACCAAACCCCCAACGTAGCATAGCGAAGTGGTGGTAAAATAATCAATCATCGGTTTGTCTTCCCAAGAAAAACCTTTGAGGAAAAGTTAAAAAAACAATAGTTTATCGTTGGGGAAAACACTGTCTGGCAAGGCCAGCCAGTTATGAGGTACAATAAAAATAGCTTATTCAGAAAAACATTTTTTCTTACGAGAAAAACAAAAGGAGCATTCACAATGGCAAAACAACATTTTTTACAAGCGTCTTTTACAGGTTCTCTTGGAGCTGTTACAGGCCAAAGGCTTAAAGGCCAAAACATCGTAAAACTAAAGAAATATACTAAATGCCACAACGGGGACAAATCAAGCAATGCTTGTAAAGCATTTACCTGTCTTCATCGTGTATCCTGTAAAATAGCCCCAGCTCTTCAAGATACTATTCTGCAAAAAATCAAAAAAGCCGACTTAATCCCTAAGTTGGAAGGGATGTGGAAAGGTTGGATAAAAGAACAGCAATTTCCATGGGATGGTATAAAAAATGTGGCTCCACAGATTCTGCCCTATTCAATAGACAATCTCTCGTACAATGAGTTTTCATTTACGGCAAACTTCACAGTATCACGTTCGGTCATTTTACCTCCATCGAAAATATGTACAATGTTTTTCTTCATCCACAATGAAGTCGGGCAAGTTTTCGCTGTACACTTTTTCCCATACTCAAACAACGAAATAAACATACAGCTGGCGGGAGTTGTGGAGCATCAGCTTTATTTATCTGCAATCCTGCTTGTTCTGGAAAACGAAAAATGGACTTTTCAAAGTCCATCAGCACACCCACTTTATATATGGGCTCCTTAGTTCTTGACAAAAGATGTATAAAAAAGTATACACTCTATAGTCAATCTTCAAAAACTAAGTTTTTGAAGTCAAGCATATATTTTGTCTAAGCCCGACTTAGGGCAAAGGAGTATTAATCATGGGAAAGCTTAATCTTTTGAAAGCTGCTTATTATGGAAAGGTCGGTGAGACCGTTGGTGCAAAGTGGAAGGATAAGAATACTGTACGTGTTCTCACTGTTCCTTCAAACCCTAACACAATGGCACAGCAAACTGTGCGTACAGGATTCAGAGACATCAGTAAGTTTGTTTCTTTGTTCTCTGACCAGATTAAAACCTTTTCTGCACTCAATACCCGTGGTATGAGTGTTAGAAATGCAATCATCAAAATCAACAAGGAAATGGTAACCACAGGAAGGTTTACCCCCGCCGATTTGACTATTTCAAAAGGTGGGCTTCCAACCCCAGGTATTACTGGGATTACTGGTGCACAGGGTACAGGTGTTATTTCTGTAGAGCATGAAGCAATCACTGGTTCAAATGTTACCAGCAAGGCAAAGATTGTTATCGTTGCTGTATCCCAGTCTGCACAGCAGGCTTGGGTAGAAGTTGTGGAAAATACCTCCACAACTACAGAGGTTAACACTGGTCTCACTGGCACTCAGCCTTTCGAGGTCTATGTTTATGCCTTAGATTACCGTGGCAGTGCCAAGGTGGCTTCTGTTTCTAAGCACCAGCAGGTAACACCCGCTTAATCGATAGGTAGGCTCATTTCAAATCCTTACCAATCAAGGCAAGTGATCCGTAAACGGATACTTGCCTTTTTTTTGTACCTCGTTTATTTTGTTTTCAAAGGAGAATTAATCATGACAGACCAATTTGAACTTATAATCTCAAACATCAGTCCAGCAGTTATCGCCCTACTGGTTCTGTTAGTCGTTGTGGTATTGTGGATGTTGCCAAAAGCTATTAAAGAAATGGGTATTAAAAAAATCGGCCCTATTCAGCTAGAGCAACAAAACCTTACCTTAAACCATATCACCGCCACCAGAATTGAAGAAGTGGACATCGAAAACAAGGAAAACTTGTGGGAAATGACGGAGGAATACAGTGCAAAAATTGCACTTCAAAGCAAAATTGCTTGCTCCTGTGCAGTCTCTGCTATTCTTTCAGCGGTAACTACTCCACTACAAACAATGATACTTCTCAATCACATTGCACCAAAACTTGTAAAAGACCACGAAGAAGAACTTCTGGCAAAGCTCAATCGCTCTGTATTCAAATCATACAAAGAGTTTTCTGTTCTGGGATTGCCCAATGCTTGCCCCGCTCAAGAATCACTCTCTGGAATGTCACCAGAAAAAAACTCATCATTTTTCCCAGAGTGGATAGCTCTTGCAAGAGACATAACCGCAAGAGCTTGCTTCAAAAAAATCAAAATCTATGAGGAAGCTATCGAGGGGTCACAAAGTGAACACTGGAAAGACATCTTCAAGAAATGCCTAGAGAAAAACACTGCTTACATGGAGGGTATGGGATGGACAATCTCAAAGTACGGAAGGTTGGAAAGGGTTTAGTCTATGCGTTTACGTTGTTTATTTTTTGCTCTTGTTGTTTCTTGTTCGGTGTTTCATGCAGAACAACTAACCCCAAATCAGTTCCAAATCCTGCAGCACAACATTCAATCGAAATTGGCAGAATCCAAGGAGCACTTGAAAGTTATGGAAGCACAGTTGATGCTATTACAACAGACATCAGCAAAAGAGCGGGAGAGCTTTCAAACTCGCTTGAAGAGCTTTCAAGTTACTTGGAACGATACTTTAGTGGAGTTGAATACCTGCTACAAAGATATGGAACATTACAAAAGTATGTTAGCTCAGGAAGTTACAAAGAACAGGACTTTGACTCGTACGTTAATTATATGCATCCTATTGCTAATTATCCCGATAATCCTTAAAATAGCTATTAGATTCCTTGAATTGAAAGGTTTTTATTTTCCAGCCACCTTGAAATTCTGGTTATAAAGACAACCTCCTTATGTCTCTAGCCCACTTGTCACCAAGTGGGCTCTTTTTTATACTTTACAAAGTATTCCAACAAAATAAGGAGTTTTAATCATGAAGTTTGAAGTTAATTTTTTCCCTTCTGGCCATTCATTGTACCCTACAAAGTTTTTCAAAGATTATGAGTTTCAAACAGTAACAATTCATTGGACTGGTACTCAATATGGACAAACCCCTTCCGTCGTTCGTAACTGGTGGCTTTCTGAAAACAATGGTATAGGCGCCCATTTTATAATTAAAAATGAGCATTGCTTGCAATGTGTCCCAACTCACGGCATAGTAGCTCATTGTGGCTCTGCTACTGGTAATCGTACATCAATAGGTATTGAAATCATACCAGAAAATGCAGAAGGAAAGTTTTCAGATAAATCTATTCAAACGGTAAAGGAATTACTCTCTTTGTACCCTCCTAAACACATTGTACGGCATTATGACTGGTCGGGCAAAGATTGTCCCAGGTATTACCTCGATGAAAACTTGTGGCAACAATTAAAACTTGCAATCACACCAGATTCATGGTAATATGAATTATCAATAATATTTTTCTCCCAATCTCTCCCAATAACCTCCTGCGTAAGGAGGTTTTCTTTTTGACCTCATCAAAAAATAAATCTTATTGACCTATCGTTATTACATCGTTATAACTACATTATCAAGCATGTCACGGCATGCCCGCAGGGCTTGCCGTGATCATACAAAACTAACTTTATAGGAGTAATTACAATGGCATTCATCAATCTTTTACACAACGGCTACCAAGGCAAACTTGGAGAAACGGTAGGACAGAAGTGGAAAAATCAGCGTACAGTCAGGACATACAATCCGCACAACAACAGTAAAAGCGAAGCTCAATTAGAGCAAAGAGGCTCTTACAAAACCACCATTGAAACTGCATCTTCATGCTACCCCTTTCTTTTTGGGGCTCAATACGTAAAACCTAAAAACATGAACAAGTTTAACGCTTTTACCAGCACAATAGACAAAATCTATCGTGGGGACACAGAAGAAGCACTGAAAACAGGAGTCTTCAAACATCCTACTGGCTTACAAGTCAAGCCTTTAATTGTAACATTCAAAGATAAGTTTTACGTAATACATGACATGAACTTAAATCCCACTACAAAACTTATAACAAAGCTGAGAGTAGTGGCTGTTTTAGTCAAAAAGACAAATACAGCTGTGGAAATCCCTATAATTGACAAAGCAGAAACAAGAGCATTTTGGGCTTTCTACACTTTTATTTCAGACCAGTTATATACTGGTGGAGGTCCTACATTCCATATAGCGGGAAAAGAAGAAGATTTTAAAGGCTCTATAGTTCAGTTTTCCTTCACCTATCAAGGGAAAGAATGTATCCAAAAACCTATAGTTATCGGAAGTGTTCCTGTTGTAGACAGGGGAGATTTAGGGCAGTTCGGAAGAGAATATCTAGTTCAAACTTTTTGATAAAGGAGGATAAAAAATGGCAAAACAAAACTTCTTAGCAGGGGGCTACATCGGCAAGCTGGGCGATACAATCGGACAAAGATGGAAGGATAAAAAAATTATCCGTTCTTATGTAAAGCCACGCAATCCCAATACCCCCGCCCAACAAACAGCACGGCAACAATTCGCCCTTGCAAACAAACTAGCCCAGCAAGCCATGGTAATAAATGGACATCAAGGTATATGGGATACATCTACTAAACCAGAATATGCCCAAAGAGTAGGACAAGCCATGCGAAGAATAAGGCTTGGCTATCCTGAACAGGATTGTATTCCACTTTATCCAGAAGGACAGGCCCCTTCTTTGGCTGTAACAATCCAGAATGTTACTTTTGACACTCAACAACAGAAATACACTTTTCAGGTATCGGGCTTTGGCATAAACAATCCCGCAGTTGCAGAAATTAGCTTCTATTCCCCATTGTTTGTTTTGCAAAGTGCTTACACTGAAAACATCATACATGGTACAGTCGATAGTCAAGCTGGACTGATAGAAGTTGATTTATCAGCACAAAACACACAAGATGGAAGTGCTGTTAAAACAAACTTTCAGCAAGCTATGCAACTAGGATTTGTGGCCATAAAGGCAAAGTTCTATGATGAGCTCGGCTCAGACTTAACCAATATTTCAATCCAAAGACGGTTCTCTGTTCCATCAGTCATTTATGACTTTGACGAAACAACAACACTGCAAACATCTACTGACCAAGTTGTTTTTACTCAAGCTATCAGGGGAAACCGCTTGGCGGGTTCTATCACAGTGGCACCAGGTACCAATACTCCTGTAATCTTCAAAACGAGTGCAGGCTTATCCTACTATGGAGGTGTAGCGGGAGAAGTTGTATCAAGCCAATTTGTGACCATTCCACAACCTCAACAAACACCTTTTGTTATTGCGGTAACTCCTAGTAATGCAAACTTGCAGGAATCATTGGCCACCTCTTATTTTGCAGTGATTGGAGCCACACGGCCATACATTGTAAAAGATACGTCAAACGCTACTTACCCCCAACCTGTCGTTGTTCCAATACTCCAAAGT
>JAXJGY010000026.1:0-6905 GCA_036300185.1 Treponema sp. | reverse complement strand
GTATAATAAGTTAAGGTGAGCATTTTGCGATAAACTCTTTATTTTCAAGGCTTTTGGAGGATTTTATTAAAACCCTGTGAGGGTTAATAACCACTTATAAAATTGTGGTTTTCAAATTCAAGTTTGTCTAACTGTTCCTACAATCGTTATAAGGGATTTACTTGCAGACTTCAAGTGTTATTCGCTGCGGGAGCGGGTGTGTTCTTATTCTTCCTCTGTGTCCTCTTGTTCTTCTTCAAGTCCAAACCATCAAGTCTCATTCACCTTATCTCCATACCAAAAGACCCCACAGCAAAAGCTTCTGCTGTGGGGCCCTATTCCGTAATCATTCCCCTTGAGAATTATTCCCACTCGATGGTTCCGACTGGTTTTGGAGTCAGGTCGTAGACTACACGGTTAATGCCTTCTACCTCGCTAGTAATGCGGGCAGTAATCTTGTGCAACAAGGCATAGGGAATCTCTTCGATGGTGGCAGTCATGGCATCGGTGGTGTTTACGGCACGGATAATGGCAGGCCAACCTTCGTAGCGCTTGTCATTCTTTACACCAACGCTCTTAAAGTCAGGAACGGAGATGAAGTACTGCCATACCTTTCCTGCAAGGCCAGCAATGTCAAACTCCTCTCGCAGAATGGCATCAGCTTCTCTCAGGGCATGGAGGCGGTCACGAGTAATGGCACCGAGACAGCGAACTCCAAGTCCAGGACCAGGGAAGGGCTGGCGATCTACCATGGAAACAGGCAATCCCAAAGCCTTTCCTACTACACGAACTTCATCCTTGTACAACAGGCGAACAGGTTCCACCAACTCAAACTGCATATCCTCTGGAAGTCCACCAACATTGTGGTGAGCCTTTACTCCGTCGCTTTCCAAAATATCAGGATAGATGGTTCCCTGAGCCAAGAAGGAAATACCCTCCAGCTTACGGGCTTCCTCATCAAACACCTTGATGAACTCTCCACCAATAATTTTTCGCTTCTTCTCTGGTTCAGCTACATCCTTCAGCAGATCCAAGAAACGGTCAGTGGCATCAATATAAATCAAGTTTGCATCCAGCTGGTTTTTGAAAACCTCCACTACCTGCTCACTTTCACCCTTTCGCATGAGTCCGTGATTTACGTGAACACATACCAGCTGCTTTCCAATAGCCTTAATCAACAGGGCTGCCACTACGGAGCTATCTACACCGCCAGACAAAGCCAATAGCACCTTCTTGTCTCCCACCTGTTGGCGAACAAGAGCCAGCTGCTCTTCAATAAACTTATTGGCAAGCTCTTCTGTTGTAATTCGAGCCATGTCGTCAGGTCGCTTGTTTGGTAAATCCATATATTTTCTCCTTACTCATTTCTAGAGTTCATACCGTGTGCCTTGATTTTAGTGTTTTCTCCCCTCTTGGGCAAGGCTTTAGTTATAGAAAATAAATCTTTATAATCACTGAATCGGAATTGCTTCATATTACCTTTCAACTGGTGATCCTTGTACCGGTTACGAGTTCATGCTCCATACTCCGGCTCATCCTCTGCTACACATAACCCCAAGTCATCCATAGCTTCTTGAAAGGAACCATATCGCTTGGCCTTGATACGACCTTCAGAAATGTCCAAGGCTTCACGACAGGCAGCCAAGGTTTCTTCGTTGTATTCCTCCTCCACTTCAAGCTTGAAGGGGATGCTACGGGTACTGTTCACCTTTTTGATAAAGATGTTTACCGCCGTGGAAATATTCATTCCCAGCTTGCTACAAATTGCATTGAACTGTTCCTTGTCTTCAGCTTCTACATTCACGGTAATTGTCGGCATAAATTCTTCCTTACACTGTATTATACTAATATTATACAATAATAATTATATAATAACAAGTTCTATTAAGAAAAATAAAAAAATCCGCCCAATTTGAAATGACTTCAAATTAAGGCGGATTCAAGGTTATGAAGATTGAAATTTTATTTCATATGAAATTTATTTCATCTTGATGATGGACTGATCGTAGTCAGCAGGGGGGATAAAGCCCATGAGGTTCATCAGGGTGGCGGGCCAACTGGAAATTCCAAGACCGGAATTCAAGTTGTCCTTGTCATACTCGCCCTTGTATTCGGGGTCGTAGATGATGCCAGGAACAGGATTCAGGCTGTGGCTTGTTTTGGCCTTAGGCTCACCGTCGCTTCCCTTCTTTACAGAACCATCCTTACCATGCTCGTACATGTCGTCTGAGTTACCGTGGTCTGCGGTGATACAGAGGATTCCACCAGCTTCCTCAATGGCAGCCTTCAATCGACCAAGCTGTAGGTCCATACCTTCCATGGAGCAAACAACGGCATTGAACACACCAGTGTGACCAACCATGTCTCCGTTGGGATAGTTCAGTCTGATGTGGTCATACTTACCGCTCTTGATAGCCTCGATTACCTTGTCAGTGATTTCAGCACACTTCATCCAGGGACGCTGCTCGAAAGGCACTACATCGGAGGGAACTTCTACATAATCCTCCAGATTTTCGTCAAACTTACCCTGCTTGTTTCCGTTGAAGAAGTAGGTAACGTGACCATATTTCTGAGTTTCACTGATGGCCAAAAGCTTAACGCCGCTCTTGGTGAGGTACTCTCCCATGGTGCGGTCAATGCTTGGGGGGCTTACCAAGTACTGGGCAGGAACGTGGGCGTCACCGTCATATTCCATCATACCAGCATATTCCACGGAAGGAACACGCTTTCTGTCAAAGTGGGGGAAGTCAGCTGCTGCGGGAGTCTCAAAGGCAGCGGTGATTTCCAAAGCACGGTCTCCACGGAAATTAAAGTAGATAACGCTATCTCCATCCTCAATGGTTCCCACAGGCTTGCCATTTTCTGCAATAACGAATTCGTGCATGTCCTGATCCAGCAGTCCAGGATTTTCGTTGCGGTACACCTCAATGGCTTCTGTGGCGCTGGCAAACTGGCGGCCTTCACCAAGAACGTGGGCGTACCAACCGCGCTGTACCATGGCCCAGTCTGCATTGTAGCGATCCATGGTCATGTACATACGGCCACCACCAGAAGCAATGCGGTAGTCAGCTCCATCAAAGCCAGCCAAGAACTCCTCCAGAGGCCCGATGTACTCCAAAGCTGAGGTGGGGTCTACGTCACGACCGTCCAGCAGGGCATGAACACGAAGCTTTTTGATTCCATCCTTGTAGGCCTGGTTTACCATGGCTTTCAGGTGATCGATGTGGGAGTGAACGTTTCCGTCAGATACAAGACCGATAAAATGAAGGGCAGCTCCCTTTCCTGCTCCATCAAGGGCATTCTTGGAAAGCTTTTGCCAAGTGGCATCGACAAACATCTGTCCAGATGAAATGGAGGAACCTACCAGCTTTGCGCCCTGGGCAAAAACACGGCCGCATCCCATGGCGTTGTGTCCTACCTCGGAGTTACCCATGTCATCATCGCTGGGCAAACCAACGGCTGTTCCGTGGGCCTTCAGCTGAGTGTGGGGACAGTTGGCAGTGAGCCAGTCAAGGTACTTCATGCGACTTGCACGTACTGCATCTCCTTCCTCATACTTTCCGTAGCCAACGCCATCCATAATCACCAAAACTACAGGACCACGACGACCCTGCCACTGAGGATTTTTCTGCAATGCCTCTACCATATTTACTCCTCGACTCAAACTCCACAAGGAAGGCTGAATCATTAAAATATATTAGATAAAACTATATTTATAATAGTGATTTTTTGCAGGGTGTTCAAGGACAGGAGATAAGAATGAAGGAGGAGTAAGGAAACAAAAAACCACTGCCACTTGAAGTATGACACAAAGTTTGCCCTTCAATTCTGACAGTGGTTTATTTCTATCAGTGGATACAGTTAGTTTTTCTTTCCAAATAACCGCAACAGTGAAAGGAAGATGTTGATAAAATCAAGATACAACTCCAAAGCCATCACCACGGAAGCCTTGGCAAACATATCGCTACCGTCGGATCGCTCTGCAATGGCATAGGCTTTCTGGGTGTCATAGGCAGTAAGACCCACAAAGATGCCCACTGTTACCAGTGACAAAAGCCAGTCCAAGCCGCTGGACTTCAAGAAGATGTTTACCACACTGGCAATAATCACCCCAAAGAGGGCCATAGTTAGGTAGCGACCAGCGGAACGAAGATCCTGCTTGGTGACTCTACCATAAATGCTCATGGCGGCAAACATTCCAGCACTAATCAAGAAAACGCTAAAAATGGAAGTTTTAGTATACACGATAAAAATGGAAGCCAAGGTTATCCCATTCAAAATGGAATACACAATGAACACCAAGCTGGCTGCACTAGCACTCATTTTGTGGACACGGAATGAAAAATACATCACCAAGGCAAGCTCTGCAATAATCAAGCCATAAAACACCAAAACATTACCAAAGATAAACCGCAAGGCAACAGGACTAGAAGCCACCCCAAAGGCAGTCAGTCCGCTCAAAGCCAAGGCCAGTGTCATCCAGGTGTAGACACCGGACATAAACTTTTTCCGCTGATCTTCGGCAGTGCGTACAATTACTGAATCATTCATTTTATACCTCCATCTTTAAAAATACGTTCCAAGATTCTTGCCGTCAACAAGACAAAAGCTAGAACTTTACAATGTAGTTCTTCTTCTTGCCACGACGCAGCACAATCACTTCACCTTCAATGGCCAGCTGACGGGTTACAAGAAGATTTTCGTCTGTTACCTTGTCACCGTTCAAGGTAATGGAGCCTGCAGCAAGGAATTCCCGTGCTTCACGGCGGCTGGAACAAATCTTGTTGTTTACCAGCAGGTCAATCAAGGTGGTTTCTTCATTGGCCAATTCTACGGTAGGTACATCCTTAAAGCCCACCTTAATGTCTGCCAAGCTCAGCTCCTTTACCTTGCCAGAGAAAAGAGCCTCACTAATGTTCACTGCCTTGTCAAACTCAGCAGCACCGTGGAGGTCTGTAATGATTTCACGGGCAAGGGCCTTATGGGCTTCTCGTAGCTCTGGATTGGCGGCGTTCTTTGCTTCCAATTCCTGAATTTCCTCGGGAGTAAGGAAGGTAAAGATTTTCAGGTAGGAGCCCACCATGGAGTCGTCCACGTTAATGAGATACTGATATAGCTCGTAGCTAGAGGTCTTGTTAATGTCTAGCCACAGGGCGTTACCTGCAGACTTACCGAACTTGTTGCCGTACTTGTCCAAAACCAAGGGCATGGTAAAACCATAGGCTTCCTTTCCTTCGATTTTGCGGATAAGCTCCAGTCCTGTAGTAATATTTCCCCACTGGTCAGCACCTTCGGCCTGCATGATACAGTTTTTAGTGCGGAACAGGTGCAAGAAGTCGTAGCCTTGAATCAAGGTATAGGAGAATTCTGCAAAGGTGATTCCAGTTTCCAAGCGGCGGCTGATAATGTCCTTTCCCAGCATGTAGCTTACGTTGATGTACTTTCCTACATCACGCAAAAAGTCCAGGAAGCTAAAATCCTTCATCCAGTCGTAGTTGTTTACGATTTCGGCCTTTCCGTCAAAAATTCGAGAAACCTGAGCCTTGATGCCAGCAATATTTTTTTCGATTGTTTCCTTGGCAATGAGCTCTCGCTCCGCAGTGGGACGAGGGTCTCCAATAAGACCAGTGGCTCCACCCACCAGCAAAATGGGATGATGACCAGCCTTGGCAAGACGCTTTGCGGTAATCAGGCTGGAATAATGCCCCAGGTGGAGACTGTCTGCAGTGGGGTCAGTTCCCCAGTAAAAGGAAATGTTTCCGCTATTGATTTTATCCTTAATGTCCTCACCAGCTACATCCTTGATAAGGCCACGCCATTCCAATTCTTCATATAAAGTCATAATTACTCCACCAAACAAAAAATATCACCTTTGTTTGTACCATGTTTTACAGTTTTTGTCTAAGGGGGAAGGAAATCCTAGTCCCCGTACTGCTCCTTAATGGCGGCAATTTCATCTCGGACAGCGGCGGCTTCCTCAAAGGCAAGGCAGTCGGCAAATTCTTCCATCTGCTTTTCCAAGGCCTTAATAAGCTTCTTTCGCTCCTTGGCCACAAAGAGGTTCACGTTTTTCCGCAACACCGCAGTTTCAGTTTCCACCGCCGCCTTTTTCTCCTCGTTTTGCCGCACCAGAATATCTTCGATAGCCTTGGACACGGTGGAAGGAGTAATGCCATGCTCCTGATTGTACTGCTCCTGTACAGCTCGGCGGTGGCGAGTTTCGTCAATGGCTTCCTTCATGGCGTCGCTGATTCTGTCGGCATACATTACCACCATGCCGTTTTGGTTACGGGCCGCTCTACCAATAATCTGAATCAAGCTGGTGGCAGAACGGAGAAAGCCGATTTTGTCTGCATCAAGGATGGCAATAAAGGACACCTCTGGCAAGTCGATTCCTTCTCGCAGCAGGTTAATTCCAATCAACACATCGAATTCACCAGTTCTCAGGCCCTTTAGTATCTCTACTCGCTCTATTGTCTCCACCTCAGAGTGGATGTAGCGAACCTTCAAACCTAAGCCATCCAGATATTCCGTTAAATCCTCTGCCATTTTCTTGGTAAGGGTAAGCAAGAGACACCGTTCTTTTTTTTCGATACGCTGCTTGACTTCTTGGTAAATGTCGTGCATCTGGCCCTCGCTGGGACGAACCTCCACAATAGGGTCTAGCAAGCCCGTGGGACGAATCAGCTGCTCCACCACCTGGGTGCTCCGTTTGATTTCCTGCTCCCGTGGGGTGGCGGTAACGTAGATAGTTTGATTCACCATGGACTCGAATTCAGCGTATTTTAAGGGGCGATTATCCAAGGCACTAGGCAGACGGAAGCCAAAGTCAATGAGGTTTTGCTTGCGAGAGCGGTCTCCCTCGTACATGGCTCCAATTTGAGACACAGTAACATGGGCCTCATCAATGAGACACAGGGAATCGC
>JAXJGY010000025.1:0-6596 GCA_036300185.1 Treponema sp. | reverse complement strand
ATTTTTACACTCCAATTCCACGGTTGGTAAGTAGTAACTAACCAGACACTTAAAATACTAGATAGATACTACAAGCTAATTTATTGTTTGTCTAGGGTTTGAGGAAGTTTTTTCTGGGAAAACGCATTTTTTTGCACGTTCAAACCTATAATGTATATGTAATGAAAAAAATTTGGAGGTAAGATGAACAGCGAACCACAAAGGCAATTCAAAAAATGGGAAGACTTGGACATTACCGATGATTTCATCTTTTCCAGAGTCATGCGGAACAAAAAACTTTGTCGTACCCTGCTGGAAATGATTTTAAAGGTGAAAATCGGTAAGATTATTTTTCTCACGAGCCATCATGCCATCCAAATTGAGCCTAACACGAAAGGGATCATTATGGATGTGTATTTGAAGGATGAAAACAGGGTTATTAATGTAGAAATGCAAACTACAAATAAAGGAGACCTCCCCCATCGAGCACGATATTACCAAGCAGCTGCTGACATAGACAATACACCAAAAGGCTCGGAGTACAAAGACTTGAAGGAAAATGTAGTTATCTTCATTTGTACTTTTGACCCTTTCCACAAAGGCAAACCTTTTTATACCTTCCAGAACTACTGTATCAATTATGGTAAACCAATCCCCCTAGAAGATGGTACTGAAAAAATATTTCTCAACACCACCGCCAAAGACCTCAGCAACCTTGACCTAGATTTACGCTTATTTTATGATTATATCAAAGATAAAGTTGCACAAACAGCCTTCACCAAGGAGCTGGATGAATCCATTGCTCGAATGAAGCAAGAAAAGGAGGAGCGAAACATGTATCTTACCTACACATCCCGCATGATGGAGTGTCGCCGTGATGGTTATGAAGAAGGTATTTCCATCGGGCTGGAACGTGGAGCCTACCAGAAGGCATTGGAGACGGCAAAAAGGCTCCTTTCTTATGGTGATTCTCCAGAAAAAGTTGCCATGTGCACCAATCTTCCGCTGGATGTGGTGCTGGAGTTAGCTCATCATCCACTTCAAGAGGTCAGAGAAGATGGGACTTCTGTCCAGCTCGTTTAAGATTTCGTGGCGGAGGCCGTCAAAGAGCTTCCCTTCCACCCGAGTGTAGCCCAATTTTCTCATAAAGCTTTGGGCTTCCTGCCAGGCTTTAGGGCTACTAATCACAGGATCCGCTGCTCCTGCCACAAAATAGATGGGTAAATCGGGCTTTTCACAGCTCCAGCCCTTGGAAGAATATGTTTCCTTTAATAAATTAAACAGATTTTGATAGCCATTTACCGTAAAATTAAAGCCACAGAGGGGATTTTGATTGTATTCATCTACAACCTCTCGATTGCAGCACAACCAGCTGTTAGAAAGCTCCTTTTCTCCCACCTGTTCAAAGGGTCCTAAAACGAGCTTTTGGAGCAATGTACTGCGGTGACGATTCCCCTTCTTTTTTTCTATTTGATGGGTGAGCCACAGGGCAACAGCTACCAAGGAATTTTTAGAGGGAGAGCCACAAATAATCAGCTTATCTAAATAGCTATCATATTTCTTTGCATAACAACGAACTACCAAGGAACCCATGCTATGGCCAAAGAGAATGTAAGGCTTTTGGGGGAACTGCTCCTGTACTGCCAGCACAATCAGGTGCACATCCTCCACCACTGCAATACCTTCCGCATCATAAAAAAAGCCTAAATCCTCCTGGGAACGAAGACTTTCTCCATGGCCCCGATGGTCGTGAATAACGGTAACAAAGCCAGCAGCCACAAGATACTTCATAAAATCAAAGTATCGTTCTTTATGCTCTGCCATTCCGTGAGCAAATTGGACTACTCCACGAATAGGAACATCTGGTTCCATCACCACAACCTTTATTTCCAAGCCATCAAACTGAGATTCTATTGTAAAGTCCTTTCGTTCCATTACATGCCCCTTTTCATGATTTTCTGTCAGTAGCAATTTATCAGAAACAGTATCAACAAGTATACACGAAAATTCTCTCTAAGTAAAAGAAAAAATCGCCTGAAGCCATTGGTTACATTCTAGGAACTCCAAGAAAACAACTTTCAGCTACATGACTCGGCTCATTGTAAAAAATCAAAAATTAAGCTATACTGAATTATCTATCTTCCCACTGGAGACAAGGTTGAATTTTTCCTTTTTAAGCCGTTACTGGAGTTTTTATCTCATTGGTGCAAAAAACACCATTTTGTTGGCTCTCATTGCTGTATTGCTAGGAACTGCCATTGGCCTGGGTATTGCCATGTGCAGAATCAGCAAGAACAAGTTGGTGCGTTTTGCTGGAACTGCCTACGTAGAATTTATCCGTGGAACACCACTTTTGGTGCAGTTGTTCATCATTTACTATGGACTGCAGGCTGTTGGTATCCGCTTCCCAGACATTCCCTTTATGTCAAAAATTCTTGGCATCAACTTTTCTGATTTTATGTCTGGTGTCATCACCATGGGACTGAACTCTGCCGCTTACGTCTGCGAGATTTTCCGCGGTGGAATCCAATCCATAGACAAGGGCCAGATGGAAGCAGGACGAAGTTTAGGTCTTTCTTACAATAGAACTCTTTTCAATATCATTATTCCCCAAGCAGTGCGAAACGTTCTGCCTGCCTTGGGAAATGAATTCGTTGTTGTTATCAAGGAATCTTCCATCGTGTCCATCATCGGAATTGCAGACCTGATGTACAAGGCCAACACGGTACGAGGAAATACCTTCCAGCCCTTTGAGCCCTTGCTGGTGGCAGCAGTAGTATACTTCCTGCTAACCTTCCCCTTGTCCAAGCTTTTAGCCTACATTGAACGGAGAATGAGAAAACATGACTAATACAGCAGAGAACAAGAAAGAGCCCATCATTCGGGTAGAAAATCTAGATAAAAGCTTTGGTCAACTCCATGTATTAAAAGGAATTACCGAGGAGATTCATAGTGGAGAGGTGGTGGTTATCATTGGGCCCTCTGGTTCTGGAAAATCCACCTTCCTGCGCTGTCTCAATCTTTTGGAGGAACCAGATTCTGGCACCATCATCTTTGACGGCTACAATCTTACAGATAAATCTATTCCTCGTCGCAAAAGAGAAAAGAACATTGACTTTTACCGTAGCGAAATGGGCATGGTGTTCCAGCACTTTAATCTCTTTCCTCACAAAACTGTTTTGGACAACATCATCATGGCTCCCATGCTGGTAAAAAAGCAGACAAAGGAAGCTGCCACCCAAAAGGCCCTTGCTTTGCTGGAGCGAGTAGGATTGGCAGACAAGGCTCATAACTATCCACCCCAACTTTCTGGTGGACAAAAGCAGCGAATCGCCATTGTGCGTTCCCTTGCAATGGAGCCAAAGGTAATGCTTTTTGACGAGCCCACCTCTGCCCTAGACCCAGAAATGGTTGGAGAGGTTTTGTCTGTTATCAAGGATTTGGCCAAGGATGGCATGACCATGGCGGTGGTAACCCACGAAATGCGTTTTGCCCAAGAGGCTGGAACAAGAATCTTCTTTATGGATAACGGCGTAATTCTAGAACAGGGAAGCCCAGAAGCAATTTTTAATAATCCCCAGCATCCTCGCCTGAAGGACTTTTTAGGCAAGGTACTGAACGACTAAATATACAGGGCTTTCGGAAAGCGTTCCCTTTCTGAAAGCCCTTTTTTATAAACGAGATTTTATTTTTTAAAACATCCTTCAATCAGTGGAAAATGCTGAAATCCCATCCACCAAAAAGTGTCTTTTTTATCTCAAAGAATTCAGTGTGATATCGCTCTGTTCCACCTGGAAAGCTCACCACAGCAATGGTTGGGGGATTTCCCCCTCGTGGGCGGGAACAACTTCCTGGATTCAAGATAAGGGTAGCACCTGTTTCTTCCCGATGAGGACGATGGGTGTGCCCAAAAAAAGCTAAGTCTGCATTCAAGTTTTCTGCCACAGAGTGAAGAACATCGGTTCCTAAATCCACCATATAACGATGACCATGGGCTACCATCACCGTTCTTCCTGCTAAACGAAAGTTTACAAGGGGAGAAGCAGTCAGAGTTTTTGCTCGCGGAAGGGGATTCCCATCCTCATCCTCAAGTCGTTCCAGATCCAAGTCAAAACTTTCTGGATCTCCATTGCCTCTGGCACATACCACCACAGGAGGCAGGGCTTCCCGCAGAGAATCGTTACGAGAGGCTTCTTCTATGCAGGCCACAATGTCGGCCATACCATCGCCACAAAAAACCAAGGCATCACAATCCACACCAAAATCGGTGATGATTTTTTCCACCAGCTCACATTCACCATGAGAATCTGATACCACCAAGATTTTTCCACTGGTTTTATTTTCAAGTGCCTCCATGTCTGCCAGAGAACCAATGATGGAAGCAGATTCGATACACAAGCTATTCATCTGCTCCTACCCCTGACGCCGATCGATAACAAAATGATTCATGGGACATAAGCCAGTTTCTGGATCGATATATCGGGAGACAACCCAGCTAGAACCAGCCAGTTGTCGAGCATGAGACAACAAATCCAAGTCTTGGGGAAAGCCACCAAAATATTCAGCAGGTAAAAGGGTTAGATAATAGGCTGAACGGGCAATAAGCTGGGGAACATTTTCTTGGTAGGTACCGCTTTCTGCCACTAGCTCACCTTCAGCAGTGGCACTGGCGGGAACATATTCAATAACTATGTCGCTTCCAGACTCAATTCCAAGAATATCATCCTGGGGCATAAGTGAAATTACGGGATACAAGGCTCGGTCTAATTCAGTGTTCTGTAAGGCAGCCAAGGCACGGTGAGTTCCTTCTGGGGCACCCACCACCACCAAACCATGAACGCCATCTTCTTCCAGCATATCAGACAGAGCTGAAATACGAGCTGTTCCACCACGCATAAAGTCTTGAGGATAAATATAGGGAATTACTGCTCCACCCTGTTCTGCCAAGCCTAGTGTTCTATGGATTTCTTCCAAAGTAGCTTCCACAAAGGCATCATCGTTATATCCATAACCTAGCAAAACACCAATCTTTCGCTGGCTCTCCACATAATTTCCAACCTCTTGGAGAGCAATCATATCTTGGTCAGTAACTGGTGCTGGGGTTATCAACTGTGCCCCTTCTAGATTCATCGAAAGGGACTTCTGCTTATTACATCCAGTTACAACAAAAAAAATCAATAAAAGAAGAACTGGATAATTTTTTTTCTTCATATTACTCACTATACCTTAATCATCGGCAATTCGCAAGGGTGCAATACCCTGTCTTGCCTTTCAATCTTTTTTTCAGTATAGTTACAGTACAAGTATTTCTGATAGAAGGAGGTAGAACATGGATAGCGACCCTGGAAGTATCTCTTGTGACTATCACTTATGTTGCTGGACAAGATTCAGCAATTCTACCCCATCTTTAGAAGGACTTGATTATGATTACCTATTGGCAACAGGAAAATGGAAGGCTCCTGAAGCGGGAGCAAGAAGAGCTTGACCCTCAATTGAATACTTGGGTAGATGCCCGTTCCGTTACTCGAGAAGATATCCGCACCCTAGAAGAAGAATACCACATAGAACAAGAGCATATCCTAGATATTCTTGACCCCGATGAGCTTTCTCGAATCGAGCGGGAGGACGAATACATCCTGACCATTGCCAGAATCCCTGTTTTTGTTCCCTCTGGTGACATTAGCTATTTTACTGCTCCCCTTGGTATTGTGGTGTATAATCGTGTTATCATTACCATTTGCTGGACAGACTGCGAAATGCTGAAGGATATTGCTACCAACAGAATGAAGGGGCTGAATCTATCGGACTTTCCCGCATTTATCGTAAAAATTTTAAGTCGGGCAGACACCATGTTCCTGCGATACCTGAAGGAAATAAACCGACGGTCCACCAGCATCCAGAACGAGCTACAGCAATCCGTTAAAAACAACGAGCTGATTCAGCTTTTGAACTTGGAAAAATCTCTGGAATTCTTTACCACCTCCCTGAAAAGTAACCAGCTGTTACTGGAAAAGCTGAGAAAAACTCGTATCCTTACCTTTGACTCTGACGACAGAGATTGGCTAGAAGACGTGGAAATTGACAATAGACAGGCTATCGAAATGACAGACACCTACAGCAACATTCTTGCAAACATGGTGGATGCCTTTGCCTCGGTTATTTCCAACAACTTGAATATTGTCATGAAAAAGCTTACCACCATTTCTTTAATTTTGATGGTTCCCACCTTTATCACCAGCTTTTTCGGCATGAATGTTCCCCTGCCCTTTGCAAAGTCAGGATGGCTGGGCATTATTGCAATTTCTGTTATCTGTCTTGCAACAGCAATAGTTGCAGGACAGGTGCTGCTCAAAGACAAGCCAGCTCGAATCCAAAAGAAAAACAGAAAAACCTTTGCCCAGCGAAGAAAGGAACGTCACATGATTCGGATGATGAAAATTCAAGAAAAAAAGCTGGAAAAAATGCAATAAGCAGCTGAAGGTTTCTTGTCACTCATTTTCCTCACCTTGAGTAGAGCTTCCTTTATGCCGATGATGAACTGTAACGTTGTTGTGTTACAGGGATTTTATATTTGAGGTATCTTTCATGAAACGCAATTTTTTCACACTTTTATTGCT
>JAXJGY010000024.1:0-69557 GCA_036300185.1 Treponema sp. | reverse complement strand
TCACCAGCACGAGCAGCCTCAATAGCGGCGTTCAGTGACAAGAGGTTAGTCTGGCTAGCAATGTCTTCAACAATATGAATCTTTTCGGCAATGTCCTTAACAGCGGCAACAGCATCTGCTACAGCACCACCACCAGTCTTACTGTCGGAGGCAGTGCGTTCTGCAATGCTATTGGTTTTAGCAGCGTTGTCAGCAGTCTGACGAATATTGGAAGCCATTTGCTCCATGGTAGAAGACATTTCTTCTGTAGAAGCAGCCTGCTCAGCAGCACCAGAAGAAATTGACTGACTGGTGGAGCTAATTTGCTCACTACCACTTTCAATCTGACGAGCGCTGGTCATGATTGAAGTAACCATATTGGTCAGCTGCATCAACATTTCTACCAGAGCACGGCTCATGGAACCAAGCTCGTCCTTACGGGCACTAATCTTATTTCTTCTTTCGGCAGGAATATGAGAAAGGGCCAAATCACCCTTGGACATACCCTCCAAAGCATTTTCGATGGTCTTGATAGGTGTGGTAATGGAAACTCCCAATAGTACAGCAACACCGATTCCAGCTGCAATCAAAATTACTGCCACAATAATCATGATTTCCAGCATCAGAACAATCTCATCAGTGAACTCTGCAAGTGGCGCACGAATTGCAACACCCCACTGCAAGCTATCCATAGGGGTATAGGCAAGAAGCCATACCTGTCCCTGATAATTATAGGTAGCAGTACCGCTGTTTCCTTCAATCAAATTATTAATGTGACTTGATAACTCTGCCAAATCAGGCTGAGTCTTAGATACCTGTGCAAGGTTTTCTCCGCGCTGAATGCGCTCGTATTCCTTGTGAGCAACAGTATTTCCAGTGTCAAGGCTAATAATAAAAGGACCACCTGTCTGACCAACAACAAATTCTCCTACAATGTCAGAAATGTTTTGGGCATCTTTTTCAAGGATAATGGCTCCAGTAACACGATTTGTACGAGGATCTCTGATGGGAACAGAATAGGTAATAGCCATTGTTCCAGGCCGCAATTCACTTTCAATAGGGTCGGAAACAAGTGTATTACCACGAATAGCTTCCTTATAGTTATCTCTGTCAGACATATCACGGTCGACACCTGTATTTGTAAAACCGTTTCCCTGGGTATCACACACAGTATAAGCAATACGCTGATTATCCATAGCAGCAATATTGTTCAAGAAATCAGCCTTCTCTGCCAGAGAGAGAGTCTGATCGGTCATTTCTGGTTGTACTGCCATAGCAGACAAAACTTCGATTTCCATATTGGCCCGAGCTTCAAGATACTTTGCTAATGCTTCTGCTGTCACCATGCTATCTTCCAAGATAATCTTTTGTGCAGCATCACGAGCAAAGGCATAAGCCAGCAATGTACTGGTCAAAGCCACAACCAAAACAATCCCACTTGTGATTACAATAAGTGTCGTTTTCAGACTTTTCACTACGCACCTCTTCGTCCGTAAACTTATCAGATTCTTGTATCTGACAAATTTCAGTATATCACTTTACTTATCGGTGAACAAGAGAAAAATAAAAGATTTAAGAGATATTCGAGTTTAATCTAAATTTAACTCCCCTTTAAAGACTGGCTTATTCTTCCACAATCCTTTTTTTCCTTCGATTTCCAGCTGATTTCCGTCCCACGACAGCTTTCCCTGCTGTTTGTCTAGCTTTTTCAAGGCATTAGGCAGGAGTCCTGAATCAGAAAATACCTGGAATTTTACTGGCAATACCAAGGGTTTTTCTTTGGAAGGCTGCTTCTTTCTATGATAGATGGTCTTTACAGACTCTTCTAATTCTGCCAACACATAGTAGAATTCCCCCTCCTGCTGCAGCACAAGGCAATAGCCTGGAAACAGTGGTACATCGGGTAAGAGGTAAGCACTAGCACAACAATCCTCCTGTAAAGGAGAGCATCCCTCAAGGGAGTCTGGTAAGGTGGCCACCTTGAGATACTGGTAGTGGGTATTGAAGAGGTTTTCAGGAACAGAAACTGATTCAGCACCCTCATCCAAGACTTTTTGCAGGGCATGGTAGGCGGCAATACGGATTTCTAGCAATTCCAGCAGATGTGAATAGGTCCAGGTGCGGGACTGAGATTGAGCCTTGTAGGTACGGGCATTTTGAGCAAGCAATTCACCGCCAAAGGAGGTGGCAGTCTTTATCTTGGGCAGGTCAATCTGATTCAGCAGGGTAACGGTGGTGAGTAAGTCCACAAAATTGTAGCCCCAACGGGAAATCTTTGCCTTGGAAGCATATTTTTTGAACAAGTCCAGTTCTTGAAGTAGCATTTGACGATATTGCTGGTTTGCCACCAAGGCCTTATCTAGAAGATGGCGATTTGTTTGGGAAATAAGGGTACCAGCTTCCAAATGTAATTCCTCCGATGCAAAATGAGCCAGAGCTGGGGAGTCGTAGAATAAGGCAGCATTCACTGTGGCGGCATTTTGCTGATGAGGGGAATTGGTGAGGACAAAGACAAAATCATCCTTCCGAGGCATTGCTGCCGCCACTGCTGGAATGGTAGCGTCGCCACGGCTAGACAAGGGAGCTAGAACAAGCCTAGGTTCCTTATATTTTACACTGAGATGGAACACAGAGTCAGTAACGGAGGCTTGACTAGAAAATACCACCTTGTTCTTGTCTCCAAAAACCTTTTTTAAGAAAAGCTGGAATTCTGGGTATTTTGAATAGAGGCTTTCTTCTGGATACTCAAAGGTAATGAAGAAATTTTTTGGAGTGCCGTCAAAGCCAGGATTATTTCTAAACATAAAGGACCACATTTCCACAGGATGGAGGGTAATGTAGCGAGTTTCATCCTTGTAGCTTACCTTGAGGGTGCAGCTTCCCTCACTCATGACAAAATCCTCGATGGAACAGGTGATTTCTGGAATATGGCGACCTTCCTGCCACACGGAACCAGAAAATTGCAGAAATTGGCTAGGACCAGACAAGGTTTCTAAAACCTCTGGAGGCACTCCTTCTGCAGTAACAGGAAGAAAGGTGGCTTCATCAAGATACAGGGGAGTTTCCACAAAGATCCAATCCTGGCTCTTATCTTGAAAAATAGCCTTGGAATAATAGCCTGTTTGTCCAAACTGGTTTGTTCCTGCCACTCGTAGCTCACGGCTAGCATTACCACGACCGTTTTGCAGGATGGTAATGTGCTTGGTGATGCGAGCCTGACCTTCCAGGGGAATTGTAGGCTGCTGAAGCCAGGGTTCTGAAGGCAATCCCCAAGGCGAATAATTGGAAAGATACTGGGTACCATCGTATTTTTGAGGCAGTTTTTCGTAGGTATATTTGAAAAACATGGGATCACAGCCCAGGGTATCAAAATCAGCAAGCCGAGTGTACATAGTGCCAGCCTTGTTAATGACAAACATGGTGGAGGCACTGACGCTGAGATTTTCTGCAATAAAAGTGCCAGATTCAGGGCCTTGGATACTACGGCTAAAATCTGCAGGGAGGCCAGAGTCCGTAAAACGAATGTGCTGTCCATCCTCTGTTAAAAAATAGATGGTTTCGATACCCATGGTACCATAGTGGTGGGGATTGCCGAAAATATCCTCATGCCACAGTACATCCTGACGACGAGCTCCCATGGACCAGGCCCGCTTGTTTTTTACCAGCTGGTTCTGTACCAAATGAACTCGTTCAGGAAAGCCAAAATCTGCCAACCACTGAAAGGGTTTTCCAGGCCCATTATCGTTAGTAAATAGCTGGTACATGCCTCCCTCTGAATCAAAGGCCACAAGGGCATCGGCATCGGCGGTAATTTCTACAATTTCCTCTGGCACAGGAAATGCCCCAGATTTTTTGGGAAAGGGAAGTCCAGTTTCACATAAAAGCTGCCACTCAGTTTCATCTATGCCAGGATTACTGTACTGGGCAGTGGGCATGAGCTTGTAATAAATCAGTCCATCCACCAGACAAAACTGGTAATCCCGACAAAAGGTTTGGGTAAGAGTTTTGATATACACCTGCTGAGGCAAAAAACCGTTCACATTGTAGGAAGCGTCCAGCATGTCCAGTGGAACTGCTGTTTGATGATAAAAGCTATCTAGTTGGACAGTACTGCTAGAAGGTGCAACGGTACAGGCAGAACAAGCCAGAAAAGAAAAAAGTGAAAGGCCGAAAAAAATTCCAGTAAAAAAAACATTCCTCATACTTTTACTGTAAGAGAAAGAGCTTCCCAAAACAAATTTCAGTCTCTATTCATGAAAGAAAAGAATCTTGTACAAACTAATGGAAGAAAGTATAGTTGATCCATGAAAGACGCATTTATTCAGGTAGCTTGTAGAGAGGAAAACCCCAACTGGCAGCAAGCCATTCAGCGGCAACATGAATTGTATTCTAGAAACAATGACATTCGTACCGATTTTGAGCGAGATTACACTCGCCTCCTCCACTGCGAGGCCTTTCGTCGATTAAAGCACAAGACCCAGGTGTTCTTTGCCCCAAAAAACGACCACATCTGCACCCGCATGGAACACGTCTTTCACGTGGCATCGGTGGCATCCACCATTTCCAAGTACTTAGGCTTGAACCAACAGCTAGCCTCTGCCATTGCTCTGGGACATGACATAGGTCATGCTCCCTTTGGCCACTTTGGAGAAGAGTGTCTGAACAAGCTTTTGCCACAAAAGCCAGGAGAAAATGCCCCAAAACGATTTTGGCATGAACGAAACAGCCTCTTTTTTGCAGACTACATCGAAACATTGCAGGATCCAGAAGGCAGGGCAAAAAACCTTGACCTAACCTACGCTGTGCGGGACGGCATTGTGTGTCATTGCGGCGAGGTGGACGAAAGCGGTATTCGGCCCCGTAGCCAAGCCATGTCCCTGTACGACATCAAGAAGGCGGGTAGCGTTCAGCCCTACACCTGGGAAGGCTGCGTGGTAAAGCTTTCTGATAAAATTGCCTACCTTGGCCGTGACATTGAAGATGCCCGCCAGTATCACATTCTGGATATGGGAGCCTATCGCCAGCTAAGGGAAATTGTGGGAGAATGCTTTGGCTTTCCCGCCACAAAAACAGGGAAAACCGTCAACACCACCGTCCTTATCAATGATTTGATTGTAGACCTGTGTCAACAAAGCTCCCCAGAAGCAGGCTTGGTATTTTCACCTGCCTACTTTAAGTTTATGAAAAAGCTTAAGTCCTTCAATTTTGCCAACATCTACAACCACTGGCGACTCCAAGAGTTTGAGCATTATGCCACAGTGATTATCCACACCATCTACCGATTGCTGTGCCAGACCCAGCCCTTTGTTCCTAGCCAGAAGGTGGGATTCTGCCTCAAGCAATATCCCCTGCTGAGCGCCACCTTTGAAGACTGGTTGATAAAATACACCAGCTATGATCTTGAAAAACGGGCTTTAATCAAATTCGATTCCATCAAGCCTGTGTTCGATCTGTCCCAACCCGACAGCTTCAACAAGTGCATCATCGAATTTATTTCTGGCATGACCGACCATTTTGCCATCTCCATTCACGAGGAAATTATCAGTTTTTAGTCGCCTTCTGCCCCCTTTCCAAAGGGGGCTTTTTTCATTATCATTTTAGTATGAATGCAATTATTACCGTAGTTGGAACCGATCAAGTGGGCATCATTGCCAAGGTGAGCAATTTCCTTGCTCAGCATAGCATTAACATAGCAGATATTAGCCAAACCATTCTTTCTGGCAACTTTGTGATGATGATGATGGTGGATTTATCTGCCACAAAGCTCCCCATGGAAGAGCTTCGCACCGCCTTAAATGAGCTGGGGCAGCAGCTTTCTGTTTCCATCAACATCATGCACGAAAAGGTTTTTAGTGCCATGCATCGAATTTAGGGTATATCCATGATGTATGAGTATATGACCTTAGCCGATAATACCCTCATCACTCACTCTCAAATCTTAGAAAAGTCTGGAGAGCAAGTTGTTCAAGTTCATTTTGAACGACCAATTGAAAATGGATTTTGTTCTGCCCGTGCAGAGCTCCCTAGCTATAACTGGATTTACAATGAGGGGTTCACCGAAAATGAAATCACAGAATTCACACGACTGATGGAACGACATGCTCATCTTTTCTACAAATATGCATTAGAAGAAGGAGAAACTGTTGCCTAGCCTGTTTCATGTTGGTGCATATACTATTTATTTTTGGTCAAATGAAAATAATGAACCAATCCATGTTCATGTTAGTAAAGGAGTACCCACCAACAATGCCACAAAATTATGGCTTACAAAAGACGGAGGTTGTATCCTTGCTTCAAATACTGGTCATATTCCCCAAAAGGATTTGAACAAGATTGAAGACATTATAGCCGCAGAATTCTTTATCATTTGTGCTAAGTGGAAAACATTCTTTAATACTGATACCATAAGATTTTATTGTTAATGTTGACTAAAACAAAAAAGCTGTTTCGCAATGAAACAGCTTTTTTGTTTGTATTCTATATTTAGGTTTCTGTAGCAGGGGCTGGTTCTGCTAGCTCGTCTAAATGCTGGCGAGCCTTAATAATGTCTTCGAATTCAGCCTGCTCGATAACTTCTTTTTCTAAAAGCCGCTGGGCAATGTAGTCCAAAACGTCTCTCTTTTCTGTAAGCATATTCACCACACCAGTAAACCGCTCATCCATAATGCGAGCCAGCTCTTGGTCAATGTACTGCTGGGTTGCCTCAGAATATTCTCGCACCAACTGGGGAGAATCTGAACCGTAGCCACCACCACGCTGAGAAAGCACCACATTCTTAAACTTGCTGCTCATACCGTAGTCAGTGAGAATCTTGCGGGCAATGTCTGTAGCTCGCTGCAAGTCATTGGAAGCACCAGTGGAAACTTCACCAAAGCAAACCTGCTCTGCAGCTCGTCCACCAAGCAATACGTCAATTTCGCCGTACAATTCTTTTTCGGTACGCAGATATCTGTCTTCCTCTGGAATCTGCAAGGTGTAGCCCAAGGCCGCAATTCCACGGGGAATAATTGAAATTTTATGTACCTTGTCGGCTCCCTCGGTAAAGGCTGCTGCCAAGGCATGACCAGTTTCGTGAACTGCCACAATCTTCCGCTCGTTTTCCTTGATAACACGGCTTTTTTTCTGCAAACCTGCAATGGCCTTTTCCACAGCCTCGTGGAAATCCTCCATCTGAACTTCCTTTCTACCAGCACGAACAGCCAGCAAAGCAGCTTCATTCACCACATTGGCCAAATCAGCACCAGCAAACCCAGAAGTTGAGCGGGCAACAGAAGATAAATCCACCTGATTACCCAGCTTTACGTTCTTGGCATGAATCTTCAGGATTGCTTCTCGCCCCTTTACATCGGGACGATCCACCACAACCTGACGGTCAAAGCGGCCAGGACGCAGCAAGGCTGGGTCAAGAACATCGGGGCGGTTAGTGGCAGCCAAGAGAATCAAGCCCTTGGAATTATCAAAGCCGTCCATTTCTACCAGCAGCTGGTTCAAGGTTTGCTCACGTTCGTCATTACCGTGGATATTGTTTACACGGCTTTTACCAATGGCATCAAGCTCGTCGATGAATACAATACAAGGAGCCTTTTCACGAGCCTGACGGAACAGGTCACGAACACGGCTAGCACCAACACCAACGAACATTTCCACAAAGTCGGAACCAGAAATCTTAAAGAAGGGAACCCCAGCTTCACCAGCAACGGCACGAGCTAGCAAGGTCTTTCCCGTACCAGGAGGTCCTACCAAAAGCACACCCTTGGGAATCTTTCCACCGATTTCTGTGTATTTTCCAGGTGATTTCAAGAAGTCCACCACCTCTACCAGCTCTTCCTTGGCCTCATCAACACCAGCCACATCGGAAAATCGAGTTACAATGGAGCCTTCTTCTACAGCACTGGCACGGGAATTACCGGCAGAAAAAATGCTTCCACCAAGGCCACCACCCATCTTACGGAAAATAAACATCCACATCAGGAAGATAAAGCCAAAGGGAATAATTAGGTTTACCAGCAACTGGGTTAAAAATCCATTCTGCTTTGCTACCACCTCGTAGGAAACACCTGCAGTGTCCAGTAGCTGCAAAAAGCTTTCTGTTAAGATTCCTGCAGTTCGAACGGAATTACTTGTAGTTGCAGTAGGAGTGCTAAAAAGATTTAAGCCAGAAGAAGGTGTCTCTTCTGCAACAGCATTACCTAAATAGCCAGTAAAATAGGTTTCACCAATATCAACACGGGTAATCTGACCGTTTTGAATCATGGCCTTAAAGTCGGAGAAAGGAATCAAATTGTCTGGCTGAGAGGAAAGAATCATATTGATGATACCACCAGCCACTACAACGATTAAAATAATAAGCCAGAAGGGAAAAGAAGAACCTTTTTTTCCACCACCACCTTTTTTATTTCCTGAATCGGGAGACAATTTGAAAAAATCAAAGGGATCTTGCTCCGGTTTCTTGCCATTTTTATTATCTTTATCATTAGGATTGCTCATTATTTAACCTCACAATAAGAATATACGAAAAAAAAAGAGAATAGTCGATACTGTTGTGTTTTTTTTAAATTAAAACTAAAGGGCGATTTTACCACTCCGATATTTAAAGGAGCAACTGTAGGGGGGTAAATATGGGTTACGGTCAACCTTATGGTGCCTATGGCGCCTATCGTGACACAGGCGTAAAAACAGCCAGTCAAGGAAAGCTCGTTGTAATGCTCTACGATGAAGCAATCCGTCAGTTAAGCTACGCTGTGTCCTATCTCATGGGTGGCAATAAAATTGAGGCTCAGAATATTGAGCAGTTCTCCAAGCATATCGTAAAGGTACAGGAAATTATCACCGAGTTGATGATTTCTTTGGACATGAATGCTGGTGGAGACATCTCAAAGAATTTAATGTCACTATACATCTACTTTAATCAGGAGCTGCTGAACATCTCTATCAGCCACGATCGGGAAAAGATTACCTTTATCCAAGATATGTTGATGCAGTTGAGAGATGCTTGGGCAGAAGCTGCTACAGAGGCTGGACGTGAACCTGCACCTCTCATGAACGGTATTGATATTAACGGGTAAGGCCTATGGAACTGACTCAGGCTGAAATTGATGAACGAACTGCCATTCTCCGTCGTTTTCGTTCCTTATTGGAGCAACAACGGGAAAAATTTCGAGAGTATCTTCTTGTACTGGAATCTCAAAGCAAGGTGATCCAAGAGGAAAATACCCAGTCATTGTTGGCTCATACCGAGCTTGAACAGCAGATTGCGTCCCACATCATCAGCCTGCAGAAGGTTATTAAGCCTATGGAGCTCATGTATCAAGAACGTGTCAGCAATGGCTATGGGGATGCAGCAGATATTCCTATTTTACAGGCCGATTTGGAGCGCCTTCAGCAACAGGTATTGGAGCGAAATCAGTCCAACCGTAATTTGCTGAAGATGCACATTGGTCAAATAAAGGAGCGATTATCTACAGTAACTAATCCCTATCGCCACAGTAAGAGTGTGTATGCCCAGTCGGCTCAAGTGGCCACTATGGTAAACATTAGCATCTAACTGCAGCCCAGCATAAAGCTTAGGCACAAAAAAAGCGTGGAAATCAGTGTTGTGTTCAACCTGAAATCCACGCTTTCTTTTTTAGCAGGCTATCCCAAGATTGCAACTATCTAGAGATAGAAACTATCTAGAGATAGAAACTATCTCTAGATAACCTGACTTTTTAGATATCCTTGATAATCAAATGCAAGTCATCAATCTGCTTTTGGTCAACCTCGGAGGGACAATCGTCCATGGGGCTTTGAGCAAAGCTGTTTTTGGGGAAGGCGATAACTTCTTTAATAGAAGTTTCCTTACACATCAGCATTACCAAGCGGTCCAATCCAGGGGCAATTCCTCCGTGAGGTGGAGCTCCGTACTTGAATGCCTCGGTTAAGAAGCCGAATTTCTTCTGGCCTTCTGCCTCATCAAAGCCTACAATCTGGAAAATCCGCTTTTGCAGCTGAGGATCGTGGATACGGATGGAACCAGAAGCCAATTCGTAGCCATTGAGAACCAAGTCGTACAAGTCACCCTTTACGCTACCTGGGTCACTTTCCAGTGTGGCATGATATTTTTCCTGAGGCATGGTGAACATGTGGTGGGCAGTGTCCCACTTGTTTTCTTCCTCGTTCCACTCGAACATGGGAAAGTCCACAATCCATGCAAAGGCAAACTCATCAGGATTACACAGGTTCAAATCCTTACCTAAGCGACTGCGAACAGCACCTAAGGCAGTGCAAGCAACAGATTTTTTCTGGTCAGCAACAAAGAGCAACAGGTCGCCATTTTTTGCTCCCAGTTTTTCGCAAACTAAGGTAGCCTGTCCTTCAAAAAATTTAGCAATACCACCTTCAAAAACAGGTGCATCAGCTGATCCAGCCACCTTTGTCCAGCCTAATCCACGAGCCTTGTAGATTTTGGCTGTTCCTTCCAGCTCTTCAATCTTCTTGCGGCTATAGTCAGCAGCAACACCAGGCACAACTAGGGCCTTTACAGCACCTGTTACTACGCCCTTTTCGTTGGGAGCCAGAGCATCCTTAAAGGCTTGGAAGCTTCCCACCTCTGCCATAAAGGCTGCATCCTGCATCTTCATGTCAAAGCGCAGCTCAGGCTTATCGCTTCCGTACCAATCCATGGCATCATCGTAGGCAATGCGGGGGAAGGGAGTTTCCAAGGTAATGTTCATGGTTTCCTTGAACACGTGGGCCATCATACCCTCAGTCATGGAAAGTACGTCATCTCGGGATACAAAGCTCATTTCCATATCAATCTGGGTAAACTCAGGCTGGCGGTCGCCACGAGCATCCTCGTCACGATAGCAGCGAGCAATCTGGAAATAGCGGTCAAAGCCAGACACCATCAAAAGCTGCTTGTACAGCTGGGGAGACTGGGGCAATGCGTAGAACTTACCGGGATAGAGACGAGAGGGAACAAGATAGTCTCGAGCTCCTTCTGGAGTAGATTTAATGAAGGTAGGAGTTTCCAGCTCGTAAAAGCCCTGTCCGTCCAAATAGTTGCGAACTGCCATAGTTACCTTGTGGCGAAGTGCCAAGTGATGCTGCATGGAAGCAGTTCTCAAATCAAGGTAGCGATACTTAAGGCGCAAATCCTCGTTGGGGATTACTGGAGTTCCGTCCTTGTTTACCTCATCAATCATAAAGGGCAGGACTTCGCTCTTGGAAAGCACCTGGATTTCCTTGGCTACAACCTCTACCTCTCCAGTGGGCATTTCTGGGTTAATCATGGAATCAGGGCGGCCACGAACAATTCCTTCCACAGCCAAGCAATATTCCATCTTTAAGTCCAAGGCCAAGTCCACCAAGTGAGCTGGGGAGTCAGAATCCACCACCACCTGGGTCAAGCCGTGACGATCTCGCAGGTTAATAAAAGAGATACCACCGTGGTCACGCTTACGGTGAATCCATCCATTCAATATAACTGTCTTTCCAACGTCAGCCTTGCGCAAGTCGCCACAGGTGACGGTTCTTCTCATGTTTTCCACGGGATGCAGTATAGCATAGAGGAGTAAAATATTAAAGTGGTGGCTGGGAGGGCGGGAGAACCCACCGCCGCCTTACACTTCGCTACGCTCAGAGGGCGGCGTCGGTAGGTGCCCCTCCCGCCATCCCAGCCACCGTTTATTCTTTTGTTCATTGGGCTATACTGCTGAATCGATAACTGGTTCTAGAGGTTGGTTGTAGGGGCTAGTACACAAGCATTTTCTCCCAGGGTTCTTAGGGGCAGGCGCCCCTAAGCGGTGCTGGGGAAGGTGGGGGTATTAGGGGGAGGAAACACCCGCTGACCAGTAGAGGGGGTTCCTCCCCCTAAAGAAACAGCTACAAAAGATTTTGGAGTTTTTCTCTTGGATTAAAAGAAAAAAAGATACTGGAAATACTTGATTTCTTCTATTTAAAAAAATGCGTGGTATAATAGAGGGTGAGAGAGAAAATGGGAGAACCATATGAAAAAATTTTGTGGTTTTGTTGTATTTATTCTGTTAGGAACAATGTGTCTTGCTGGTGGAAATAAGAGCACCATTAATCTGGAGGCCTGGCCTACAGAGCCACTTACAGTAACTTGTCCTTGGGCCATCAACGGTGTGGTGGATATTATAAACCGAGCCTTGGCAAATTATAGTGAAGAGGTTTTTGGACAACAAATTATTGCTACAAATGATTTTATTCGTGATGGAGCCGTTTCTATTTCTGACGAGTTTCTATTAAACATGTCTTCAATGTTGGGAGACGGTGGCAATATTGCCCTCACCAACTATCTTAAAAACAAGCCTAACGCACCCAATCTCATTATTGGCAGTGAAAATGCCTTCGCAGTCACACCAAACTTGCGAGATATAAAGGAGCAAACCTTCAGCTATAATGATTTTGAACCAATTATTAATTTATGCTCAGCTATCTTCGTTATGACAGCCGATGCAGAATTAAACATCACCGACTTGGAAGGACTTAAAGCCTATGGCAGAGGAAAAACCTTATTAGTGGCTGTAGGTGGTACAACAAGTATCGAAAGTTTTATGGTTCGAAAGCTTTTTGCTGAGCTCGGTTTAAGCATGAAGGTGGTTACTTTCAATGGAGCAAATCTTGCCTTGGAGGCTCTCATCAATAAAGAAGTCCATCTTGCCATTTCTCATCAATCTCAAGCAAAAGCAGGAGTACAAGAAGGCATCATCACTCCAGTAGTCCTTTTTGACGAAAAAGGCTCTGATGAAGGAGTTTTTGCAGGGACAAAGGGTGTTGGTGAGTATGGTTATACTGCATATTGCAAAAACAGAAGCTTTCTTATGGCACGGAAGGGAACAGATCCTGCTATCATAAAAAAGATTTACGAAGGTTATAAAATAATTCTTGAAAAAGAAGAAATAAAAGACTTGTTCAATAACATGATGCTGGAAATTGACCCTCTTGATTCAGCTGCCATAAATCAACACATTTCTCAGGTACGAGCTATGGTAAAGGCAAATCTTTAACTTACAAGTTTTAGGGATTTTTTTCCGATATTCCATACATGAACCAAGATTTTATGCTTCAGCATTCTCCCAAAAGCTTCTCCCAAACATTCCAAGAATTAGGTTTGAAAAAAGTTATATCTGCTCGCTCTATGCTAGGAGGAGACATCAATCATGCCTACAAGCTGGAAGTGGAATCACAATCTGGTCAACAATTAGCTATCTTTATGAAGGCAAATTCCCGAAAAAATGCAGATTTTTTCCGCACTGAGGTGGAAGGCTTAAAGGCAATTTCCTCCTTGGGAATCCTAAAAACTCCACAGGTTTTGGCCTGGGGCATAGATGAAGGAAATGACAATCCCTTGCAGGGGCCCTGTTCTTTTTTATTGCTAGAATTTCTTCCTCCCACAGAAAAAGCCTCAAATTACTGGGAGACCTTTGGTCAAAAACTTGCAGAATTCCACTGTGCAGATTGCAGCTATCTCATTCCCCAAGCTGGAGACTCTTCCTCAGCGGAGAAGGATTCCAAGACAAAGACATTTGGCTTTGTCCTTGATAATTATATTGGAGCCACACCACAAAAAAATCAACCAAAGGCTTCTTGGGTAGAATTTTTCCGAGAATGTAGACTGGCTCCCCAATTTCAGTGGGCAGAAAAGTATTTTTCTGTAAAGCAGCGGGATATGAATGAAAAATTCCTTTCCCGCCTAGAAGAATTACTCCCAGAGCCAGAAAAACCTTCCTTGCTCCACGGAGATTTATGGGGAGGCAATGTATACACTGGAAGCGATGGACACGGTTGGCTCATTGATCCAGCAGCCTATTGTGGTCATTGGGAAGCAGACTTGGCTATGACACGGCTTTTTGGTGGCTTTCCTCGCAAATTTTATGAAAGCTATCATCAGGTGAATCCCATTCCCAAGGATTTTTCTCGCCGCCTAGATATATATAACCTTTACCATCTGCTAAATCACTTAAATTTATTTGGAACAGGTTACTTGAATCAGGTGCTAGATATTGTGGCAGCCTTTAGTTAAGCTTGAATTTTGCCAGTAGATTATCGAGGCGCAGGGTTGCAATACGGGCAAGCTCTACTTGTTTTTCCACCGTTTTATCGTTGGAATCAATTTCCTGAACACTCATATCCATACGATCCATGCTAGAAGCAACATTGGCGGCGATGGCATCAAAATTATGGGAAGATTTTTGTAAATTCACCATATCCTTATTGATTTCTGCAGAGGTTTGTTGTAGCTGAAAGCTACTATTGTTAATATCCTGCAAGGAAGAAAGCACTTGCTTTGAGGTTATCTGCTGTTCTTCCATAGCATTGGAAACTTCCTGCACAAGAGTATTGGTACTGGCAACCTTTTCAGTAATCTCAACAAAGCCATCTTGGGACTTTTCTGAAGTTTCTACAACCTGTTGAATCATTCTTGTAATATCCTTCAGTTCAGCAGAAATAGCCTTGGATTGTTCCGCTGCATCCTCTGCCAGCTTTCGGATTTCATCAGCAACAACGGAAAATCCCTTTCCAGCCTCTCCTGCATGAGCTGCTTCAATGGCGGCATTCATAGCCAAAAGGTTTGTTTGGTCAGCAATCTGGGCAATAACCTCGTTAGCCTCTGCCAAATGCTGAGACTGTCTTGCCATATTATCTACCTGCTGGGAAACTTCATCCTGACGTCCACGCCCTGTTTCTGTAATAGCTGTTAATTGCTGAAATTCCCGATTCATTTTTTTGATGGAATTGAATACAGAAGAAATATTTCCCACCATTTCTTCAATGGCAGAAGATGATTCTAGCAAACCTGTTGTTTGCTGGTTAATAAGAGCATCTAATCCACCAATCTTTGTAACACTATTACCAATGATCTCTACCACAGCCTGCAATGCATGATTCTGATTTTCAACCTGCCGATTTACATTGGAAATATTCATAGAAATATGAGCCGCTGCATTGGAAGCATCGTGACTAGAGGAAGTAAGGGTTTGAGAAATATTTGAAAGGGCATCGCTGGAATGTTTTACATCCATCAATATATTCTGCTGAGTATCAATAAACTGATTTACATAGCTACAAAGCTGACTTACCTCATCCTTACTTTTAACTTCTACTCGGTAGGTAAGATCTGCAAGCCCTTCACTACCCTGCAATTTTTTGAAGGCTACAATGGCTTTATTGATTGGAAGCAAAATATAGGTTTGCAAAATTATAATAGATGTAACTCCCACCAATCCCAAAACAAAAATGGTAGAACCAAGAGATAAAAAAATTACCTTGGTGGCAACACCATCTCCAAGATTCATAGCATCAAGCTGATTGAATAGGAAAAAAGACAAGCCAATAATGCTACTTCCAATAACGATACAAACGGAAAAAATAATTTTAAAAAGAATTTTATGACGAATCTCTGATACCTTCACCCTACACCTCGTCAAATTTTGTTATCTATATTATAAAATAGAAAGTGGATATATTTATTGTAAATTAGTACAATTATGTAAGTCAAGCATAATTGCTCTGATTCTTGACAAATAGATACTCCTTCTATACCATTCGGAATAAAATCAATTTTGTTTAATTTTGGAGGAAAAAATGCTTCAAGTTGGAGATATGGTACCAGAATTTTCCCTTCCTAATCAGGATGGCACAATGATTTCACCTGCCGAATTTAAGGGAAAGAAAATGGTGATTTATTTTTACCCCAAGGACAACACCCCTGGCTGTACTACAGAGGCCTGTGGCTTCCGTGACGTATACGATGAAATTCTTGCAAAGGGTGCTGTAGTTTTGGGAATCAGCAAGGATAGCACCGCTTCCCACACCAAGTTCCGGGACAAGTTCACTCTCCCCTTCCACCTGCTTTCCGATGTGGAAACCACCACCATCCAAGCCTTTGGTGCTTGGGGCGAAAAGAAAATGTGTGGAAAGACCTATATGGGAATTATTCGTTCCACCTTTGTGGTAGACGAAAATGGCGTGATTACCCAGGTATATCCCAAGGTAAACACCAAAACCCACGCAGCGGAGATTCTTGCAGCCCTGTGATAGAGCCACAGGAAAAGCTTCTGTCAAATAAATGTACGAGGGCTGGATTCCCAGCCCTTTTTTTCATCCCTTTTTCACCTGTCGCCACTCAGCGCCCTTCTTTCCAGGCTGCACCACAATGTGGAGCTTTGTTTTCTTGGCATGTTGGCAGAAAAAGGCTAAATCCTGAGAATAGGGACTTAGTAAGTCATCGGGGTGAAAGGAAAGACTCAAGGTGGTACGCTCTCCGTCGGCATAGGCTCGGCTAAAGGCTCCGTTCAGCTTGATAAGATCTATGGCGGCAGGCAACAGAGCCTTAAGCTTTGGGCTTCCATACTGATTTTGGATAAACTTAAGCTGTACCTGCTCCACCTCTTGGTGGCTACACTCATCTTGAATAGCAGGAATGTTGATGTTTTCTGCCGCTAAAAAATCCACAAACCGACTGAAAAAAACGGAGGGACTACAGCGGAGAGGTTTCAGCAGGGAATGGAACCAGCTTACTGCCCGCCCACGGGAATAAAAATAGCTAGTGGCACGAGCCAGAGCTTCTGCCTTGTCCAAGTCCTTGGCAGAAAATTGTGGGGTGGATTCCACCAAATAAGGCGGCGTTTCAGGAGCCACTAGTCCCAGCTCCTGCTTTTGATCAAAGAGGGCGGTACCAGGCAATACAGAAAGGCGGAAAATCTCCAAGCTGTTGGGATACAGGGAAATAGCATAGTCAATGCTTTCCTTAAAGCCTGCAAGATTATCCCCAGGAAGACCGTAGATTAAATCAAAGCCAAAGATGATGCCTGCATTGTTCAACAGTGCAATTTTCCCTGCGAATTCCTTTCGGTTGATGTTGCGAGCCACTAGTTTAAGCACCTCTGGACGGGCACTTTGCAAGCCGATTTGCAGTGAACAAGAAATTCGAGAAAAGGCTGCCACCAGCTCTGGATTCAGCAATTCTGCACGACACTCAAAGTGGAAAAAGGTGTCTGGTGCCTTTTGCCGAATCAGCTTGAGGATTTCCACTGCCCGCTCTTTTTTTGCGTTGTAGGTAGGATCCAACACAAAGATTTGGCTTACCTTGTGCTTTGCAAAAAAATCTAGCTCCTGGTGAATCCGCTCCATGGGAAAGTAGGCCACCGTCTTTTCCCCCTTGGACTCGTAGCAATAGGCACATTTGAAGGGACAACCACGAGCCAGCTCCCACAAGGCACCATTTTGATATTCAGCAGGATTTAAAGTACCAGTCAAATATGGGGAAGGAAGATTTTCCTGATTGGCACGGGGAGAAAAAATCTTTCGCTGAGGAAGGTCAGAATCGGCCTTGGAAGCATTAGCAACAAAAGCCACCTTTTGCAACAGTTGACGCAAAAGATTCGGTACCGACTCGTCCCCTTCCCCACACACTAAGTAATGGAAGGGGTCCTTGTCCGCTGCCCCTGCCGTTACCTCTGGCCCACCGGCAATAAGGGGGATTTCTGGGGCTTTTTCCTGAATGATAGCTGCAACTCGAGCCAGCACTGTTCGATTCCACACAAAAAGAGAAAAACAAAGGGCAACGGGATGAAGCTCCAGCAGCTGATGTGCTATAGCCTGGGCTTGATCCTCTTGGGATAGGTGAAACTCCGGTGGAATAGATATGAGTCGAGCTTCAACAACAGTTTCTGATGTCAGAGGCTTTTCTGCAAAGCTCTTGTTGATGGCAGCCACAATGGAGGCGGCTCCCAAGGGCAGGGCTTGAGGTGAAATTTCTGCAGGAATGGTACAAACAGGAACAATAAAGGTACACATGAAACTATAATATACTCTTATTTTGGTACTACGGCTAGCTAGGAGTAATTTACTTTTTTTATTTACAAAACGTGCAATATAAAGAATAATATATGTAAAGGAGATTTCTATGAAAAAACTAGTTTTATTAGTTGTATGTGGTCTGGCTCTTTGTGCAGGAGTATTTGCCAGCGGAGAAAGAGAACCTGGAACAAAAATTGCTGCCATTAGTGGAGCCTATCAGGGAGATTTTTATACAGTAAAAGGTGATTCATCAACAAGCAACATAAACCTTTCTGGAATTGCCCTCGGATTGGATTCAAGAGAAATGTATACAGAAAAGGTTGGTTTTTTTGCTCACGTAGGTGCAAATTTTCCCTTGTCAGGTTATGAGGCAAAAGGAGACAAAAATTTAGCTGTAGATTTCTTGTTTGCACCAGCATTTATACCCTTTGCAACAGAACGCCTGACATTAAATGTTAATCCAGGAGTTCATGTTAGCTTGTGGATGGCAAATGCACTTGTTATAACAGCCGGCTTGGGTGCAGATATTTCAGCCTATTATTATTTTAACGATTCATTCTTCTTGGCAGGAGGAGTTGTAGCATCTTATGATTTCCTTTCCTTCAGAAGCGATGACAAAATTTCTGCATTCCATATTAAGCCACGAGTAGGCCTTGGTTTCCGCTGGTAAACAACTTATTTATGAACTTGAAAAACGCTCAAGATTGAATACTTCAATCTTGAGCGTTTTTTTATAAAAAGAAGTAATCGAAGTATTCCTTCCCGAAGGAATAGTCCTAGCTTTTGTCACAGATATAACGGGCTCTGCTGGTGTCTGTTTCAAACACATCTACAGCGTAGAGCTTGTTTCCTGGTGGCAAGCCACCTTCTGCATCAATGGCGGCCTGGAGTTGGGAAAAAATCCACTGAGCGATTCGTTCTGCACTGGGATTTTGATTAAAAACGGAATTTCCCTGTTCATCCACCAGTTCATTCAAATGACTATGATCTAAACGGCCACAAATGGCTCTAAGATTTCGTTTGAGAATAGTAAAGTCAAAAAGCATACCACCTGGGTCTAATTCTGTTCCCCGCACGTGGGCAAAGACTCTGTAATTATGACCGTGAAGGTTTTCACACTTTCCGTGGTAATCTTGCAAAAAATGGGCTGCCGCAAAATCGGCTTCTACACGAACTTCAAACATGGGATGCAGTATAGCATGGTAGGACTAAATGTAAAAGAGGAGGGAATGGCGGGAGAACCCACCGCCGCCTTACGCTTCACTGCGTTCAGAGGGCGGCGTCGGTAGGTACCCCTCCCGCCATTCCCTTCCGCTCTTTCGTTCATCGGCTATACTGCTGAATAGATGGGGTTGGTGCTAAATATTACAATACATATTTACAGTATACGGGTAATATGGTAAAATTAATGATAGGAAATGTCTGAGTTTCAGGCGGTTGGTCTTCCAAGCTCAAATCCAGTGGTACTGGAAATAGTTGACGAGGGAGGCTCTAAGATGACGAAGTACGAAAAAATTTCGTTAGCCATTAATTTGGCACTTTTAATTCTTAGTTTGCTTGCTTACATTAAAATGTTAGTTGAGTAAAAAAAACAGCCGCCCAGGCCCTTAACTTGTGCGGCTGTTGTCAAACAAGTGGAGACGACCAAGTGAACTTGGACATTTCCGCTTCTAATATACCATACTTAAAAAAATTAAGCTACCAGGGTTCTTAGGGGCGGGAGAGCCCCTAAGCAGTGCTGGGGGAAGGGGAGGGATTAGGAGGGGAAACACCCCGCTTCTGAGTAGAGGGGGTGTCTCCTCCTAAAGATAGTTTAGCTGGCAGAGCCAACTAAACACATCTTGTTTGTGGCTTTCGCCACAACAGGTAGTTTTGCTTCGCAAAACTGTGGCTGCGTTTAGCTTGCAGAGCCAACTAAACACATCCACTCGGCTTCGGCGGCGAGGTTTTCACCTACGTAGGCCTTACCGCTTTGTTTTACCATCTTGGGGGAAACACGCATATTGGTGATTTCCAAGCGGACGGTGTCGCCGGGGCGAACTTGGTGGCGGAACTTTACCTTGTCTACAGTGGCCAAGAAGAACAATGCATCCTCGGCAAATACCTTCTGGAAACTCAATGCGGCACCACCAGCTTGAGCCATGGTCTCCACCAAAATTACTCCAGGTACAACAGGGTACTGGGGAAAATGTCCCTGAAAGAAGAAATCTTCTTCAGTAAAGGTTCTGGTGGAAACGCTGCCCTTTTCGTCAGCGCTAACAATTTCATCTACAAAGAGGAAGGGCTTACGATGAGGCAGTAATGATTCAATATCCTTTGTTACGCTCATGGTTAGTCCTTGATTTTCTTAAAGATAACAACACCATTGTGTCCACCAAAGCCCAAAGAACCAGATGCGGCACAATTGATTTCACCTTCTACGCCCTTGTTAGGAACGTAATCCAAGTCACAGCCACCTTCAATATCCTGATTTTCTAGGTTGATGGTGGGAGGATAGAAGCCCTCGTTAATGGCCTTGATACAAATCAATGCTTCTACAGCACCAGCTGCACCGAGACAGTGACCAGTCATACTCTTGGTGGAAGAAACCTTCATCTTATAAGCGTGGTCGCCAAAGGCCTTCTTCAGCATGGAGCTTTCTGCAGGGTCGTTGATAGGAGTAGAAGTTCCGTGGGCATTGTAATACTGAACATCTTCGGGCTTAACACCAGCATCCTTCAATGCAGCCACCATGGCAGCAGCTCCACCGTCTCCAGAAGGATCGGGGCTAGTGATGTGGTAGGCATCGGAGGAAGCACCGTAACCAGCAAACTCAGCGTAAATCTTGGCACCGCGCTTCTTGGCATGCTCGTATTCTTCCAAAATCAGCATGGCAGAACCTTCTCCCATTACAAAGCCTTCACGAGCCTTATCAAAGGGGCGGCTTGCCTTCTGGGGACAATCGTTAAAAGAGCTAGCCAGTGTCTGAAGGATTGCAAAGGAAGCAATTCCAAATCCTGTAATGGTAGCCTCAGTTCCACCAGCAACACAAACGTCAACACGACCACTACGAACACTGTCCAAGGCCAATCCCAGGGCATCGGAGCCAGAAGCACAAGCGGTGGCAATAGTAGGAGCTGGTCCCTTGATTCCGTAACGCATACAAATGTTTCCAGCAGCTTCGTTGGGAATCAGCATGGGGATGGTAAGAGGTGGAACACGCTTTCCCTCGGAACCAAAATATTTTCCGCAGGACTCTTCAAAAACCTCAAATCCACCGATACCGTTTCCTACGAACACACCAGTGTTACTAGGCTCCATGGCTCCTTCTTCCAAAAGACCTGCATCCTTCAAAGCCTGTCCAGCAGCCACAACGGCAAACTGAGTAAAGCGAGCCATCTTGCGGGCTTCCTTTTTGTCTACAAACTCTGAGGTATCCCAGTTCTTTACTTCAGCAGCAACCTTAATATTGGTATTAGATGTATCAAAAAGAGTGATATTTCCAAGACCGCTTCTTCCTGCCTTGATTCCTTCCCATGTTTCTGCAACATTGTTTCCTAGGGGAGTAACTGCACCCAAACCAGTAACTACTACTCTTCTCATTTTCGTTCTCCTAACAAATGAATAAATAAATAACCCCCGCCAAAACTCATGAATCGGCAGGGGTTGGTTTTGATTTATGCTCCCATTCCACCGTCAACACCCAGAACCTGGGCGGTAATGTAGGAAGACATATCGGAAGCAAGGAATAATGCGGCATCGGCCACGTCTTTTACTGTACCAACTCGCTTCAGTGGTACAGAATCAAGCCAAGCCTTGCGAGCATCCTCGCTTATTACTTGAGTCATTTCAGTTTCGATGAATCCAGGGGCAATAGCATTTACACGAACGCCACGGCCACCACATTCCTTGGCAAGACTCTTTGTATAACCAATGAGTCCAGCCTTACTTGCAGCGTAGTTTACCTGTCCACTCTGTCCGTGCAAACCAACAATGCTTGTCATGTTGATGATGGACCCCTTCCGCTTACGAATCATGTCGGCAGATACAATCTGGCTTACTACAAAGGTTCCCGTCAGGTTAACGGCAATAACGCTGTTCCAGTCTTCCATGGACATACGGAAGGAAAGGCCGTCACGAGTGATTCCAGCATTGTTTACCAGAATGTCAAAGCCTCCAGAGGAAGCCATTACAGTCTTGATGGTTTCGGCCAAAAGTACAGTATCAGCAATATCCACGTATACCTCGTGATATTCTGTTCCCTTTTCCTGTGCCAGTGCCATCAATTCATCACGAGCGGCAGAAGGCTTGGAGCACAAACCCCAAATCTCAGCACCTTCTTCCAAAAAACGACGGGTAATTTCCTTTCCGATTCCTCGGGAGGAACCTGTAATCAAAGCCTTTTTTCCCTGCAACAACATAATTTCCTCCTAAAACTTAAAGACTTGCAATATTTTCAGCGGTATTAACAGGCTGGGGAGAAACCAAAGAAGCAAATTCAGTATCCTTCCACAGACCACACAATACCTTTCCAGGTCCTGGCTCAAGAATGCTCCATTCCTCTCCTGCTGCCTGTCCATCCTGAATCAGCTTGCCCAAAACGGCTTCTTCATCAGTCCACAATACGGGATTTGTCAGGTGGAGAATAGCATTCTTCTTGATTTCTGCACCGCTAGTAACAGCCTTACCAGTAACGTTAGACAAGAAAATTGTCTTGGGATCATTGAACTGAACATCGGCAATTACCTTTTCCAGCTCATCGGCAGCAGCCTGCATCAAGGGGCTGTGATAGGGGCCTGCAACTGCAAGACGCAACACACGGCGGGCACCAGCGGCCTTTCCCAGCTCTTCCAGCTTGGTCAAGGCTTCTGCGGTTCCAGAAACAACAGTCTGCTTTACGCTGTTCATGTTGGCAGCATAAGCCTCTCCAGCTTCTTTTGCAATTGCCTTTACCTGATCGGGAGCCAATCCCATAACAGCGGCCATTCCAGGAGGATTTCCTGCACTGCGGGCTGCAATATCATCACAAACCTTCTGCATGATTTCACCACGGAGCTTTACGATTCTGATGGTATCTTCAAAGGAAAGAACTCCACTCAAGCACATAGCGGGGAATTCTCCCAAGCTAAAGCCAGCACAAACAGCAGGTTCAATTCCCTTTGCCTTGAGAGCAGCAGCAACTGCCAAGGAGGCAGAGGTAATAGAAAGCTGGCTGCGGTCACTGCGAGAAAGCACGGATGCTTCAGTTTCCCACAAAAGCTTTGTAATATCTTCTCCTGCAATTTGAGAAATAGAGTCCAGGCAGGCACGAGCTTCTGGATAGGCCTCACAAACATCCTTGATCATACCAGGTGCTTGAGCTCCCTGACCAGGAAATAAAAATGCATATTTCTTAGACATACTAATGGAATCCTCCGTAAAATGATTACACTTTTTGAAACATGACAAAATCAAGTATTTTGTCATAAACAGAATAACAGAAATCCAGAATTTGTCAAGTAAAAACGGAAGGGAAATAGCTCCTATTTATTACATCTTCTCAGTTCCTATTTTCTTCTATTCTTGACTTTAGGCCACGGTTTTTATACCATATTACTTATGGAAATTTTACACCTTGGAGAGGACTTGTTAAGACAAAAGTCCTTGCCAGTAGAAGAAGTGAATGATGAGCTGCGTGCCACTTTGGACGCAATGTTCGATACTATGCTTGAAAACAACGGTGTTGGTTTAGCCGCACCTCAGGTGGGAATCCTAAAGCGATTCTTCGTGGTTTTGGCTGATGATGAAGTACGCCGTGTATTTATCAATCCACAGATTGTATCCACCTCTCAGGAAATGTGCGACTACGAGGAAGGTTGTTTGAGCATTCCCAACGTATACGAAAAAATCACCAGACCAGCAAAAATTACTATTCAGGCTTTGAATGAACGAGGTCGTCCCTTTACCCTAGAGGCAGAAGGCTTTTTGGCTCGGGTAATTCAACACGAATACGACCATTTGGAAGGTGTTTTGTACATTGACCGTGGCGACCAGGATTTTCGTCAGAAAACAATTCAGCAGTTTGAAAAAAAGGCTGCTCGTAAGGCCGAAAAAGAAGCAGCTAAGGCTGCAAAGGCAGCAAAAATCGCTGCAAAAAAAGCAAAGAAGGCAGGTGCCTAGGTGCTACGAATTCTCTATGCTGGAAGTCCAGAGGCGGCAGCTATTCCTTTGATGCATTTGGGAAAGGCTGAGGCTCAGGGAAGGGACTTTACCATTGTTGGAGTGCTAACAAATCCTCCTTCAGCCCAAGGTCGTAGCAAGGCATTGATTCCCACTCCTGTGGCTCAATCTGCCCAAAAGCTAGAAGCTGAGTTGGGAAGAAGCATTCCCGTGCTCACTCCTGAAAAGCTTGATGCTACAGCTCGTGATGCAGTGGCGGAATTACAGCCTGATCTTTTAGTGTGCTTTGCCTATGGAAAAATTTTTGGACCTAAGTTCCTGTCACTCTTTCCCATGGGAGGCATAAATCTTCACCCTTCCTTGTTGCCCTTGTATCGAGGCTGTGCTCCTATTCCTGCCGCCATCTTGGATCGGCAGCCAGAAACTGGAGTAACAGTACAGAAGATTGCCTTGGAAATGGACAGTGGTAATATTCTTTCTCAGGTTACCTTGCCTTTGACAGGAACAGAAACTGCCGATTCCCTGTTGTTGCAGGCAGCAGAAATTGGTGGTAAGCAGCTGGAAGAGGTGATTTTGCAGGCGGCACAAGCAGGAGCTCTGCCAGAAGGCCTTCCTCAAGATGGAAGCAAGGCTACCTACTGCCAGATGATGAAAAAAGAAGAAGGCTGCATTTGCTGGAATGATTCAGCTGCCGCCATTGACGCAAAGATTCGTGCCTTTACCCCGTGGCCAGGAGCCTTTACCTGTGCCCAGGGAACCACCTTGAAAATCCATCAAGCAGCAGTCTACCAGCAGGAGATTCCAGCTCACATTCAGTCTGCATACCCTGAAGCTCCCGCTCCGGGAACAGTTTTGGGAACAGACAAAAAACAAGGAATTCTTGTGCAGACAGGAGATGGAATTTTGTGTATAACAAATCTTCAGTGGCAGGCAAAAAAAGCCATGAACTGGAAGGATTTTATGAATGGTAGTTCCAATTTTGTTGGTTGCTGTTGTTCCAGTAATTAAAGGAATGAAATAGGAAGATTATATGGGAGATTTTAAGAAAAAATTACTAAACTTCGGGTTTTCACTTCAATCAAATGGAGATGAAAACCAGCTTTCTAACAAGGCTTTATTTTTTATCTGTCTTACGGCCATTCTTTTTATGATGGCAATTACTGTTATCGTATTTTTTGTGGCAGTAAAAGGCTCTGAAGAAGTACTGGTTCCTAATGTAACTGGTCTCCAGTTGGAGGAAGGTGTGCTGGAAATGCAGGTGCGAGAATTGTATCCCAAAATTCAATTGCGGTATTCTGATGTACCAGGTGACGAGGGAATGATTCTTGAACAAGATCCTGTTGCTGGAACCATCGTTAAGGCAAGCAGACGCATTAACTTGGTAGTAAGCCGTGGTGTCGTCGTGAACCAGATAGAAGATTATACTGGCATGAAGCTGGACGATCTGCGTATTAAGCTTCAAACTCTGTTCTCTGGAAGCCGTACCCTTATTACAATTCCTGAGCCCCTGTACAAGGCTGATGATTCAGAGGCTGGTACCATCCTTGGACAAAATCCACCTCCAGGAACCCAAATTTCCCAGCCAGTGGAATTGGAACTGGTAGTAAGCCGTGGTCCTAGCTATGAGCAAACTCGAGTTCCCAACCTGATAGGACTGACAGTACCAGAAATTCTAGCTCAAATGAGCCGAACAAAGATTGCCTTTGACTTTACAGCTCGCTCTGCAACAGCAGAAGAAAGTGCTGCTGGTAAGGAAGGAACCATTATTGCACAGGCTTCATCCAGTGAGTTTGTTCCCAACCACAGTCGCCTTTCAGCAGAGTTTGTATTCCCCACAAAGCCAGTAAATGGAGATACCTACGGCATCTTTACAGTACAGTTGCCAGCCTATCCCTATGCTTTGAATATGCAGGTTCAAGCAGTAAAGGCTGACGGAAGCACCAGTACTCTTACCAGCTTCTCTCATCCTGGTGGTCAGTTAACCGTGCCCTATGCCTTGCCTAAGGGAACCCAGCTGATTCTGCTAGTAGAAGGAAGAGAAACTGCAAAGGCACAGGTTCAGTAGCTTATAAGTTTTTATGGATAACAAGAAAACCCTACAGACGGCTTTTATTTTTGGCATCTTTGCCTTAATGTTTGCCCTCATCGTCAGTATGCTCTTTCCCTTTTTTACGGTGATTTTGTGGACGATGTTGTTGTACGTTTTGTTTAATCCCCTGCACAAAAAGTTGGTGTGTAGGTTGGATAAAAACAAAAGATTTTACGAGGCTAAACGTCATGGCTTGGCAGGAAGCTTTGCTGTAGGGATTTTTTTGTTAATTATTGGTCCCATTGTGGGATTGTGTTTTATGCTGGGTCAACAGTTGATTGCTTTTCTAACTGAGGTGGAAAAGTTTATCTCCAATAACCCAGATATTTTAATGAATTCTGAAATCGGAAAAAAACTTGCTAACCTGATTCAAGAACTGGGAATTACCTTTATCGATTTAAATCATCTTGATCTAAAAGCCGATCTTTTGGCTTTTATTCAGCAATATAGCTCCAAGCTTTTTTCTGTGGGAACAAGTCTCATTAGCGGCACAGGTCATATAGTAATATCTATTCTTTTTGTGATCTTTGCCCTTTATTTTTGCTTTCTGGATGGACAATATCTTGTCTCCTTGTTGGGAAAGGCAATTCCCATTGATCCCAAATACATGAAAACTCTCATGAGTAAGTTTACAGAAATTACTCGTCATCTTTTTTCGGGTTATATTCTCGTTTCTCTGTATCAAGGAGCAGCGGCCTTTATCATTATGTTGATTTTTGGGGTTAAAGGTGCCCTGCTTTTTTCTGTCGTGTTGATGTTTGCATCCTTTGTTCCAATGTTTGGAGCTGCCATTGTGTGGATTCCCATTGGAGTGGTGATTTTTATCACCGATTCAGCTGTTAAAGGTATTCTTTTCCTCATTATCTGTGGAATTTGTGTCAGCTTTCTTGATAATTTTCTGCGTCCTCTGTTTCTTAAAGATAGAATTCATGTTCATCCACTGATTATTTTCTTTGCCATACTTGGCGGAGTGCAGGTATTTGGACTAAATGGCCTTTTGCTGGGCCCCATGATTGTGATTCTTTTCTTTACCGTATTGGATATGTTGGTAAACAACGACGCTAAAGATACTGAGACAGAAATAAAAAACGCGTAATAGAAGCTTTACAAGGGATTTATTGTAAAACATGTCCTGTTTACAGCATTTCCATAAATCGTTGTGCAGCCTTGGAGATGGTATTTTTGTCGTAGGCAAGGCTAATAGAACGAGTATCCAGCCTTTCTTTTAAATCAATGATTTTAAGCTCCTTGTTTTCCAGCTCTTTTTTGATGTACTGACGTGAAACGCAAATGATACCCATATTTTTTTTAGCAAACTCAATCAACAGGTCCAAAGAGGCCAACTCAAATTTAGGCTCTAACTGGATATTGTAGCGAAACAGGTTTGCATCAAGGAATTTTCTGGAGTGGCTTGATTTTTCCAAAAGCAATGTTCGATATTTGGTGAGGTCTGACAGGGATTTGATTTTGGAGCAGTCAAAATCGTAGCTACAAACAAAAAAATCTTCCAAGGTAAGGCATGGCTGAAAGGTAAATTGCTTGTGGGATACAGGAAAGTGAACAAAGGCGATGTCTACATCATTATTTTTAAGAAGATTTAAGGATTCGGCGGTGGTACAGTTGGTAACTCGATAGCGGATTTTGGGAAAGGCCTGTTCAAAAACCTTGAGCTTGTCAATTAAATAGTATTTACAAATGGTATCAGAAGCACCAATTCGCAGGGTTCCACTATCCAAAGAAGAAATGTTTTGCAAGGTATGATTGATTGATTCCACGGAGGTAAAAATTGATTTGCAATAGCTGTAAATTTCTTGTGCGTCGTTGGTGAGCTTCACTCCTTTTTTGGAACGGAAAAAAAGTTTGAATTGTACTTGATTTTCCAAGGTTTTGATTTGTTGGCTAATTGCAGGCTGTGAAACATTCAAAAGCTCTGCTGCCTTTGATATTTGTCCTGTTTTTGCCACATAATAAAAAACACGCAGCAGGTTCAAATCTTCAATCATGATTTTGTTCCCTCTCACCTTAAAATATAAGCTATAATTATACTTGATATAATAATTATATATTTTACTTATAACAAGAAAATGTAGTACAATACAAGAGGAAACTCTCTACAAGAAAGCTTAAAAAATTTTTTTGCTTTCCAAATTAAACTATCAGTGTTAAAAAATTTAATACTGAACTTGAGGTGAATAATGAAATACAGCGGAACAATTTCAAGAGGAATTAGAACTCCTATCATTAAAATGGGAGATGATTTGGCTTCTATCGTTGTGGATTCTGTAGGCAGATGTATCGAAGAAGCAAATATCCAGCTTCAAGATAAGGATGTCATTGCAATTACTGAGGCTGTTGTGGGTATTTCTCAGGGAAATTATGCAACTGCTGACCAAATTGCAAAGGATGTTTCTGCCAAATTCGGAGACGAAACCGTTGGTTTGATTTTCCCCATCATGAGTCGCAATCGCTTTTCCATGCTGCTGAAGGGAATTTCACGGGGATGCAAAAAGCTGGTAATTCAGCTTTCCTATCCTGGAGATGAAGTGGGAAATCACCTGATTTCTGAAGATGCACTTTTTGATTCTGGGGTTAATCCCTATTCAGATGTGTTTACTGCAGATGAATTCCGAAAAATCTTCCCCGATACAATTCACCAATTCACTGGAGTGGACTACATTCAGTTTTACAAGGAAACCTGTGAATGTCCCTGTGAAATCATTTAGCCAATGACCCAAAAGCAATTTTGAAATATGCAGACAGTGTTATTGTTGCTTCCATCCACAAGCGAAATCGAGATAAGAAAATCCTGCAGCAGGCTGGAGTAAAAAAGGTTTTCTGTTTGGATGAAATTTTAACTGCTCCTGTTGATGGCTCTGGATATAACGAAAAATTTGGTTTGCTTGGTTCCAATCTGGCAACTGAAAATTCTGTAAAGCTCTTTCCTCGTAATTGCCAGGCTTTGGTGGACGATGTTCAAAGTCGCCTAAAGGCAAAATACGGCAAAAATGTAGAAGTTATGGTGTATGGTGACGGCGCCTTTAAGGATCCTCAGGGACAGATTTGGGAATTGGCCGATCCTGTTGTTTCCCCAGCTTATACCAGCGGTTTGGAAGGTACTCCCAATGAATTGAAGTTAAAGTATCTTTCTGACAACGAATTTAAAGACTTATCTGGAGAAGAGCTTCAGAAAGCCATGATTAAGCGAATCAAAGAAAAGGACGAGGATTTGAAGGGTCGCATGGAAACCCAAGGAACAACTCCTCGCCAGCTGACAGATTTATTGGGTTCCTTGTCAGACTTGACTTCTGGTTCTGGAGACAAGGGAACTCCCGTTATTTTGATTCAAAATTATTTTACAAACTACGCCCATCAGTAAGTGATTTGTAAAGTGTAAATGACATAATTACCACCAGTTTTGCTCAATAGGGTAAAACTGGTGTTTTTTTATGCTCGTAGTAGTTGCTACTGGTGATAAAAGCCTGTTACTGAAGATTTTGTATCACATCTAGGGGGAGAGAAGTACAAATTTGAACTTGTTCTAGTGGGATTCCAAGACCTAACATGAGTTTTGCTGTTTCCAGCTTGTTTTCGTAGGCTCCTTGTTCTATTCCAATAGCATAAGCTTCTTCCTGCTTCACTGCAATATCGGTTGCGTAATCATATTCAGTCATGAGTATGCTCAAAACCTCTCCTCCTTTTCTCTCCAAGTAATCTTTTAATATGTTGCAACGCACAGCTTCTTGAATGGCTCTTGTAAGTGGTTTTGATTGTCCATCTGATTTCGCCTCGTCTATGAGCTTGAGAAATTGCACGTATTGTTCCAAGTCTGGACATTGTGAAACAATTCGACTCGATTCTTTACCTATAATTTTACATACTTTTACTTTCAATTCAAGTGTAAGCTCTGAGCTTTGGTTGTGGTTTAACTTGAAAGCATCAGACAGGTACAAGTAGCTTTCTGGGGGCAGGTCTTGGTTGCCTGTGTAAAAAACTATGAACTCAGGCTTGGCCAGTGGAATCAGTTGGTTTGAGAATTTTGACTTGGAATCTATCATATTGCCATAGATTCGAGTCACATATTCCAGTAGTCGTAGTGGCATGTTTGGGTTGATGGAGGATTGGTGCTCAATCATCATGATGAACTGGTCGTTTACCATGACGGCAATGTCGTTGTAATAATCCATGTACAAAACTTGCTCCAAGTTGACACGTTCTAATTTTGTGGTTTCAACTTGTAAATTTGTGCCGTGAATGGCATTGTACAGTGAGAGAAAGTGTTGCTTCCAGTCTCTGTCCTTGGAAAAATAATCTACAAAGAGGGAATCCTTGTGTCTGCGGTTTTCGATGTTGGGCTGTTCGTTATTCATTCTATCTCCAAAAAATTTTATTCCTTTACTTTACTTATAGGGTTGAACGTGCAAAAAAATGCGTTTTCCAGAAAAAAGTTTGATAAAAAGGCTTTTTTTTATCCAGCCCCATCTACCAGCCCCACGAGCAGTAGACCGTGAATTTGAAGTCCCCGCCAGCAATAGTCTGGGAAGCAGGGGAACCCTCTACAAAATTATACCGGGGAGCCGGGAAGATCCCTGCACAGCCGCCCTCTGAGCGAAGCGAAGTGTAAGGCTGGGTAGGGCGTCCCTGCCCCCCAGATAAATTTGGTTCCCCTGCTCCCCAGGATGTGGCTCGGGATTCAGTCTCCCGGGATGATGTTCGTGGAGCCATCTTGTCGTTTCGTCTTAAATCTTTGTATATTAGATATAAACACAAACCTTGTAGCTTGTGTGGAGATGATTTTCCTGGGAGGTTTATATGAAAACTGGATTGAAGGTTCTGCTGATTGTAGTGGGAATTATTGTTTTGATTGGTGTGGGTGGTTGTCAGTTTTATAGTGGCAATTACAACAAGATGGTGGAGCTGGATGAGCAGGTATCTGGTGCTTGGGCTCAGGTGCAGAACGTGTACCAGCGTCGCATGGATTTGATTCCCAACTTGGTAGAAACAGTAAAAGGCTATGCAGCCCACGAATCTCAAGTGTATTCCGATATTGCAGAAGCCCGCTCCAAGGTTGGTGGCGTTGTTCAGATTTCTGCCGCTGATTTGGAAGATCCCGCAAAGTTGCAGCAGTTTCAAGAGGCTCAGAATAACCTTGCTGGAGCATTGCAGCGGTTGCTTTCTGTAACAGAAAATTATCCCCAGCTTAAGGCTGACCAGAATTTCTTGGCCCTGCAGGATCAGCTGGAGGGAACAGAAAATAGAATTACTGTGGAACGAGGTCGATTTAACGAGGCAGTTACTGCCTACAACACCTTCATCCGCAAGTTCCCTCAGAACATTATTGCCAACATGAGCGGATTCCGCCAGAAGGAAAAATTTACCGCTGATGCCGCCGCCCAAACAGCACCAAAAGTATCCTTTTAATCGCATAAAGGTTTTCTTTTGGGAGGTTTGATTATATGACAAAAGCAAGTATGTTACGGCGGCTCAAATTGGAGGCCACTACCTTTGACACCATCAAAACAGCGGTGGCTAAGGCAGAAACAAAAACTACTGGGGAAATTGCCCTAGCCTTGACGGCAGAAAGTGCCCGCTACTCAGTGTATGAGCTTATGGCGGCCCTCTGTGTGGGAGTTTTTGCCTTTGCAGTGCTATTGCCCTTCTCTGGTGTGATTCAGCAATTTCTGGACAAGATTATGTGGGGTGCAGCGGTGTGGCATTTGCCTGCCTTCTTTGGCATTTCTTGCTTTGGCATTACCGCCCTCTTGTTTTGGGTGGCCAATGTACCTGCGGTGGATAGACTGGTTATTCCCCAGTCCGTACGACGCCGCACCGTCTATAATCGAGCCTTACGTCATTTTGTAGAAAGCGGTGTTTATGCCACAGAAAATCGCTCTGGAATCTTGATTTTTGTGTCCTACATGGAGCAAGAGGTGCGGATTCTGGCAGATACTGGAATCAGTGCCAAGATAGACCCTGCTTTGTGGAACCTGATTGCCGTTGATTTGGCAGAGGGCTTAGGAACCGCCGATGCCACGGGAGCCTTTGTGCGGGCGGTGGAACGATGTGGAGAGCTTTTAGCAGAGCATTTTCCTGCTCCTGCTGCAACAGAAGATAATCCCAACGAGCTCCCCGACGGATTGGTGATTCTTGACCATGAGGAGGGAGAAGAATGAAGGGAACAGTGATTTTCAAAAAATCTATTTTTGTGGCTCTTTTGTTGGTTGCGTTTGTGACTTCTGCCTTTTCCTTGGAGGTGCCAGCTTGGACAGGCCCTGTAAATGACCTGGCTCAAGTAATGACTGACCAGCAACGACAGGAATTAACCGACTATCTTACCAACTTAAACAATCAGACGGGAATCCAGATGGCTGTTCTGACAGTTCCAAGTCTAGAAGGTGATTCCATCGAGGATTTTTCCTTCAGAACAGCTAGTGCGTGGAAGCTTGGTCAGGAAAAGGAAGACAATGGCGCCTTACTGGTGGTTTCAGAAGGGGACCGAGAGCTGCGAATCGAAGTGGGCTACGGCTTGGAGGGGCTCCTTACTGATGCAAAGTCAGGTCTCATTATCAGAAATGTCATCACTCCCCATTTCCGAAATGGTGACTACGGAACAGGTATTGTGGAAGGCATCAAAAATATGGTGGGAGTTGCCACAGAGGATGCCCAGCTTATTTCTGCAGAAATGACAGAGGAAGAAGGTCTTGATGGACAATCCCTCGTTGTAGCCATTATCTTTTTTAGCCTGTACTTTGCAATTCTTACCTTTGCCATTACCAAATCCGTTAAATCAAGACGCAACGGTTCTTCTTCAACAGGAACAGTAAGAATGCCTACCTCCACCTTTGGAAGCAGTACTAGTAGTTTTGGTTCAAGCTTTTCTAGCAGAAGCAGCTTTAGTGGAGGCTTTGGTGGCGGTGGATTTTCTGGGGGAGGCGGAAGCTTTGGCGGAGGTGGTGCCTCTGGCAAGTGGTAAGCTTTCTGCATAATCCATTCAATTTAGCAGTTGATTTTGGCCTTCAAGATACTCTTGGAGGCCTTTTTTATTAGTAATCATGGAGAAGAAGTCGGTTTTTCTTGCGGGATTGAAAAAAAGGTGGTACCTTTAAATAGTAAGATATATTGGAGCCAGGAGGTACGTCGAATATGAGTAAAAGAAAGGCCATCTTACGATTTTTTCTCACTGTTCTCGTGCTGGTTTCTTGTACCTTGCTGATAGCTTCCTTTTTGCCAGAAATGGAATCGGAGGCTGAAAGTGTGTCCATCGGTTTTTTTGCTCTGATTCCAGCTCTTTTTTTGGTAGTATATATCTTTGTTACAAAACGAATCCTAGAAGCACTGATTCTCGCTTCCCTCATGTGCTTTATTTTTGCCTACAAGTGGGATTTTCTTTCGGCCTTTAGTGATGGGCTAACCACTGTCATGATGGACGAGGATACTGGCTGGCTCATTATCGTTTGCGGGCTGATGGGAAGCATCATCAAGCTCATTGAACGAACTGGTGGTAGTCTTGCCTTTGGCCGATTTGTGGCGAACCATGCCAAAAGTCGAGTGGGAACCCTTTTGTGGACCTATCTTCTCGGTATCATCATTTTTATCGATGATTATCTGAACAGTCTCACTGTGGGCTCTTGCATGGCCCCCATTACCGACAAGCACCGCGTTTCCCGAGAAGAATTAACCTATATCGTGGATTCTACGGCAGCCCCAGTGTGCGTTCTGCTTCCCATTTCTACCTGGGCGGTGTTTGCCTCTCGCCTTTTGGTGGATAACGGCCTTGTTTCCCAAGACAAAGCTATCGCCTATTTTGTAAAGACCATTCCCTATAACTTTTATGCTTGGGCTGCCTTACTTGTAGTTTTGTTGTTGATTTTTCGAGTCATTCCACCTCTTGGTCGCATGAAAAAGGCTGACGACAGAGTCAAAAGCGGTGGCCCCTTAGCTCCCCCTGGCTCAGAAAAGATGGATATTCGTGGCGGTCATCATGAAGAGAATGCTAGAACCCAGGGAAAAATGATTGATTTTTTACTGCCAGTTGCTTGCTTGGTGATTTCTACCATTGTGGCCGACGTAAACATGCAAAAGGGTGTGATTATTACCCTGGGATTTATGTTTGTATTCTATGTTGGACGAGGTTTAATTTCTGCTCAGGAATTTACAGATTGCTGTGTGGAAGGCATCAAGAATATGTTGCTTCCCCTCATGCTGATGGTGCTGGCCTTCCTCTTTAGCGATGCCAGTAGCTCCATTCAGTTTACAGAAACCATCATCAACGGTGTCTTGCCCACCATGGAAAAAATGCCTCAACTTATGCCACTGATTATTTTTATCATTCTTGGTGTTACAGAATTTATCACTGGAACTAATTGGGGCTTGTACATCATTGCCCTTCCCATTGTCATTCCCCTGTCCCAAGCTGTAGGCGGGAACACGGTACTGGCCATTAGTGCCGTACTGTCCGCTGGTGTATTCGGAAGTCACATTTGCTTTTATTCTGATGCCACCATCATCAGCTCTGCCGCCTGTGGCTGCGATAACTTTGAACATGGACTTTCTCAAATGCCCTACGGCTTCCTTGGTGCAGGGATTGCCATGATTTTGTTTACCGTGGCTGGCTTTGTCATGACCTAAGATAGAATAGAGTTGTCTTATTGTAAATTTTATATTTACTTTTTGTAAACTTTATTGTATACTATACATGAAACATGTGGTATTAAGAGGTTTACAATGAAGGAAATATTGAAATATTTGAGACAACTCCATTCCCTTACACAAGAAGAAGTTGCCTCTCACCTGAACCTTTCTCGTCAGTCTTATATTAAGTATGAAAAAGGTTTAATTGTTCCTTCAGACAAGGTGGTGAGCCAGCTTGCCCAGCTTTATGGAGTGACAGAAGATTTTATCCGTAGCAACCAGCTTCCCCAATTACCCAAAGCGTCGTTTTGTGAGAAATCAGACCTTCATACTCATGATGAAAAAACACTGTATCACATTGAACAGGATTTTGGTCAATGCATGGTGGCAGATTCTGGGTATGTAGGAATATATTCTGCCAGTAAAAAGGAGATGAAGCAGGCTTCAAGACGAAAGCCGAAAACCTACAGAGGTTATTTTGACGGAACTTGTGTACGTATTCTTACTGACGAGATTTTTCCTGTCGGTCAGCAGTTTGTGTTAGCAGAAATCGGTGATGATGATGAAACTGAAAGAAAAAAAAATGCATTAGAAACAATTTTAAAATATAGAGGAAGCATTTCTCTTGCTGCTGACTTTGATGATAAAGAGGAATTGTGTAAGGCATTGGAGGAAAAATATGGTTCTCTTCATTGATACCAATGTACTTATAGATTTTTTGGCAAAACGAGCTTCCTTTCAGACTGCTGTGGATAGGGTTTTCGATTTGATTTTAAGTGGTGAAGCCAGGGGCTTGTTAGCTTCTCATTCAATTGCAAATATTTGGTATATTCTTCGTAAAGATTTTAGTCCAGAAGAACGACGAGAACTTTTACTGGCATTATTGGTGTATTTTGATGTGGTAGCCCTAGATAAAGAAAAACTTATCCAAGGGCTATATCGTAAAGATTTTTTTGACTATGAAGATTGCTTACAGGAAGAATGTGCCTGTTCAGCCAAGGCTGATTACATCGTTACTCGGAATAAGAAAGATTTTTCTCAGTCACGTGTTATAGTGGTGACTCCCGAAGAACTTGTAGCCTTGGCTGAATAAAACAGGCTTTACATCTTACAAATTACCTGATTCAGCAGCTCCAGGTAAACCGATGTCCTGTCGGTAGAACATACCTTCAAAGTTAACGTGCTCCATCATGGCATAGGCTGCATCCCAAGCTTCTTGGAAGGTAGATCCATAGGCAGAAGCTGCTAGAACTCGACCACCATTTGTAATGAGCTGCTTTGCATCTTCCCCTGGCAACAGGTTTCTTCTGTCCAGAGTAGCCCCTGCAATAAAAATTTTATTTCCTTCAGGAAGCTGTTCAGGCAGAGTAATTGCCATTCCCTTTTTGTAGGCTTCTGGATATCCACCAGAAACAGCAACTGGAGCACAGATAAAGCCACTCTTCCACTTAAAGTCAAAATCCTTGAGAGTCCCTTTAATAATAGCCTGACACATTTGGGCAAAATCAAAATCCATAAGAGGAAGTACAGCCTGGGTTTCTGGGTCTCCAAGACGAACATTGTACTCCAACAGCTTAGGCCCTTGAGGGGTGAGCATAATTCCAAAGAAGATAAAGCCTCGGTAATCCATACCTTCTGCAATCATTCCCTGTAAAGTAGGTTGAAGAATAGTCTTGTTGAAAGCCTCTAACTGCTCAGGTGTTACATCAGCTACAGGAGCAATAGCGCCCATTCCACCTGTATTTGGTCCCCGAGCACCATCTAACAAGCGCTTGTGGTCTCGAGCGGTAACAAAGGGTACGATTGTTGCTTTACCTGCTTGAGCCAGCTCTGGAGTTACAGAAACAGCTGCAAGAATGGAAATTTCCACACCTTGGAGATATTCTTCCATCACCAATTTAGAGCCAGCTTGACCCAAGGTTTTTTGACTCATAAACTTGTGAATGGCATCTATAGCTTGTTCTTCTGTGGCAGCTACAACAACGCCCTTTCCAGCAGCTAAACCATCGGCCTTTACCACAATGGGGGCACCTTTTTCCTGAACATATGAGCGAGCTGCTGCCTCATCAGCGAAGGTTTTGCTTTCACCACAGGCAACTCCATGCTTTTGCATGAATTCCTTTGCCAAATCTTTACTTGCTTCCAGAGCAGCACCTTGTGACTTTGGCCCAACAACAGGAATTCCAGCATTCCACAACTGGTCCGCAAGTCCATGAGCCAAGGGATCCTCTGGTCCAACAACGGCCATGTCACATTTTTCGTCAAGTGCAATGGCAACACAGGCATTTTCAAAGGTCATGTGCCGAGTGTTCTGATTTAAGCTTGGATCAATGTTACGACATTTTGACTCAAGGGCGGTACCACCATTTCCTGGTACGCAAAGGATTTCCGTCACAGAGGGACTCTTAGACAGAGCCCAGCAAATGGCGTGCTCCCGCCCGCCAGAACCAATTACAAGAACTTTCATGCCCCCATCTTAACAGGGAACCCAGTCTTTTTCAACTCCAGCAACTACTTTCATATTTCATTCCCCCATGGTATACTGCAACCGTGAAGCCCCACGATTTATATTTACCTATCTGTCAAGAAGATTTGCAAGCGAGAGGTATTCAGCAGCTTGATTTTGTATTCATTTCTGGTGACGCTTATGTAGACCACGCCACCTTTGCCGCCCCACTTTTGGGCCGATTACTGGAAAGCAAGGGTTACACCGTAGGCATTATCCCTCAGCCAAACTGGAAAACCACCGCAGATTTTATGAAGCTGGGGCGGCCACGATTGGCTTTTTTAGTAACAGCTGGTGCTATGGACTCCATGGTGGCAAATTACACCGCCAACAACAAGCCTCGTTCACAGGATGCTTACTCCCACGGCGGAGAAGCTGGTCATCGACCAGATAGAGCCTTAATTACCTATACAGCAAAAATTCGAGAAGCCTACAAGGGTGTTCCAGTTATCATCGGTGGAATTGAAGCCAGCCTCCGTCGTTTTGCTCACTACGACTACTGGTCAAATACGGTTCGCCGTTCAATTTTATTGGATTCCAAGGCAGATTTGTTGATTTACGGCATGGGAGAGCGTCCCTTGCTGGAAATTGCCTCCGCTTTGGCAGAAGGTAAGCCAGTAACAGAAATCCGTGGAGTGCGGGGAACCTGCTGGAGAACAGGCAAGGAATCAGAGTTACCTACAGGCTGTGCCAATGGTCAGGGAAAATTTCAACCAGCCATTAGGATTCCCTCCTTTGGTGAGGTTTCTGCCAATTCAGCTGAAGGAAAAGCTCAATTCGCCCGCTCCTACATCCAGCAGGAACAAAACACCGACGCTATTTCTGCCCACATTTTAATAGAGCAAAGTGAAAGTCGCTATGTGGTACAGGAGCCACCTACCTTGCCCCTAAGCCAAGAAGAATTTGATGAGGTTATGGAGCAGCCCTTTACTCGACGGTGGCATCCCATATACGACAAGCCTGCTTCCAACGGAAAGGTGGGTGTACCTGGCTTGGAGGAAGTAAAATTTTCCCTTACCAGCAATCGTGGTTGCTTTGGAGCCTGCTCCTTCTGTGCCATCACCTTTCACCAAGGCAAGCGGATTCAAGCCCGCAGTCACGATTCCTTGGAGCGAGAAGCTAAGCTTTTGATTCAAGAGCCAGATTTTAAAGGCTACATCCATGACGTAGGTGGCCCCACAGCAAATTTCCGTAAGGATGCCTGTGCAAAGCAAGCAAAGGCGGGAGCCTGTCTCCACCGAGAATGTCTTGGCACAGATCCCTGTCCTCACTTAGATGTGGACAACAGCGATTATCTAATTCTTTTACGTCGCTTAAGAAAGCTTCCTGGAGTAAAGAAGGTTTTTGTTCGCAGCGGTATTCGATTTGACTACTTGATGAAGGAAAAAGATAAAACCTTTTTCCGTGAGTTGTGCCAGCATCACATTTCTGGTCAGCTCAAGGTGGCTCCAGAACACGTAAACGATAAGGTTCTGTCTCTCATGCGGAAAAGCACCCACCAAGTTTACAAGGACTTTGAGGTGGAATATAAGCGAATCAACAAGGATCTGGGAAAAAAGCAATACCTTGTGCCCTATTTTATTGCAGGTCATCCTGGAGCCGACTTAAATGCCGCCATTGATGTGGCCTTGCATCTGAAAAAAAACGGCTTTGTACCAGACCAGGTACAGGATTTTTATCCCACACCAGGAAGCTTAGCCACCTGCATGTATTACACTGGCCTTGACCCCCACACCATGGAAAAAATTTACGTGGCTCGTGGTGGCCATGAACGGCGACTTCAGCGGGCCTTGTTGCAATTTAACAAGAGCGAAAATCGCCGCCTTGTGCAAGAAGCCCTAGAAAAGGCTGGTCGAAAAGACCTACTTGGTGTGTTGAGGTAAATTCTTTTCACTAGCGTTTAGATAGGGAACGACCAGCCAAAAGGCTGGGAAAATTGCGATATATTGAGCGATTTTAGCGAGCCTCACTGCGTGCGTGCACGCCTTGCCCCGCAAAAGTACTAAAAAAGTAATGGCAGGCACCCATTGGCAGCCCCTTCACTTCAACTTTGGGGTTGCTACGTTGGGCCGCTTCTCGTAGATTTTTTACTGCACGTGAGCCCGCTCTCCCAATCCAATCCCGCAAACTCCTTCTTGGGAACCCGCCATCCCTCAGCCAGACCCCAAAGCCACAGCTTGGAAAACTCATCTTGGAAAATATTTGTAAGAAATCTAATTTTTTTTCTGCAAAAAAGACAAATTCTTCAAGTTTAAAGCGAATAATTATATGTAAAGCTTTTTTTGGAGATTGAATGGAGAACCAAACCACCACAAAATTTAAACGTTGGGAAGACTTGGATATTACCGATGACTTTATCTTCACCAGAGTCATGCGGAATAAGAGGCTCTGCCGCACCTTACTGGAGATGATTCTCAAGGTTAAAGTGGGGAAAATAAGGTTCCTCACCAGCCACCACGCCATCCAGATTGACCCCAACGCCAAGGGAATTATCATGGATGTATATCTCAAGGATGAGAACAAAGTCATCAATGTGGAAATGCAAGCTTCAAACCACGGAGACCTTCCCCGCAGAGCCCGCTACTACCAAGCTGCAGCTGACATTGATACCACTCCAAAAGGCTCCCAGTACAGTGACTTAAAACAAAACTACGTCATCTTTATCTGCACCTTTGACCCATTCCACCAAGGAAAGCCCATCTACAGCTTCCAGAACTACTGCATTGATTACGGAGTGCCAATCCCTCTAGCAGACGGTACAGAAAAGATTTTTCTAAACACCACCGCTAAAGACCTTACCAACCTTGACGGTGAGTTGCGCTTGTTTTATGATTATATCAAAGAAAGGACTGTACAAACAGACTTCACCAAGGAGCTGGATGCCACAATCGCTCGGATGAAGCAAGAAAAGGAGGAACGAAACATGTATCTCACCTACACCTCTCGCATGATGGAGTGTCGCCGTGATGGTTATGAAGAAGGTATTTCCATCGGGTTGGAACAAGGAGCCTACGAAAACAAGTTGGAAACAGCGAAGGCATTCCTATCTGAGGGGCTTGCTCCCCAGATGGTGGCCCGTTGCACCAACCTCCCGCTAGAGGTAGTTTTAGAGCTAACGAAAGAAACATAATCACCTACACAGCTCCTAAAAACCACTTCATGGAAAGGCCAACGCCTTTCCCTCAATCCTCACCATCTCGGCTATGCCATCGTACCCTAGACAAAAGAAAAAACCACCCTCTCGCAAGATTCTTCTTGGAAAACTCCATCACACAAAAAAAGCCCCATCTACCCAGAAGGATAGATGGGGCTTTGGATAGCAAAGATAAATTATTCTACAAGCGTTGTAGGTTGATAAGTGAATGAATAACTAACACCCAATATACTATTGACGTCCGCCATTGCAGCGCTTGAACTAGCCAAAGTTCTATCCTGATCAGTCAATTTAAATCCCCAAATTCTTCCAAATGATCCAAATACATAAGGTCCATAGTATGCAGCAGAAATTTCGTAGAGACTTTCTTTCTTTTCTGCATTTTTGTAAGTATATGTATCACCAGAACTATTTCCATTCTTTATTGCAGTCATGGTCTCTCCAGTTTTATCGAAAATATAGGTCCAAGTATCATTCTTATAAGTCTTCCCCTTCACTCGATTGATGAAACCAGGGCCCTTGTCATCGTAGTTCAAATAATAGGTAAGACTGGTAGTACCACTCTTACCCATTGAGGTTTCTACCAAAACAGAATCAGCTGAGTCATTCAAAGTAAAGGTATACCTTGTACCATTTTCAAGCATAATGGTACCAGACTTTCTGCTCGTTGCAACGAGTTTTGCTTCTTCTGGGAATGAAACAACAGGCTCAGTAGTATCAGAAAGCCATGTTTGCTTTGTATGCTTAACGGCACGACCTTCCTCAAAACGCCATGTCAACAAATCCAACCCAGCCACACCATTTTCTACATTACGTGTGTAGAATGACTTATTCTTCATTGATTCGTAGAAATAATTCAAGTCTTCTTCTGTGGGAATACCTCCAGTATTTGCATCCCGGCGAGCAGCGTGGGTCATATCCCAAGCGAAGGTTCCTGTTCCAGCACCACTTGTTTTACTTGCCTTAATCAACATATCTGATTCAGACAACTCAAATCCTGCATAATACAAGAGAGCATCTTTACTTCCGTAGATAGCACGGCTTGTATTTTTATCGTCAGTGTTTACGAGTTCCTCAAAATTATACACATAGTCAAAGTTACCAACAGTAATAAAACCAAGATATGTATCACCAGTACTGGTCATTCTCATTGTTTTTCCATTATCGGAGAAACGATATACAGTCTTTCCATCATCAGAAACGTAGACAGGGTTATACTTTACTCGGTTAACAAATGAAGGACCTTCGTCATTGAATCCTAAGAAGTAGGTTTTTCCTTCATATTCCAAAGTCCAAGAACCTGTTTCTGGAAGAGTAAGTGTTACCTCCGTTCCTCCAATAGTACCAGTTGTTTTTGACTCACCATCAACTACATCTACATCCTTAGTAGAAGTTGCTACTTTGGACTTACCCCAAATTGTTTCATAGAGGGTTACTTTCTTGCCATCTGCTGAGAATTTTAAAGTCATTAGACTCAAGTCGTTACCACAATCATTTGTTTCACGATATGAGAATTCTAATCCCTTTACAGCATCAGTAAATGAGGTCAATCCAGTCGCATCGTGCTTTATAAGAGACTTCCACTCGCTAGCAGAACTTGAGGGGGTGCTTCCCGCAGTTCCCCAAGAAGTTCCTGTAGAATACAAGACTTGATCATTTTCATCCAATTTTAGACCCCAGTACACAGAATCCTGCTGTTTGTATACAGCACGATTGCCTGCATCCTGTTGTGCAAACGTATAAGTACCTTCTTCTTGTTGAAGGAATCCAGCGTTAGGATTTCTAAAAGTAACAGTCTTACCATCTTCAGAAAAGCTATATGAATAACCATCATCTACAGTCTTATCTGGTTGAATATAAGTTTGCCCTCGTACCCTAAATAGCCAATCAGGACCTGGGTCATTAAAATTCCTTGTTGCCCGTTCCCCATTACTAAAAGTTATAGTACGACTTACATCAGTAAGCTCAAAATCAAAAGACTCCCCATTTTCAAGTGTTACAAGACCTTTTGTAGCAGACCCACTTTCATCATCTTTTTTACTAATGGTGTATATCTTATCCTTTAGATCTGTTCCTTCATCCGTAGGTAATCCATTCCAGCTTTCTGCGGTACGTCTAATCACTATTTTTTCACCATTTTTTTCAACGATGTATTTATAGAGTACTAGACCATATCCATCTTCAACCTTTTCTCTCTGCTGAAATGTTTCCCCAAGTAGCAGCTCTATATTCTTAGAAAAGAAATCTACAGTATGATTATTAAATGGACTTGTTCCTGCTCCACTAGGTGTTTTTGAAGCCACTTTGTCCAAAACATTTCCTTCACTTTTGTCGTTCAAGCCTCCCAAGGTAGGCTGGTATATACCTTTGGCCAGGTTATTTTTGAACCAGTCATACATTACTACATTATATTGACCGTCTACCTTTTCAACATATCCTACGGGGTCATACATATAGAACTGATAATTTGTTCCAAGGAAAACACTTCCATCTGTAGGTCCCCATGCTTTAGGCACATTGTTTCCAAAAACATTTTCTGTCTTTGTAGGATAAGCAAAGGCAAACATCAACTTAGAATAGGTATCTACTGCAAACAAAAAGTTATCCAAGCTGGGACTCAGGGTGTCTCCAGTAAAACGATAAAAATAGAAACGACTTAACTTTGGATTTAGATTGGAGGTTAACTGCAATGTGGTGTTATATGCACCATCTGCAGCATACAAGGGATTTCTTCCTCGGTATGAGTACCAGTGCACATTGCTAATACCATACCCCTGGCCTGTAGTATCCGGTGCCTTAGCATGAATGAACTCAGATTTAGAGGTATCCTTGCTAACCCACACATCTTCTTTTTGCATAGCATATTCAGGAACATTATCATCATTAAACCAAGTTCCTACTAAGGATAAAGTTTCAAAGTCAGTATGAGGAAAATCCAATTTGCCAGGACTTAATTCATCTCCATTAGAATTAGGATTGTTATACCATTTATCTACATCATCAAAAGGATCTACACCACCTGTTAACTGTAGCTCTGGCTCTGGAGCTACAGTTATAGTTGTGTCTTTTGCCCCCATTCTTGCATTATATAGTCTTGGATCCTTAAGAAAACCATGACTACAAGAAAAAAGAAGACAGACAAAAATACTGATAAATACAGTTAGGTTTATCTTTTTCATTTAGACACACTCCTTTCTGTACTACAATTTAAAGCCTAATGCAATAGTTAAACCAAAGTCAAAAGAATTGATAAAATAGGATTTCATAGGCTTTCTAATATCAAATTCACGCCCATCTTTTTCTGCTTGCTGCCGAGCAGATTCAATCACTGTATTTGGCATGGTAATATACTTAGGTGAAAAAATGTTAAATTGAGTATATCCTCCCAAAATAAGCTCCATTGTAGGAAGGATGGGAACATTATATTCAGCTAAAAGTCCAATGCTTCCCATAAAAGGATTCATGTTCTTCATCATCCATTCATCTACAATAATGGTACCAACTTCAGCACCTAATGCACCATACATTTCATACTCTGGAGTAGTATCCGCAATCATCTTCATCCCAAGAGAAAGCCCCACTGCAAGTCTGTTGTCAAAGAAATAGGCCTTACCTGTTGCACCAAGAGAAATTACTGGTGTGTAAAGAATGTTCATGTAAACATCTGCCTGCTCGCCGTTAACTAGAGATCCTGAAATTTGTCCAGCAAAGCCTTCGCCTACACCAATATGGCCAAAGGCACCTACACCGCTAAAGACATGATCACTTGGCAAGTTAAAATAAGTGGGAGAATCAAAAATATATCCAACTTCAGCAATACCTCCAGGAACAAAGCCCAAGGCTCCGTCCATTCTGTTAGCGCCCAGATATGCTAAATCAGCTTGAGAAATAGAAGGAACGGTAAGAGAGCCACCAACATTGGCCTTCATATTCAATACCCAACCCTGCTCAAAGGCACTAGCATTTCCCAAAACCAACAGCAGCGTCATCAGCACCACCGCAATATTCTTACATTGTTTCATATCCTACTCCTTATAAAGGTAATTCGACATAAATTTCAGCACAGTGTACTATATTGTATGGATTTAGGACAATAATCTTACCTACTGGGTAGATAAATAAAATATGAAAAATTAAGAACAAGGCTAGAGCTTAAGTGGTACAGATCCTGCCCCCTTTCCTGTACAGGTCATCGCCCCGGACCAAAGGTGAGTGACGTTAACCACGAATAAAGACCTGTGACCTCCATCACGAGGAACAGGGGAACCAAATTTATTTGGGAAACTGGGGAACAGACTTAATCTAGGGTACGGGTAAGCCCAGTCCAGGCTTACACTTCACTTCGTTCAGAGGGCGCCTGTCCTGGTGTTCCCCGTACCCTAATTATTTCTCGTAGGGTTCCCCAGTTTCCCAGTATAATTTGCTTGGGGTTCCCCTGCTCCCCAGATTTTGAGTAGATAGGGAGCGACCAGCCGTGAGGCTGGGAAAATCGCGATATATTGAGCGATTTTAGCGAGTCTCACTGCGTGCTTGCACGCCCTTGCCCCGCAAAAGTGCATGTGCAGGGAGCTTCCCTGCTCCCTAGATTTTGAGTAGAGGCTACAAAAAAGCTCCATCTTGGAAAACTTTTACAAAAAAATACAACTTTTTACCGCAAAAAAGACAAATTCTGTAAGTTTAAAGCGAATAATATATATGTAAAGAAAATCAGGAGAACCCATGAAACCAATTGAAGAGCTCACCTTTACCGACGACTACATGTTTGGCTACGTCATGAGAAACGAGGAGATTTGCAAAGGCCTTTTGGAGCGACTTTTAGGTATCAAAATCAAAAGACTAGAATTTCCAACCTTGCAAAAAACCATTGCGCCCCACTACGAAAGTAAGGGCGTACGACTAGACGTGTACGTTCAAGATTCATCCCGTGTTTTTGACATCGAAATTCAAAACAGCCTTCATGACGACCTGCCCACAAGAACACGATATTACCAATCCATGATGGACATTGACTTACTGCTGAAGGGCAAGCAATATTCTGAACTTAAAGAAAGTTTTGTGATTTTTGTTTGCCAAGAAGACTTTTTTGAAGAGAATTTGCCTTGCTACACCTTTTCAAACCTTTGTCACGAAAAATTAACCTTGGAACTGGGAGACAAAACTCACAAGATTATCTTTAACGCCTCAGCCTTTCACCAAGAAAAGGATGTGGAAAGAAAGTCCATTCTGGAGTATATTAAAAACAAGAAATCCACATCTGACTTTACCCAAAAGATTCACCAGATTGTGGAACGGACAAAGGCAAACCAAGCATTCAGAGGTGAGTATATGGCATGGGGCTTAGCAGAACAAGACGCAGAAAAACGTGGCTACAAGGCTGGTGTCACCGATGGTATTTCACAGGGTATTATGCAGGGGATTACCCAGGGTATTACCAAAGGAGCGGAACAGGCTAAAATCGAAACGGCTCAAAATCTTCTTGCCATGGGCTTATCCCCAGAACAGGTTACACAAGGTACTAACCTTCCGATGGATGTGGTACAAGGATTGCTGGCCACCGCTAACCAGTAGAGAGATTTCCTCAAACCTTTTCTCCCAGGGTTCTTAGGGGCGGGAGCCCCTAAGCGGTGCTGGGGGAAAGGGAGGTGTTAGGAGGGGAAACCCACCGCTTCCGAGTAGAGGGGGTGTCCCCTCCTAAATTACCCCCGCCACTCCACGTAACGAACTCGCCCCTTTTGTATGGCTTTTTTGAGGGATTTTTCTCTGGGAGAAAGGGTACTACCACCAGTTTTCACTTCTATAAAAAGTACCTCATCAATAAAGCCCGTCTTTTGATCTGAAACAAAGGCCACATAATCTATGGGTTGGCCTAAAAACTTTGCGTCCTTCAGATTGCAAGGAAAGTTGGGAAGCAGTGGTGCCAGCTGTTCCACCACTTGGCCGGAAATCACTGCCTTGGAGCGACGCACCGCATCCTTTCGGCTCCGTCCTTCCTTTATCTTGCCCACCAGCCGTCCGATTCCCACTCCCAGCATACCACTTACAAGGCAAGCAGCAAAAAACAGGGCAATCAATCCCATGTCCATTCCAGTTATGTCAAGATTACGAATATATTCAAGCATTGTAACGTTCCAAGTCTTAATGATATATTAATAATGTAAAGAATGGTCAAGACCTAGGGTAAAAGCAACTGAAAATCTATTTCAAATCCAAGAACACGGATTTTAGCCCTACCGTCTAAGCCTATAGGAGGAACCATGAAAAAAAATCATCTTTCCCGCAAGCTGCAGTTTTTATTGATTGCCCTTTGTCTTACCCTTGCACCAGCTACAGCAGAACGGTTTCGCTATAAATATACTGAAGGGGAATCTTATCGTATTCTTTCATCTGTTCAAGAAAATGTGTTCTTTAACAATGTTTTTTCCCACTATGCAGAGGTGGTAAACAGAATTTCTGCAAAGGTAACCAAGGTGGAAGGAAATTCTGCCCAGCACGAGGCTACCTTCATGGTGACAGAAAGCACCAGCGGACGACAAAACGAAATTCCCGTGTGGGGAGAGGAATATCCCAGCGTTTTTATGCGAGATGATTTAGGAAAATACGACATCGAAAAAAAATATTTTATGCCAGTAGTCCGAGATGTTCCAGTTTTCCCTGACAGAGATGTGCAGGTGGGAGAATCCTGGACAGCAGAGGGCCACGAAGCCCACGATTTACGCCGCAGTTTTGACATTCAAGATCCTTGGATTGTGCCCTTTTCTGCCCGCTACACCTACACTGGCACTGTGGAAGAAGAAGGCCGCACCCTCCACGTTATTGAAGTGCGGTACAACATCTACTACGACAGTCCCCAGGTAAAAAACAAGGCACGTCTCACCTCCGACCTGCCTGCCACCACCATGGGTTATTCTCACCAGACCTTGTATTGGGACAACGAAAAGGGAGCCCTTTCCCACTACAACGAGGATTTCCGCATCTTGATTGAAACAGTTTTTGGCAACACCTACGAATTCCAAGGAATCGCCCAGGCAGAGGTTACTGATTTTGTGACCCCATCTGTGGACAAGCTGGCGGAAGTTCAGCAAAACATTCAGGATTTGGGACTTGATGATGTTTCTCTCCGCAAGGATGAGGACGGTCTTACCATCAGTATTGAAAACATTCAGTTCAAGCCCGATTCCGCCATTCTGCTGGAAAGCGAAAAGACAAAGCTCAAGAAGATTGCCGATATTTTGCAGCAATTCCCTGACAATGACTTAATGGTAAGCGGTCACACTGCCCTAGCTGGAACTGCAGGAGCCAGATTCAAGCTTTCCCAAGAGAGGGCAAAATCTGTGGCAGAATACCTGGTGCAGCTGGGAGTCCGTCACGCCCATCAAATCTTTACCCAGGGCTTTGGTGCCGAAAAACCAGTGGCCCCCAACACCACGGAAGAAGGCAAGGCTCGAAACCGCCGAGTAGAAATCACTATTATGGATCGGTAACACAAAAGCCATCTTGGAGGGCAGAAACCCACCATCGTAGCCCCTGCCCTCCAAGTCATCTATGCCTTACATTAATAAATTTCCCACAATTTTTCCTCAAACCTGCCAAATTTTCCCACTTGCAACTCTATAATAAAGGGAGAGGACTTGAGCACCGATTCTCTCTAACGTATAATTACATTGTAATAACTGGAGGTACCTATGATTGTTTCAGTTGTTTCTATCGGTAATTCTCGTGGGATTCGGTTGCCCAAAATGGTTCTAGAATCACTAGCCATAAAGGATAAGGTAGAAATGGAAGTTACCGAAACAAGTATTGTACTAAAACCCCTACAAGAAGCTCCACGTCAAGGCTGGCAAAATGCCTTTGCACAAATGCACCTACAGGGAGATGATATGCTGGAGGACATTCCTGCTGGGGAGGATTTTGAGTGGGAGTGGTAATCAATCAATATGATGTTTTTTTAATCAATCTTGATCCAACAATAGGTCATGAAATCAAAAAAACGCGTCCTTGCTTGGTCATTTCTCCCAATGAGATGAATCACACCATCCGCACCGTCATTATCGCTCCTATGACAACAAAATCACGAGGATATCCCACAAGAATACCAGTACAGTTTGAAGGAAAAACTGGTTGGATTGTCCTTGATCAAATCAGAACAGTAGATAGTCTCCGTTTGATAAAAAAACTGGGAAGTATTACAAAAAAAGAAATGGTTCAAGTAAAGGCTGTCATCAAGGAAATGTTGGTAGATTAAATCCCCTTAAGAAAATTTTTCTCAAACAACTAAAAACTTGCCAAATTTTCCCACTTGCAACTCTATAATAAAGGTATGGAAGATTTACATTTCTTTGATGAAGAAGAATTGGAGCCAGTGGAGAGGGATCCTGCAGTGGCTGTTGCTCAGGATGTGTTTGGTGTTCCCTCCTTGTATCCCTGGCAGCGGCTAGTCATTGCCAATATCATGGAGTGCGAGGAACGATACCGGTCCCCAGCTTCTTCCCAGTCACACCAAGAGACGGAAAGTCAAGCTGCACCAGAAAATCCCCCAGAGGACGATATCATGAACAAGGGCAAGCAGGTAGTTTTGCTTCCCACGGGAGCAGGAAAATCCATGTGTTTTATGGTGCCTTCCCAGCTGCTCCAGGGGAGAACATTGATTATCTATCCCTTGTTGGCCCTTATGTCAGACCAGCTCCGAAGAATTCAGCAGGCGGGGCTAGAAGCAGTACTTTTTCGTGGCCAGCAAACACCAGAGGAACGGGCAGAAAATTTTCGGCGGCTGGATGCAGGTGCAAAAATCATCTTGGCAAACCCAGAAGTACTGCAATCAGAAAAGCTGCTAGAAAAGCTGGCCACCTACAATATCGTTCACGCCGCCATTGATGAAGCCCACTGTGTTTCCGAGTGGGGAGACACCTTTCGGCCCTCCTACTTAAGCCTTGGTACCGTGCTGGAAAAACTGAAAATTCCCATTATCACCGCCTTTACTGCCACCGCCTCACCACCAGTGCTCCAGCGAGTTACAGAAATCCTTTTTGCAGGCCAGCCACCTTATCTGATGAAAAGCACCTCAGACCGCCAAAACATTCACTATTCGGTGGTGTACACTGGCATAAAGGAAAAAATGGCTCTCAAGCTGGCCACCCAAGAACAGCGCCCCATGATTATCTTTTGTGGTACCAGAGCCAAGTCCGAAACTACAGCCCGCCTGTTCCGAGAAATTTTTCCTGCTGATGAAGTGAAATTTTATCACGCTGGCCTCACCAAGGAAGAAAAAACTGCCACTGAGCAATGGTTCTTTCCCCACAAGTCCGCCATTCTCTGCTGTACCTGTGCCTTTGGCATGGGAATTGACAAAAGTGACATCCGCACCGTCATTCATTTGGAGGTTTCCCCCACGGCAGAGGCCTATATTCAAGAAGCAGGACGTGGCGGCCGAGACGGCAGTCCCACCAAGGCCATTCTCCTGTGGTCTCCAGAGGATGAAGCAAAATCCCTCTCTTATAAAAAAGGAAGCCGACAGCGAGTTTTGGGAGATTTTGCCACGGGAACAAACTGTCGCCGTCAAGTGCTGCTGGATGCTCTGGGCGGGGAAAAAACGTCTTGTAGTGGTTGTGATTTTTGTGATGCACAGGAGGCAGGCCGCAAGCTGAATACAAAGGCTCAAGATATAGAAGAAACCCTGCAATTTATCAAGAAAAACAGAAACAGGTTTACGGTGGAGCAGACTGCTCAGCAATTGCGAATACAGGCAAATAAAAAAAATCCTGTAGCCATCTATGAGCCACAGGATTATATTTCACTCATTCATCAGCTGAAAAAGCAAGGTTTTCTTACCCTCAAAGGGATACATACAAAACGACTCACTCTTTCTAAAAAGAAGGACCTTAAATATCCTCTCCAGCAGCATCCTCAGCAGGTACAGGAGCAGCAATAACCTTCTTCTTTTGTATCTTTGGTGGCTTTTTCCGATATCGCACCACATAATTTACAAAGTTCAAATAAAACACCACCACCACAGCAGCAAAAATTACTGCTGGATTAAGGAGAACAGCTAAACTTGTACTCATAATTTGAGAGATACCCATAGACTCATTATCGGAACAGGAGACAAAACCTTGAAATTTATCTCTTTTATCACACTCTGAAATCCTCCATCGTTGGCGACCAATGAAAAAAGTGTTATACTGTTAGCTATGAGCGAAATAAAAATTCCTACACGAAATGAAATTCCACAGAACCATAAATGGGACTTGAGTCAGCTGTTCAAGTCAGATGCTGAATGGGAAGCTGAATTGGAAAAAATCCAGCCCCTTTCTTTAGAAATAGAAGCCTTTAAGGGAAAGCTTGGAGAGTCAGCAGAAAATCTTTTGGCAGCCATTACCAAACTCAGCGAAATGAGCCAGATTTCAGAGCTGGTGGGACACTACGCCTTCCTGCTTTCTGCTGGTGATGCTGGCGAAAGTGCTTATCAAGAAAAAAAGAGCCGCTACATTATGGCTGCATCTGCTGCCGATGCTCGCTTGAGCTTTTTAACACCAGAAATCCAAGCCATTCCAGAAGAAAAGATTACCGCTTGGATTGAAGACAAAAGCTTTGATGACTACCGCATTTGGCTGAAAAAGCTCTTACGTCTCAAGCCCTACATTTTAAGCGAAAAAGAAGAGCGGATTCTTGCCCTCCAAAGCGAATCAAGTCGCACTGCCGACAAGGCCTTTTCCATGCTTACCGACGTGGACATGGATTTTGGCACCGTTAAAACTGCCCAAGGTGAAATCCCCCTGAGCCACTCCAGCTATTCTATGCTGCTGGAAAACCAAGATCGCCAGGTACGAGAAACTGCGTATCGCCAATTCTACAAGGGCTTTGATGGCCACAAAAACACCATTGCAGCCTTGTACGAAGGTAGCGTAAATCAGGACATTTTTGAAGCCCGAAGCCGCGGCTATTCCTCTGCACGAGCCATGGCCCTATTCCCCGATAAGGTACCAGAATCAGTATACGACAACCTGATTGCAGCAGTGCGGGAAAGCCTTCCTACCCTTCACCGCTACTACGACCTGCGCCGCCGAGTGCTGGGTCTAGACAAGCTCCGTCACTATGACGTGTACGTTCCCTTGGTCAGCAGCGTGAAAACTACCATCCCCTACGAAGAAGCAGTGGAAATCCTCCGTGAGGCACTGGCACCCCTGGGCAAGGAATATACCGACACCCTTTGTAGCGGCCTTTTGGGAGGCTGGTGCGACCGTTACGAAAACAAGGGCAAAGATTCTGGAGCCTTTTCTTCTGGCGGCTTTGTGGGCTACCCCTACATCCTGCTGAACTACAAGAAGGACGTATTGCGGGACTTGTACACCATGGCCCACGAAGGTGGTCACTCCATGCATTCCTACTATTCCTCTCGTTCAAACCCCTTCATGCAGTATGATTACACCATCTTTGAAGCAGAGGTTGCCTCCACCTTCAACGAGCAGCTGGTGTTCCAGTATCTGCTAGACAAGGCAGAAACCCAGGAAATGAAGGCCTACCTCTTGGCCAATCGTGCTTCCGACATTTTGGCAACCCTGTATCGCCAAACCATGTTTGCTGAGTTCGAGATGAAAACCCATCAGCTGGTGGAATCAGGAACACCTTTGTCCCTGGATACCCTGCGGGCAACCTATCGTCAGCTTTTGGTAGATTATTTTGGCCCCACCATGGAGTTTGAAGATGTAAGCGACCTAGAAGGCTTACGAATCCCCCACTTCTACCGAGCATTCTACGTATATAAGTATGCCACAGGAATCTCAGCCTCCTTGGCACTGGCTCGCCGTGTTACCGAGGGTGGAGAAAAGGAGCGGGAAGATTACTTTGCCTTCCTGAAGTCTGGAGGTTCTCGTTACCCCATCGAAGCCCTGCGAGTTGCTGGTGTAGATATGGAATCTCCAGAGCCAGTGCGAGCTGCACTTAAAACCTTTGAAGAATTAGTAAATCAGCTAGAAACGGTTTTATTAGCATAACAAGGACCTCTAACCAAAATTCTTTTTCAAGGATTTCATCTTGAGAAAGAGTTTTGGTACTGATTTTTACCCTTTCTGCCGAAAATAAAACGATATTAGGAGACCTTTATGATGTCAGTGTCAGATTTTATATCGCTTCCTAAGATTGATGCCCATAATCACTTAAATTTAGGTATGCGATATGCATCTTATGCTCCCTGGGCGGGTTTTTACATTCCGAATTTTCCTCGTAAGATGAATGGTCTCGGGGAAATGCATGAAATTATTGGTAATTTTACTCGTCCTCGTGCAAAGACCATGAAAGATGTAACCGATTTGTTGGTTCTTTCCATCACCGATGCTGTAGCCGATGGTGTTACCGTATTGGAAGGAAGCATTGATATTGGATTCATTATTCACTGTGGTGGTGTGGATAATTTCTTGAAAATGGTTCAAGAAGTAAAGGATAAGTTCACCAGTAAAATCAATTTTCGCCCAGAGTTGGGAATGGGGAAAACCTTTGGTATTGATAGGATCCAAGAATGGGCTCCCATTTGCTTGGAAAGCGGTCTTTTCAATAGCCTTGATTTATACGGTCCAGAGGTAGAAGAAGGCATCGAAGACTTTGACCAGATCTTCAAGCTGGCAGGAAAATTGGGTATCAAGCGAAAGGCTCACGTGGGCGAGTTCTCCGATGCAAAGTCAGTGCGTCGCTTTGTAGAATTCTTTGATTTGGAAGAAGTTCAACACGGTATTGGAGCTGCCCAGGATGATTCTGTGTTGCAATTCCTCAAGGATAGAAATACTCGCTTAAACATCACCCCAGAAAGCAATGTTATGCTGGGAGCAGTAAAAAGCCTAGAGGAGCATCCTATCAAAAAGATTGTAGAAGCAGGAGTCCGTGTTACCATTAGCACAGATGACTTACTCTTCTTTAACAAATCTGTTTCTGAGCAGTGCTTTGACCTCGTTAAGGCAAATATCCTTACCATTGATCAAATTAAAGAGATTTTTGCTTCTACTGTAGCTGAATATCAATAAAAGAGCTTGTATTCAAGATAAAAGCCGATGCAATAATGTTTCCTTCACTGAAGTAGAGACAATTTTGCACCGGCTTTTTTTTTTATTTCAAGTACACCATCAACAGCATTATGTCGGAATTTCTAATGCCAGAGATTCGGCTAGCTTGCCCCAAGGTAGTAGGACGCACCCGCTCCAGCTTCTGACGGGATTCTGCAGAAAGGGATGGAATTGCACCATAGTCAAAATCCTGGGGAATGCGAGCGTGCTCCATACGATGCATTTTTTCCACACGTCTATCTTGGCGTTTGATGTAATGCTGATACTTTATGTCGATAAGGGTTGCTTCCCAAATTACTTCTGGATAACCGGGATTTTGAGCCTTGGGATTCTTAGCCAAAAGTGCAATGATTTCCTGCTGCATCGCTAATTTTTCCTGCACTCGCTGGAACCGCCACGCAGGATTCAAGCCCACTTCGTAGCCCTTTTCGCAAAGACGAATATCAGCAGTGTCGTGGCGCAGCTTTAGTCGGTATTCAGCACGAGCAGTAAACATGCGGTAGGGCTCCCGTGTTCCCAAAGTCACCAGATCGTCAATCAGTACACCGATGTAGGCTTCACTTCGCTCCAAAACTAAAGGCTGGTAGGAAGGTACAGCCTTCAAAAGCTCTTGGTTTTCAGAATTCTCCACTGGACCACACAATTCCCTGTGGCTTTTGGCATACAGAGCACCGTTAATACCTGCCACCAAGCCCTGTCCCGCAGCTTCTTCGTAGCCAGAGGTTCCGTTGATTTGCCCTGCAGTAAAAAGTCCTGCCACTAGCTTTGTCTCCAAGGAGGGAAAAAGCTGAGTCGGATCAATAAAATCGTATTCCACAGCATATCCGGGGCGACTCATCACTGCATCAGCAAAGCCAGGCAAGGTTCGCATAAATCTATCTTGAACCTCCTCTGGCAAGGATGAAGAAAATCCGTTGATGTACATTTCCTCGGTGGTTAAACCCTCTGGCTCCACAAAGAGCTGATGACGCTCCCGCTCTGCAAACCGCATCACCTTATCCTCGATGGAAGGACAATATCGAGGCCCAACTCCGCTAATTTTTCCGCTGTAGAGGGGAGAGCGACCAATATTGCCTCGAATCAGCTGGTGGGTTTCCTCATTGGTGTACACAAGATGGCAGCTTACCATGGGGCGCTCCACCTTTTCGTTGTCAAAGGAAAAGGGAATAATCTCCGTATCTCCTGGCTGCTCCTCCAACTGAGAAAAATCGATGGAGCTTTTCAGCACTCGTGGAGGTGTACCTGTTTTTAGGCGGCCAGTGGTAAAGCCAAGTCGATTCAGCGCCTCGGTAATGCCCTGGGTGCCTGGCTCTCCCAGTCGTCCGCAGGGGGCATCGTAATTACCGATAAATATCTTGCCGCCCAAGAAGGTACCTGTAGTCAAAATTGCAGACCGTACGGGAATCCGCCGCCCTCGTTCTGTTACCACAGCCACCAGCTTAAGCCTGAATTTCCCCTCAACCACAGCGGGAGAGCCTAATCGCTGGCCAGGAAGTGGCTCTTGTTCTTTGTCTGGATTTGCCTCAGCCTTTGGGGGCAAAAGCTCCAAGCTTTCCACCGCCTCTAAATCCACCACCGTGTCCTGCAAAAGGGTGAGACCAGGTTGAGTTTCTATCATTTGCCGAGCCAGCTGGGAATACAGTAGCTTATCAGCCTGAGCACGAGGTGCTTGAACTGCAGGCCCACGACTCTTATTCAGAAGGCGAAACTGAATCATGGAAGCGTCAATCAAATGACCCATTACACCACCCAAGGCATCTACCTCACGGGCAATATTTCCCTTGGCAATACCACCGATAGAAGGATTGCAAGACATTCGTCCAATGGAATCAATGGTTTGTGTAATGAGAATGGTTTTCAGCCCCATCTTTGCTGCTGCCAAAGCAGCTTCTATTCCTGCATGACCGCCACCAACAACGGCCACGTCATAATCTTCATAAAATCCAGCCATGGCATGAGTATAGCGAAAAATGACACCATTGGAAAGGTGAAGTAAATCTCCAATTCTTTCTACTTCCATAGATTAGATTTTCACTATATACTGGACAAAACAGACAAATCTGGAGGTCGAAAATGAAAAGAATCCTCGGTATTGCTGGGGCATTACTGGTTCTTGCTACAGTGGCAGCCCAAGACTCTGCACCTGTCCGCAAGGTTTGGAATAACGGACGCATTGATTATATTCCTTTAGGAACAGAATTCCGCTTGGAAGCTGAAAATTGGAATCCCAACACAGGTTCAATCCTCTACACCTATAATTCAGGGGAATCAACCGAATATACTGCCCCTGTAGTATTAGATGCAGAGGGTCAGTTCACTCTGGCTTGGGCAACAATGGACGTATGGGGAACAGTAAGTAACACCAAGTCCTACACAGGTATTGTTGACGGAACTGCACCTACCATCAAGTTCTTAATTGAAGGTCCTGTTCACACTGATGAAGACGGAGTGGTATACGTAACTAACCAAACTGGTATCAAGCTCTTTGGTGAAGATGAGTTGTCTGGAACTGAATTCATTTATTTAGACACTGTTGGATCTGGAGAAATGGAAAATGTTTTGGACAAGGGCTTTATCTATCTTACTGATAGAGAAGATGGAGCTGTATATGCAGAAGGCTATGCTGTTGACTACGTAGGAAACATTTCTGACACCTTGGGTGCCTATGTTTATCTGGACAACACCGCTCCTTCTGTACACATTGATATTGATGTACCTCCAGTAGAGGCAAGTGGCGTACAGTACATCAGTCCCTTTACAAAGATTTCTCTTTCAGCTCAGGATGCATTGTCTGGAGTTGATGCAATCTATATGTCTTGGAACGGAGCAGAATTTGCTCGTTACGATGCCAATACACCAATCATCGCTCCTGAAACTGGCTCCCACGTGTTACAGGTTTTTGCCACCGACAAGCTTGGAAATAGCAGTGAGCTTTCTGAGTTCACATTCTCCACTGACTTGGAGTTGAATCCTGCTGAGCTTTATCTTTCTGTAGGCAACCAGACAGGTGCAAATAGCACTACAAAGGTAACTACTACCACAACAGAATAATTTTTATAGGAAGATTAAAAAAGGGTGAGTTTATAGCTCACCCTTTTTTCGTTAAAAATACTCATAATGAATCTTTTGTATATCCTCATGAAAGGGGATCCGTTCTGGCAAAGATTCTCCGTCACCAAAAGACTCCACAGCATCAAGGAATACAATTCCATCCTCTATGCTGGGATCCTCAATAATACTTAAGTCCAGGTTTGAAAGCGGTGTATCCCAAACAAATTTATGGAATGCTTCCTCCAGCTCATTTTCAGCAAAAGGATTTTTTTTCATCCAAATAATAACATGAGCCGCATAGATTCCACTGTGCAAAACATGGGCAAAGGTATGCTTGTAAATTTTATAGCAAAATTCTTCCACATTCATTATCTCCATTATACCCCACTCCCCTTTAATTAGCAACAAAAAAACACCCATGGAAAGTATCCATTTACCTGTCGAAACCTCAAAATCTTGACATAGGAAGGAATAGGGGGTAGATTTAAGAACAAAGAGACGTAGAAAAATAACAGGAGTTTTATGTTATGGAAGGCAAATCATTAGGGGAACGCTACAAGCATTTTTTTGGAGAGCTAGCTCGATTAGCTCAAGCAGCTGATAAAATTGATGATACCAACGTATATCAGGAGTGGAATCCTGGCACCCGTAAAATCATGGATTCCATGGTAGCAGATAATCTCCTGCCTGGTTCCCAGCTGATGAACAGGGAACATTACATAGAATTCTTAAACCAGTTAAAGGCTGGCAAGCGTGGTTTAATTTTGATGGAGCATTACAGCAACTTGGACTTGCCTATTTTGTGCTACCTTCTTGACCACGATTCTGAAGAATGTAAGGATTTGTCTAGCCGCATTGTTGCCATGGCAGGAATGAAGCTAAACGAAGAAAATCCCATGGTAAAGGCCTGGGCAGAAGGATTTACTCGTATTGTTATTTATCCTAGTCGCAGCTTGGCAGCTTATACCGACCCTGAAGAGCGGGCTATAGAAGAAGCTAAAAGCCGAAAAATCAATATGGCATCAATGCGAGCCATGGATGCAGCAAAAAGACGTGGACAAACAATTCTTGTGTTCCCCAGTGGAACTCGTTACCGACCTGGTAATCCTGAAACAAAGCGTGGACTCAAGGAAATTGATTCCTATCTGCGAATGTTTGACGTAATGCTTCTCATTTCTACAAACGGTAACTGTCTGAGAATCAATCCAGAAACTCCCAACGACATGCTTTCTGATTTAGTATGCGAAGACGTGATTCTCATGACTGCAAGCCCTGTTATTAACTGCAAGTCATTCCGTAATGAAGTAATTGCCAGCTTAGGGGAAAAGCCTGAGGACAGAGGAATCGACCCCAAGCAGGCATCCGCCGACAAAATCATGGCTGTACTGGAAGAACAGCACAATGCCATGGAAGGCGAATACCAAAAACGCTTGCAGGCCGCCCAAGAAACTAAAAATTAAAATCCTAGATTTTCCTCAATGAGGATAATCTCATAGTCACAGGAGCTAGGCTTTGTCCACAATACGGACAAGGCCGCACAAATCCGCTCTGGACTACGACAGTCATAGCATTTGTCGCCCTTAACAGCACAAGGAGTTTTTCTATTCAATCGCTTGGTGTTTAATGGGGCGGCAATGTTTCTGGCTCGCCACAGGGCTGCATCGTAGTCCTTGGCCAGCTTGTTTTGTCCTGCCACAAGATACACCTTTTCGTGACCATATAAGATTGCCGCCACACGATTGCAGTTTCCGTCAATATTGATAATTTCCCCAGTTTCTGCCAAGCCATTGATGGAGGACATATAGATTTGAGCTCCATTGGCAGCAGATTTAATTTCATCAACGCTTTTTCCCTCAGGAACACGCTGATGCCAATACATTTGGTTGTGGGTACCAAGCTTTTCGTACAAGCCCAGAGTGTTCAAGGTTACAGAACCACCAAAGCCCACTGTCTTACCATCAATCTGAGCATCAAGATAGGCTACTGCTTCATCTGCTGTCTTAAAACAAGAAACCGCAAAACCACGATTCTCTAGGTTTTTCTTTACCACATCAAACTGTGCCATACAATCATCCTCCGTACTGTTTATTTTGTTGTACTGAATTCCACTGGTGGAAATAACAAAATTGCATCTACCAAACCACCAAAACGATAATTACCAACAAAATAATTCTGCATCTCCACTCCACTGCCAGTCTCAGCTGGATAAATTGCCATTCGCCGTAATTCACTACGATGATCGTCCGAGTCGGTAATATACACATGGGATACTAGCCCTGTTTGTCCGTCATAATCACAGCCCCACAGGGTAATGGCATGTTCACCTCTTATTCCTATGCCTGTAGTTTTTAACATAACCACTCCTGTATGCAACTGGCGAATAATAGTCCGAGAAAAACTTTCCAAGGAATATAGTGGCTGAGTAGAATAATAAGACCCCATCTGATAATCAAAGAAGGGACGATAAGTATCTATATTTCCGTAGATAGAAAAATCACCAAAAGTAAGCAAATTCCATGCATTTGAACCAATTCCTGGTAAATCTTTCAAAAATCCACCTGAATTGGGATTTTTCAAATTCGTTGGAGCATTTCCTGCAGAAAATTTTCCTGTAAAATACCAACAAACACCATCTTTTTCATCATAGCCTTCATTTTTCCAGTTATCAATAAAGGTCTGGAAGATTTCATCAGACCTAACCGTCAAACCAGAAACATTACCTCCGCCTTCCTGGTAACGGTCTAACCACCAAGTAATTACATTCGCAGCAGAAGCGGCCCAACACAGGGAAGTATCGTTTGACCAACTCTTGTTTGTGTCATACCAACCAATTTCTTTTGAAACACCTGGGGCAAATAAGGTTTTCGTTCCTGCATTTTCTGGGGTATTTGAAAACTGAACATCTACGTAGTTTGGATACCATTGAGCCACATGGGGATTACTTGGATACACAACCACAGATGGATTATTTACATTATTTTGAGTGTCATCATCTTTTTGCTCAGGTAAAATTTCATCCACGGTATCTTCTGGGAATGGTTCTGCCTCCGTTTTTACCAAGATATCAACACTGTCTTTGGTAACTTCTTCTTTAACCTCTTCTGTTGGAGAGTCCACCGATTCAATTTCTACAGAAGAATTATCACTACTATTTTGTTCAACAGGGGGAATTTCCATATTACACCCCATCAGCAAAGAAACGAGTAAAAGAAAAATCCCTTTTTGAGCCAATTCTTTTTTGTTCTTTACCACATCAAACTGTGCCATAAAATCATCCCCTTACAAAATTAGATCTATACTCCATATTGATTTGAGCGATTTCTTTTTCTCCATCGATATATGGTTGGTAGATATTGTCTACAATACCTCCGCCAAGATTGTCGCAGCCATTGCAGAACTCACATTCTGTTCCGCAGGCACTTAAGGATTGCTGGATAATGCGAATCCGCTCTTCCTTGGTGGTATCTTTAATCAAAATAGACTTCATTTTTATCTCCTCCATTTAAGTATAATCAATCCCCCTCACTTATAGGCGAATTTTTGCAGCACGAGCGGGAGCGGGCCCCTCACTTACAAGCGTATCCGTGCAGCACGAGCGGGAGCGGGCCGCTCACTTATAGGCGAATTCTTGCAGCACGAGCGTGAGCGGATAAGCCTTCTGCGTCGCCCAGGAGTCCTGCGGCGGAGGCAGACTTTATCTGGCCTGCTGAGCCTTCTTCTGTTCGCAGGGTGGTAACTGTTTTTAGGAAGCAGCGAACGGAAAGTCCTCCTGCAAAACGGGCAGAAGTAGAAGTTGGCAGGGTGTGGTTCAAGCCAGCAGCGTAATCTCCCAGCACCTCGGCAGAACCATGGCCAATAAACAATGAACCGTAGTTGTGTACCAGAGATTCAAGTTTTTCCAGCTGGGCTCCTGAGTCCAAGGCCAATTCCAAGTGTTCGGGGGCCTTTTTGTTAGCCAAGTGAGCAGCTTCCTCTAAATCCTTGGTGATGATAATACAACCGTTTCGCTGAATACTGGTGCGAGCGGTGTCTGCAGTAGACAGGGTTTCTAGCTGGAGCTCCAGTTCCTGGGCCACTGCTTGGGCAAGATTTTCATCTGGGGTAGCAAGGACAGCCTGAGCATCTGGGTCATGTTCAGCTTGAGCCAAAAGGTCAGCGGCCACCCAAGCAGGATTTGCAGAACCATCTGCAATAATGAAAACCTCTGTGGGACCTGCCAGCATATCAATGCCAACGGTGCCGTAAACCTGCCGCTTTGCCTCCGCCACAAATTTATTTCCTGGCCCCACAATAACATCACAGCGTGGGATTGTTTCCGTGCCATAAGCCATGGCGGCAATGGATTGGGCTCCACCACAGGCAAAAACTCGGTGAACGCCACACAAATAGGCTGTGGCCAAGATTCCTGCATCTGCGTAGGCTTTAGTGCTACCGTCGGGATGGGGCCGTGGTGGAGTACAGAGCACCACCTCTCCACAGCCAGCAGCCAAGGCAGGAGCGGAGGTCATGATAACGGTGGAAAGCAAGGGGAAGCGACCAGCTGGAACGTACAAGCCAGCTCTGTCTACGGGAATATTCTTTTGACCAGTAAAAAGACCTGGCTCCAATTCTACTTCAAAATTATCAAAGGATTCACGTTGACGACGAGCAAACTTCAGCGCTAAATCCCGAGAATAACAGAGAGCTTCATAAAGCTCTGGCTGACTTTGACGCAAATTTTCTGCTGCGGCAGCTAGGTCTTCTTCGGCAATTTCTAGCTGGGAAGGAGCAGCGGGGTCAAATTTTGATGCCAGCTGATGAAGGGCAGCATCCCCGTCCTTTCGGACTTGACTGATAATATCGGATACAATGCTTGCAGTATCGTCGGCAAAGCTTCTTGGTTCAAAAAAATCGGGAGTAATTTCCTGTGCAGAAATAATTTTGATTGTAGACATATTCATCCTTTGTGCCTGCTGAAGATTTAAAAAACAAATTCTCAGGCTGAATTCCTCTCATTCTTTCCCATAAGCAAAGGATTGTCAACCAGTCTTTTTGAGGATTTTGTGGAGAGAGGAAAGGTTAAACTTATATTCAACTTTATGCTAATTCAATATTATTCAAGATATTAGCTCTTTATCCTTGTATTTTTTAGTGAATCTTATTATGATGAAATTGGCCAATTTTTAAGGATATTGTTATTCTGACAAAGGAGGATCTATGACCTATAGCATTGGAGAAATATCTCAACGACTTGACATTGCACCTTCGGCCTTACGGTATTACGAAAAAGAAGGTCTGCTTCCCTTTGTGGAACGCTCCGATAGTGGGATTCGCCAGTTTACAGATATTGATTTAGAGTGGCTCATTATTATCGATTCCCTAAAAAAAACAGGTATGCCCCTGAAGGAAATCAAGGAATTTGTAAAAATGTTTGAGGAACGAGACACCACCATTACTCGGAGACTTGAAATTGTACTTCGCCACCGAGAAGTAATTCAGCAGCAAGTAGCAAAGTTGAATGAAATTATTATGGCTTTAGATTTTAAGGAACAATATTATCGAAAGGCTCTTGATGAAGGCAAAACCATGGACTTGCCAGATTTAACGATGGAGGAACTTCCCCCAGAATTGCAGGCTATTCGAAAACGGGTTCGAGGAGATTAAGTCGATATATACTATACATACATATAGATATATCTATACCAATATTGAAAAATTAAATTTCCTTCATTACTTTATATATGAAACAGTGTTGTCGTGCATTGTAAAATTTATTTTGAAGGAGAAAAAAATCAATGAGTTTTTTAACAGGAAAGACAGCAATCATCACCGGTGCCGGATATGCAGCCCTTGAAAATGGTAAGTGTGGTTCCATTGGCTATGGAATTGCCACTGCATTTGCAAAAGAAGGAGCCAATTTGGTAATTACCGGCCGAAACCAGCAGAAACTGGATCAGGCAAAAAGCAAATTGGAAGAACAATATAACATCAAGGTTTTGGTGATTTCCGTAGACGTTTCAGCAGGTGCTGACAATCGCACCATCGTTCAGCAGGTAATTGACCAAACCATAGCCACCTTTGGCAGAATAGATGTTTTGATAAATGCCGCACAAGCCTCTGCATCTGGAGTGACATTGCAGGATCATAGCGACAGTCAGTTTGATTTGGCCATTTATTCTGGACTTTACGCCACCTTCCACTACATGCAGGCTTGTTATCCCCACTTGAAAGAAACCCAGGGAAGTGTTATCAACTTTGCTTCTGGTGCAGGACTTTTTGGAAATTACGGACAATGTGCATACGCTGCAGCAAAGGAAGGAATCCGTGGCCTTTCTCGCGTGGCTGCCACCGAGTGGGCAAAAGATGGTATCCGGGTAAACGTTATCTGTCCTCTGGCATGGACCAGCCAATTGGAAAAATTCCAGCAGGCCTACCCAGAAGCATTCAAGGCAAACGTAAAGACACCTCCAGCCGGCTACTTTGGCGACCCCGAAGAGGATATTGGCCGAGCCTGTGTTGCCCTTGTATCCCCCGACTTAAAATACATGAACGGTGAAACCATCACCTTGGAAGGAGGCATGGGCTTACGTCCATAACCCCCTTTTAAACAAAAAACTGGTTCCAGCCACTTGCCTCTTTAATCAGAACCTGTAGTTGGAACCAGTTTTTATATCTAAATAACCCTTATATTATTTTTTGTGCCTTCTATCCAGCTCGTCTAGAACCTGCTTCCAGGTGACGCCCTCTTGATACATCAACACGTTCATAAAATACAACAAGTCAGCACATTCCCATACAGCTTCTTCGTGGTCTTCTGCCTCGGTTAATTCTTCGGCTTCTTCCATAAGCTTTTCACGCACTCGCTCTCCAGTGAGGGTGGCGGTGTAGGAGCCTGGAGTGGGATTTGCAAAACGCTGGGAAATAATCTGATAGAGTCGCTCCATAGATGAAGCTTCCTCAGCCTCGGCAGTAAAGCAGGTCCAGCTTCCTGTGTGACAAACGCCACCATGGGGAATTACTGTTGCCAGCACTGTATCTCTGTCACAATCAACCCGCAGCTTGACTACTTCCAAGAAGTTGCCAGAGGTTTCCCCCTTTGTCCACAGTACATTTCGTGTTCTGCTCCAGAAGGTAAGCTTGCCACTGGCAAAGGTCTTTTCAAAGGCTTCCTTGTTGGCATAGCCCATCATCAGTACCTCTCCAGCTACACTTTGGGCAATCACAGGAATCATGTCCACCTTTTTCCAGTTAAGACAGCCGATAAAAGCATCCTTGAGGGAAACAGCACCTGTGTATAGAGCCATTCCTAGCTGCACGTCACAACCCAGAGACTCTAGCTCCACAATCTCATCGAGACTGGAAACTCCACCTGCCACCACAAGGCGGCAAGAAACGGCTTCTCGCAACTGACGAACAAGCTCCATATTGGTACCTGTCATGCAGCCTTCTCGCTCCACACAGGTAAAAAGCAATTCTGAGGCGTATTTTTCTGCCGCCTTGGCACCATCTATGAGGGGAATACCAGCTGTTTCTGTCCAGCCCTTGATTGCAATGACACCGTTGATAGCATCAACAGAAATAATAATCCGCTGACGACCAATGGCGGCTACCAGTTCCTCCAAAAATGCAGTGTTCAAAATATTTCCGTCGGTGGGATTTACATTGAAGGCAGCAGACCCAACGATAACCTTTTCTGCTCCCAATGAAATTAATTCCTTGGCCCGCTTTACATCACGAATGCCACCACCTACCCGCACATTACCGTGACGCAACAGGGATTTGAGAATCTCGGTGTTGGCAGTTGTTCCCTTGGGAGTGATGTTCCCCAAGGCAGCATCAAGATCTATAACGGCAACCTCGCCGTACTTATTAAAATCAGAAATCAATTCCAAAGGGTTGTCTCGCTCCAACACCTTGTCTTTCCCGTTCTTTAACTGAACGACTTTACCATCTTTTAAGTCAATAGAAGAAATTACCATGGGGGCAGTATAGCACAGGTAAATTGAAAGTGAAAGGGGCAACAGGGAAACCCTAATCAGCCTCGCACTTCGCTACGCTCACAGTTCGGCTGCTCAGGGGACCTCCCTGTTGCCCCAGCTCTTTCGTTTATCAAACTATACTGCTGAGTAGATAGAACTGGTTCAAAGGGATTTACATCTATATATATTTATAGTTATTTAGTTTTTGTGATATATTATCTACATAGGAAATGCCTAAGTTTCAGACGGTGTCTCCCAACTCAAATCAGCTTTGCTGTACAAGAAATAGTGCAAAAAAGCTGATTTTCACAACCAATTTGTTTAAACTTATTCACAAGGTATATTCACCGTGAAATAATTCACAATAAACACGCTTTTTTCTTATTTTATGGCGCATAAAGCCTTTAATCCTCTCACATAGTTTTTAAAATCCCTTGACCATGCCTGGAACTTTTCAGTATAATTTTATCGTATTCAGTGAAATATTTCACAGTATACAGCTTTTACAGAGCACAAAGCATTGATTTGGGAGAAGTTATGGCTAGTCTTTCAGAGCCTTCCAGAAAACGATTGCTGAGCCTTGAATATTTGTTGCAACAGGAATTGATGTTGTATCAAGAACATCAGCTGGGTGCACAAACAGAAGGTCGGCCAGCTGGAAGGGGTTCTAAAGTCACCATCACATCCCGAAAAATTGCCCAGCTCACTGGTTGGACAGATGCCACCATTCGGCGAGACATAAGCCAACTGGGAATCAAGTGCGGTGCATCAAATGGCTACCCGATAGCCCAGTTGCAAGAAGCTATCGCCCAAGCCTTGGGTTCTAGTCCCAAGGATAAGAAAGAGTATCGTTGTTGTATCTTGGGGCTGGGGAAGATTGGTGCAGCGTTGCTAGAATATGGCGGATTTACTACAGCAGGATTTCAGCTAGTGGCAGGCTTTGACCCCAGTGTAAACCGAGTGGAGCTGCTGAATGCAAGCTTTCCCCTTTATCCAGCTGCTCGCTTGGAGCAGATTGTAGAAAAAGAAGGGATAGAATATGCAATTTTGACGGTTCCTGATGACGTGGCCAATAGCTATGGACAACGGCTTGCCCAAGCAGGAATCAAGGGAATCGTAAACTACACCAATACATTGTTGACGGTTCCCTCCACGGTAAAGGTGGAAAATATTTCGGTAATTCATTCCCTACGCCAGCTGGTGGCGGGAACTATTTAATAGAATATAGCGTTGGGTGGAAAATCCCCCAAAGGAGTTTTTATGAGTCGTGTATATAATTTTTCTGCAGGTCCTTCTTGCCTGCCTGAATCAGTTTTGCAGGAAGCTGCTGCTGAAATGCTTGATTATAAGGGATCTGGTCAGTCCGTAATGGAAATGAGCCACCGTTCTAAGAACTACGAGCCCATCATTCAGGATGCAGAGGCTAGAATCCGCAAGCTGATGAATATTCCAGAAAATTATGCCATACTCTTCTTGCAGGGTGGAGCCAGCACTCAGTTTGCCATGATTCCCATGAACTTGAAGAAGCTAGGAAAGGCTGCTTACATCGACACAGGAATTTGGTCTGATAAGGCAATCAAAGAAGCAAAAAAATATCTGACAGTAGATGTTTTAGCTTCTTCAAAGGATAAAGGATATTCTTATATTCCCCAGGTGCAGAAAATCGAAGGCGACTACGACTACGGCTACATCTGCTTGAACAACACCATCGTGGGAACCAAGTGGGCCAATCTACCAGAAATGGGCAAGCGCTCTGACGGTACCGACATTCCCTTGGTAGCAGATGCTTCCAGCTGCATTTTAAGTGAGCCTGTAGACATCACCAAGTTCGGAGTATTCTTTGCAGGAGCTCAAAAGAACCTAGCACCTGCTGGTGTTACCGTGGTAATCATCCGCAAGGACTTGATTACTGAATTCCCCGATCCTTTAACCCCCACTATGCTGGACTACAAGACTCACGCTGATAGTGACTCCATGTACAACACTCCACCTTGCTACACCATCTACATTATGGGAAAGGTGCTGGCTTGGATCGAAGCAAATGGCGGTGCAGAAGGAATGAAAAAGCGCAACAAGGAAAAGGCTGACCTTTTCTATAACTATCTTGACAATAGCGACTTCTATCGCAGCCCCGTAGCAAAGGATAGCCGTTCCTTGATGAACATTCCCTTTGTTACTCAGGAAACCGACCCAGACAAGGTTACTGCCTTAAACAAGAAGTTTGTGGCAGAGGCTGCAGCTGCTGGCTTGGTAAACTTGGCTGGACATCGCTTAGTAGGAGGAATGAGAGCTTCTATCTACAATGCCATGTCCTTGGATGGAGTAAAGGCCCTCATTGCCTTTATGGACAAGTTTGCCGCAGAGAACAAATAAAACACAAAGACAGCTACCTTGGAAAACACAACCCAAGGTAGCACAATTTTAAGGAGTTACCATGTTTAAGATTCAGACATTAAATAAGATTTCTGCCCAAGGATTGGCTCAGCTGCCTTTGGATGACTATGAAACAGCTTCCGAGCTGCTTAATCCTGATGCAATCCTGCTTCGTTCTGCAGATATGCATTCTATGGAAGTACCCGAATCAGTAAAGGCTATTGCCCGTGCTGGAGCTGGAACAAACAATATTCCTATTCCTGCCATGACTGAGCGGGGAATCGTTGTATTCAATACACCGGGAGCTAATGCCAACGCCGTTCGTGAGCTGGTATTGCTAGCATTACTGATGGCAAGTCGCCCCGTAATCAAGGCTTCTGAATGGGTACAGGGCTTAGCTGGCAAGGGAAGCGAGATTCCAGATTTGGCAGAAAAGGGTAAATCCCAGTTTGTAGGTCCAGAAATCCGTGGTAAAACCTTGGGTGTTATTGGTTTAGGTGCTATCGGTGCCATGGTAGCCAACAGCGCTTCTGACTTGGGCATGAATGTAATCGGTTATGACCCATTTATTTCTGTTGATGCAGCTTGGTCCTTGAGTCGTGCCGTTGTAAAGGCAGAAACCCTAGACACCATCCTTACCAAGGCAGACTATATTTCTATCCACGTGCCACAGACAGCAGATACAAAGGGCCTTATCAATGCAGACCGCATTAAGGCCATGAAAAAGGGTGTTCGTCTCATCAACCTGGCTCGTGGTGGCTTGGTGGTAAACGCAGATATTTTGGAAGGAATCAACTCTGGAAAGATTGCCTGCATGGTAACAGACTTTGCTGATGAAGAGCTTTTGGGTAATGATAAGATTATTTGCTTGCCCCACCTTGGTGCCTCTACTCCAGAAGCCGAAGAAAACTGTGCCTTAATGGCAGTAAAGCAGCTACGGGACTTCTTGGAAACAGGAACTATCGTTAACTCCGTAAACTTCCCCAAGTGTAAGATTGATGAAGCAATTCCTGCTGGTGGAACACGCTTGTGTATTTCTCACAAAAATATTCCTAACATGGTGGGACAAATTACCACTGCTTTGGCAGAATCAACCCTGAACATTTCTGCCATGACAAGCCAGAGTCGTGGAGACCTTGCTTACACTGTAATCGACGTGGACACACCTGTAGATGGTGCAGCCATGTATAAGCTGGGTGCTATCAAAGGACTGATTGGCGTTCGACCCATTGCTGGTTAAAAAAATGGAGCAAGCTAGAAGGTATTCTAGCTTGCTCCAGCACTCTCTCCATTTATTGACTTAAACAGGCTATCAAGGCTTCTTTCGATCTAACACCAATTTTATCATAGATATGGCTTAGGTAATTTTCTATCGTTCTACGGCTCACCCCAAGCTTGTCTGCAATTTCCGTTGTAGTATCACCAAAAGCAATCCCTTCTACAATCTTTCGTTCCTTTTTAGTTAATACTGCCATAATCCGCTGTGTTTCAAACATTTTGTAGAGCAAGTCAGACTCAACATAGACTTCACCTGCAGCAACAGTCTCTACGGCACGAAGCAGCTCAGATTCATCACTGCTTTTTGAAACATAGCCCATGGCTCCAATCTTTTTACTCAAGGCGCATTCCACAAAGGAGCCCGAAGAATAGGAGCTGTACATGATGCATTTAGTGAAGGGACTCCGAGCTGAAAGTTCACGAACAATATCAAAGCCGGCATGACCTTCACTCCCGCTGGGAAGGGTTGCCGACATTTCTTGCTTAAAAGAAATATCAACTAGAGCAATGATAGGTTTTTCTTGAGTAGCCTCATGCTCCAATGTAGCAATCAACTCATGAGCTTCTTCTACAGTACCTGCACTGAACATCACCCGCCAATCAGAATTAGTAGCAAACCAAGTAGTAATTCCATCTCGCATTAAAACATGGTCTTCAAAGATAGCCAATCGCTTTTCGTATCCGCTCATTGTATCTCCCCATCAAGCAACTAATATTAATATTATCCACAAAAAAACAATTTTGTCATGAGTAAAAATCATCAGAAAACCGAGAGTTAACTCACGATTTTTTTTTCATTTTGTTGCAACTAGTTCATAATTTTGGTATAGTCTAGCTACTTTCAGCATTGGGGAGGGGCAATGATTCAATTCTATAATCATCCAAATAACGATAATATGACTAAAATTAACACTAGGGGGGGAGGTATGACAGATAAGAGCAAATTCTCATATCCAATCCCTGTTCAAATAGTACTGGGAATTATTTGCCTTGCACTGAATCTTCTGGTTACATATTTATCTCAAACTCCTTACAATCCACTTTTTTTGGATACCATATTCATTGTAACCGCCTCATTTTTTGGCTGGATAAGCGGACTTATCACTGCAGGATTTGCAAATCTTTTTACTACGCTTCTTCGTGGAGATCACCTGTCAGGACTCTGGTTTGCACTTTGCTCTATTTCCTTTGTGGTAATTATTCGTCTGTATCTGCACAAAAAAGATACAATTAATTTTCTGGACTTGTTACCCATCTATTTGATTGCCGTTTTGGTTATTAGTTTGGAAGGTGCAATTATTTCCACACTCTTGTATCAAACCACAGGCCTGCAAGAGGTTACTGGAATCAAATTCTTTACGGTGATTCTTCTTCGGCAACATATCCCTATTATTTTTAGCTCTCTGTTATCCCGAATTCCCATTAACATTCTGGACAAGGCAATTACCACCTTACTGGGCTATCTGATTTATTTTAGTGCCGACAAATTCCTAAAAAACAGAATAAATAAAAATCCGGCAGAATAATTCTGCAAGACAATCTTGTTGTTCCT
>JAXJGY010000023.1:0-23756 GCA_036300185.1 Treponema sp. | reverse complement strand
GTCATAAAATATTCATAGAGTATTTTTATTTTTTTCGGAGGAATACGTGAAAAAGATTGTACTGATTGCTATGGTTCTGCTTTTGGCCGTAGGTGTTGTATTCGCTGGTGGAGGAAAGGAAAAGGCTACTAAGACAGATGGTCGTCCTACTATTCGCTTGATTACTGATGCAACCGGTATTGATGATAAGTCCTTTAATGCCGCTGCATGGAGAGGTATCCTTGAGTATTACGGTGATACTTGGGAGAATCAGTCTAATAGGGGAACCCTGTACGATGTAGTAACCTGTCAGACTCAGGATATGTATATTCCTACATTGAAGCAGGCTTCTGATGAAGGCTATGATCTGATTGTTACTACAGGCTTTACCTTTGCAGATGCCTTGAACGAAGTAGCTCAGTTGTATCCTGACCAGAAGTACATGATTGTAGACGTTGATTATGTTAATCTTCCTAATGTAATGCAGTTCATGTTTAGCGAAGAGCAGGGTTCATATCTTGTTGGTGTAGCTGTAGCCCTTCAGGCCAAGGAAGACGGCATTGAAAATCCCAAGTTCGGATTTATCGGTGGAGTTCCTGGTGCAACCATTACCAAGTTTGAGATTGGTTACATTCAGGGAATCAAGTCCATTTTCCCTGATGCTCAGATTGTTGACTTCTATGCTAACGACTGGGGAAAGCCTGAATTGGCAAAGACCCAGGCCAAGAACTGGTTTGATTCAGGTGTTTATGCAGTATATTCTGCAGCAGGTGGAACTGGAAGTGGAACCATTGCTCAGGCTAAGGAATATCGCCAGCAGGGCAAGAATGTATGGGCTATCGGTGTAGACTCTGACCAGTATGCTGACGGAATCTATTCTGGTGATAAGTCTGCTGTTCTTACTTCCATGATTAAGCGTGTAGAGTCTTCCACCAAGTATGCTCTTGATGCAGTTGCCAAGAATACCTTTAACAGTGGTGTTGTTCTTTTGGATATGGCTGCTGATGGTGTTGGGTATTCTGCTGCAAACCCAGAGCTTTCTGCTGCTGTTGTAGAGAAACTGGAGGCTTTGAAGGCTGATATTATCAGTGGAAAGATTAAGGTTATTGGAACTTATAAGGAAGCCTTGGCTGCAGGAGTTGCACCTGCTGGTCTTGGTGCTATGGATAACTAATTTTATCTTGTAAACTGAAAGGGCTGTTCATGTGAAATACCTTTTTGCAAAGGTATTTCATCTTGGACAGCTTTTTTTTAAAGATTTCAGGAGGAATGGTGTGGATAATTATGCAATAGAAATGCTGGGGATAACGAAAACCTTCCCTGGTGTTGTGGCCAATGACAATGTTACCTTGTCAGTAAAAGAAAATGAGGTTCTGGCACTTTTAGGTGAGAATGGAGCAGGAAAGTCAACCCTCATGTCCATTCTTTTTGGTTCCTACGATCCTGATTCTGGTGTCATTAAGATTCGTGGAAAGGAAGTTAAAATTAAGGATCCCAATGCTGCTACTGCCTTAGGAATTGGAATGGTTCACCAGCATTTTAAGTTGGTGCATAATTATACTGTTGCAGAAAACATCGTTCTTGGTATTGAGCCCACTAAGCATAAGCTTTTAGACTTAGCCACTGCAGAAAAGCGGGTTCAGGAATTGTCTGAAAAATATGGATTGATGGTAAATCCAAAAGACAAGATAGAAGATATTACCGTTGGAATGCAGCAACGAGTTGAGATTTTAAAAACACTGTATCGTGATGCGGATATCATCATCTTTGACGAGCCTACCGCCGTTCTTACTCCCCAAGAAATAGACGAATTGATGGATATTATCCGCCGACTAAAGGCTGAAGGAAAAACTATCATCCTGATTACCCACAAGCTAAAAGAGATTAAAGCCGTTGCTGAACGCTGTACTGTTCTCCGCCGGGGAAAATATATTGATACAGTACAGGTTGCTGATGTTAGCGAGCAAGAGCTGGCAGAAATGATGGTGGGCCGTGCTGTAAAGTTTGAAATTGACAAGGAACCCTGTAAGCCAGGTGATACCATTCTTTCAATACAAAATATTTCCGTAAAAAATTCTCGTGGACAGCTTGCTGTAAAGGGTTTATCCCTTGATGTTCGTTCTGGAGAAATTGTAGGTATTGCAGGTGTTGATGGAAACGGGCAGTCTGAGCTGATTTTTGCCATTACTGGTATGAGTCCCTTGGTAGAAGGCAAAATCTTTTTACATGGACAGGATATTTCAAATTATACCATTCGTCAGCGAGTAGAAGCTGGAATTGGCCACATCCCAGAAGACAGACGAAAGCATGGTCTTGTATCCGAATTCTCAGTGGCAGAAAATATCGCTCTTAAAAACTATTACAAGGCTCCCTACACAAAGCACGGCTGTCTTTTGGACAGCCAACAGATGAATGCCACCGCTGCCAGTTTAATCCAAGATTTTGACATTCGTGCTGGAGAAGGCCCTGCCACCAAGGCAGGTAGTATGTCTGGAGGAAATCAGCAAAAGGTAATTATCGCAAGAGAAATCGAGCTTTCTCCTCAGCTGTTGGTTATTGCCCAGCCCACCAGAGGCTTGGACGTTGGTGCCATTGAGTACATCCGTAAGCGTATTGTGGCAGAGCGAGACAAGGGCAGAGCCATTTTGCTTATTTCCTTTGAACTAGATGAAATCATGAACTTGTGTGACCGCATCGCAACCATTTCCAAGGGGACTATCGTGGGTGTGTTCAATGCAGGTGAGGTAACGGAGCGAGAAATTGGTGTAATGATGGCTGGATCAAAAAAGGAGGCTACAGTATGAAATCACAGGTAAAACAGGGCAAGTTGACAAATCTCTTGCTTCGTTCAGATGGAGCTGTTTCTGTCCTTGTTGTTTTATTGGGCTTTCTCTGTGGTACTATTTTGGTGGCGCTTGTAGGAAGAAATCCCTTGAACATGTACAAGGCTATTCTCCAGTCCCTCACTGGTTACAATATTGACCGAGGAGTTTGGAATATTCGCTATGTGGGAGAATGGCTGAACCTTTCTGTTCCCTACATTCTCTGTGGTTTGGCTATGGCTTTTGCTGCTCGTACAGGCTTATTTAACATCGGTGGTGAAGGACAATACATTATGGGACTTACCATGGCTCAAGTTATTGCTCTTTTGGGACCACAGATACCTGTGCTGCATTGGGTTTTGGCTATGTTGGGTGCCATGCTGTTGGGAGCTATCTGGGGCGGAATTGTAGGATTTTTGAAGGCCCGCTACGAGGTTTCGGAAGTTGTTGCTACCATTATGTTAAACTATGTGGCCCTCTATCTATCTCGTATTATCATTATGGCCATTCCTGGAACTAATACTTATAAAACAGTCAATTTCCCAGAAACAGCTTCCTTGCGGGCAGATTTCTTGTCAAGCCTCACCAATGGCTCCACCTTGAACTTGGGACTTTTCTTGGCAATCGCCTCAGTTATCTTGTACTGGTTCTTGATGGAAAAAACAAACCTAGGCTTTGGCTTACGGGCCACAGGCTTTAATAAGGATGCTGCTCGTTATGGTGGAATTCCTGTAATTACTAGCGTGGTAATTTCCATGGCTGTGGCAGGTGCCTTTGCTGGCCTTGGTGGTGGTGTAGTGGCTCTTGGCTCCTTCCGTTACGGACGAGTTTTGTCAGGTATGGATAACTACGGCTTTACTGGAATCGCTGTTGCCTTGGTAGGTAATAATACTGCAGTGGGAACTATGCTGGCAGGTTTGTTGTTTGGTCTTTTGGCTGCTGCCCAGCCTTTGATGCAGTCAAAGCAGATTCCCAAGGAAATTACCTTTATTATCCAGGGCTTGATTGTAGTTTTCATTGCCGTCAGAACGGGAATCAGGCTCTTCCTGCTGTGGAGACAAAAAAAATTGCAAGAAAAGGCTCTGGTATCAAATCAAATGACAGAAAAGGAGGGTGAAAATGAGTAGTATTCTTGGACTAATTCCATCTGTATTGATGATTGTTTCTCCCATTTTGATTACCGCCGCTGGTGGAATGATTTGTGAACGCTCTGGTGTTGTAAATATTGCTTTGGAGGGACTGATGGTAATTGGGGCCTTCACCGCAGCCTCCGTCCATGTGTTGCTAGAGGCTACAGTGCCTGGCTCCATCTGGATTGGTTTGCTTGCAGGGGCCATTTTAGGAACAATTTTTTCTGCAATCCACGCCTTTGCAGCTATTTCCCTAAATGCAGATCAAACAGTATCTGGTACTGGAATTAATCTTTTGGCCAACGGTGTAACAATCTTTGCCGCCCAAATCCTTTTTTCCATGGATAGATCAGCTCCCTTCCAAAACGGAATGATGCCTGGTCTCTTTGGTATTTATCCCACGGCCCTTATTGCCCTAGTGGTGATTTTAGTAACTTGGTTTCTGTTGTATCGCTTGCCCTTTGGTCTTCGGCTCCGTGCCTGTGGTGAAAATCCTGGTGCTGCCGCTTCTGTTGGAATCAACGTAAAGAGATTACGCTATATTGCCGTCCTGGCTTCAGGCTTTTTAGCTGGTTTGGCCGGTGGCTGCTTGGTGTTTACCCAGACAATTCAGTTTACCTCCAATACCATTAATGGTGCTGGATACATTGCTTTGGCCGCAGTTTCCTTTGGTCGCTGGCGTCCCCTAGGAATTACTGCATCCTCCCTTTTGTTTGGTGCAGCGGTAGCTTTTTCCATCTACGTGGTAAACATTCCCTTCCTCAAGAATTTGTTGCCATCAGAATTCTTTAGCCTCTTACCCTATGTTATTACTTTGTTAGCCTTGGTGGTATTCAGTGGTAAGAACTATGCTCCTCTAGCATCTGGAAAGCCCTATGAAAAGGCAGGAAGCTAATTTTATATTTGACAGCAGCTTTAATGTGTTGTATACTAGTTTTATAAAATAATTCTAAGGAGGCCGTAAATGGCTAAAGTAGAACTAAAGGGAATTGGAAAGATCTACGATGGCAATGTTCGTGCTGTTGACAACGCTAACATCACCATTGAAGATCAGGAATTCGTTATTTTCGTAGGACCATCTGGTTGTGGAAAGTCCACTACCTTGCGCATGGTTGCAGGTTTGGAAGACATCAGTGAGGGAGAGTTGTACATCGACCAGGAGCTGATGAACGACGTTCCACCAAAAGACCGCAACATTGCAATGGTATTCCAGAACTATGCCTTGTATCCTCACATGACAGTATACGATAACATGGCATTTGGTCTGAAGATTCGTAAGACAGATAAGGCCGAGATTGAGCGCCGTGTAAATGAAGCTGCTCGTATCTTGGACATCGAGAAGTTGCTTGATCGTAAGCCTAAGGCTCTTTCCGGTGGACAGCGCCAGCGTGTTGCTGTTGGTCGTGCCATCGTTCGTAACCCCAAGGTATTCCTTTTCGACGAGCCTTTGTCTAACTTGGATGCTAAGCTCCGCGTTCAGATGCGTGCTGAGATTTCCGATCTCCATCACCGCCTGAAGGCTACTATGATTTACGTAACCCACGACCAGGTAGAAGCCTTGACCATGGGTGACAAAATTGTTGTTATGAAGGATGGTAAGGTTCAGCAGATTGGTTCACCTCTCTACCTGTACAACCACCCCATCAATAAATTCGTTGCTGGATTCATTGGATCACCCCCAATGAACTTCTTGTCTGTTAAGATTGTAGAGAAGGGCGGTCAGATTCTTGCTGACGAAGGAACCTTTGAGGTTGTTCCTACTCCTGAGCAGGCAGAAAAACTTAAGGCCTATGTTGGTAAGGAAGTATTCTTCGGAATTCGTCCTGAAGACATGCAGTATACCAAGGAAGCCGCTGCTAGCAACAACATGCAGATGAAGGTTTCTATCATTGAGCCTCTGGGAGCAGAAACTCACCTGTACTTGGCTACAAAGAACCAGCAGGTTATCGCTCGCACAGAGCCCGACAACACCTTCCGCATTGGAGATACAGCTAACTTTATCCCCAACATGGAAAAGGGTAAGTTCTTTGATAAGGAAACTGAGTTGAACATCTGTGAGGATGTAAAGACTGAGTAGTTTTTAACTCTCGTTTGAGAAGATGCCGAATGAAGGGATTTCCTGGATTTCGGCATTTTTATTTTAAACGACAGATTAATTTTGATTAGTGATTATTGATATTTCTTTTATTTTACACACCGCTTGACTAGCTGTAATGAAAATTCTATTATATGCAAACCGTGTTATTTCGATATTCTGCTGATGCAAAGGGCCGTCCAGTTAAAAAGGCCATTATTTATACAAAAGATGAACATTCCATTTCTCCTCAGAAGATTGATCCAGACGCTCTTTTTATAGTCAAGCAACTTCATAATCATGGATATGATGCATATATCGTTGGTGGAGCGGTACGAGATTTATTGGTTCAAAAAGAACCCAAGGATTTTGACATTGTTACTGATGCAACTCCTTCAAAGATAAAGAAGATTTTTCGGAATTCTAGAATTATTGGTAGAAGATTCCGTCTTGTACACGTTTTCTTTGGACCAAAGATTTTTGAGGTGAGTACTTTTCGCTCCATTTCTGATGGCTCTGTAGGTAATAGCTTTGGTACTATGGATGAAGACGCCCTTCGTCGAGACTTTACTCTTAATGCCTTGTATTATGACCCCTTGAAAGAGCAGGTAATTGATTATGTGGGTGGATTGAAGGATATTCAAAAACGGATTATTCGGCCAGTTATCCCCTTGAATCGGATTTTTGAAGAAGATCCTGTTCGTATGCTTCGGGCAGTAAAATATGCAGCTACTACAGGTTGTTCTATGCCTCGAAGCTTGAAGCGTAAGATTTGTAAGTCTGCACATCTTCTTTCTCCTGTGTCTCCCTCTCGACTTACAGAAGAATTGATGAAGATAATTAACAGTGGTCATGCCTATGATATTATTAGGGCAGCCATGGAGGTTGACTTATTTATGCATCTTCAGCCTGCCGCCACTGCCATGATGTATGCTAGTAGTGAGTTTAAGGCTAATTATTTTAAGCATTTACAAGAGCTAGATGCTCTCCATGCCAATGAGCCAACTGCACGGCTTGGATTAAGACTTTCTTACCTTATCTACGATTTTACCGCAGGCCTAACGGATTGGCAGGCAGAGGTGGATCAAAAATCTGCCACTGCAGAATTGTATAGCAGAACCTGGGCTCAGTGTAGGAATTTTGTTCTTCCTATGAATCCACAACGAACAGAGTTGGAGTTTGCTATTCGTACTGTATTACGTCAACTGGGAGTTTCTGTTCATATTCCAAAACGGGCCTTTTCTTCTTGCAAGTCAAATGTTTCTGGAGAAAAGCAGGAGCAGGGAATTGTCAGTGCTGTTAAAATGGCTGCCAGTCACAATAAGAAGTCTCATGAACATGGTTATGAGCATCATCATAATCGTGACAAACTTGATGCTGCCGTTAGCAGAAGACGTCATTCAGGTAGAAGACGGAGCAAGGGTGCGGTATCTGCGGCTATTGCCACAGGAAATTAAAATCAAAAGTATAATTATTTTTTCTTGATTTTGTCTGTTTGGGTAATCTTATCGATAATAATACTTACTTCTTCAATCAGGATACCTGTGTATTTTTCAATATTAGTAATGATGTAGGATTGAAGATTGTGGATAGTACCAGTAAGCTGGGTTCCAAAGGGAATATCGATGGTAACAACCAGACGGTAACCACGGGCATCTGTCTTTATCTGGAGCTTTTTCACTCGAATTTGCGGGTCATGTTCCGCAACACAGTGCATGACCATCTGGGTAATGGCTGCTTCTGAAATCTCTATGCGTCCCTTCTTGGAAAATTCTGGTCGTACTACCGATTTTTCTGAAACCTGAGATTTCTTGTCCTTTTCGTTAGTGATGGTTAGTCCCTTGAAGAAAATCTTAACCTTATTGTAGAAGATTTTAGGATAGTCTCGTTTTATTTCGATTGAGGGCACGGGTATTACGTGTTTTCCTTCTACTAGTCGTGAACGCTGGGCAATTTCAATATCCTCTTGGCTAGCTACATCGGTAATGTCAATGATCTTTGAAGGAGCTGGGAGCTGCAGTCTAATGGCAATTTTTTGTACCATCTTTTCTGAGGTGCCAAGCAGGAGGATTTTTTTGATATGGTTCTTTTGTAGGGCCTTTGCCACATGGTCTCGATGACTTTTGTCATCAAAAAGGGCTACACGAACTGCACCCATGTAAGTTTTTTCGCGTTTTGCTGTTTGCCCCGCAACAATTTTATCGTTTTGGATTAAAAGTCCGTCATCAATGATTGCATCAATACCGTATTTTTCTGCCACTAGCTTGGCACGAAAACTTTTTCCAGTTCCACTGGGACCAACTAAAGCGAAAACTGTTATACCTTTGAACGCAAGAATAATATCAGAAAATTTCATGGGTTTATATAATATATCCCTTTAATTCCATTTCTGGCAAGTGTGTAAGTAACATATTTCTGAAATTTTCAGAAAGAGGAGCTTCTACAAGGGACGGAAGCTGGAGAGGGTTGTCAGAAGGCAATCTTATTTTCCAAGCATGAAGAAAAAAATCCTGTTGAACTTTTTCTTGATTCCTGATTTGATTTTCTTGAAACTGTGTTTTCTTATTCTTTATATGACTAGTGGTTAGAGGTGTTCCTCCATAGGCTCTATCCCCCAGTAAGGGAAAGCCGTGATGGCTACAGTGGAGTCTGATCTGGTGAGTTCTTCCAGTGGAAATTTCCAAATGTACTAGGGTAATGGGCTTACCTTTGTAGCTTCCCCAGGCTAATGGATGAGCTATAGTATGGGCTTTTTTGCCATGGCTCCTAATTTCTGATTGAACAAAGCCTTTTGATCTAGTCTGTTCTTGTCGTGCAATTTCTTCTTGCCAGACTTGCTCCTTTCGTAGATTTCCTTCCACCAAAGCAAGATATTCTTTTTTGATAAGATGCTCTTTCATGGCCTGGGAAAACCATTGAGCACCTAAAAGACTTTGAGAAAAGGCGAGAACTCCTGTGGTTTTTCGGTCAAGACGGTGTAAGGGACCTGGGTGAAAGGATAGGGAGGGAGCTATTCCTTTTTCTTGCTGCATCTGGAGGTATTCTTGATAAATAATCTTGTCCAAGGACAGGGAAATATTTTGCCCTCCTTGAACAGGTATGTCATACGGCTTGTTAATGATTCTGATATGTTGATTAAGGAATAAATCTGGAGCTAAAGCCAGTGTTTGTTGTTGAGTCGGTGGCTGTTGCTGGCAAGGTGTAGATTCCTTTTTCAGTAGAAAGGCAGCAATATTTATGGTATCTCCCACCGTTACCTTTACTTCTGGACTTGTTTTTCCTGTGTTTTTCCGTACGAGTCCTTTGCGAAAATATTTATAAATCATTCCCAAGGAGTGGTCTGGCATGAGTCTTCTGACAATTCTATCAATACGACGACCAGCATCATTTTCGTCAGCAGTAAAATCCAAGAAATCCATTTTCGTATTGTATAATAAAATTGGTGGTGAATCTACTAGACAAAAATTATCTTAGCAGTAAAATGGAGTAGATATGATTTCTTCTACACTAAGACAATTGCAGACACTCTTTAGTAATCCTGTCTTTCTCGCCTGTATTTTTAGCTGGTTTTCAGCTCAATTTATTAAGACGGTGATTAAGCTTTTGGGTGGCAATGTTTCTAGTGTAAAGGAATTGTTTGAGTTGTTGCTTTGGCGAACAGGAGGAATGCCTTCTAGCCATTCATCTTTAGTGTGTACATTAAGTACTACTATTGGTTTTCGTTCTGGTATTAATTCAGATATTTTTATTCTAGCCCTTTGTTTTGCTCTTGTTACTATCCGTGACGCTGTAGGTGTACGTCGTGCCAGTGGTATTCAGGCACGAGTTTTGAATGAGATTGGAAAAACTTTGGAGGGAAAGGACATCCTCAAGTTTAAGCCGATCAAGGAGATTCAAGGTCATAAGCCTGCAGAGGTTTTTGTGGGGTGTTTCTGGGGAGTGGCTATAGGTATTGCCTTCTCCGTGTTGTAATCTACCATGAAGCTTTCCTTGTCTGTTGTTGTTGCCAGCCTTTTAGCCCTTATAGCTGCCATCATTTTAGTTATATTTATTCGTCTCCCTGTATCCTCCTTGTGGAAGGAATATAATATTTTATATGTACCAGTGGAGCTTACAGAACAGGTTGTCTTGCAAGCTTTGCAGGATGTGGGGATTGAAGATGTCATAAGTCTTTCAAAACAAAAGCAACCTGTCTTTTCTCCCTTTGCTCCTGTTCAATCTATTGTAAGCACGCAACATTCTTATCTTAAGCAGCGAGAAAATTATTTTTTTGATCGTTCTCAACAAATGCAGCTTTTTTATGTTCCCTCGATTGCAAGGGGACAGGCCCAGGGTGTTGTATCTTATTTACAGACTCTGCCAGGAGGAGAAGGTGCTGGTTTAGAAGGTAAGACTAGTTATCCTTGGATTGTACCCCTAGTAGTTTTATTAGTATTTTCAATTTTTATAGTACTGTCCCGAGCAAAGGGATTTATGGTTACATCTGGTTTTTTCCCCTTGTTGTTTTCTTGCTGTATTCCTTCTTATAGCGGTGCTGGAGCGGTGACCTTATTGCTTTATTGTTTCTTTTTGTGCAGTACCTTTTGGAAACGAAGGGAAATGCTTAAAGCCATTAGAAAAAGTTCCCTTATTCTCCTGTTCGGTTTTGCCAGTATTCCTGTAGCCTTTATTGGTTCTTGGAAGGAAGGTGTACTATTTCTTGTAACTATTATAGGTTCTTTTGCTCTGTGCTATATTTTGATTAAGGCTATCCCAAAGAAAGTAAAGGGATTTATGCCTGTACCCATCCGCAGTGCTCAGCTTGTGTCTGTCGTTTCTTCTGTGGCATCCTTTACCTTATTTATTCCAGCAGTGGCAGCTGCTATTCTTTCCATTTCCTTGCTTTTTTTTGGTTATTTTCCCTCAGATACTTCAATAAATGGCTTGTTTCTTCCTGCTCCTGCAAGGTATACTGATACCATGTCTTTTGATTCTGCATCTTTTCAAGATAATGGACAGCAGTCTTATTTGGAAGAGGAGTTACCTTCCCTTGTTCATTATGTTGACTGGGTATGGGATACATTGACTTATTCTTATCGTTCTCTCCATGAGCTACAGGTCTTTGAATTGGTGTCTGCAGGAGAGACCCTGTTACTCCCCAGTTATCGGGTGAATCAGCAGGGAGTTATTCAAGAGGAGTATACTTCGGTGTATTCCCTTGACGATGCTTTTATTTCCTCTGTTATGGAAGGAATTCAAGATGAATCCTTTCAGATAGAGGGTGTGCTTAAAAAACAAAACTGCTTTACCTCTGTGGTTTATCGGAGGATGGGGGATTTTCTGGCAGGTGGCTCTCAGGGACAGGTGTTTATCTTTTTGTCCCTTTTAACAACCATTGTAATTTCTCTCATAGCAGGCATATTTATATGGAGAATCCAAAAATGAAGATGAAGGTTTCTGATTTATTACCATACAAACATGTCCGGTATCAGGAATTCACCAATGCCTTTTTGCCTAAGGAAGCCATTATTCCATTGCTGCAAGAAAAGGATACAACTACCTTTTGTACCGTAAACGAAGGTGATGTGGTGGAAGAAGGACAGGTTCTGGCATCAAGTAGGGAATTGCATGGTTCTGTCATTCATTCTTCTGTGCCTGGGGTTGTTTCCCAGATACAATATATTACTGACCCCGATGGACGAAGAGTTCATGCTGTAAAAGTAAAGCTTCAGGGGGAATTTTCCCTCTACGGTAAGCCTCGTAAGGCAGTGGATTGGAAAAACTTTCCTCCAAGTACTTTACGGAGAATTATTGCTGATAAAGGTGTAGTAAATACCTTTGGACGAGCCGTTTCTCTAGTGCATCAGATGGATAGACTTATGGAAAAAAGTAAGCCAAGTCTTGTTGTCCGTTTGTTCGATCTAGATCCCAGCTGTTTTGTAGACCAGTTTATTGCAGAACAATTTCCTCGTGAAATTATGACGGGAATTGCAATTCTTGCCACTGCCTTAGAGACAAAGCGAGTAGTGTTATTGGTGCCACAAAATTTTGCCCCAAAACAGGAGCTGGTTTTGCCTGAGGGGGATGTGGAATATGTAAAGGTAGAAACAGACACATCCTATTACCCTGTTGGTGGAAAAAGAGATATTATTGCACAGCTGAAAAAGCGGCGGAAAGACGGTCGTGTTTCTTTTAAAGATTTGTATGTAGATAGCTCTACAATCTATGATGTCTATGAGGCAGTGGTGTATAACCAGCCAGTAATCGACAAATTTATTCAGATTGCAGGCCATGCAGTATACGGTGAAGGTATTCTAAAGGTGCGTCTCGGCACCTGTATCCGTTCCTTGATTGGGGAATTTGGCGGTTTTATAAAGGATGGAGGCAAGATTCTCGTTAACGGAATTTTAATGGGCCATAATGTAACAGATCTTGATACTCCTATTACCAAGGAAGTAAAGTCTGTTATCATTATTCCGCCAAAGGATGTTATGAGTCCTGTTAGTTTGGAATGTATCCGTTGTGGAATGTGTCGTCATGTTTGTCCCATGGGAATGTCTCCCGATATTTTATATGGACATTATGCTTTTAATCATGAAATTTCACAAAATCATCTCAATACTTTGCGAAATTGTTCTGACTGTGTTCTTTGTAATGCTGTTTGTCCTGCTCGGTTGCCATTGTGTCAAAGTATTAAGCTTTTAAGAGGAGCAATCAATGAAAAAAAATAATGTCTTGACTCTGCGTCCCTTTCATTATGCAACACCGTCAATCTCTACCATGACCATAGGAATGCTCTGTGTCCTTATTCCACATATTGTGATGCTGGCTATAACCTCAAGCTTTCAGTCCTTGTTCATTATTCTTTCTTCAGTTTTAGCTTCCTTTGGTGCAGAGAGTATTGACGCTATTTTTATTCGAAAACGTTCAATCAATATCCTTGTTACCTTGTTGCAGGGTGTTCTCATTGGAATGTTTTTACCTCCCATGTATCCAGTAGTTGCTGTATTTTTTATCATCTTTGTAACACTGTTCATTGCAAAGTATCCCTTTGGTGGCATAGCTGGTTCTTGGGTGAATCCTGTGGCTATTTCTATCGTTATGGCTTATTTTGTAGGTGCAATTTGGTTTCCCACCTTTATCATTTCTCCCTTGTACCTGCAATCCCAAAATGTTTCCCTCATGTTAATTAATGATGGAGTATTTCCCATTTGTTCTTTAGATGCAGTTATTACAGGTTTTTTGAATAACAAGGTATTTTCTCTTTTAGGAACTAATATTCCAGAAGGGTATATTTCTTTATTGTGGGACACTGGTGCTGCAATTCCTGCCTTTCGCTTTAACTTCTTTACCTTATTGGGTTCCCTAGTTTTGTATTCCATGAGCTCCTTACGAATAGAAGCTCCAGTAAGTTTTATTTTAACTTACAGCTTCCTTGTTTGGTTACTCTGTCCTATTTTTGCTGGTGGAGCCTTTGGCAATGGAGACGTATTGTTAGCCTTGTTTACTGGTGGTACATTGTTTAGTGCCTTCTTTGTATTATCTTGGTTTGGAACAACTCCTATGACCATGGCTGGAAAGATTTTCTATGGAATACTGACAGGAATTGCTGCATTTTTCATTTCTGGATATGGTTTGTCCTCTGTTGGAGCCATGTTCTCTGTATTTTGCGGAAATATCTTCTCTCTTCTAATTCAAATGATAGAGCATTGGCACGGGGAGAAGATGCTTGCAAATACTGTTCATCCTCAACCTCAAACACAGGAGCATAACTAATGGATCCTAAGAAACTTGCTATTCATCTTGCGTTTTTTCTAGCAGTTGTGCTGGTACTTTTGGGTATTCTTGTTCTCATGACCTTCGTTTCCCGTGATCCTTGGGATAAGGGCTTGCAGAAACGTGTTGCTCAAACTATTGAGAGCGTGTACCCTGGAGAATATATTGCTGGAAATAAATTAGTACTCCAAGGCCCATATGCTACCTCTGCTGCAGCCTACGAGCTTGTTCCAGTTTCTAGCCAAAAAACAGGTCCTGTTTATGGAGTTATTGTTCGTGTTGCAACCCTATACGGCCCCCTTCCAGCTGTATACCGTTATTCAACTACAGCTGGTGCAGAATTTATTGGTTTTGCTGTGTTTGATTCCCATATCGGAAAGGAAGCTGCTATTACGGAAAGCTTGCGAAACTCTGTGCAGGTGTCCCGTTGGAAAAAACGTATTCCAATGCTTCTTGGAATGGAGAGTAATTAAGTATGAATAGAAATACTGTCTTTATGTACATTGCAGTGTCTTTGGTAATGCTGGTTCCAGTGCCAGGGAGATTGTATTATGGAGTTCCTGTAATTATAGTTTTGAATTTGCTGATGGTTTTGACCACTTTGTTTAGTAAATTTATGGATTATATGAAATTATATTCATTGAAACCCATTTGTATTTTGTTAATGTTGGTGGGAATTACTATTTTTGCACGTCAACTTTTGATTTTATATTCTCCCATGACAGCCTTAACTATGGGATTTATCTTGTATATGCCAGCTGTAGCAGTGTTGATGCTTGGTCGTTTTTTCGATAACAGAGGAATGCACTTAAAAATGGCCTTAACAGGAAATATGAAAGAATCAGGGTTTTTCTCAATTTATGCCTTTGTATTCTTCCTTTTGCGGGATATTGTGGGATACGGAACTATTTCTTTTCCTATTCCATCTGGAATATTTAAGCTAGAGCTACCAACCTTGTCTTATTTTAGTCCCTTTACCTTTTGGGCATCTATTCCAGGTGCATTGGTATTATCTGGACTTTTGTTAGCAGTCCTTTCTTTTATACGAAAGTATTGTGGAATTCTTGAACGGAGTGCCGAGTTGCGTCAGGAGGAGGGATCCAGTGATAATTGAGTGTCTTTTCTTTATTTTATGTTCCGTATTTTTATACGGAATAGGACTTAATAGAGCCGTCATTATTTCTTCCTCACCTAAGGGATTGGTGCTTTCCTTTGTAAAAGCCCTATTTGCATCAGTTTCTTCAGTGGCATTGTCATATCTTGTAATTCAAAATCTTTTGGTACCCCTGTCTTTACAGGAATTGTTTCCATTTGTATGTATTTTGATTTTCTTGATTGTATCTGTTTTCATTGAGGTCTTGATTCGCCTTACTGTTAATTCCTCGGTAACGGAATTTTCTGTTTCCTTTCTCTGTGTACTTCTGGCAATCAATGAAAGTTTATCCCTTGTGGAAGCTGTTTTATTTGTAATATGTTGTCTGACATCATTTTATATTCTCATTCCTGTTTTGTCTGCATTGAGAAGAAGAAATGAACATGCCAGTCCATTACCAGTTTTTAAGAATTCGTTGATTTTATTTAGTCTTGCCATTTTGATTTTATTCGTCTTGGTTTTTGATGCCTCATGGTTAAACGGAGGAATAGGACGATGATTGTTACCATATTGCTTCTTATACTTTTTTTAATCGTTGTAAGCTTAATTACAATCTTTATTTTCTCAGTTCTGATTCCTTCTATCAGTCAAGATAAGGACAGGGTACAGAAATTCATCTTTGCTCCTGATGAACTGAAGATTTCTAGTCATCCAAAAAAATCTTTAGAAGATACTGGAATGCGTGCTGTTGTTCTGTGTAGTCATGACAAGGAATTTCAGCAGCGACGTATTGATTATCAGGGACCCAAGGATTGTGTTTTATTTACCAAGCTGTATGAAACTGAATATGATTGTTTCCAGCAATGTCTTGGTTTTGGAACCTGTCTAGGTCATTGTCCCCAGCGAGCAATACAAATTGTCAATAATACGGCTGTAGTTTTATCTGGGTGTATTGGTTGTGGGCGATGTGTTGCCAGCTGTCCTAAACACATTATTAAGCTTTTTCCAAAAGATATTGCTGCTTCACAGATTCCTTGTGGAAATGCTGATGGTGGTACTACCTGTACTGCTTGCCAACGGGAGAAAAAATCAGAAATTCCTCCACGTCACATTTTCAAATTGTGGAAGCTCTGTTATAATATTTTTTATGGGAAATAACAGGAAAGGCTAATGGGGACAATTCATTTTTGTCTTGAAGTAAACTGCAATTACATGGAGCTCTATTCTCGGCTGAATCCAGACCTTGCATATCAGCAAGCATTGGGTGCATTGTTTGAGTCTCAGTATAATGAATACTATAAGCTACTTCAGTTTTTGTATGCCCATCCTTCCTGCCATCTTTCTATTTCCATTTCAGGCCGCCATCTAGATTGGTTTGCCCGAAATCACCGTGAGTTTCTTTTGGTGCTTTCAGAATTAATTAGTCGAAAGCAGGTAGAAATTCTCGGTGGTGCTTATTATAATCCCCATTTACCAACAATTTTGCCCGTAGACCGAGTGGGGCAGATTGAGCTATATACCACTGCACTTCGTCGTCACACTGGAAAGCGTCCTCGTGGTATGGTAATTCCCAATAATGCTTGGGATCCCAGTCTTGTTTCTTGTCTTAAAACCTGTTCTATGGACTTTGTTATGATGGATAGTCGGCTTATTCCTCAAGGAAGAAACTCCTTCTTGCCATATATTGTTCAAGAGCAAGGTAAGATTATCTACGTGCTGGGACAAAATCAACAGCAAAGTCCCTTTTGTCATTCTGGAGCGGTAGATAATCATGGTGAAACAACTCTAATTCCCCCAAAGGAATATCTAGCTAGCTTGGAAAAAGAGGTTTTTTCCACTTGTCCAGAGGCCGAAAATCCCTTAGTGTGTCTCAGCTTGAACCTTGAACAGATGAATCAGCTCTTAGAATCCCAGTGGTTGCAACAGCTGGACAATATTATATCCCAGGAGCAGATTCGACAGGTTTTTCAATGGAATCTTCCTTCTCGCTACATCAAAATGACCCAGCACTACCAGAGAACCTATATTCCAGCGGGAGTACTTTTGACAGAGCATGATTGTCAGGCTCAGATGCATCTAGATGGTAGGGATTCAATCTTGACTCCCTATGATTATCTGCTGCAAAACATGGGAACCTATCTTTTGTATTCCAAGATGATGTATTTGAGCATTTTGGTAAGTCAGAGTCGTGGTGATAAGAACAGAAGAAAGCATGTCCGTGATTTGTTGATGGAAGCCCAAGCTGGTGAATCTTATTCAGTACAGTCTACAAAATCCAGTGCTAGTTCTCAAAAGTATGCCTATCGTAGTCTTTTGCAGGCAGAACGAATTGCCCGAGAATATACAGGTTTCTATGATTCTGTTACTTCTTATGATTATGATGCCGACGGAATCCGCGAGTATATCTGCCAATTCCAGCCCTATAATGCCTATATTCAGCGACGTGGTGGTTCTATCTTTGAGTTTGATGTTTTTCAAACCTATAGAAATTATGCTGGAAAAGGAAATTCTGGCTTTGGGCTATTCTTGGATTATTTCCTAGATGATTTTTCCGCTGACCGTAATGATTTGTTCTCTCGTCAGCTGTACAAAGAGCGTTCCTTCGATGGAAAACGAAAAAACATAGAGCTTTCTGCACGGGGAACAGTGGGGCAGAATGGTCAGCAGGTGAGCTTAAAAAAGAACTATGTGGTTTCTCCTGATGGTATTCTTGTGCAGTATATTATCAAGAATGAGGGCTTAGAGCCACTGCGACAGATTTTTGTTGTTGATTCCCACATTCAGTTAGATGTAGCTGGAAGTGAAAAGCTTGATACAGAGCTTATTTGCGGTCAAGAAGAAGAATTGCAAGTATTCCACAGTCAACTTCCTGAAGGTAAGGGGCGAGAAGTGTCCCAGCTTCGTTTTTCTGACCAAGAGGTTTCTTTTGTCTTTGTGTTGAATGAGCAGGCAAACCTCCAAATGAAGGCTGAAAACGGAAACCTTCTGGTATCTCTTTGTTGGCAGCTGGAAATTCCACCACAACGAGAAGTTGAGAAGAACATCAGCTTTGTAGTGCTTCCCCGAAAGACTACAAAACGCCTTTAGTTGACTAAACTGCCATAACCCTATAAAATTGTAACGGTTTTCTCTAAATTGGCTTCATTTTAGGGGATTTCGTATATTTTTTTTATATTTTATGGTGTTTCAATGAACAGACGATTAATCACTTCCGCCTTGCCCTATGTAAATAATGTTCCCCATTTGGGCAATTTGATTCAGGTTTTATCTGCAGATGTATTTGCACGTTTTTGTCGCAGTCGTGGTTATGATACCATGTACGTATGCGGTACCGACGAGTACGGAACTGCCACCGAGACCCGTGCCCTGGAAGAAAAAAAGACACCTCGGGAGCTTTGTGATTATTACCACGCCATCCACGCAGAGATTTACAAGTGGTTTGGCATTGACTTTGATTATTTTGGCCGCACCTCCACTCCTCAGCAAACAGAGATTGTTCAGCAGCTCTTCCTTGATCTGGACAAGAGGGGCTTTATCAAAGAAGATTCCATCCAGCAGCCCTATTGTCCCGACTGCCAGCGTTTTTTGGCAGACCGCTTTGTTCGTGGAACCTGTCCTCACTGTGGCTACGAGGATGCCCGTGGCGACCAGTGCGAAAGCTGTGGCAAGTTGTTAGAGCCAGTGGAGCTAAAGTCTCCTCGCTGTTCAACTTGTGGTACAGAGCCTGTTATTAAAGAAACTCGTCATTTATACATCGATTTGCCTGGTATCCAAAAGGATTATGGTCCATGGATGGAAAAGGCTAGTCAGGAAGGACGCTGGGCTAAAAATGCAGTGCAAATGACCCAAGCTTGGATTCGTGACGGCTTGCATCAGCGGGCCATTACCCGAGACTTAAAGTGGGGTATCCCCGTTCCCAAAGAGGGCTTTGAAGACAAGGTATTTTACGTCTGGTTCGATGCTCCCATTGGCTACATCTCCATTACCAAGGCTTTGGCAGACAAATTGGCTGAGGAAGGAAAAGCTTCCTTTGACTGGAAATCTTGGTGGCTTCCTGCTGAATCAAGTGAGGCCGCTGGAAAGCCTCCTGTTGAGCTTTTCCAGTTTATCGGTAAGGACAATATTCCCTTCCACACTGTTATTTTCCCATCCACCCTCATTGGTTCTGGCCGTGATTGGACAAAGCTCCATCACATGTCCAGCAGCGAATACTTGAACTATGAGTCTGGTAAATTCTCTAAGTCCAAGGGAATAGGTGTGTTTGGTACCGATGCAAAGGAATCTGGAATCCCTGCCGATGCTTGGCGTTTTTACATCTTCTACAATCGCCCTGAAAAGTCTGACACTCAGTTTATGTGGAAGGATTTCCAGGAAAAATACAATGGTGAGCTCATTGGAAACTTAGGTAACTTGGTAAACAGAACCCTTACCTTTGTTTCTCGTTACTTTGATGGCAAGATTCCAGAAGGTATTGTTGATGAAGCATTCTGGCAGCAGGTAAAGGCCAGTGAAGAGAAAATCACTAATCTTTTGGAGTGGGCAGAGTTGAAGGATGCCTTCCGAGAGATTTTTGCCCTGTCATCCATTGCAAACAAGGCATTCCAGGATGGAGAGCCTTGGAAGACTCGTACTACAGAGCCAGAAAAGGCAGTCTCCCTCATTATGAATCTGTGTTATATTATCAAGGACTTGATGATTTTGGCTCATCCTTATATGCCTCAGTTTACAGAATTGGTAATGTCATATTTTGGCAAGAAGATTGCAAGTCCCTTGAGCCACTGTCCTGCAGAAGCTGGTAGTCTCACTTGGAATGACCTTGGTCAGTGCAATGGTTTGGAAACAGTTTGTTCCCCAGAAATCTATTTCAAGACCATGGATGATAAAACCATCGATTCCTATCGTCAGCGATATGCTGGTAGCCAGGCAGAGCGTTCTGCAGCTGGAGAGGGAAGCAAAGAAGCTGGTGAGAAAAAGCAGGAAGGGAAGAAGGAAAAAAAGGCAAAACCTGCTCCCAAGGAGCCAGAAAAGGCCGCTGATCCTGTTGCCCACTTTAATCAGCATATTGCCTTGAAAACAGCCCGAATCCAGAAGGTAGAAAAACATCCTGAAGCAGATAAGCTGTATATTGAAACCCTAGATGATGGTTCTGGTAGTGACCGAGTCATTTTGTCTGGACTGGTGCCATACCTGACTGCCGATCAGTTGCTTGGTAAGACCGTTGTTATTGCCGACAACTTAAAGCCCCGCAAAATGCGTGGAATTGAAAGCCGTGGTATGCTTCTTGCAGCTGATTACACCGATGCAGAGGGCAAGGAATGTGTAGAAGTCCTTGATTGTAGCTGGACTAGTCCTGGAACTCCTGTTGTTTTGGAGGGAGCTGATCCTGCTGCACAGAAGGATGCAGAAATCGATGCAGACACCTTCTTTGCTGTTGATATTGCCGTTGTAAACAAGACAGTCACCATTGGAGGTGTTCCCCTTATGGCTGGTGGTAAGGTTATCACCACTCAGATGACTGTCAACGGTGAGGTACACTAATTCCCATGGAGCTGTATTGTTCGGCTCAGGAGTTTCCTGCAGAATTTTCTGTAGAAAGTCTTGAGCCCACCCACTTTTTACAAACTGACTTTTGGGCTTCTTTCAAAGAGGCCCATGGTTGGAAGTCTCTTCGCATTTACGGAACATATAATCCTGCTGATTATCTTTCTAGCTATGCTGGAACAGATGCCTGCTTTACTTGTTCAATCCTCACTAGAAGCTTTTCTTTGCCTGTAGTGGGAAAAGTTTCCTTGGCCTATATCCCTATGGGAGTAGAACTGAATCAAACTCCTGAAATCATGGCAGAAACTGTTGCTTACGGTAAATTACTGTCTGATTTTTCATACAGTCTAAGAAGTTTTCTAGATAAAAATACCCTGTGTATTCGATTTGATATTCCCGTTGATCTTGTTTCTTTAGAAGAGCGGGACTCATATCGTAAAAACATTCCCTGTAGTTTTGCTCCAGATAATATTCAGCCACCAGATACAGTATTGGTGGATTTAACTGCTAGCTTGGAGGAAATCCTTGCTCGAATGAAGAGTAAGTGGCGTTACAATATTCGTCTGGCAGAAAAGAAGGGAGTACAGGTGCGGCAAGCCTCTTTTGAGGAAATTGATGTTTTTTACGATTTGTATAAAACAACCTCCCAAAGAGATGGGATTGCTATTCACCATAAGGATTATTACAAGGATTTGCTGGCACGAGGGCAAAAAGATTCTGCTTCAAAGGTGGATTTATATATTGCATCTTATGAAGATGAGCCTTTAGCAGCTATTATTACGTTGTTTGCTGGCAAGGAAGCAGTCTATTTGTATGGAGCTTCTTCCAATAATCACCGTAATCTTATGCCAGCCTACCTTTTGCAATGGAAGGCTATGGAGGCTGCAAAGGCTGCTGGATGCCAGGTGTATGATATGTACGGCATTCCCCCCACCGATGACGAAAATCATCCCATGCATGGCTTGTATCGATTTAAAACTGGCTTTGGTGGACAGGTTGTTCATCGGCCTGGTAGTTTGGATATTCCCTTGAGTCCTTTGTATAAACTTTATGTTTTAGGAGAGCGATTGCGGAATTTTTGGTACAAGCGGGTAAAAAAGTTGCTGGCTGGTCGTTAGAATCAGTCTAATGATGTATAATTTTGTATAATTTTTGGAGGTAATATGAGCCAAGACCTTACAGATAAGGATAGAAATGAAGATGGGGCTATGTCCGCAGCTAATACTACAGCAATTACTGCTGGTACCTACGAGGTAGCTCTGGAACGGAGCAAGAAGCTAGAGGCAGAAATTGCTGCTAATCCTCAAAAGTTCAGGGTATTGACGGGAGACCGTCCCACTGGTCGTCTTCACATTGGACACTATTTTGGCTCTTTGCAAAACCGTGTCCGTCTTTCCAAGATGGGTGTTCCTACTACTATTTTGATTGCAGACTATCAGGTGCTGACGGACCACGATGCCTTTAATGAGATTTCTCAAAACACAAAGCAGCTGGTTATTGATTACTTGGCCTGTGGCATTGAACCAAGCAAGGATGTCATCATCTATCCTCATAGCTATGTGCCAGAAGCAAATCAGCTTATGTTGCCTTTTTTGACCCTTATTTCCAATGCTGAGTTGGGAAGAAATCCTACCGTAAAAGAAGAAATTCAGGCTGCGGGAATCAAAAGTGTAAATGCAGGAATGTACACCTATCCTGTACACCAAGCTTGTGATATTCTTTTCTGCAAGGCAAATGTAGTACCTGTGGGAAAGGACCAATTACCTCACTTGGAAATGACTCGTACCATTGCTCGTCGATTTAACGAGAAATTTTCTCCCAAAAAGCCCGTATTCCCTGAGCCTCAGGCTTTGTTGAGTAAGACTCCCAGTATCCTGGGCCTAGACGGTAGCCAGAAAATGAGTAAGAGTCGTGGAAATGCTATTATGCTTTCTGCCACCGAGGATGAAACAGCAGCCCTTATTAAAAAGGCCAAGACCGATGCTGATAGAAACATTACCTATGACCCAGACAATCGCCCAGAGGTGGCAAATCTGTTGATGCTGATTTCTCTTTGTACTGGAGATGAGCCCCAGCTGATTGCTGAGAGACTTGGTGACGGTGGTGGTGGAGCTTTGAAAAAGCTTTTGACTGAATCCTTGAATGAAACCCTTCGTCCTATCCGCAGTCGTCGTGCTGAACTGGAAAAGGAACCTGAATACATCAGAAGGGTGCTACTTGATGGTGTAGAGGCAGCCCAAGCCATGGCTCAGGCTACTTTACGAGAAGTTCGTTCAGTTATGAACATGGAAATCTAAACCTTAAGGAAACCCCTTTACTGCATTTCCTGCAGTGAAGGGTACCTCAAAAATTGTCTCCAACTTTTGGGGTACACCTCACAAGGAAGGGGTTTTTGTTTCAGCTGTTGTCTCTCCCACCAAAAAATCTAAGGTTGCCGTTACATCCCCTGCAATCATGAATTCTGAAAGGGCGGGGTACTTGGTAAGAATTTCACCAAGATTTACCAATGCGGTGAAATTATTACTTTCGGTAATTTCTTGGGCTCCAGTTCCTTCGATAATGCTATTAAGATAGGCGTTTTTTGCTGAAAGATAGAGACTTGCATCAGGCATCTTTACGTCACGAATATCTGTGGAAACAATTTCCAGCCAAGGTGCTTGTTCTTTTATCTGAAGGGCTTCTACAAGTTCCTTTGTCGTAATAGTCTGAAGCTTGAGCCCAGTAGTATCATTTTGGGTTTCTTCTAGCAAATAAGAGGTGATGGCAATATTGAATTGATGAAGCTCGTCACGAATCAGCTTCTCCAATGCCTCTTGGTCTTGAAGATTATGTTGCTCTACCAAGGGAATTAAGTCTTGGGGATGTATTTTTGCCTTGCTTTCCACGGTAATGGTGTAGGTAAAGTCAGGATTTCCCTCTAGCTTAGTGGCATAAAGCTGAGCGGAGGGTAATGATGAGCTAAAGGTATCTGTTTGAGAAACGGCATCAAGAGAAAAGATTCGTAGCTGAGTGTTTGTGGGTAAAAGTCTTTCCCAACGCCATAAAAATTTTCCTGATTCAATTAATTCTGGATGTATGCCACTTGTTTTTGATAGCAAAAGTCCATAATTGCCTATGGGAACACCAAATTGAACCCAACCAAAGTAAAAGACTGCTGCACCAAAGAGAATTAGTATAATTAAGGATGCTAGGGCTTTTTTCATCCTGCAAGAACCGCCTCAAAGATAATTTGAAAAAGAAAAGCACTAAAAAATCATGCCAAAATTGTTGATGGAAGAGTATTTTTACCATTAAGAGATTTGTGCGAAACACTTCTTAAAAAGAAAGTTTTCTGGCACGATAGAGGTTTGATTGTCATATCT
>JAXJGY010000022.1:0-21104 GCA_036300185.1 Treponema sp. | reverse complement strand
CACACTGAAAAACAATTCCATTGAAAGGAGGTCGTTTATGACACTGGCACTAAAAATGGCTGATGCCCGATATGATGGCTACGAGGAAGGTTTTGATGAAGGCTTTACAGCTGGCCGTGAAGATGGCCTCCAACAAGGTCTGGAACAAGGAATCTACCAAACCAAGTTGGAAACAGCAAAAAGTTTGCTTACGGAAGGATTACCCCTAGAAATTATCTCTCGTTGCACCAACCTTCCCCTAGAAACAGTTTTGGCACTGTCTAAAAATATTCCACAGTCATAACAACGGCTTGCTCATTAGAAAAAAAATAAAAGGGGGAACGATTCCCCCTTCCAAGATTATGAACTACAGCTTTCACATTCTTCCACTTCCAAGGACTTGGAGCGGACATAGTACACGGTTTTTACCCCGCTTTCCCAGGCCAAAAGATACAAGTCCAGCACCTGTCGCATGGTAAATTCGTTGGTAATGTACAGGTTCATGCTCTGGGCCTGGTCAATATGACGCTGACGAACACCACAGGAACGGATTGACCACTTTTGGTCAATTTCGTGGGCATTCTTGTAATACCACCAGGTGTCAGGAGAAAGGTCGGGGGCAGTACGAGTCAGCATATAGCCCTTCTTTTCCTCTAGGAACCAGCGCTTCATTACTGGGTCAATGCCAGGAGTGGTGCTAGAAAGAATACTGGTAGAAGAAGTGGGAGCAATAGCCAGCAAATAGCTGTTTCTCATTCCCTGATTATGAACCTTCTTTGCCAAGTCCTTCCATTCTGGGGAGTTATAGCCTCGCTTTGCAAAGTATACTCCAGTATCCCAGTCGGAGCCAGCAAAGTGAGCATAGCTTCCCTTTTCTGCAGCAATATCGGAGCTTGCTTCAATGGCGGCATAGTTGATGGTTTCAAATACCTCATCAGCAAAATCAAGATGCTCCTGACTTTCCCACTTGATAAAATTCTTAGCCAATAGATGATGCCAACCGCTGGCTCCCAATCCAACAGCACGGTAGGACTGGCTCATAAGCTGGGCATAGGGCAAGGGGAAGAAGTTCAAGTCAATGACGTTGTCCAAGGCTCTGATGGCAGTCTTTACCACGCTAGACAAGTAGGCCTTATCCTTTACCGGCAAATGTCCCAAACTCAAGGAAGCGAGGTTACAAACAACAAAGTCTCCGGGCTTTGTCTTTGTAACAATAATCTGCTCCCCATCCTCTGTTTCCACAGTGGTGGAAAGATGGGTCACTTCCTTCATGTTTTGGGCAATCTCGGTACAGAGGTTTGAACAATAAATCATTCCTGCATGAGGATTTGGATTAGCCCTGTTTACAATATCACGGTTAAAGGCAAAGGGAGTTCCTGTCTCTACGGCAGACTTCAAAATCAGGCGAACCACGTCTTTGAGTAGCACCGCCCGCTTGGAAATGCGATTGTCGTGAACACAATCCCAGTACCGCTTCTCCCATTCCTCTCCCCAGGAATCCTCAAGATGGTAGCCCTTGATATTAAACACCTCGTGGGGACACATCAAGTACCAATCCTGATTCAAATCCTCCTTGGCCATCTTCCAGAACAGGTCGGGATAGCAGATGCCAGGGAAAACATCGTGAGCCTTCATTCGGTCGTCACCGTTGTTGGTACGAAGGGCCAAAAAGTCCAGCAAGTCCTTGTGCCACACGTCAAGATAAACTGCCACAGCACCAGTGCGCACGCCCAGCTGATCCACCGCCACCGCAGTGTCATTTACCAAGCGAATCCAGCGAATAATACCACCAGCAGCCCCTTCAAAGCCACGGATAGAAGAGCCTGTGGAACGAACCTTACCAAAGTACATTCCCATACCGCCACCAAATTTAGACACCTTGGCAAAGTTGTCAATGGAGCGGTAGATACCATCAAGACTATCAGGTACCACATCGATAAAGCAGGAGGAAAGCTGATGATAGGGCTTTCGGGCATTGGCCAAGGTGGGAGTTGCCATGGTAACTTCCATCTTGGAAAGCATATCATAGAATTTTTTTACCCAGCCAAGACGATTTTCTTTTTCTTTCATGGCAAGATGCAAGGAAATTCCCAAGAACATTTCCTGTGGTGTTTCCATGGGAATGTGCTTGCGGGTACGAATTACATATCGCTTCAGCAACAGGTCTAGGGCAGAAAAAGTTAAAAGATAATCCCTGTCCTGCTGAATAAAGCCCTCGGCCTCCTGAATTTCTGCCTTGGAATAAGAATGAAGAATGTAATCACCATACAAGCCTTCTTCCACCAGATATTCCATCTTTTCATAAAAGCTATGGATTCCTAGCTGTGCTGTATCTCTCTTTAATTTTTCCTGGAAGGAATGGTTCAAAAGGCGACCGGCAATAAACTCCCACTTGGGAGCTTCTGGACTTACCAATTCAGATGCAGCCCGCACCAAGGCAGACAGCTGTTCTGTACGTCCCATATCTTCCTTAGAAAAGGAAATGAATTTTGCCTTCAAAATGTGGAGGGCATAGACTTCTTCTTGATAGGTCTTTTGAATAGAAGCCATTACCTTATCAAGGCCACCATCACCACCTTCATCATCAGCATGAATCAGAGAAATCAATTCTCGGCGGGCCACACGGTATTCATATCGCTTCTGGCGGAACAGGATGTATCGCTTTCCTTCCTCAAAGAAGCCTGATTCCATAAGGCTTTGCTCCACCAAGTCTTGAATCCGCTCAACTGATTTAACAGCCTCATGCTCTAGCTTTTGCTCCACAAGGGCAAGCAGATTGTCTAGAATTTGGCCAGAAACCTCCCGACCAGTGCTACCAAAGGCCTTTGCAATGGCGTTTTTTATCTTTTGGCCGTCGTAGGCCTCTGAATTTCCAGTTCGTTTAATAATCTCCATAGTACTAAGATTACCGCAAAGGTGCTAATTCTGCAAGACAAAACCTTGTACCTTTTCCCACCAAATGCAAAAAGTCTTTTCATACCATAACAATCAAAAAATTTTTTTCCCTTTTTTTACATATTTTTACAGAACATTTCTTTATTTGTTGGAATTCCAACAGAATTGCTTCCCAAGCTGGTGTACCATATACTTACAGCAAGGGAATATTTCCCAAAAACATGAGGAGATTTCTATGATCAGACAAATTATTAAGATAGATGAAGAAAAATGTACTGGCTGCGGCATTTGCGTTACCGCCTGTCACGAAGGAGCCATTGCCATGGTAGATGGCAAGGCAAAGCTCATTCGAGACGACTACTGCGACGGCTTGGGAAATTGCCTTCCTGCCTGTCCTACTGGTGCCATTACCTTTGAGCAGCGAGAAGCCCTGCCCTACGATGAGGCTGCTGTTATGGCAAATATGGCAGCAAACAAGGCTCAAGCAGAAGCAGCAAAGCTTACCATTGCAAAGCCTGTTCATGCTGGCCACGGTTGTGCCTGCCCTGGCTCCAAAATGGCAACAATTTCCCGCCCAGCCACCACTTCACCAGAACCTGCTGCAACAAGTTCCGCAACAGGCTCAGCACCTGTAAGCCAGCTGCGTCAGTGGCCTGTGCAAATCAAGCTGGTGCCAGTAAATGCCCCTTACTTTGAAGGAGCAAACCTCTTGATTGCAGCTGACTGCTGTGCCTTTGCCTATGGCAACTTCCATCAGGAATTTATCCGCAACAGAATCACCTTGGTAGGCTGCCCTAAGCTAGATGATGTGGACTACACGGAAAAGCTTACTGCCATCCTTACCCACAACAACATCAAGAGCCTCACCATCACCCGCATGGAAGTTCCCTGCTGTGGTGGCATAGAGCATGCCGCAAAACGAGCCCTGCAAGCCAGTGGCAAGTTCATTCCCTGGCAGGTGGTTACCATTTCCACCGACGGAAGAATTGTAGAGTAATCTTTGCAGAATGACTTTTATCTGGCAGAGCCAGCAAAGGTCAATTCCAAACTATAAACCGAATTTGAAGGAGCATACTATGTTTTGTTTTCAGTGTGAGCAGACTGCTGGCGGAAAGGGCTGTGCAGGAAGTGTGGGAGTTTGCGGAAAGAAGGAAGAATCCGCTAACTTGCAGGACAAGATTACAGGAGCCTTGGTAAACCTGTCTCGGGTTGCCTTAAAAAAGGCTCAGTCAGTGACAGAAAAGACCAACTGGCTTATGCTGGAGGGACTTTTCACCACTGTTACCAATGTTAGCTTTAATCCAGAGACAGAAAAGACTCTAATTGAAAAAATCCATCAGGAAACCCTTCGCTTGGCAGATGGTTGTAGCTGTGGAACTGCTCCAGACTACGATTTGGAAACCTTGTGGAAGGCAGACAACGAGGATATCCGTTCCCTCAAGTCCCTGATTCTCTTTGGACTCCGCGGTATGGCAGCCTACGCCTACCACGCAGCTGTTCTTGGCTATACCGACCAGCGTGTTTCCCAGTGCTTTTACGAAGCATTGGTGGCCATGGCCGACGAAAATACCATGGATACCCTGCTCCCTGTTTGCATGAAGGTGGGAGAAATCAACTTTATCTGTATGGAGCTGCTGGACAAGGCTAACTGCGAAACCTACGGTACTCCCGTTCCCACAGAGGTAAGCCTTACTGTAGAAAAAGGCCCCTTCATTGTTATCAGCGGTCATGACCTGTATGACCTGAAAAAGCTTTTGGAGCAGACAGAAGGCAAGGGTGTTAACGTGTACACCCACGGAGAAATGCTTCCTGGCCACGGCTATCCTGAGCTGAAGAAGTATTCCCATTTGAAGGGTAACTTCGGTACTGCATGGCAGAACCAGCAGAAGGAATTTGACAATATTCCTGCTCCCGTACTGTTTACCACCAACTGTATCATGCCCACCCGCCCCAGCTATCACGACCGTGTTTTCACCACAGAGGTTGTTTCCTATCCTGGCTTGGTTCACATCGGTGAAGACAAGGACTTTACCCCTGTTATCAACAAGGCACTGGAGCTGGGAGGCTACAAGGAAGACACCCAGTTTACAGGAATTAACGGTGGTACAAAGGTTATGACAGGATTTGGTCACGGTACTGTGCTTTCTGTAGCAGACAAGGTGGTAGAAGGCGTAAAAGCTGGAGCCATCAAGCACTTCTTCTTAGTAGGTGGCTGTGACGGTGCTAAGCCTGGACGTAATTACTTTACCGACTTTGTAAAGCAGGCTCCTGCCGACACCATGATTCTCACCTTGGCTTGTGGAAAATACCGCTTCAATGACTTGGATATTGGCTCTATTGCTGGTATTCCCCGTATTCTTGATATGGGTCAGTGTAACGATGCCTACGGTGCCATCAAGGTTGCCTTGGCTCTGTCAGAAGTTTTCCAGTGTGGTGTAAACGAGCTTCCTCTTTCCTTAGTATTATCTTGGTACGAGCAGAAGGCAGCATGTATCCTCCTGACATTGCTGCACCTGGGAATCAAGAATATTCTCCTTGGCCCCAGTTTGCCAGCCTTCGTTTCTCCCAATGTCTTGAACTTCTTGGTAGAAAACTTTAACATCGGCCCCACCACCACCGTAGAAGCCGATATGGCAAAGCTCTTGAATAAGTAAGGGGAGAGAGTTTTAGAAAAGCATCCATAAAAAAATCATAGTCAAAAAGTTTTAATCTAAAGTCTCATACAGGCTGTCTGGAGGGTATTCATCCAGACAGCTTTTTTTTGTATATTTTAAGAAGACATAAACAGACAAAGGAGCTTATCCGTGGAATTTTTCATCGCCTTTTTAGAAGGTATCATCACCTTTATCTCCCCCTGCCTGCTTCCCATGCTGCCCATTTACCTGTCCTACTTTGCAGGAAATCAAACTAGCCAGCAGGACGAAAAATCCTCCTCTGGAAAAACCCTCCGAAACGCATTGGGCTTTGTTTTGGGCTTTACCCTTGTCTTTGTGCTTATGGGTGCCTTGGCAGGAACCCTCGGGGGCCTTTTACGTCGCCATCAAACCCTCGTAAACATTATAACAGGAGCCATCGTTGTGTTCTTTGGCCTGAATTTTATTGGCCTGATAAAAATCAACCTGTTCAAGGGACGAGCCAATTCCATGGCTGGCAGAGAGCTGGGCTTCTTTTCCGCCATGGTCTTTGGCATGGTATTTTCCATTGGCTGGACTCCTTGTGTAGGGGCCTTCCTGGGCTCAGCCCTTATGCTGGCTTCCCAACAGGGCCATGCCCTTACAGGAGTATTGATGCTACTGTGTTATTCAGCGGGACTTGGTATCCCCTTTGTAGCCAGCGCCCTGCTGATAGACAGTCTCAAGTCCACCTTTGACTTCATCAAGCGGCACTATACCATTATCAACCGCATTTGTGGTATACTCTTGATACTTATGGGAATCCTGATGATGACAGGATTAATGAACCGATTTCTCGCCCTGCTCAGCTAAACAGCAAGACAGGAACATATTGAAAGGAGCATGTTAAACATGAAAAAACAAACAAAGGTAGCCATTATCGCTGGCTCAATTTTAGTGGTAGTAGGAGCAGCAGCAATCCTCTACGAAAAGCTTATTGAAAGCTTTGCACCTCGGACTATGGTAGTTACCGAGGAACCAGGAACAGTTACCAGTGGAGCACAAAATGTTTCCACCCAAGAAAACCAAGCAGAAGCCCCCACCGTTCCAGCACCAAACTTTACAGTGTTGGATACCACAGGAAAAGAAGTTTCTCTCCATTCCTTGGTAGGCAAGCCCATTATCCTGAACTTTTGGGCCAGTTGGTGTCCTCCTTGTAAGCAGGAAATGCCCGACTTTGAGGCTGCCTACAAAAATTATGGGGCAGACATCCAGTTTATGATGGTCAACATGACCGACGGTGGACGAGAAACCATTGCCACTGCAGAAGAATACATTGCAAGCCAAGGCTTCAGCTTCCCTGTGTACTTTGACACAAATCAGGAAGCAGCCATTGAATATGGAGTTAGTGCCATTCCTACCACCTACTTTGTTAATGCCCAAGGAAACATCGTTGCCTATGCAGCTGGAGCCATTACCGCCCAGCACCTAGAGCAAGGTATTTCCATGATTCAAGGCCAGTAAGCAAAAAAAGCCCCTAAAGGAAAACCAGACAGTTTACCTTTAGGGGTTTATTATAAACACCTTCACCTTTATTCTTCAATCTTTGGACAAAGCACATCCTGTAAATTACGATGGTAGCCAGACAAGGTTACCTTTTCAGAAGTAATTTCTCGTCGTAAACCTGTACAAACAACCGTAATATCTCCACGAATAGGATGAGACCAAATATACTCCATCTGAACGGTAGCACCAGTCTCCACAATCTGTTCTACACAAGACTCCACGTACTGGCGACACTCAGGCTTTACCCTGCTGAACCAGAACTTGTAGGTTTCCTCTGGTGTAAGCACCACCTGCATTCCCATAATGCGACGGAGGGTATCGTCCACCAACAGCTCTCCCCGACCAGTCTTTCTGTCAATATGAATAATCCACAGACCAAGATTAATCAGACTTAAGATATTGCTATACTCAAAGTCCAGCAGGTTCTGTAACCGAGACTCATTTTTTTCCTGACGAACACGGTTAATCAAGAAGGAGGACAGTACTCGAATCTGGGAATCATCTTGAATACAGTGGCAAGGATTATCCACACCTACAAAGCACAAAAGCCGACTATTTTCAATTACTGGTACAAGAATGGTTCGTACAATTCCAGTATTCCCCATCAAGGCGTATTCTGAAGGATACTTGTCCTTTACATCCTTGAAATTCAAGATAATGACAGAACGATCCTGCTGGAATCGTTTTATCCAGTTCTCCAAGTGGCTGGCGTCCAATGCCTGGAACATGTTTTTCTGGGAAACGATGTTCACGTCACACCACTCGTAGGTATTGGTCCAGGTGGAATAATTTTCCGTATCAGGCTCAAACAAGAAGGCTCTATTTGCCTTGTAAAAATTACCGATAAGAGCCAGCATATTCAACACCACTTCTTCCACATTCAGGTTACTAGAAAGAATCTTGGAGCAGGCAACAATATTTTCTGCAAAGTCCAACTTTTCTTCTACCATGTTGGAAAGATCTGTTTGCTCGGTAATATTCACCGCAATTTCCATGCGGGCCTTTTTATTTTCCCAAGGAATAATCTTGTCCTTCAGCATGAAATGCATGTTGGTCATTTCATTGCGTCTCTCCCAAATATAAAACTCATCCTCAGACAAGCGGGAGTTGGTACAATAGGGACAGGGACTATTTCTTCCTTGCAACACCTGATAACACTTTTGGCCACGATAGCTCGTAATTCCCAACAGCTTCTGGCCAGCGGGGTTCAAATAATACAGCTCATAGGTATCCATGTCACTAACATAAATCACATCAGTTTGAGCTTCTAATACAGCCTTGAATTTTTCACCTTCAGTCCATTCACGAGCAGAATGTCCTGTATAGCCTGAGACATTTTCCTTCAGAACCTTGTCCCGTTCCAAGCGTTCCTGATAGAGCTGGGAATCCTCATGGATATAGAGATTGGCAAAATCCTCCACGGAACAGGGCTTGGAGAACAAAAAGCCTTGGAGCACCTGAGGGCGGAGCTGGGTAATTACAGCCAATTCCTCGCTGTTTTCTACACCTTCACAGCAAACACGAATTTTGCTCTTGGAAGCCCACTCCAACATATTGCTTAAAAGACGATAATTATAAGCACTATTTTGAATATCACTTACAAAGCAACGGTCAATCTTGATTTCATCAATCTCCAATTCCTTGAGACGACTTAAGCTAGAATAACCTGTACCAAAATCATCTACAGAAATTTCCACACCAATGGATTTGAGCTGGGAAAAAATCTTGTTAATTTCTGGATAATCGTGGAGCTCCATGCTTTCTGTCACCTCAAGGGTGAGAGCATCTCCTGGCAAGCCACTTCTAGCAATGGTATCTAAAAACTGCTGGGCAATGTTTGGATCTCGCAGCTGTGTATAGGAAACATTGACGCTAATGTGAAAATCAGGAACAATCTTGCGCCACAGCATACACTGACGCAGGGCTTGCTCAAGAATCCACAGTCCCACAGCACGAATAAGGGTCGATTGCTCCAAAATTGGAATAAACTCTATGGGAGACACCAAGCCACGGGTTGGTGAATAAAAACGCAATAAGGCTTCTGCACCAAAGAGACTAAAATCGGTGGGATTTATCTGGGGCTGGTAGTGAACAGCAAAGCCTGCAAAGCCATCTTTAATGGCTTCTATCAGCTCTTCTTTCAGCTCTAAGGTTTCCAACTCCTTTTCGTAATCAGCAGTGGAAAAGAATTTCAGCATATTCTTTCCCTGAGCCTTACTTAATTCCAGTGTATTTTCTGCATACTGACACAAACTGTCGCTGTCAGGAATATGATACTCACGATAGGGAACACAACCACCAGAAACGGTACAATGCCCCTTCACTCGCTCTTGAATATTTTTGAAAATTGATTGAACCTCATCACGATTATAATCAGGAAGATTTACCGCAAAGCAATCTCCGTTGATACGATAAATATTATGGGTTCCACAGGTTTCCGCTTCTATGGCAGTTGCAGTGAGACAGAGAATCTCATCTCCTACATACCGCCCTTTTTTCATGTTAATCTTCTTTAAATCATCAATACCAATTATCAGGAAGAAGCCGGCACGTTCTTCCTCCAAAATTTTTTCTGTCTCTGCCTTTAAGGGTTCAAAAAGCAAGGTTCCCGTTAGGGCATCTACCTTTGTTGACCAACTGGAATCGGATACCTTACCAATCATCCAGGAGTATCCTATATCAGAGTCACCAAGAATCTTTCCTGTACAGGATATCCAAACTACATCACCATTCTTGTTTCTAAGGCGATACTCCAAATTATGAATCGCCTTTTCTCCACTTCTGAGCTGACGAATATCCTCGGAAAAAACTTCTAAGTCACGAGGATACACGATAGCACACCAATCATCTACGGAGCAATAATTATCTTCGTCTACAGGAAGGTCATACTTTTCTGCAATTTCACCAAAAAACTTAATTTTTCCAGTTTCAAAATCGAGTATATAAAAATAATCGTTAAAACTTTTATGAAGAAACGACAGCGTTTCAGAATAAACTGAAAAAAGCTGCTCTCGTTCCAGCTTATTTTCCATGGGAAGCTCCCTGAGACCTATATTCAATTTTTAACACAATTACAATCCTTATTACACATAATTTTTAAACTCTCTCGTAATAATTATACACTATTCTATGAAGAAGTAAAGGGTTAAATATCAAAAACAAAAAAAAAGAGATACACTCAGAAAGTGTATCTCTTTGATCGGGCAACCGGAATTCGAATCCGGGACCTCAAGTCCCCCAGACTTGCACGCTAACCAACTGCGCTATTGCCCGTTATATCGAAAATCGATAGTTCAAATATCCTATCAGAAAGTCGATTTTCTGTCAAGATTTAAGCCTACAAAAAGCTCTTAAAACGTCGCTCGATATCCTTAATAAGCTTGTATTCAAAGGAGTCTACCAGGGCAATCCAAGAAGCCTCCAAAATGTCAGAGGATACACCCACCGTAGACCAAGTATCAGTTCCGTCGGAGCTTTCAATAAGAACACGTACCTTTGAAGCAGTGGTAGACCTAGAGTCCAGAACACGAACCTTATAATCTGTAAGGCGGATATGAGAAACTGCAGGATAGAACCGCTCCAAGGCCTTTCGCAGGGCGGTATCCAAGGCATGAACAGGACCATCACCTTCTCCAGCAGTAATCTCTATCTGACCATCTACCTCAATTTTTAGCTGGGCAAAGGAACAGAGAGTTTCTTCCAGTGGTGGCTTTTCTCCAATGGTCTTGTAGTAGTGCAGATGGAAGAAGGGCTGATACTTACCGATGCTTTTTCGCACCAAAAGCTCAAAGCTGCCTTCTGCACCTTCAAACTGATAACCAGCATGCTCCAATTCCTTCATCTTCTTGACAATTTCTCCTACCACAGGATTGTTCTTATTAATAGAAGAATCAAAGCGACGAATCTTTTCGATAATGGTGGAACGACCTGCCACCTCACTCATTAAGAAGACACGATCATTACCAACACTTTCTGGTGGAATATGCTCGTAGGCAAAGGGATTTTTTGTCACTGCATCAATATGCATTCCAGCTTTATGGGCAAAGGCACTGCTTCCCACAAAGGGCAAGCCAGCAAATACCTTAATATTAGCAATTTCTGCCACTCGCTTGGCAAGGGGGGTGAGCATAGCTAGATTTCCCTCTGGCAAACAGCTATAGCCCATCTTCAGCTCCAGGTTTGCTATGATGGAAGCAAGGTTAGCGTTTCCTGTTCGCTCACCAAAGCCCAGCAAGGTTCCCTGAACGTGGACAGCACCACCTTCCACTGCCATAAGGGAAAGAGCCACTGCCAGTTCCCCATCATTGTGACAGTGAATACCAATTTCTGCCTGCTGACCAAAGCGGGCGACCACCTCCCGCACAATATCCAACACCTCCAGAGGCAAGGAGCCGCCCTTTGTGTCACACAGAGCAAGTGCACAGGCACCACCAGCCACCGCTGCCTCCAGAGTCTGGATGGTATACTCCTTATTAGCCTTCCAAGCATCAAAGAAATGCTCTGCATCGTAAATTACCTGACGTCCCTGACCTTTTAGGTAGGCTACGGTATCACGAATCATTTCAAGATTTTCTTCCAAGGTTGCCTTTAAGATATCTGTTACCTGAAAATCCCAGGACTTACCGAAAATAACTACCGTTTCTGTATTGGCAGCCAAGAGACTTTGGAGCTGGGCATCCTCGGCACAGGAAACATCCTTGCGGCGAGTTGCACCAAAGGCTACAACCTTGGCAGTTTTAAGCTGAATCTTCTGTATTTCCTGAAAGAACTCCAAGTCCTTGGGATTGGAGCCAGGATTTCCCGCTTCGATGTAGGTAACACCAAGCTCATCGAGAGCCTTTACAATATGAATCTTATCCTGTACTGAAAAGCTGATACCTTCTCCCTGGGCACCGTCCCGCAGGGTAGAATCAAGAATCGTAATTTTTTTTGCTTCTGCAACCATATTTATCTCCACGGAGATATGGGAAGGGCTATTTCCCAATCACTCCTTAACTTTAATCTGACTAAAACAACTTGAATAATATAGAAATAAAAGTCTCATGTCAACGAAAGGGAAGGTAGAGAGACTGTAACTACTGACTAGAAAAAACCTTATTAATAGTATAGATTGAACATATCCTCTAGACATTGCTTTTAGTGGGATATACCGTGAATCACGTTGGAGGTTTTTATGAAGACAACAACAAAGAAATTATGTGCATTGGCTTTGGCCCTGTTAATTTTTAGTGCTGCTACGGTAATGGCTCAGAGTAAGGATACTAGCAGCTCTGGTTCCATGGAGGACTTTAAGCAGGCACTAGGAACCTTGGGACAAGACCTAAAGCATACAGCTTCAGAGGCAGGAGATGTGGTTTCTCAGTGGTGGAACCAGTCCAGCACAAGCTTGGGCGAAAAGGCTACAGCTGCCACCATCCAGACAAAGGTGGGAGTGGTTCTTGAGACAAACAAGGACAACCTAACCATTGTGCTGGTGGGAACAGATGGTAAGAACACAACCTTTACCGTAACTGAAGAAACTCAAATTATGATTCAAGATGCAATTACTGGATTGCAAACACCCTTTACTGATGGTAAGAATGCCAAGTTCAAGAATATCAAGAAGGGAGACTGGGTTAATGTATCCTATACGCTGAAGGATTTCGTGCAAGCCCGTCTTCCCAATGCCACCAACACCACCATTCCCCTGAAAAACGTCGATATTTTACGGTAGTGGACATTCCCCTACCCTGCAAAAAAGAGGAAGGAAGCCCTTCCTCTTTTTTTATTGTAGTTTTATTTTTGCGTTTTTAACACCAGCTGTCTTTAGCCACCAAAGCCTACTGGCCGTGTGGAGCCTGATTTTCCCAACTTTTCCACCTTGCAGTATTCCTCCAAGTCCCCAATAGTGGCAGGCTTGCCCCGCAAAATCTCTTCCATGATGGCCTTCTTGGCAATGTTGTCAATCTCACCACCACTGAGCTGATAGGAATGAGCCAGCTTATGGGCAGACTCGTCGGAAAGCCAGTTGAGCTTGTCTCGCCAAATCTTTTTTTGTACCTGCAAATCTGGCTTTTCTAGCTTTATCTTGAACAAGAAGCGGCGGCTAAAGGCGTCATCAAGATTGTCCTCCATGTTGGTGGTGGCAATCAAGATACCCTCCATACGCTCCATTTGTTCCAGCAAGATGTTTTGGGTACGATTTTCTGAAATTTCTACCGCTTGCCGTGGCGGATTCAGTCGGCGGCCAAAGATAACGTCAGCCTCGTTGAACAAGCAGATGGGCATGGGCTCCTTTCGGGAACGACATTGATCCACCATTTTCTGGTACTGCATAAAAAGCTCTCCCAGCTTTTTCTCTGTGGCATTATGCCATTCACTGAGAATGTCGCCAATGTTTACATGAAAAACAGGCCGCCCCGACTTACGAGCAATCTGATACACCGTCTCAGTCTTTCCTGTACCTGATTCACCGTAGAGGATGGCAGAAATCCCCACAGGCATTTTGTGCTCGGCAAGCCGCTTTTGAATCCCCAAGAGATTTTCCTCCTGCAAGGATGAAGCCAGCTTGTCCACCTGCTCTGCTACCTTGGTACTGTAGAATAGCTCCCGCTCACGAATTTTGTCTGGAAATACCAGCTTAGAATCCTTGTGGTTTGACAAGCCCCCCAGACGAGACTCCTTACCGTCGCTACAAATGAAACGCTCCACATCAGAAGGAATCTTGAAAAATTCTCCGTAGGAGGTATTTTCATTGGCGGGAAGAGCAACCACCTCTATAAAGCCTAATTCTTTGAGGGTGTTGTATTCCGGCACAAACAGCAAGGTTACTAAGGGTGAGCAGCCAGAAAAATTTGAAATTTGCGAAAGAGTTATGGGCCGCTCATTATTGTCGTAATACATATAGAAGAAAAAAGAAAAGACAATGGTGGTGGACTCATCAAGATGCAGCAATTTTTGGAGATACTCCAAGGCTACATCAAACTCCATGCTGCGGGAAAGGCGAAATCCAGTCTTCTTTATGGTAAAAACTACGGTCTCTATGTGCTTGAGGGCTCCTCTGAGTCCTCCTACAAATGCTCCCATGATTCCTCCTAAAAATCCTCTGGATGCTGGCGATAATATTCAGGATTATGTTCTGACTCGTCTTCCACATTAAGATGACTATAAGCCTCCTGCTCCTTGAGCCATTCATAAATGCTGGAATCTTGGTTTATGGCGGCATAATGAAACACCGTCCGTCCCATTATATCCCGCACATCCATAATGGCTCCTGCCCCAATGAATTCCTGCAATACCTCCACGTTTTCGTTATACTTTGCCACCCACATAACAGGATAGAGACCATTTCCAGTGCGAGCATTAAAGTCAATGCCACGAATCTGAAGTACAGACACAATCTGAGGATTTATATTCTGACAGGCAGCATAGAGCAGCTCGTCTTGTTGGTTTTTTAGTAAGCCATTAATAACCACAGGATTATCTGACAATACCAGAGCCAAAGAAAGAGGGGTGTAGCCGTCATCATTCTTGTCGGTGGTACGGAACCGCCCTCGTAGGGCTTCAATCATGGCCTGGGAACAGTCTGGGTTTAGGGCAGCAAGGTGCAGGGCATTGTCACCGTTGGGAGACTTGGCGTATATCTCAGCCCCCGCATCCCGTAGGGCAAGACAAACTTCCAAAGAGGAATTGTACCGAATGGCAGAAAGAAAGGGAGTAAGACCAGTGTTATCCCGTTCTTCCAAATCAAGGCCTTGATGCACTAAAAAGTTGATAATTGATTCTTGGTCGTTGTAGCGGGCGGCAATGCACAGGGCAGAAGCACCGTCATTATCCTTTTCATGTACATTTGCTCCTGCATCTATCAACACCTGCAATACCTTGGGGTTATCGGTGGAGCATGATCCAAAAAGAAAGGGTGTGGCCCCCAGACTATTTTTTGCATGAACATCCAAGCCCTTTTTGATAAAGTAGGCAGGAATCTCAGGGTAATCAGAACAGGCTGCCAAATGTAAGAGGGTATTTTGCTTTTCCTCTTCAATATAGTCCAGAGGAATTCCCACAGTCAGCAGATGATCCAGCACCTTGGTGGAAGTAGCCTCCGTAATGCCAGCAATAACAAGCTGGGCTTGCTCATCCTTATCTTTGGAGGAAAAATCCTTAAAAAATAAGTCCACTGCAGCAAGGTTTCCCTCCCGCACCGCCTGACGTAAAAATCGAATCTCAGAATTAGTCATGACTCCTCCAATTTAAAAGCTGTAGTTCTAATATACTCATAAAAATAAAGGAAGGAAAGGGAAAGAAAAATTTTCCTCTTGAGAAACCGAGGCAATATACTTACAATCAGAAGTTATGCGGATAGACAAGGAACAAGAGGTTTGCTTTTTGATGATAGACCTCTATTGCAAGAAAAATCATCAGGGGCCAGATTGTCCCCGGTGTCTTTCTCTCAAAAACTATGTGGCAGAACGACTCGCTCGCTGTCCCTACGGCAACACCAAGGACTTTTGCTCCACCTGCACCACCCACTGCTACCGTCCCGACATGAAAGAACAGATTTGCACCGTGATGCGATTCTCCGGCCCGCGAATGATGTTGTACCACCCACTAGTGGCGATACAACATTTGTATCAAACCTTGGCCAGTAAGCTACGGAAGCAGTAATGTTACGAACGTTTAGTTTAGAACTTCAATCATTACCTTGACTCAACACTATCTTTATATTCTTTTATATCACCAGAAATTGAGTTTAAAATCATCGAAAGAAGAGCAGCATCGTCAAGAAGACCTGCCACAGGAATTAAATCAGGAACAATATCAAGGGGTGAAATAATATAAGCTATTCCTGCCAAGATTAGAGCAATGGTTCTTCGTGAAAACCTCTCTTTATTTCTTAGCATTTGGAAGAGAGTCTGTAAATCATCCTTAAACTTTGCAAGAGGCCCACTCCTTGCTTTTTTATACAGCTCCTCCTCTTCTTTAAGAGTATCTTCAATATCTTTATCTATATATTCATTTTTTTCCATTCTAGCAAATTCTTCTAATAAATCACTCTGCTTCATACCAGTTTACTCCTCTATAGAACATAACAAATTGTAAATTTCAATTGGCATTTTTCTCTCCGTGCCAGCGACATTTTCAGCTGATAAGATGGATAAAATCTTCTTTGTCCATGAATCAGCATCTCCTTTAGAAAAATTACCTAATTTGAAAATCCTTGGGAAAAGAAGATTTGCAACATAAAAGTGGAAACTTGAGTAAAACTCAGAGTTAGTCTTCTTATACGGGGTATAATTCACTCTTACTACCTCATTTAAAACATCCATAGTAAAATTCACAAAATCTTCTCTTGAGAATTTATCCTTGTCTAGGCATTTCTTTATAGCCTCTCCATCATAAAATTCTCTAATAATCTCTTCTCTATCCTTCTTTATCTCATTTTTTTTACGCTGATATTCTTCTTCAGTTTCTTCTGAAACAGGAACATCAAAGAAGTTATACACTATATCTTCAACTTCATATCCAAAGTCATTACTGTAAATTTGTTTATAATAATCATTACAAAAATTAATTATCTCATCAGTCAATGCATTGTGTTTATTTAAAAACACAATATCCTCGAACGATATGGAAGCATTATCAATTCTAAAAATACTATAAGGACCGAGATATGAATTAAACGGCTTACCTTTTTCCTCCTTTTTATTATCCTCACTTTTTTGTCTTAAGCGAGCGAAATTTTCTTTTAGTGCCAACTCCCTATCCAACTCCAGACGTGTGGCAATATACTTAACAGTATTTTGTTTTTCACAGTGGAAGGAATTACCTTTCAAAAGATATACCATTGGAGCATCATGAATAGTAAGGAAACGGGAAATTGCCTCAAAGAAAAAAGTATAATTTGCGAATTGCTGATATTTTATTAGATTAACAACGTGCCGAAATTCTATTTGACCGATGCTCCTTTCGTCATTCAAATAAGTATATTCTGGAAGATCCAATAAAATAAAATTACGAAATATATCATTCTTTGAAAGCAGAATTGTGACGGAATGCTCATCCATTTCATCATTTTGTCTCTCCACCTCCTTCCATTTTTCCAAATAAGATCTATCAAATAAATGACGTGGATTAAAAGGCATATTCTCATTTGCTATTTTGATGGAGTTACCTTCAAAATGGGATTTTCTAAAAACATCCGTTAACAGCTCTCGTGTAAAATCGTCATCATAGGTAATAATGCAAGGAGTCTGTCCACAGGCATACTGTTTTTCATAAGAAGCAAGTATATCTTTTTTTCCAGAAAACTCATCACCCACAAAGGAGATGATGGGAAGATAGAAAAAATCATAAAAATGAGCTGACAGGTTTTTATCCAACAACTGTGATTTTCGTACAGCATCAAAGATGACACTTCTTATTTTTTGAGTCTTACTATCTAGTGTAGTACAATTATCTTCCTGTTCAAGTGCCTTCACTTCAAAAAGATCTTGGATTTCCATATTTAAGTATTTGCCCAACAACAGCAACTCTTTTAAAGAAGCCTTTTCTGGATTTGACTTTAATTCTAAAAATGGTTTTGTACTTTTGGCATTGCAAATTAAAGCAGCAGCATTTTTCAAATCCAATTTATAATCTGTTAAAAATTTTTCTATAACAGATTGATTGTTCAATGATTTCCAGTATGTTTGAGTTTCCATATCTGTATAATAAACTATTTCTATTAAAATGTAAATATCGTTATAAAAGACAATTTTCTGACTGAATATAAAGAAAAATTAGTTTTTAGATTGACACAATCCCGAAAAGTGGCTATATTAACTGTATGTGGTTACAATCCACTTATAAAATATGATTGGAGGTACATCTATCTATGGTTACATTTGAACAAGTGGCAAACCTAGGGGCTGCCTTGGCAATAGGAATAATTGCAGAGCAGAAAGTGGCTCATTCTAAACACCTGGCAGACTCTTCAACACCAATACGCCACACTATTGGAGTATTAGCTGCCACAGCTACAACGTACTACACACAGGATGCTCTCGCTCGCAACAAAGACAAAGTCAAACTAGCTGCAGATCAAATCTTTGATAAGTATCTCGCGAGAGTCCAGTCAACAAACTTGAGAATCGAGGAGGGGGCTTGTAATGCCTAATATCTGTCTTACTACAGGCAAACTATGCTATTCACGGAGAACTGCTGGTGAAATCGTGAACTCATTCAAGGTCCATCACCATACAACTGGTAAGTACCCACGTCGTTACTATTTCTGTAACAACTGCGGTGCATTCCATATCACTAGTCACAAATATACTATTGCTTAAATGAAGGAGCTCCTTATTAAATACAGTTAATAAGGAGCTGTACTTATACCTTACAGGAATTCGTTTATTAAAAAAGAGTGGTCGAAAAGCTTTTACGAGCCAGAACTGTTCTTGCTGGAAATGAAAAGGCCAGTGATGGTAATGAGGCTACCCAAGCTCCCCATGAGGGTAAGCTTTTCCTTTAGGAAAATGGCAGCAAAGAGGATGGTAACCACCGGAATAAGATAGAGTCCAGAGGAAATCTTTACGGTACCAAGAATAATGCAGGCCTTATTCCATGCCACAAAGCACATACCACTAGCAAGGATACCAAGGAAACAAAGCAAAATCCAATTTAAGGGAGAAGAAAAACGAGCTTCATTGAGGGAGGCAGAAAGCTCCACATAGGAAATGCCCTCTGGGTTGGAGGAGAAAATCCCCAGAACCAGCAAAGGGAGCATCCAGACAACGGCACAAAAAAATATTTTTCTGGTAACAATAATGATATTGTAGCCCCTTTTGTTAATGAGGGTTACAAAAAGGGAATAAAAGCCCCAGCACACAGCAGAAGTAAGAGCCAACAAGTCTCCCTTAGGGCTTACATTAAAATGGCTGCTTCCATTCAAGCTCACCAAAACCACTCCCAAAAGTGCCAAAGCAGTTCCCACAAAGAACTGGGGCGTAAAATGCTTTTCCTTTAAGAAAAGCTGGGCAGTAAGGGCGGTAAAAACAGGACAGATAGAAACGATAATACTAACGTTAGAAGCAGTGGTAAGGTTCAAGGCTAGGTTTTCTGTAAATTGATACAGGGTTACGCCTGTAAGTCCTGCCATGGCAAGCAACAGGTTTTCCTTGCCAGAAACCTTAAGACGGTGGGGATACAAGAGCCACAAAAACACATAGGCCAAAACAAAGCGAATAAAAAGAATCTCAAAGGCAGAAAAATAGAGTAGCAGATGCTTGGTGCAAACAAAGGTGATTCCCCAAAAGAATATGGAAAACACCACAAGAAAATAGGCCACTACCCTAAGGGAAGAATTATTTTCATACAGAGGATTTTTGTACATGGGGGTAATAATAACATTTACCACGGGAACAGTGCAAGACAGGAGGAGAAATTAGGGGAAATTAAAAGAAAATTTCCTCTAATTAATTTCTCCTCCTCCCCTAAGGCTTACAGATTCCACAGGGCTGGTAGTTTAGCTCCTGCACTTCCTGGCGACTTCCGGAAAACTCTTTTTTATTGGCTTCCTTGATTTTGCGGGCAGAATGGCAGCTGGGAAGATGGTATTTCTTGGAGTTGGTGTTTAAGATATAGGTGACCGTGACGGCTTCCTTTGGGGTGGTTTTGCTGCCGCCTTGTGCTGAGGGATTTTTCTGTGGGGAGACAGAGGCAGACACCTCTTTTCCAGAAGTGGCAACTCCTGAACCATTGCGGGAGACAGAGAACTCCACCGTTTTCCCATCGCTATGAGCAAGAACATGACCGTGAACATCAGTGCGGAATATCTGAGCTCCTGCATCCTCCAAACGACTGAGTACCTTTGGAGATGGGTGGTCATAGCTATTGTTCTTGCCTACAGAGATAACAGCAAACTCAGGTAGGGCAGAACGAAGGAAACGGTAGCTAGAAGAACTTTCGCTGCCGTGATGAGCCACCTTTAGCACCGTACAGTCGGGAACAAGACCTGCTTCTAGTAAATCGTACTCACTGCCCTCCTCCATATCACCAGTAAAAAGGAAAGAAACCTCATCATACACCAAGTGCAGCACCAAAGAACTATTATTTATGTCCCCATCATGCTCTAAGGGCCCCAGCACCTGAATGTGACTTTTTCCCAAAGCAAGACCAGTACCTGCCTCTAGCACTTCTAGATCCAAGCCCTGCATGGCAAGATAGCCCTTGTAATCCCGAAAGGCCTGGCTATTATACTCCTGATGAGAGCTAAAGCCTCGCTCCACCGTGGCATAGTTCAAGGCACCAGGCAAACCACCTACATGATCTTCGTGGGGATGAGTGTTCACAATGTATTTAAGAGTGGCAATGCCGTGGCTTTTCAGATAGGCATAGATGAGGGAAGAATCAGCTCCATTGCCACCATCTATCAGCATATTCTCCCCGTCACTTTCCACCAGAATAGCATCTGCCTGCCCCACATCAATAAAATGCACCGTTAGCTGACCATACAGCTTTGGACACACCCCCATCCACAGGGAAAACACCAGACAGAACAAGAGACCACGAAGCCTTAGTTTTTTATACATAGCTTTTCCTCCCACAGGCAGCATCATTTCATAGTATCAGCTTGGCAGGGGCTTTGCAATGGAATGGGGGTGGGTGTGGTTTGATTTCTAATTTTGATGTACAATAATAGGCAGGGATTATGGCTGCGGATGCCATTCGTTGTGGTTTGATTTCCAATTTTGATGTACAATAATATTGCTGAGTAGGGCTGTTGCTCCTGTTACGTTGTGGTTTGATTTCTAATTTTGATGTACAATAATACGTTGTAAATATGTATAAGTTGTATTAGTGTTGTGGTTTGATTTCTAATTTTGATGTACAATAATTTCAGCCGTTGCATGGGCAACACAATTATTGTTGTGGTTTGATTTCTAATTTTGATGTACAATAATACCATCCTCTTTTCATCATCGCGTCCCAGTGTTGTGGTTTGATTTCTAATTTTGATGTACAATAATACGTTGTAAATATGTATAAGTTGTATTAGTGTTGTGGTTTGATTTCTAATTTTGATGTACAATAATT
>JAXJGY010000021.1:0-90601 GCA_036300185.1 Treponema sp. | reverse complement strand
GTCATCCCTGGGGGTATAACCCCCCTGAAGACCCCGGACAGACCATCCGGTTGATAGGTCGCAGGTATAAGCATAGTAATGTGTTCAGCCGAGCGATACTAATAGGTCGTGAGGCTTGACCATATTATCGTTTCCATTACATTTTTTTTGAAGATAGTTTCCTGAAGATTCTATGGGATTGAGGCTAGGCATTGAGTGATGTCTAGCCTTTAATTTTTTTGTGATTGTGGTTAAATTTAACCTGCGGTGAGTATTTCCTTCCTGTTGAAATTGATAATAAATTAAAGTACAAAATTATAACAATAAGTTATTCAACAAGAAGACGCACACTAGAACCTGTAGATGTTTTAAGTACTTCGAGTTTGTTTGGAATTCGATTTTGCATTTCTGAAACATGAGAAATTACTCCAACACATCGACCTTCTCGTACTTCTTCTAAGATAGAAAGAGCCTTATCAAGGGAAGTTGGATCTAGGGAACCAAATCCTTCGTCAATAAAAAGTGATTGTAGACTAATTCCGCCACGTTTTGAGGTGACAATATCGGTAAGGGCTAATGCAAGACTTATCGAAACCATGAAGGTTTCTCCACCAGACAGGGTTGAACAAGGGCGTGCTTTACCTGTATATGAATCTAGAATTTCCAGATCCAAGCCTCTTGCACCCCTTCCATTTTTTTCTTGTAGAAAATGTAGAGTATATCGATCATCGCTAATTCTTTTTAAGCGATTGTTTGCACAAGAGACCACTTGGTCAAGATATACACCTAAAATCCATGTTGTAATAGCAATTCTTTTTGGATTGTTATCGGAAATATCTGTGAAGAGCTGCCTAATTAAAGCTTCTGAAGATTGTTTCTCTTTCCGTTGAGCTTCTAAATTAAGCCATTTGTCTAGTGCAAATTTTTTTTTCTCACATTCTTTTAGAGCACATTTATAGTTATTATCTATTTCATTTATTTGGATTTGTAATGTTTCCTTCTGTTGTTCTAATAAAGATAAATTACTTTCAATTTGTTCCTTAGTTCCACTTAGTTTTTTTTCTATTTCAGTTTTTTGTGTTTCTAATTTTATACGTTGGTTAGTCCATTCATTTATTGTATTTTGTAGTTGATAAATTGAATCTTGAGTAAGATAGGAGTTAATAACCTGTTCTATAGATGAAAGCTCTGATACAGCTAACAGCTCATTTATCTGAGTATCTAGTCTTAAAAGTTCGTTTTTACAGGTTGTAAAAAGCTCACTTTGCTGTTGGTATCGTGCCGTTATTGCACTTAAATTTCTTTGATTTGAGGAATAGTTTTCATCGTATTGAATAATACTTACGTTTGTTTCTGTGAGCCAAGTGTTTACTTCTGAATATGCTTGTGGGATAGATGTAGCAACAAAGCCATATTCACAAGTAGTTTGAAGATGTAGTGTTAAGGAATGCTTTTTTTCTTGAATTTTACCAGTATTAATTGCATTTGCTTGAATTAAAGTGTCGATTTCATTTTGTAATGGAACTTGTAGTTTCTGATTATTTTCAAGTTCAGTTTCTAAATCCTTTTTACGATGTAATTTATTGTTTAATACAAAAAATTTATCATCTAAAATTTTATTTTCAGCTAATAATTCTGACAGTTTAGATGATAAATCGGCTTCGTTTTCTGTATACTCAATAGAATGTAAATGTTGAACAAGTTCATTTAATGAGCCTTCTTCCTTTGAAATATGAAGTAGAAGCTCATTAAGCTCATTTTCAAGTTTTTCAAGCTGAATTTCCTGTGTAGTGTAATTATAATCAAGATTAAAACTGTTATTTGTAGAAAAGTGTGCAGGTGAAGGATGATGCAGCGAGCCACAAACTGGACAAGGAGAATCTGCTTTAAGATTTTCTGCAAGTTGTTTTGCATAATTTTGTTCTTTAAGAGTATCTAAAAGTTTTTTTTCATCATGAACCTTTGTTTTTAGAGCCTTTGAAACAATAATTGCATCATTAATATCTTGTTTTTTTTGTTGAATTCTAGAATTTAATTCATTATAGCGTTGGTTTTCCTTAATCTTAAACTGAAGTTGCTGGATTATGGCATTATTTTCAGAAATAGTTTTGCTTAGTTGGTGGAATTCTTGAGGTGAACAGGATTCTAGTGTATTTAATTCTTGTTCTAATTTATTTTTTTTAAGATTAAGGTGACTTTGTTTGTCTTTTAACACTGTAATTTTATTTTGATTAGAATTATCAATATCTAAAAGTTCATCTAATTCATTTTGCAATACAAGTGCATTTTTAAGTTCGTGGAGTAAGGTATTGTTTTTTGCGTAGATTGCTTTTAATTCAGTGAAATATTCTTTTTGGTTTTCCAATTGATTTTTTTCAGCATCAAGCTTATGTAACTCTTGTTCAATATTGTTACGTTGTTCTGTAATGGAGTTAAAGTTTTTTGTGATTTTTTCCAATTCTTTGTATTTTAGGTAGACTGGAGCTGCCTTTACAGCAAGGCTTATTTGTTCTTTTTTAGTATTAATATGATTTTCCTGTTGGAGATGATTTGTTAAAAGCTGTGATATTTCTTCAAATGTAATGAATTCCTGTAAAATTTTCTCGTGGGAATCAATGTTTATTTCCGCTGAACGAAGTTGATTTTGCAAATCACTTTTTTTTTCGGAATTTTGTTTTAGAATCTCTTCGTATTCACTTATTTTCTTTTCTTCTTCTTGTGGATGAAAGCTCCCAAAGTCACGTATTTGTTGTTCAATAGAATCGAGATGCTTTTTTTCTACATCAGCTTTTTCTTTAATGGTTTTGATAAGGGTTTCATAATCATCAAGCGGAAAAAGTTTTAATAGTGTTGTTCGTTTTTCGTTGGAATTTTGCTTTAAGAATTCAGCAAACTTGCCTTGAGGTAAAAGTATGATACGAGAAAATTCTTCTACCGTTAGTCCCATTAATTGTTTTATAGCCTTATCAGTTTCTGTTTTCTTTGTATGAAGTTCTTGAAAGTTGGATTCTTTTTTTTGGAACAATAGTGCACTTTCGCTCTGTGTTGTCTCAACATTCTTTTTGTTCAAGTGAGTAGCAGGAAGAATACGATGTATTTTGTAGCAATTATCATGGTGAAGAAAGGTAAAGGTTATAGAGGCTTCTTCGTTGGAGGAAACAAAATCTGATCGTAGCTCACTTCCTGAAACCTTGAATCGGTCGCTGGGAAAATCACCGTAGAGGGCATAGGTAATTGCCTTAAAAATGGTGGATTTTCCTGCACCAGTTTTTCCACAAACTAAGAACATATCTCCCAGTTGAGTAAAGTCGATGATTTCATGATGAAAGGGACCAATATTTTTAAGAATCAGTTCTAATGGCTTCATTTAATTTCCTCCAAAATCTTTTTAAATAGCTGTAATTCCTGAGTAAAATTATCAGGTAATTGATCATAAATGTCTTCCATGAAGGCGGTAAAAAGCTCTGGAGTAGGAAACCCCTGTTCTCCAGATTGTTGAATAAGCTTACTGCGTTGTTCCATGGTGACAGAGCTAGTGTTTACAGCGGAAAAATTCTGTTTGTATGACAGAAGATAGGGATATTGTATTTGAAGAAGACTGATGGGATTTTCCTTGGGAAAAAGATCAGTAGAAGTGATTTCTAGATAAGAATCCTTGTACTGGTTATATTTACCATTATTGTTTTGATAAAAATCCTCAAAACTTCCTTGTAAACGACAAACTTGATGAAGGGGCTCCACTGGGATTTTTGTAACAGAAAGGGAGGTTTTTGTGGGCTGTGAAGATTTACCTTGTTGAATGTCCAATTCAACCCGAAGAAAGGCATTATGGTTTCCTGCCTCGCTGAAGGAATAGGGAAGAGGTGAGCCTGCATACCAAATCTGCTTTCCTCCTGGATTTTGACAGCGATGAAGGTGTCCTAGGGCCACGTAGTCAAAGTCTTGGAAAAGAGATTCGTCTACCAACTCTGCTGTTCCGACAAATACTCTCTCAGAGTCAGATGTAGTGCCTCCTTGCGTAAATAAATGGGCCACCAGGACTTTGGCAAGCTGAGGGTGATTTTCCTCGTGATATTGGAGGATTTTGTTAATTGCAGTTTGAGCCATAGCCTGTTGATGGGTTTGACCATCTCCTAGAAAATTAGGATTCATGAAGGGAAGGGAATAAAAGGCCACAGAATCAATGATAATAGGCTCTAAAACCTCCTGAAAGGTGGAGACAATATGAATCCGCTGGAATTTAAGCATGGAGGCAGCAAAGGCCAACCGTCGCTGAGAATCATGATTTCCTGGAATGATGATAATGTGCAGCTCTGGCAATTTCTGCTTGAGCTTTGTGAGAAAGGCATCGAACAAGGCAACAGCTTCTGGTGGGGGAACTGCTCTGTCATACACATCCCCTGCAATTATTAGGGCTTGGTAGGGTTGCATGAATAAATCTTGTTCAAGGGAAGTTTGTGAGCATGATACTAGCTCTTGAATGAGCTGATTAAGAAAATGTTCCTGATCCTGAATAAGGGAACGTTCATGAAAGGTTTTTCCAAGATGAAGATCACCAGTGTGGAGAAATCGCATAACATGAGTATACTATATTTTTATTAGGTAGTATAGGTGCAGTTATTGAAAGAGCCTTATGGTTTTACGTGATATGAAATTAATATCACGGCTTGACGGGATGAATTGAGGTGGGTAGTATTATGGGAAAATAGATTTTAGGAGGAAGAACATGCTGCATATTGGATGCCATCTTTCGTCATCAAAGGGGTTTGCTGCTATGGGAGAAACGGCTGTATCCATTGGTGCTGATACCTTTGCTTTTTTTACTCGTAATCCTCGTGGTGGCTCTGCAAAGGCTGCTGACCCAGCAGATGGAGCTGCTTTAATTAAGCTGTGCAAGAACAAGGGCTTTGCTCGATTGGTAGCCCACGCCCCCTATACTATGAACCTGTGCTCAGCTGACGGAGGCTTACGAGATTTTGCTCTGAACATGATGAAGGATGATATGGCTCGAATGGAGCTGATTCCCGGTAATTATTATAATTTTCATCCAGGAAGCCATACTGGCCAAGGGGTTGAGACTGGAATTGGTTTTATTGTGGCAGCCTTAAATCAGGTATTGCCCTTGGCAGAAAATACCACTGTGTTGTTAGAAACTATGGCGGGAAAGGGCTCTGAAATTGGGCGGAATTTTGAGGAAATAAAGGCAATTATTGACGGTGTAGATGAAAAGTTCCGCAGTCGTTTGGGAGTGTGTATGGATACCTGCCATCTCCACGATGCTGGCTACGACATTATCAATGACTTGGACGGTGTATTGAATGAGTTTGATCGGGTAGTGGGATTGGAGAGACTTAAAGCCTGTCACCTAAATGACAGCATGAATCCTGCTGGTAGCAGAAAGGATCGCCACGCAAAGATTGGAGAAGGTCAGATTGGCTTGGAGGCACTGGTGAATGTGGTAAACCATCCTGTGTTGAGGGAACTTCCCTTTGTACTGGAAACTCCCAACGAGCTACCTGGCTATGAGGCTGAAATCAAACTGCTGAGGTCAAGATTTTCTTAGTAAAGATAGTGGAATTTGTAACGATAGTAGGATTTTATAGGTTTATATGATATAATATAGTAGATAATAATTATATTATTTTTGGAGGTTCGTAAATGATTCGAAGAGGAATTGTATTGGCTCTTATTGCAGCCACATTGGTTTTCTCTGGTTGTGCTTCTAAGCAGGAAGAGCCAGCACCAAAGGAATTGGATGCAAAGGTTAAGTCTGAAGTTTTGGAGCACAAGGGAACAGCTTTGGGGGTAAATCAGCTGCCAGTATGGGTTGAAACCTATATTACAGAGGGTGTATTGGCTGTAGAAAAGCTTTCAAGCTACGAGGGTTCTTACTGCTTTGTAGGTGAGGAAGCTGGAACCAATCTTGATGCTTTGCAGGTTTGGGTTTCTTCCTTTGATATTCCCAGTGAGATTGCCGCAAGCGTATCTACCCGTGTAAATGCTTTGTTTACTGGTGCTGCTAGTGGTTCTCCTGATGGTGAATACGGAACTTATTTTGAAAACATTGTTAAGAGTGCTAGTGGTGCAAGCTATTCTGGTGCTCGCAAAGTAAACGACTGGTGGGTAATGACTCGCCGTTACGATCCAGACCAGAAGAAGAAGTATGTTGATGAATATCGTTGCTACGTGCTGTACACCATTGACAAGGACTTGCTGGATCGACAGGTTATTGAAATGATGGACAAGGTTGCTTCTGAAACTGTAGGAACAACTGATGCTCAGAAATCAGCCTTTAATAACGTACGTACAATTATGGAAAGCGAGGGCTTCTAAGAGTTAACCCTGCTTGATAATACATAAGCAAACAAAAAAGCCGTGGATTTACTTCCACGGCTTTTTTTATAACAACATCATTTCTTGATTATAGACTGAATGGACTTTGGTACAAGGTCTGCCTTTCAAAAAAAATGGCCCCCTGGGGGGAGCCATATTCTTCAAAGAAAAATCAATTAGTAAGCGTAAGCTCTTTCGTCTAATTCATCAACTAAAGACTGCAATCTATCTTGATTCAAGATTTCATACAAGGCCTCCAACTGGGCAGGTGAAAAATAAACCTCAACTGTTGGAGAAAATACATCTGGCTCATCCTTGTCGGGAGCAGGCAACGCCTTTACCAAGAAATAAGGCCGCTTGTCATTAAAATATTCATAATTAAATTGAAGCTTTGACTTTTCTGTAACACGGGCAACTCCAGTAACCCCCCAGCCAATAGAACAAATGGCCTGAGAATAGCAATTCTTTGAATTGGCCTTTCTATCTGGCATTTTGCCAGCTTCTTGCTCAGCCATAAACTGCACCGCAGCATCGATCATCATTTCTCGGTGCTCTGGAGTCAAAATGATGCAAATACGATTCTGCAAATCTCTAAAATACATCTCCACCCGATTAGTCCGTGGAACAAAGTATAATTCAATTTCCTTTGGCTTTTCCTTGTCGAATGTCGTTACCCAGCCCATTGCATTTTCCAAACGGATAGGTTCATAGTCCCCCAAAAAATCTGGATCAATCTCTTGTTCCTTCGTACTGGTACAAGAAAAGAAAAGTAACCCCATCAAAACAAAACACAAAGCAGAAATTCTCCGCCGCATACATCCTCCTAAAAATAACTTTCTTCTATATAAAATAGAAGCATTATTTCCCATGAAATATACCATAAAAAAACAATTCCGTCATCTAAAGTTACATTTTCTAAAGCAATCACCCTATGAAAGTCCGTCCAACCACTAAAAATATTTTCAAAGAAAAAAAAACTTTTACCCCAAAAAAACGCATTTTTTTTCAAGTTCAACACTATAAGTATAGTATAGAAGAAAAATTTTTTGGAGGTTAATGCAATGCTCACAAATACTGAATTAGAAAAAAAATGGGAAAGTTTGACTTTTACCGATGACTTCATTTTTTCTCGTGTCATGCACGACGAGAACATTTGTCGTCAAGTGGTTGAAGTTATTCTTGGAGTAAAAATTGGTAAGATTCGCTATCTTTCTGCTCAAGATGAACATAAAACTGATCCCGATTCCATGAGAATCATTATGGACGTATTTTTACGGGATGAAAATCGGATCATAAATGTAGAAGTTCAAACTGGTCACAAAAAAGAACTCCCACATCGAAGTCGATATTACCAAAGCGTTGCAGATGTTAACACAACCCCAACTGGTGCAAAATATAGAGAGCTTCCAGACAATATACTCATTTTTATCTGTACATTTGACCCTTTTGAAGAAAATCTTCCTCGTTATACCTTTGAATATACTTGCAATGAATCCCCACACCGACTCAAACTGAAAGATGGATCTATCCGTATATTTTTGAACACCAAGGCAACTGAACTTACAGCCCTTGACCAGAAACTCCAAGCATTTTATCATTATTTACAAGAGGGTGTTGTTGAGTCTACCTTGACCCAAGAGATTTCTCACAAAATCACCACTCTAAAAACGAATTCTATTGAAAGGAGAACATTTATGACACTAGCATTAAAGATGGCAGATATCCGCTACGATGCTTTCGACGAAGGATTTGAAGAAGGTCGGGAACAAGGGTTTCAGTTTGGCCGCGAACAAGGACTAGAACAAGGACTAGAACAAGGAAGAATACGTGGAGCATACGAAAAAGCACTGGAGACAGCAGAGAATCTGCTTGCAGAAGGTATTGATCCACAGCTCGTAGCACGTTGCACCAACCTTCCGCTAGATACAGTACAAAGTCTAATACAATCCCCCTAGTCCACATTCTAGCACAAAAATCTATTCTCACTCTCCCCAAAAAAACTTCTCCCGGGGTTCTTAGCCCCCCTGTTAACCAGTAGCGGGGCTCTCCCCCTAAATTTCCCCTTCATTAAAACAAAATAACAAAAACTGTCAAAATAACACAAATCTTTATCACTAAAAGATTTAAGACTATTTTAAGCATTAAGATTATATAAATTGTAACCATTTTTTCTTGACAAAATAAAAAAGCCGTAGTACTCTGGTAGTGTAAAGGAAACGGAGCTACAAGGCCATGAGTGGCGTTGTGGAAAAAAACCGTTAAAAAAATCTAGGAGGATTTTCAATATGAAAAAAGCACTTAGTGTGTTCCTTATGGCTGCCATGGCCTTCGGTGCATTTGCCGACGAGCCTGTAGCAGATGTGAATGTTGCTGAGTTCAGCGGAAATGCTGCAGTAACTTGGGGTGTTGATTTGGATTCTGGAACAACTGGTTTCCAGAACAGCACAGACGTAACCTTGAAGTTGAACCTGTTGAACGGTGGTAGCAAGAGCACCACTGGTGACGGAGTTTGGGGAGAGTTGGTTATCAAGACTGACGGTGACACTTTTGTAGGTTGGAACAACACTACAAAGGATGATTCTGCCAACAAGGGTATGAAGGGTGCCTTGAACTTAGGTGTAAAGGTTGATACTGCAAAGATTCACTTTGGTCCTGCTTACGTTGGTATCACTTCTGATGACACTCAGACTGGAAAGCTGAAGATGGACGGTGCTATCCGTTCTGCAGATAGCAACAACGCTACAACTTTGCTTGGTGTTGGTCCTGATGGCTACAGCCAGGGTATCGTTGCTGGTTATGACAGTGACATGTTCAAGCTGGACTTGGATCTCCGTTCAAAGCCTGCTACTAGCAAAAAGATGGTTCCTGAGATGGGCTTTATTACTAAGGTTGATGATAAAGGCAATGATGGTGGGGTTTCTGTAGGTGATATTCTTACATTTAACACTGGAAAGACTCACACTGTAACAGCAGGAGATCTCGACCTTGTAGGTGAACTGATTGAAAACGTCGTAAACAAACCTGGTGTAATGGACTTTCCTGCAGATGATGCTACCTACTACTACACCGACAACTATGCCTTTGCATTGGAAGGTGAGTTCAAGGGTGTAGAAAACCTCAGCGTAAAGGCTGGTGTAAGCTACAACTTTGCTAAGAACTATCAGTCTAACAGTGAAACAACTGTAAAGACAGATTTGGAGAATCAGCACACACTGGGTTATTCTGCTTCTGTAGGGTACAAGCTTGCTTTGGATGACACCTTCTTTGTACGTCCTCAGCTTGGATTTGCTGGAGCAACAAAGTTTAACAAGACTGATAGCGACAACTATAAAAATACAACTGACATGAGCATGGCTGCTGGTGTTCTCTTTGGTTGGGGTGAAATTGGTCAGGACAAGAATGCTGGTGTATACTTCTTGGACAATGACGATGCTAAGAAGGTAACTCCTGGTGTTGCCTTGGTAGCTGAAATCCCACTTCCTTCAATTGAAGCTGGAAAAGGCGGTGGCGTAAAGGGGTCAAGAACTAAGACAGGAACTACCCTTGCTTGGATTCAGCCCTCTCTCTACACTGGAGAGCTTATTCCTGGTCTTACTGCTGCTGCCTATGCTGATATTCAGATTGCACAGGAAGGCAAGACTAAAACAACAGTTGATGGAGAAACAGAAACAGAAAATGGACCTGCTAAGCCTGATGCTGCTATGGCATTTGCCTTTGGTGTAAAGTATGCTCTCAATGTAGAAGAGTTGACCATTACTCCTCAGTTTGGTTTGCGCTTTGTAAACGAAGAGTATGCTCGAGCAAACAAGCTCTTCGATGACACTAACTACAAGAAGGGTGAGTCTAGTGGCGATGACTACATGAACGTAAAGCTTGGTGTAGACGTAGCTGGTCTTGTTGACAACACCACATTCTCTGTATTGTGGGAGTCCCGCAACTTGAACAATGAGACTGATAAGGCTGACAGAAATGATCCTAAGTTGGGAACTCTTAACTTCAAGGCAAAGATTGCTCTGTAATCTTAATCTAGCGTAATGCTAAAAAAGGCCGTCCGCACAGGACGGTCTTTTTTTATGGTGGTGGGAATGAGGGTGTGGTGTTACGGGAATCAGTTACTAATTGTAAACACTTTCCCCTGCTGCAAGGTTTTTTAGTGTTTCCACGGAAAGTCCTGTTGCTTGTGCTATAATGTCTAGAGATAAGTTCATAGAAAGAAGATTTTGAGCAGTTTCAATAGCTTTTTGCTTTGCCCCTTGCTCAATCCCCTGTGAAATTCCATCTATGACCCCAGCCTTATAGCCTCGTTTTTCTGCATCTTGTTCTGCTAATCCCCATGCCATATATTCCCCTCTGAATGCTTGATTTTGTTTTGTTCGTTCCACAAGCTGGTGGATTTTTTTGGTAAAGTCCGATGTATAGTTTCTGTTTTTAATATACTCAAGAATCGATTTTTTTTCCACATCTTTTTCTTGCTCAAAGGCTGCAGCATTAAAAATAATCTTGTGTGTTTTGTCTCCTAATTCTAAAGATAATTTTTCATGACAACGGTTTGAAAAGGTGTAGCATGGTAATTTTTCTCCAAAAAAATCATCTTTACAAACGAAGATTACAAAACTTTCTTTTAGTTGAGAATATTGCTCACCTTTTAGTAATAAATCAATGTCCATCATGGATTGATAATACCGTGTTCTTGTGGGAAGATCTTCGTCAAGACTATTTTGAATCTCAATGTCAAAAACACGAGCTGAATCTTGAACGTACACGTCTAATCTCACTCCCTTGCTTTCGTAATGGGGAGCAATAGATTTTTGTAATGTGGGGAATTCTAGTCGTTGAATTTTGATGTTCAAAAGACGCTCCAAAAGTCCCTTGCAAATCTCTTCGTTTCTCATCACATAACCGAACATGTAGTCGTCGGTAAAGGTGAGTTCTTCAATTGGCTTCATGATTTTCTCCTTCATTTTATAAAGTGTTACATATATATTATTCGCTTTAAACTGCCTAAATTTGTCTATTTTTGCCGGAGAAAGTGTAATTTTTTTGATTTTTCCAAGAAATGGAATTATACTATTATCTGAAATGGTTACTGGTTCGTGATTAGATAAAAAAAACCGTGGGATGGGGATTCCATTCCACGGCTTTCGTTTTTTAGGCTGGACAACCAACAGGACCAGCCCTGCTATGGGTTATGCATTTACGGCAACCTTGTCTTCAATGAGAACAAGTACCTTGGTGGGGCAGCCTTCGATACACTTCTTGCAAGAGGTACACAGGCTGTAGTCCACTACGGGAATGCCGTTGGTAACAACGATGCACTTGTCGGGACAATTTTTCTCGCACTTGCGGCACTTGATACAGGCTGTCTCGCAGTTCTGCTTCAGCTTGGGAGAAAGTTCTCCACGGTTGGAACACAAGGCGATTGTTCCCTTCTGGGCAGCAGGTGTCATGGAGAACAAGCTCTGAGGACAAACCTGGGCACACATGCTACAACCAGTACAGTTGGCGTAGTTTACGTGGGGCAGACCGTCATCCCCCATTTCCAATGCGTTAAAGTTACAAACGTTGCAGCAGTCGCCAAAGCCGATACAGCCAAACTGACAAAGCTTTGTTCCGTTCACGCTGATTTTTGCAGCCTTACAGGACTTTACACCAGTGTAAAAGCCTCTGTCCTTGGCATGCTCTTTGCAGCCCTGACAAGCAAGAATGGCAACCTTTGCCACTGCATCAGCTGTAACACCCAGCACCTTACCAACAGCCTCTGCTGTAGCAGGACCACCAGCGGTACAGCCTGTTACAGGAGCTTCTCCTGCGGCTACAGCGGCAGCAAATCCGTCACATCCAGGATAACCACAGGCACCACAGTTGGCACTAGGCAAAACCTCGCGCACCTTTTCTACGGTGGGGTCTACTGGCACGTGGAATACTTTCTTGAAGAATCCAAGAAGCACTCCCAAAACGAAGGCGATACCAAAGGAAACGCCCAATGTAATCAATACAGTATTCATTTCCTCTCCTTATTTAATCAATCCTGCAAATCCGCCAAAGGCCATGGACAAAAGACCAGCAGCTACGAAAAGCACTGGTGTTCCCTTCAAGAAGTTGGGAACTGGGGCAATCTTGATTCTCTGGCGAATACCAGACATCAATACCATGGAAATGAGGAAGCCTGCTGCTGAACCAACTGCGTATACGATGGACTGTGCAAAGTTGTATTCCTTGCTGATACAGTTCAAGGTAACGGCAAGAATGGCACAGTTTGTAGTAATCAAGGCAAGGTACACACCCATGGAGCTGTACAGTGCAGGTGCTGACTTCTTGAGATAGAACTCAACCAACTGAACCAAGCTGGCAATTACCAAGATAAATACCAGAGTCTGGAGGAAGGTTAGTCCCAAGGGAGCCAATACATAGTAGTACAGGGGCCATGTGGCTACTGTTGCCAAAACCATTACAAAGGAGGTGGCAATACCCATACCCATGGCTTTTCCTGTGTCTGTAGTCATACCAATAAAGGGACACAGAGCCAAGAACTGAATCAAAACCACGTTGTCAATCAACATGGATGAAAGAAAGATTTTCAGATATTCGTTCATTATGCTGCTCCTCCAGATTTCTTAGCAATCACGTTCTTTAAGAGCATGTTCAAGGAGATAAAGACTCCGAACACAAAGAATCCACCAGGGGCACCAGAGAAGAAGCCGATTCGGTAAGCTTCTGGAATTACTTCCATACCCAAGAAGGTTCCACCACCTAATAGCTCTCGGACAATGGAGATACCGCAGAGTACCCACAGGTAACCAAGTCCCATTCCCAAAGCGTCAAAGGCAGCTTCTACTACAGTGCGCTTTGATGCAAAGGATTCTACACGTCCCATGATGATACAGTTTACTACAATCAAGGGAATGAACACACCCAAAGATTTTGCCAAGGCTGGCACATAGGCCTGCATCAACAGGTCTACGATGGTTACGAAGGTGGCGATAACGATGATGAATACCGGAATACGGATTGAATCGGGAATCAACTTGCGGAACAAGCTGATGATGATTTCACTCATCAAAAGAACGAAGGTCATGGCCAAGCCCATTCCCAAACCATTGCTAAAGCTAGTGGTAACGGCCAGTGAGGAACAAAGACCAATCATTAGCACCAGCAGGGGATTTTCCTTTACAAGACCGTTGGTGAAAATAGTCCAATAATTTTTCATTTTGCTCCTACTCCTCCAAATAGTTTTCATTGAGCTGGTAGCTGCTATGGTCAATGGCGGTAATGCCAAGCCCCTTTTCAGCCAGCATGTTCACAGCCTCTACAGCACCAACCTTTACCATGTCTGCAACACAGTCAGAAGTGATGGTGGCACCTGTGATGGCATCGTAGGTGCCCTCACTGTTGAGGATTGGCTGGGCGGCAGAAAGACCTGTAAATTGACTATAATAGCTTTCTTCCAGAGCCAAGAGTCCCTGATTGGGATCATCTGATAACTCAAGGACACGGGAACCAATGATGTTTCCGTCAGCTCCAACAGCGGTGAGAACAACACCACCATACTTGTAGGTTTGTCCACGTACGGCAACCAAGGCAGCAACAATCTTGTCTCCAGAGGTAGCAAGGGCCTTTTTCTCTACAAGCATGTTACGAGCAATGTCACCAACTCCTTCTGGTACTTCGGTAATGGTAATATCACCATACTCTTCTGCTGGGAAGAGGGAAGCACAGGCTTCTTCATAGGTAAAGGGAGTTGCAGCTTCTGCAATTACAGGAGCTTCTCCAGTTCCAGCTGCACCACCGTGGTTTGCGGCCAAGTATTCACCTGCAACGTAGGCTGCATACTTAATGAGTTGGGAAACACCCTTTGTGGTGATGGTGGCACCACCAATCATGTCTACGTCATCTCCTGCACTAAAGGCATCGTCAACAGACTTTCCTGTAAACTGATTGGCGAACTCGGGCTCTGCGGCCTTCTGTCCAAAACCAGGAGTGTCGGTAAGGCTCAAGAACTGGATTCCTGTAATGGAGCGGTCCAAGGTAACACCAATGAGCATTTCTGCCTTGTCGTAGGTGGGACCATTGGCCTGTACTACAGCACCAAGTACCTGATCACCTTTTTTTGCCAAGTAAAGATTTGTTACCTTAACAGAGGTTGCGGTGTCGGCAACAAAGCTTGGGGCAGGCTCAAAGGTATCTGCTTCTGGGAATACCACAGCTAAACCTGCATTTAATTCTCGCTCTTTAACGGCAGCAATAGCAGGGGCGGTAACCATGTTTACCAATGACAAACAAACACAGGCCACGCTGGCATAAATGGCCAAGGATAAGCCGAGTTTTAACATATTTTTCATTTTGCTCCTGCTCCTTTGCCCTTATAGCCATATTTTGTAGGAATAATCTTGTTCAAGAAGGGTGTAAGAACGTTCATGATCAAGATACTGAACATAACACCTTCTGGATAACCACCGAACTGGCGGATAAGGAAGGTGATAAGACCTGCTCCTGCTCCAAAAATCAAACGACCAGTCTTTGTAACAGGGGTAGTGGCATAGTCTGTAGTCATGAATACGGCACCAAACATTAAACCACCAGACATGAGAGCCATCAAGGCATCTCCGCCAGCCAATGCAGTAGCACCTACTGTTACTACAACCATGGCTACGGGGGCACGCCAGTCAATGATTTTTGTTACCAACAAGAAGATGAAGGCTACGAGAATCAGCAGAGTGCTTGTTTCACCGATACAACCAGCACGAGTTCCAAGGAAGAAGCTGGTGTAGACCTCGCTGTCTGCAATGAACACACCACCCTTGATTTCGCTCAATACGGTGGCACCAGTTTCGGTGTCAAAGGGCAGTGTCCAGGTGGACAAGGCTACGGGGAAGCTGGTGAACAGGAAGGCTCGACCAGTTAAGGCTGGGTTAAATACGTTGGCACCAATTCCCCCAAAGAAGCCCTTTGCCACAACGATGGCAAACAGACCACCCAAAATGGTCATCCACACAGGGATGGCAGGAGGCAGCACCAAAGCCAGCATGATTCCAGTTACCACGGCGGACAAGTCCTTAATGCGGACAGGCTGCTTGGTAAGCTTCTGGAACAGCATTTCAAAAATTACTGTGGAAGCCACAGACACAATCAATGTCACCAAGGCTGGCATGCCAAATACTACCACACCGCAAATACAGAGGGGAAGCAATGCAATGATGACAAAGAGCATGATATTCTGTGTGTTTCTCCGAGAACTTACGTGAGGTCCTGGGGAGAGATAAATTTCATTTACATCGGATGGACTAGCCATTGCTCTTCTCCTTTTCGGCCTTAGCCTTTTCTTTTGCCATCTGCTCTCTTACGATAGCCTTACCAACCTTGAACCGCTGTACCAGACGAATCTGGGAAGGGCAAACGTAGGAACAGGTTCCACATTCAACGCAGTCCATAAGACCGTAGCGTTTTGCTTCGTTGTAATCATCTGCAGCCATGGAACGAACCATCAATACGGGAGACAGACGATAGGGGCAGTGGGAAATACAGCTTCCGCAACCAATACAGGGATCTTCTTCTGTCAAGAAGGTTTCCTTTTTGGTGAGGAAGAGTACGCCGGAGGTTGTCTTAGAAACAGGGAAATTGGCGTTTGTCATGGCCATACCCATCATGGGACCACCGGAAATAATCTTTGCTACATTGTCTGTAAGGGTGATTTCCTCTGGAATTAAATCTCCCACCAGGGTTCCGATGGGAAGTAGCAGGTTCTGGGGATTCTCACAGGCCTTACCAGAAATAGTTACGGTGCGCTCGATAACAGGCTTTCCTTCACGGAAGGCATCTGCAATGGCACAGAGGGTGGTTACGTTGCTGATGCAGCAGCCGATATCGGCAGGAAGACCACCAGCGGGGATTTCCTTTTTGAGGGCTGCCATGGTGATGCTCTTTTCTCCACCCTGGGGATACTTTGTCTTACACAGACAGATGGAAATGGGGCAACCGTGGATATTGTTTTCGATAGCCTTTTGGAGAATGTCGCACAGCTGCTTCTTGTTATCCTCCAATACGATGATTCCCTTCTGGGCACCAGTAATCTTCATGGCGATGGCAAGACCGTCGATGAATCTGTCGGGAGTCTCGGCCATGGCACGATAGTCTACAGTTAGATAAGGTTCACATTCTGCGGCATTAGCCAGAACGTATTCAATGGTTTTGCCAGCAGGTGGGTTAAACTTAATATGAGTGGGGAAGCCTGCTCCTCCCATTCCCACGATTCCTGCATCACGAATGCGAGCCAAGGCTTCTTCCTTGCTGCACTTGAAAGGATCCAGTGGAGGCATGAACTCAGTTCTGTCGCTGTCGTCAGACTGGATAAGGATACAGGGAACCTCTAAGTTACCTGAAACCATACGGGTTTCAATCTTCTTTACTGTTCCAGCAATGGATGCGTGGACAGGCACAGACATGGGACTTGTTCCGTTGGCAATCATTTGTCCACGGGCCACACTGTCTCCAACCTTTACACAAGGAGTGTTAGGTGCACCACCCTGGGTAACAGGAATTGAAACCGTTTTTGTAGAAGGACTGACAGCTTTAAGCTTCATTTCTTCTGTCAGCTCTTTGAACTCTGGCGGATGAATTCCGCCCTTGAATGTGTTGGTTTTCATGTTTAGCATTGTAAAATAGAATAAAATAGTGGTCAAGTTATAAATAACATTTTTTATAGATACTTTTAGTTGTAGACAGCTGTAGAGTTTTAGGTGATTTGGAAGATTTATTTTAGCTGGGAAAAGTTTTATATTCTTGTGCCCAGTGAACTATGAGCAGATTGTAAGGCTTATTTTAGTAGCTTTGACCTCTATCCCAGTAACTTGCACACACAGATCCTAGCAACTTGCACACACAGATTCCAGCAACTTGCACACACAGATTCCAGCAACTTGCACCGAGGCTTTTTTCCGTGGTATAGTTTTAGGAAGACTGTTGTGGTAGGAGGTTTTCTATGATGTACAACTACATGACCTTGAACGACGGCACGGGAATTGCCCATTCAGAAATACTTGAGAGTGATGGCAAGGAAACAGTTAAGGTCTATTTTGAACAGCCTGTTGAAAATGGCTTTAATTGGGCTGAGTGCTGGCTTCCTGCATATTCATGGACAGGAAGCAATGGTTTCTCCGAAGCTCAAATGAACTACTTTCAGGAATTTTTGGAAAGCACCGCACATATTATAATCCAGTTGGCACGAGCTGGAGGTTTTGACAATGCCACAGGTTTTTAGAATTGGTGGATATGTAGTTTTCATTTGGTATGCAGAATCCAATCCCTTGGAGCCGTTCTGGAAACATCCTTTCAGGACGGCTTTTTCGTTTTCCAAGCAACTTCTCTCTATCCCAGCAACTTGCACACACAAATCCTAGTAACTTGCACCGAGGCTTTTTTCCGTGGTATAGTAGGGGAAACATCAATTTTTCATTACGAGGCTGAATCATGGCTATTAACTGTGGTATTGTAGGACTACCCAACGTGGGAAAGTCCACCATTTTTTCTGCATTGACTGCTGCCCCTGCAGAGGCAGCCAACTATCCCTTCTGTACAATCAATCCCAACGTGGGAATAGTAGATTTACCTGACGCTCGCTTGGATTTTCTTTCTCAAAAGTTTCAGACAAAGCGACAAGTTCCTGCCACCGTTGAGTTTGTGGACATTGCAGGCTTGGTAAAGGGCGCTTCCAAGGGAGAGGGCTTGGGAAACCAGTTTTTGGCCCATATCCGTGAGGTGGGGGTAATTGCCCACGTTGTTCGCTGCTTTGAAAATAGCGACATTATCCACGTAAACAACAAGATTGACCCTGTGGACGATATTGAAACCATTAATATGGAGCTGGCCTTTGCCGACTTGGACACCGTAAACAAGCGGATTGAAAAGGCGGAACGAAATGCCCGTGTTATGGGCAAAGAAGAGCAGAAAAAGGCTGCAGCTGTGCTTTCTGCCTTGAACAAGGTAAAGCCCTTGCTGGAAAACGGTCAGGCTGCTCGTACTGCTGACTTAACTGACGACGAAAAACTTGCCCTTTACGACTGTCACCTGATTACCATGAAGCCCATGATGTATGTGTGCAATGTGGACGAGGATGGCATTCAGAATGGAAGCCCCTACGTGGAGGCAGTGCGAAAGATTGCCCAGGAGCAGGGGAGCGACGTGGTGGTTATCTGTGGTAAGTTCGAGGCCGACTTGGCAGAAATGGATAGTGCCGAAGAGCGAGCAGAATTCCTGGCTGAAATCGGCCTTAAGGAATCTGGCTTGGCAACCTTGGCTCGTGCAGCCTACCACTTGATGGGGCTGCGTACCTACTTTACCGCAGGAGAGCAGGAGTGCCGAGCTTGGACAATCAAGGTGGGGGACACAGCGCCCAAGGCTGCAGGTGTTATCCACACCGACTTTGAGCGGGGCTTTATCAAGGCGGAAGTTTATAGCTACAACGACTTGGTGGAGTACGGTAGCGAGGCTGGAATCAAGGCCGCTGGAAAATACCGCATGGAAGGAAAGGAATACCTAGTCCAGGACGGTGATATTATCTTCTTTAAGTTTAACGTGTAGGCCAGTTTTGCTTGCAAAACTGGTTAAGCTGGCCTTGTGCCAGCGACGGAAAGCAGCTTGCATGGAGCAGGCTGCTTTTTTTTTAAAAAAAAATTCTGGATTTTGTCAAATTTTGCCTCCTGCAACCATACAATAAAGATGGAGCGTTGAGATACGCTTTATAGCTTGTTGATTTCACACATAGTTATGTGTAAACTAGAAAATAAGGAGGTGCTGTTATGGCAACAAACCTGGCAATCAACCCTCAGCTGTTGGAGCTTGCCTATGAAATTGGTGGCTGTGATACAAAGAAGGAAACGGTAAATACAGCTTTGAAGGAATTTATTCAACGGAGAAAATCTGAGGAGTTAATCCAGCTGTTTGGTTCTATTGAATATGACCCAGAATATGACTACAAGAAAATGAGACAACGATGAGATTTGTTCTTGTAGATACTTCTGTCTGGTCCCTCGTGTTACGAAAGAAAGAGCTTTCAGAGCAAGAGACGTATTTGAGAGACAATTTAATTTCCTTGATTCGAGAAGGTTATGTGGTAATGATTGGTGCAATTCGCCAAGAAATCCTCAGTGGAATCTCTCGTTATGAACAGTTCTTGGCATTGAAACAAAGTTTGGAATGTTTTTCAGATTTTGAGGTAAACACTCATGATTACGAGATTGCCGCTGATTATTTTAATCAATGCAGAAGGAATGGAATTCAAGGTTCCCATACTGATTTCCTCATTTGTAGTGTAGCACATAACAATAATTTTTTGATTCTTACCCTCGATAAAGATTTCTTAAATTATAAAAAAGTTTTGGATATTGATGTTTTAGATCTAAAACATCTACACTAATAAAATAATTTCACATTTTTATAAAAAAAATCCTGGATTTTGTCAAATTTTGCCTCCTTCAACCATACAATATATATGGAGCTTATTTTTAAGAGTTTTGTTGTGTTGTGGAGGTTGTAATGAAGGGATTATGGTCGTGTTTGTGGATAGTGGGTCTTGCACTCTTGCTTTTTTCCTGTGAGTTGGAGGATCGTGATACAGGTTCAGTTGCTGCATCTGGTGAAAATCAGCTGTATGTGGTGAGCTGGAATGTGCAGACCTTCTTTGATGCCCAAACTTCTGGCTTGGAATATGCTGAGTTTCGTGGCAGCAAGAGTATTTGGAATCAGCAGCTGTATGAAAATCGGCTTGATCGCTTGGTGGAGGCCATCGAACAGATTGATGCAGACATTTTAGTGCTGCAGGAAATTGAAAACATGGCGGTAATGTATGATATTTCTAATCGGCTTGCAGGTCGTTTGCGGGGCTCCGATGCCTATGGCTGGATGTGCTTTGAGGTGGAGGAGGGCAGTGCCATTGGCTGCGGGGTGTTCTCTCGCTTTCCTTTGGGACAAAAGCGGGTACACCAGCTAGATTGCAGGACTAATGGGGAGCAGCCTCAGCTACGCCCCCTGCTAGAAGTAGAGGTGTTGCTAGAAGAAGGTGAAAATCCTCCAACAGTGAATCTCTTTGTGTGCCACTGGAAATCCAAGTCAGGCGGGGAAGAGGAGGCTGCCTTTTGGCAGGCTCGGCAAGAAGCTCTGTTGGATTGGCAGCTACGTCGGGTTCTGACAGATTCTAGTGAGACGGGCCGTGGTATTGTCTGTGGAGATTTTAATCGTGAGTTGGGGGAATTTACTGCTTTAAAACAAGCTTCTGGAAAGGTGCTGCTGGGTTCCGTGGAAGCTGATAGTGGTTGGCTTCATCAGAATACCACCAGTGCAGGAAGCTATTGGTACCAGCAGCAGTGGGAGCGAATTGACCACGTGTTTACGGTGGGAAACTTGGATATCCTCCACTTTGAAGCCTTGTCAAAGGGGCCCTGGATTCAGTTGGATGAGACTGGCAATCACATTCCCTTTCGCTATGCCTTGTGGAAGGATGAAGGCTATTCAGACCATCTGCCTGTAGCCTGTATGATTTCATTATAAAAGAAGGAATCTTGCAACAACTAGGGAAATATGTGATAATGAGGATGGAGGTTTTCCTATGGTAGCGATTATTGTGGGACTTGTTCTCATTGCATTTACTGTTTTTGCAGCTCTTCCTGGAGGATTGTCTTGGGGAGCTGAAATCATTTCGTTTTTGAAGGGAGCTTCTCCTGTTTTGGCTGCCTTTATTGGCTTGATTGCTGTTTTCATCGGTATTGCCGACTTGAAAGACAAGAACGAGGCCAAGAAGGAAGAAGAGGCAAGTTCAGCTAAAGAATAAAGATTTTGTTTTTATACTGATGGGTGGCATTATACTGTCGCCCTTATTTTTTGAGGTTCCCATGCTTTTGAAAAAGAATTCTGTTTTTGTGGTGGCTGGAGATTCCGTTACTGATTGTGACCGAGACTTTTTGGCTCCCACTTGGAAAAGTGAGTCCCTTGGAAATGGCTACGCGTATTTTTTGCAGGCTGCCCTTACTGGTTTTTACCCTGAGCTGAATGTGCAGGTTATTAACCGTGGTGTTGGTGGGGATACTTCTGCTCAGCTGTTGGATCGATGGCAGGAGGATGTGTTGGAATGGAAGCCCGACTTCATTTCCATTTTGATTGGTGTAAATGATGCTTGGCGCCATTTTGACGGACATGCTGGCTTGAACGAGCTTATTGATGTAGCTGGTTTCAAGGAGAATTGTCGCAAGATGATTCGCTCTGGCCTGGACTGCGGGGCTGGAATGTGCATTCTCTCTCCCTTTATGCTGGAGTTGAACAAGGAAGATCCTCTGGGAAAGATGGTTCGTGAATATGCTGCTGCAGCTCGGGAAGTGGCAGTGGAATTTAATCTACCCTTTGTGGATTTACAGGCCGCCTTTGACAAGGCTCTTTCCCAGCGTTACACCTGTAACTTTTCCCCAGACAGAATCCATCCTAACGAAGCTGCCCACATGATTATCCTTCGGGAATTGTGGAAAACCTTAACTGGCGGCCAGCTTTTAGGCTGAGGCTCTGTCTGTAGTTGATTAAAACCATCCTTAATTTACTGCTAACCTGAATTTCACTTGCAAGCCACATTTGGTAGTTTTTACAAATGTAGTTTGCAAGGTGGGGCTTCAGGTTATTTTTTTTCGCCGTATTCTATTTCATCTTCTGCGGCAAAGGATTCACTTTCTTCAATAAAATCATATTCGTTTTCATCAAAGAGCTGGGCAGCCAACTGAGCGGTGGCAGAATTGGTGCCACTAGGAGTGGTGTCATCCACGTCCCTTAATGAAGAAGTTTTGTTCAGGCTCTTGTTCAATCGAGCTTTTGCAGCTTCTTGTTCTGCCACAAATTCCTTACAGGCAGTCAAAATGTCCTCTGCCTGACTTCTTGGAATGTGGAGGAGGGCTGCAATGGGAGCTGCTTCATAAATTTCCTTTTCGTCAGGGCCTGCTGGCAGGGTAATCTTTCCCGCTGAGGTTTTAATGTCAGGATTTGCCTTGTTTTTTCCGCCCTTTATGGCCTCCGCTTTGGGAAGAAGTATTTTTCCTGTGGCTGCCTGGGTGGCTTGAGCCTCTTGCAGGTATGACTGGCAATCTGCCACCAGCTGCTGGGGACTGGTAAAGGTGAGCATAAGGCTTCTGGCTCGCTTGTCTCCTACATGGGGCATTCCCGCAAAGATGCTGACGGTGTTTTCCTTTGTTCTCAGTCGCTGGTTTCTGCTGGTGGCAAAACGGTGGGTTTCGTCTCGCACCCGTTGCAAAAGCCGTAAAGCATCGCTGCGTTTAGGTAGGCTCATGGGGGTGCTGTTGCCGGGACGATAAATTTCCTCGTCACGCTTTGCCAAGCCTGCCACAGGAATATCTAGCTGCAATGCAGAAAGCACGGCTTGCACTGCATTCACCTGGCCAATACCACCGTCTATGAGAATTAAGTCTGGCAGGTCCTGTTGCTCGTTTAAGAGGCGGGTGTAACGACGGGCTACGGCTTCCCGCATGGAAGCAAAATCGTCGATAACACCATCGGTGGTTTTTAGGCGGAAGTAGCGGTAGTTTTTCTTGTCGGGGTTTCCGTTGTAAAAGCTAATGAGACTGGCCACAGGGAGACGTCCTCCAATGTGGGCAATGTCAAAGCCTTCGATGCGGACAGGAAGGTGGGGCAAGCCCAATAGCTTCTGCAATTCCTCCATGGCGGGCATATCTCCCCGCTCCCGAACACGGCGGATAATGTCCTCCCGTGCATTTTGAAATGCCATGTTCATGGCTGCCATGTGTCTTTTATAATTTGGCAGCTCTGCCATGTGCCCCTTGTGGTCTGGAGCTGCAACTTGGCTATCTTCTCGTACCACCTGAATGTCTGGCTGAACCTCCAAGGCGGTGGCAAACCACTGATGGCAAATATCAAGGCCCGTGGTGGTGGGCACAAAGATTTTTGGCGGAATCATGGCGGCTTCGGTGTAATAGGCTGCAAGGAATTCTCCCAGCAATTCCTCCGTTTCGTTCAAGCTGACGGTGCGATAATTGTCTCGCCCCAAAAGCTTTCCCTGTCGCATTTTCAGCACCGTAAAGCTTACCAATTCCCCTTCGGTAAAGTAGGCGATGTAGTCCCGATCCTCTGGGTCAAAGTCTTCCACCACGTTTTGGCTTCTGAGAACCCGCAGAGCTGCAATGCCGTCTCGCAGTCGAGCTGCCTTTTCAAACTTTAGCTCCTTGGCGGCTTGCTTCATTTCAGCTGTAAGTCGTGCTTCGGTGTCGGGGCCTTTACCCTCAAGAATCCTTTCAATCTCACCGATATACTCGTTATAGGTGTGTTCTGATTCCCGATCACAGCATGGGGCGCCGCATCTTCCGATATGGTAATACATACAGGGAGATTCCCGCTTCCGCAGTATTTTGCAACGTCTCAGGGGATAGAGCCGCTGGAGGGTTTCAATAAAGGTGTCCAAGGCTCCCACATCGGGAAAGGGACCAAAGTATTTGGAGCCGTCCTGGAGGATACGCCTTGTTTTGAAGAGCCTTGGAAAGGGCTCGTTGGTAATCCGCAGCACTGGATAGGATTTACCGTCCTTCAGGTTAATGTTGTAGCGGGGATTATGTTCCTTTATCATGTTGTTTTCCAAGATAAAGGCCTCGTACTCGTTGGCTGTGGTGATATATTCGATGGAACTTGCCCGGGACACGAGAATCTGTGTCTTAATGTCCTTGCGGCCAGAAAAATAAGAGGAAAGGCGGTTCTTCAAGTTCTTGGCCTTTCCCACGTAAATCACGGTGCCTGCTTCGTCCTTCCAGAAGTAGACGCCGCTTGTAGAAGGAGCTTTGTGAGCTGTGTCCTGGAGTTGTTGTCGTCGTTCTCTTGTATCTGTTTTCATGTCTTCAAAATCTAATAGAAAACTCATACCCTGTTTTACCCTCTTTTGTCTACTAGTTTTTTCTATTCAATCTGCGTTCCCGATAGAAAAGACCATTACCTTGGGAGGTAAGAATGGCTGGAACAGAATTTCCTCCATGAGTGGTATTACCTCAGGTCCAGGTAAATACGGACAAACCTCTCTGGAGCTAGCAACAGCATCCCGCACAGTTTCTCCAGATACAGAAATGCTTTTTTCCTTTGAGGGAGATACTCTTAGGGATGATGCAGGTAAATTTCAGGTGGTGAATTCTAATCTGAGAGTGGTAGAAGATGCTGCCATGGGAAAGCACGCAGGTCTTTCTGTAGGCAATAACAGTGGTTTCGCTGTGGTTGGTGTTCCTGGTTCTATTTTTTCTACCTTGAATTGGACAGGTTCCTTTTCCATGGAATTCTGGCTTTGTCCCGCTGTCGTTGACAACGGTGAAACAGTAATTTCATGGCGATCAAGTCGCAATATAGACGGATATCCTCTGTATCAGATTTTAGAGGCATCCTTTGCACGGAATCACCTGCAATGGAATTGTACCAATCTTTTTTCTGGTTATACAGAGAATAATGGAGAGATAACTCTTTCTGGTACCAAAAGCATTATTCCTGGCAAGTGGTCTCACCACATTCTTTCCTATGATTCAGAAACAGGTCTTTTAGAATATCGAGTGAATGGCTTAGTGGAGGATTTGAAATACATTACCATTACGGGTCGTGAACGTGGTGGTGTCTATCCTTTGATGCTGGGTAATCCTGCAATGTTTGAAATTTCACCTTCATACGCAGGTAAGATTGATGATTTTAGAGTCCTGCGGGATTCCATATCCAACACTGAAGAATTTTTTTATCAAAATCAGGAGAATTATCAGACAGGTTGGACAGCTGTGCGTTATACTGTAGAGGGTGGTAGTTTTATTAGTGAGCCTCTGGAGGTACCAGTGGGTAGCCAGCTGACTCACTTGGAAGCTAGCACTATTATACCTGAAGAAACTGGTGTGGAATTCTTTGTGCGTTCAGGAGATAACTTTTATAGCTGGAATCAAACAAGTCCCGCTTGGGTTCCTGCCTCTCCTGGAAAGCCACTTTCTGGGGTGGAAGGAAAATACTTTCAGGTGATGGTTAAGCTCTATCCCGATGGAGCTGGAACAAGCACTCCTTCGGTAGCCTCCGTCACTCTGTGCTATGAGGAACAAGAACCACCTCTGCCACCTTTTTATGTTAAGGCCACTGCAGGGAATGGATATGTGGACTTGATTTGGTCTCATACCATAGACAAGGCAACTAATTATTGCGTGTACTATGGTGAACGTCCAGGAGAATACCTTGGTCGCGTTGCACTGGAAGGAGACTCCCCTGTAAAGGTTGGACATGAAAATTCTGTTCGGTTGACAGGCTTAAAAAATGGTAGAATCTATTATTTTGCTATTGCTTCTGAATACAATGGTCAGATTGGCCCCTTGTCCCAAGAGGTGTATGCCCGTCCTACCATTCAATCTTATTGATTAAGGAAAAGCTATGACATTTGAGATTTCTTCAACTCACAAAAATACGCTTTTCAGAGCAAAGTCAGCAGTTTTGGCTCGAGACTTTGATTTGGCAATTCGTCTGTTTAAGCGCCTGCTTCAGGAATTTCCAGATAATTTGGAATTACTCCACGAGCTGGCAACAACCTATATCCGCAGTGAAAATGACGAAGAAGCTCTTTCAATTTATCAGCAGATTCTTAAAAAGGATCAAAATGACTTTCAAGCCTTAATCGGTATGGGTGGAATCTATCGTCGTATGGGACGTTTTGATGAGTCAGTAGAGGTTTTGGAGCGAGCCTTGGATTTTGATGGTAATAGTGTCCAAACCTATTATACCTTGGGCTTTACCTACAAGCAGATGGGGCGTTTTGATGATGCCCTTGAATGTTTTGACCATGTAATTGAACAAAATCCTGAGGATATTCTTGCCTATAACCATTTGGGAGGCATTTATTCCATGCGAGGCGACAGCAAAAATGCCATTGCCTCCTATCGTCGTGGCTTGCAGCTGGATGCTAACCATCCAATCCTTCATTATAATCTGGCTCATGAATACGAAAAGCTTGGATATTATGATGAGGTAATCGATGAATACGAGGCTGCCTTGAGAGCAAAGCCAGGTTGGAGTGAGGCTATTAACGGATATGCTGTATTCTTGATGTCTCACAACCAGTTTAAGGAAGCCTACAATATTTTGTGCCAAGGAATTGAGGTTACTCCTGAAAATATCCATCTCCAGCGTTCCATGGGAATGGTTCAGCTGAAGCGAAGTGAATACCAAGATGCTGGTCAACGATTTGAAACTGTTTTGCGTCAGGAAGAAAATGATTCTCGTTCATTGATGGGATTGGCAGATGTATATATCCATGAAGGACGAAGTGAAGAATCTCGAGACCTTCTAAAAAAGCTAGAGCCTGTTCAAGAAAAAAGTAAGGGTGTACAGCTACAATATGTTCGTAGCTTACTGAATGCCAATAGATTTCAGGAGGCAGGAAATCTTATTAATGACCTGATCAATGAATATAGCTTTGATTTGGGAACTGTTCACCTTTTGGCTGAGTATTTTGCTTGTTGTGATGATCAGAATCAGCTTCAGCAGACACTGGACAAGATACAGGAAATTGACAGTACCTATTTCCTTCATTTCTTAGATGTGGCTTTGCGATTCCGTCAAATTGGAAATCTAGAAAAGGCTCAAACCTATTTAGTGGAATACTTGAAGCATTTGCCTCACGATCCTGTAGCCTTATCCGCCTTGGCTTCCTGCTACGAAAAGTGCAATCAATATGGGGATGCCATGCGATTTTATCAGCAGGCTTTGAATTGGGATACTGATAATAGCTACCTACAAAAAGCTATGGAACGAATTTCCCTTTGTTCTCAGTTAGGTTGTGAGCAAGAAGAAGCTGAGCAGGAGATTTTTGTTGCTCCCAAGGTGGTTTCTTCTTTGCAGGATATTTATTCCGATGCTGCAGGTCGTCAGGAAGTACCACAGGAGCAAAAACCAGTACGGCAAAGTTTGCATCCTCTGATTGACGAGGAGCATTACCGATCAGACTCTAGCAGTCACTTCTTGTTTCAGACAGAACACTCTCCCCAAAAGAAGCGGAGCTTGGAGCATTACGATCCTTTGAATCTCTCTGAAACTGAAGAAGTTGCTGGAACTGATAGGCCTCATCTTGCAGCCCTTACTCATGATGATGGGCCTGTGGATTATGAGCCTTTGTTTGCAGTTAATCCTGCCTTGGATTTTCAGAATGAGGAAGATGCAATTTTTGACAATGTAAATCAAAAGCCTGATGAGATGTTCTTGCAGGAAGATCCCCCTGAGCCAGAGCCTATTGGTGAGCCTGTAGCTGCACCACGAAGAGAGCCTGTAGAAGAGGAGCTTATGGATCTTGAGCCCATGGAGGAGCCGTTAGTAGAACCTCTACCAGAGCCCTTCTTTGGTTCTGAATCAGCACCCCTTCCTATGAGTCCCAATCCAGATGAGGTTGAGCTTACTCCAGCTGATCCAAGTCCAGTGCTTTCAAGTGAGGACTTTCTTCCACCGAAAGATTATTCTTTGGAGCTGGATAATGAACCAGAGGTTGTTGAGCCAGAGGTTGTTGAGCCGGTATATGACTCAGATTTTACAGAGCCTGATTTTGCTGCAGCTCCCCTTGAGCCAGAATTGGAGGATGAGCTTTCTGAACCAGCCTTTGTTCCTGAATCTGAAATAGAGGATAGAATGCCCTTCCAAAGTGAAGTGGACATGCCTTGGGATTTTAACGGTTCTCCTGCTGAAATGGATAATGAAGATGATTTCCCCCTTGATGGGCTTGAGGAGGCTGAAGAGGGATATGAAGCAACGCTTCCCCACCGTGACACAGATATGGTGGCTAAGGAAATTGAACAGCTTTTGGATAATTCTGTAACGTCAGAGGAAAATACAGCTATTTTGGGCTTGTTCCAAGAGCTGAAGCGTCTCTGTGGTTATCTTCCTCAAGAAGAAAAGGATGGATTCCGTAGTAGCATGAAGCTGTTGCAGATGGAATACATCATCAGTAAGCTGTCTGGAAAGCCTGGACTAATGGAATTAGCAGAATCTATCCGAGACAGGGGCTTGGTAGAGGTGCCTGCTGAACGCTACGATATTGTAGAGCGATTTGATGAGCCAGCTGCCTCTGCTCGGATCATGAATGTTATGCGACCTCTTGTGCAGCAACTGCCCGACAGGGACAAGTCTGTTTATCTAGAGGATTCTTTACAAAAGCTGCTGGATCGATTGTCCAAGATTTAATTCTAGTACAGCCTTTGAGGTATAAGCAAAAAGAGCGAGGTTCCCCTCGCTCTTTTTTTATTGCATTCCTACAAGCGGATGATTCTGGCCTTTGTGAGGACTTCATTTCCCTCTGGGGTAATGAGGATGTCGTTTTCCAATCGGCAACCACCAAGTTTTGTGTCGTAAAGGCCGGGCTCTAGGGTTACCACCATGCCAGGGCGGAAGAGAGCCTCTGGTGGCTGGGTAGTGCGGACAGTGGGCCACTCGTGGGCTTCAAGTCCATAGCCGTGTCCCAGAGAATGGGGCATGGTACGACCAGCTTGGGCAAAAATATCATCTACAATTTGAGCGGCATCTTTTATGGCTCGGCCGTTCTTGTATTTTTCCAAGGCTGCATCGTAGGCTTGTTGTACCAGCTCCAGCTGCTTTTCCTGCTCTGGAGTAAGGGGTCCCTTTGCAAAGGTAAGGGTAACATCGCTGGTGTAGCCTTCCACCACCACACCAAAGTCCAAAATGGAAAGGCCTGTTGCAGGAAAGGCCCCTGCGGTGTAGGGAGGAAAGCAGTGAATGCCAAAGCTTCGCTCAGGTCCTGCTGCTAGGGTGTCAAAGCCAGTGCCTTCACAACCAGCTTTTCGACATTCTCCTTCAATCAGCAGGGCGGCATCCATTTCTGTGGTAATGGTTCCAGAACGAACTCCTTCTTCTAGCAGCAGAATGAGATTGTCGGTAATGGCAGAAGCCCGCTTGATGCAGTTGATTTCGTACTGGTCCTTAATGGCACGCATATTCACTGCATCTTGATGGACGCCATTTTCTCGGCACAAAAGGTGAATCTCCTTGGAAGTGCCCAGAGCCTGGGTAATGGCCTGCTGGTATTTTTTGTAGATGGGGTAGGGCAGGCTGGGAGGTAGCTCTATAGTTACCGTGCTGGGAAGCTCCAGCTGCTTCAAGACTTGAGACAGGGCGTTGGTGGCAGTGCGACCAAAATCAGTGTAGGGAAGGATGGAGTCAACAGTGGCCATTTCTTGAGCCATGTTTACGTCCCAGGGAATGAGGATGGATTGTCCTTCAGCAGTGAGAACTAGCAGTGCGTCGGAGGGCTGGCCAGTAAAATAACGGAGGGAAGGATCTCGTCTTCCTTCTGTGTCTTCAAAAAATGCTACATCAATCTTCTTCTCCCGTAAAATCTGGGAAAAAGAGCGTTGTCGCTGGCGATTGTATTCAGCTAAATTCATGGAATTCATATTCTTCTCCTTAGTTTTTTCACAATTATTTGAATCAAGGAATCTCGTGTAATGATTAACAAGAGTACTCCCACTGTAGCAAACAAAAGGGCTGCAATCATCAAGGGAAGTCCCTCTTGCAAAATGCGATTGTTAAAGCTAAAAAGACCAAAGATTGTATCCTTCAGCAACAGCAAGGGGAGGGACGCAATGAGGGAAAGCACCACCATTTTCAGGGCATAGCCCATCATGCCCTTTACCACGGAGCCTATGGCAAATCGCTTTGTCCTTTGCAAAAAGATCAGGAGGAAGATGGTATTGGCAAGGCTTGCCAAGGTAAGGGCTAGGGCAATACCGCCACCTTTCATGGAGCCCACCAACAGCAGGGCCAAGAGGATATTTACTGCAAAGCCCAAGATACCTGCTGTAGCTGGGGACTTGGTGTTCCCCTGGGCATAGAAGGCTGGGGAGATAATGCGGTTTACGGCAATAAAGAAAAGCCCTGCAATATGAAAGGTAAAGGCTTCTAGGGTAAGGGCCACAGAATTGGTGTCAAAGCTTTTTGATTTGTACACCAGCGCAATGATATTTTCCCCAGTAATGAGGGAAAAGAAGGTAATGGGAATGGTAATAAGGGCAATGATTTTTACTGACTGGGTCAGCATGGCAGAGAATTCCTCCCATTCCTGCCGCTTTGCCAAGCCTGCCATGTCTGGCAGAATGACGGTGCCAATGGAAACGGCAAAGATTCCCAAAATCAATTCCTGAAGACGAAGGGAATACTGAAGGCTAGAAACTACGCCTGTTCCTGCCCGTCCTGCCAAGGAGGTGGATACCACGTCATTTAGCTGGTAGGCAGCCATTCCGATAACAGTGGGGCCCACCAAGGCCAGTACCTTTTTTGTGCCAGGGTTTGAAAAGGCCTTTTTCAATGAGGTAAGGGACACCTTCCAGCCCCCCTTCAGCACAAAGGGCAGTTGAAATGCCGCCTGTACAATTCCACCAGTAATGACACCAATGGCCATGGCTCTGGCAGGATTTTCCATCAGGGGAGAAAGAAGATAGGTGGCGGCAATAACGATGATGTTGAATAGAATGGGTGTAAATCCCGATGGAGCAAATATTTTCAGTCCATTGAGAATACCTTGAAAAAAGGCTGCCACAGAAATTACCAGTAGGTAGGGAAACATGATTCTTGTTAAAAAGGTTGTTTCCTGTAACACAGACAGCTGTCCATCTTTGTAAAAGAGGGGAATAATGAAGGGCGTTAGGCAGATTCCTAATATAACTACCACTGTAGTCATAAAGGTGACGAGGGTGCAAGTTGCATTAACAAAATCTTGTGTCTCTTGTCTCCCCTCTGGGGTGTTGGAGCCTTCTAAGTAGGCTTTGAAGGTGGGAATAAAGGCTACGGAAATGCTATTTTCTGCAAAAAGACGGCGGAACAAGTTGGGAATCATAAAGGCAATACCAAAGGCATCTGCCAGGTCAGAGGTGCCAAGAAAGGCTGCCTTGATGGCTTCTCGACGGAGCCCCAAAATACGGGAAATAAGGGTTAAGACGGAAAGCTGGGCTCCCGCCGCCAGCAGGGATTTCTTTTTCATGGTGGCAGTATATCATAGGGAAAGTAATTGTGAAAGAGAAACTTGTAAGGGGAACTGGGAGAATCAGCTAATGTTCGCAAGAGTAAAAAAATATTGTAATCATGACTCTTTTGGAAGTTTTCCCCAGATTCCCTAGATAAACTTGTTTCCCCACCACTCAAGATGCAGCTTCTGTTCCCCTGCTCCCCGAGATGGAGCTCGAGATTCAGTCCCCTGAGATATTGCTCTATGAATTTTTGGTGAATATGATAAATTTGCCTTGTTAGCTTATGGCAACTTTTCTCTATTTCCATTACACTTTATATCGTATTTTATAGCATGGGGGTTTTGTTTCTTCATAAGGAGCCTCCGGGACTTTGGTGAATCCTTTAGCTTGTTGTAATGCTATTATATGTATTGAAATAAGATAGATGATTTGCTGAATTCCTTACGATAACGACAAAAAGGGGTTTTTTTTCTATGGATTTGCATAATGCTGCTCATACAACTTCTGCAAAGACCCTTGGTTTGAAGGCTGCTACCTTCAAGCCAACAGCCTTCAAACCAACGGTTCCACCATTGCGAGTGGGAATCGATGTAGGGTCCACCACTGTAAAATTTGTGGCTTTGGACGAAAATGACAATATTTGCTACAGCGAATACAAGCGCCACTTGGCAGATATTCGTGGTACCATTATGGATGTGGTTAAGCGGGCTCTAGACAAGCTGGAAAAAGAGCTTCCTGCAGGAGATCGTCAACCATTAAGTGTTAAGGTTACTGGTTCTGGCGGTTTTGCCGTGTCCCAGTGGCTCAACATCCCCTTTATCCAGGAGGTGGTGGCTTCTACTACTGCTGTACAAAAGCTCATTCCCCACACTGACGTTGTAATTGAGCTTGGTGGTGAGGATGCTAAGATTACCTATTTCTCTGGGGGCGTGGAGCAGCGTATGAATGGCTCCTGTGCCGGTGGAACTGGTGCCTTTATTGACCAAATGGCTGCCTTGCTGGAAACTGACGCTCCTGGCCTAAACGAAATGGCCAAGGGTGCCTCCACCATCTATCCCATTGCTGCCCGCTGTGGTGTATTTGCCAAAACCGACGTACAGCCCCTTATTAACGAAGGTGCTCGCCGTGAGGACATTGCTGCCAGTATCTTCCAGGCTGTTGTAAGCCAAACCATTTCTGGCTTGGCCTGTGGAAAGCCCATTCGTGGAAATGTAGCCTTTTTGGGAGGACCTCTCCACTTTTTAGATCAGCTGCGGTATCGCTTTATTACTACCTTGGAGCTTAAAGACGAAGAAATCGTTACCCCTCCCGATTCCCAGCTTTTCGTTGCCGCTGGTGCCGCCTTCTCTGCTGAACGAAGCTTAAGCTGTGTTCAGTCTGCAGACAAGCAGCAGCCCTTCCCCTTGCTGGGAGAATTCCGTGAAAGCCTGAAAAATCTCGTGGACGCAGAAATGAACGAGGTGCAGCGTTTGGAGCCCCTGTTCCGGAACGAACACGAGCTAGAAGAATTCCATCGTCGCCATGCAGAGGAAATGGCTGCCTCCGCCAACTTGGAAACAGCAACAGGTCCTGTGTTCTTGGGACTTGATGCAGGTTCCACCACCACAAAGGCCGTACTTATTGATGCCGCTGGTCGTATCTTGTGGCGTTTCTACGATGTAAACGCTGGAAATCCTGTGGACTTGGCCGTAAAGGTGCTTAAAGATTTGTATACCCAGATTCCCAAGGATGCCTACATTGCCCGTTCCGTTTCCACTGGTTACGGAGAGGCCCTGTTTCAGGCTGCCCTAGGTGTTGACTCTGGTGAAGTAGAAACCATCACTCACTATCGGGCTGCTGACTTCTTTGTGCCTGGTGTTGAATTCCTTTTGGACATTGGTGGCCAGGACATGAAGTGTTTGCGAATGAAGGATGGTGCCATCACTTCAATCCAGCTGAATGAAGCCTGTTCCTCCGGTTGCGGAAGCTTCTTGGATAACTTTGCCCGATCTTTGGGTATGGATGTGCGGGAATTCAGTCGCAAGGCCCTGTTGGCAGAACGTCCTGTTGACTTGGGAAGCCGCTGTACCGTATTCATGAACAGCCGTGTAAAGCAGGCCCAAAAAGAAGGTGCTACCGTAGCAGATATTTCTGCAGGTCTTTCCTATTCTGTTATCAAGAACGCCCTGTTCAAGGTTATTAAACTGCGCCGTGCTTCCGAAATCGGAACAAAGGTTGTGGTTCAGGGTGGAACCTTTAACAACGACGCTGTATTGCGAGCCTTTGAAAAGATTTCTGGAGTAAACGTATTCCGCCCCGACGTAGCTGGCTTGATGGGTGCCTATGGTGCAGCCCTTATCGCCCTAGACCAGTGGAAGGACATGATTCGCCCTCCTGTAGGTGTGGATGAGGCCACCTTTGAGCCACCCACTATCCGATCCAACATTGCCACCCCAGATCAGCTTGATTCCTTCAATGTGGACTTGGAGCTTCGTCGCTGTGGCAAGTGTAACAACAATTGTCTCATGACCATCAACACCTTTACCGCTGGAGAAGGAGATACTCACAAGGCAAGTCGCTTTGTAACAGGAAACCGCTGTGAGCGTGGTGCTGAGTTGGGAGACGAGTTAAAGATTGTAGATGCCAGCAACAAGCACAACACCTCCACAGGCTCCGACCATGGAGACAAGAAGCTTCCTAATCTTTTTGACTGGAAATACAAGCGGCTTTTCTCCTATTACAAGCCCCTGAGCCCAGAAAATGCTCCTCGTGGAGATGTGGGCCTTCCCCGTGTCTTGAACCTGTACGAAAATTATCCTCTATGGTTTACCATTTTCACTGAGCTGGGATTCCGTGTGCGACTTTCTCCTCGTTCCAGCCGTTCCGTTTATGAAATGGGCTTGGAAACCATTCCCTCTGAATCTGTGTGCTATCCCGGAAAGATTGCTCACGGTCATGTGGAAGCTTTGCTGAAGCAGGGCATCAAGTTCATCTTCTATCCCTGTGCTCCTTATGAAATTAAGGAAGACGAGGGAGCAGGTAACCACTATAACTGTCCCATCGTTACTAGCTACCCTGAGGTACTCCGTAACAACGTAGATGCACTGCGCCGTGATCCCTCCATCACTTTTATGAATCCCTTCCTGCCCATTTACGACAAGGACAGATTGGCAGTGCGTCTCTACGAGGAACTAAAGGAAAAATTCGATATTCCACAGGAAGAAATTACCAAGGCTGTGGATGCAGCTTGGAAGGAAATGGAAAAATTCCGTCGTGACACCCAGCATGCAGGAGAAGAGGCCCTGACCCAGATGATTATCATGGGAGGACGGGGAATTGTACTGTCTGGCCGCCCTTATCACCTGGACCCAGAAATTAACCACGGTATTCCAGAAATGGTGGCTGGCCTTGGACTGGCTGTGTTTACCGAGGACTCCGTTGCCCACCTGGGAAGCGTGGAGCGCCCTCTTCGCATTGTGGATCAGTGGACCTACCACAACCGCCTGTATCGTGCTGCCTCCTTTGTATCAGCCTTCCCCAGCTTGGAACTGGTACAGCTTACCAGCTTTGGTTGCGGTCTTGACTCCGTTACCTCAGATCAGGTGGACGAAATCCTTCAGTCTCAAGGTCGAATGTATACCCTCATTAAGATTGACGAAGGCTCTAACCTTGGTGCAGTCCGAATCCGTATCCGCAGCTTAATTGCAGCTGTTCGTGAGCGGGAACGCCGCCAGCAGAAAAAGCCAGTGTCTGTTTCTGCTGCTTACAAACGACAGATTTTCACCAAGGAGATGAAGAAGACTCACACCATCATCGCTCCCCAGATGTCACCCATTCACTTCCGCCTGATTCAAAAAGCCTTTGAGTATTCCGGCTACAATTTTGTTATCTTGCCAGAAGTTGATACCATGGCAGTGGAAACTGGCTTACAGTATGTAAATAACGATGCCTGCTATCCTTCCATCTTGGTGGCTGGCCAGATGATTGCTGCCCTTAAGTCTGGAAAGTATGACCTAGATCACGTAAGTTTGATGATTACCCAGACTGGTGGTGGATGTCGTGCCACCAACTACATTGGCTTTATTCGCCGTGCCTTGGTGGACGCTGGACTGGAGCAGGTACCAGTGCTTTCCTTGAACGCCTCTGGTCTGGAATCTCAGCCTGGCTTTAAGATTACTCCCGCCTTGATTCATCGTGCCATGATGGCCTTGATGACTGGTGACGTGCTGATGCGGGTACTGTACCGAACTCGTCCCTACGAGGCAAGTTCTGGCTCTGCAGATGCCCTCTATGAAAAGTGGAGTGGCCGTGCCGAGGTGCAGCTAAAGTCATTGTCTATAAGAAAATATCACAAGCTGATTCAAGGAATTGTAAAGGAATTCGATGAGTTGCCCTTGCTGGATATTAAAAAGCCTCGTGTTGGTGTAGTTGGTGAGATTCTGGTAAAGTTCCATCCCACCGCCAACAACGATATTTGCCGTGTTATTGAGCGGGAAGGGGCAGAGTGTGTTATGCCTGACTTGGCAGACTTCCTGTTCTATACCTTCTCCACCGGCATCTTCCGCCACGAGGAATTGGCCTTCCCCAAGAAGACGGAGCGGAATGCTCGCCGCTTGATTTGGTTCTTGGAATTGTATCGCCGCCGTATCAAGAAGGTGCTGGGAAAGAGCAATCGGTTCGACCCACCATCTTCTATCTACGACTTGATGAAGAGCGTGGACGACATCGTGCAGCTAGGAAATATCACGGGAGAAGGGTGGTTCCTTACCGCAGAGATGGTGGAGCTGATTCACTCTGGCGTGCCCAGCATTGCCTGTGTTCAGCCCTTTGCCTGCTTGCCTAACCACGTTACTGGAAAGGGTATGATCAAGGAATTGCGCCATCGCTTCCCTGAGTCAAATATCTCCGCCATTGACTTTGACCCAGGTGCCAGCGAAGTAAACCAGCTGAACCGCCTTAAGCTCATGCTGTCTAACGCACCAGTGGGCCGCCACCCCGACGAAAGTGCCGAAGCATAAGCCTTTATAAAACTCGGTGATGAAAAGCCACTGGAACAAGAGCCTCTTTGAGGAGGTTTCAAGTCCAGTGGCTTTTTTTGTGGTGTGGCTTCTTCATCATTCTTCCTTCTTTTCCCCCTCCCTTTGACCATATCCTTGTAACGTGGTATGATGAACTGTTATGAAAACTGAACTGATTAAGGATATCCTTGTTTCTGAGCCTGACGGAAGAACTATTGTCGTCAGCGGTTGGGTGCGCACTAAGCGTGAATCCAAGAATCTTGTGTTTTTGCAGGTAAATGATGGTTCCTGCTTTGCCTCTCTGCAGCTAACTTTTGATCGAGAAAATCCTCTTTGCTGTGAGGGGGACAATCCTCAAGATTCCCTCAATCAGTTGGAGGCCAGCCTCAAGACCCTGACTACAGGTGCTAGCCTTCGGGCTACAGGTAAGCTGGTTCCTTCTCCCGCCTCTGGTCAGGCTGTGGAGCTACAGCTGGAACAGCTGGAGGTTTTAGGTCAGGCTCCTGCAGAGAGCTATCCCTTGCAAAAGAAAAATCATTCTATGGAATTCCTTCGGGAAAATGCCCACCTCCGAGCTAGAACAAATACCTTTGGTGCCGTAGCTCGCATGAGAAGTCAGATGGCTTTTGCCATTCACACCTTCTTTCAGGAGCGGGGCTTTCAGTATGTCCACACTCCCATTATCACTGCCAGTGACGCCGAGGGTGCTGGCGAAATGTTCCAGGTAACTACCTTGTCTCCAGAAAAGCTGGCAGAAAAGGCTGTTGCCGCAGGAGCCAAGGGAATGGCTGTGGAAAAGGCAGCTGCCTTGGTGGACTATTCCAAGGACTTCTTTGGCAAAAAGGCAAGTCTTACTGTGTCTGGCCAGCTGGAAGGTGAGATTTATGCCACCGCCCTGTCTCGCATTTACACCTTTGGTCCTACCTTCCGGGCTGAAAATTCCAATACTACTCGCCACCTAGCCGAGTTCTGGATGATTGAGCCTGAAATGGCCTTTTACGACTTGGCAGACAACATGGATTTGGCAGAAGAATTCGTAAAGTATCTGCTGAACTGGGCCTTAACCAAGTGTCGTGCCGACATGGAGTTCTTTGACCAGCGTATTCAAAAGGGCTTGATTGAAACCTTGACCCACGTGGTAAACTCCGACTTTGCCCGTGTTACCTATACCGAGGCTGTAGCTGAGCTGGAAAAGAATGCCGACAAGTTCCAGTTCAAGCCCTACTGGGGCTGTGACCTCCAGAGCGAGCACGAAAAATACCTTACCGAGGTGGTGTTCAAAAAGCCTGTTATCGTAACAGACTACCCCAAGGAAATTAAAGCTTTCTACATGAAGCTTAACGAAGATGGCAAGACTGTTCGAGCTATGGATGTGTTGGTACCTGGCTTAGGTGAAATTATCGGTGGTTCTCAGCGTGAGGCTGATTACGACACCCTGTTGGGCCGCATCAATGATTTGGGCTTGAATCCAGAGGATTATTGGTGGTATTTGGATCTGCGGAAATTCGGAACTGTGCCACATTCTGGGTTCGGACTGGGATTTGAGCGTCTGCTACTTTATGTTACTGGTATGGGGAACATTCGTGATGTTATTCCCTTCCCCAGAGCTCCAAAGCTGGCGGATTTTTAGTTTTGTATCGTTGGAAAGGATGTGGCAATTGTGCCACCTCCTTTTTCTCGTAGTAAAGGTTCTATGGCGAAAATATAGATAAGGACTGTTATCATGAAATTTGTCAAAAAAAGAATGTTCGGAGTAGTTTTTGCCCTCTTTATTTTGGCCTGTGCCTTTATTCTTCTTTCTATTTTAAATTTTTACCGTGAGCTTCAAAACAAGGAAGCCACAATTCAAGAAGAAGGTTTATTAGATCTTTCCCAATTTACTAGCAGCTACATGGACGTTAAGCTGGAGGGCTACCTGAGTACCCTCTACAGCCTTTCTGACCTTATTTTGCTAAAGGATGTAAAGTGGGAAAACATTCGAGATCGACTGAATGCCATTGTGTCACGACAGGAATTCCTTCATCTGGGCCTATCTTCCTTGGACGGAAGGGTATGGTCTACTGATGGAGTAACTGAATATATTATCGATATTTCAGGAAGACCCTACTGGCAGGATTTGCTGGCAGGAAAGGCTGTTATTACTGATGCTCAGGATTCCTTGGTAAGCTCTAAGCAAATCTTTGTGGTGGCAGTTCCCATTATGAATCGGGAAAACCAGGTGGTGGGAATTGTCCATGGAGCCATTGCTTTAAGTGAGTTTCAAGGCTATGAGGATTCCCGCTTTGAAATGGGAAGCTATCTTGTTTTTGTAGTGGATAATACTGGTTCTTTTATTCTTCGTGATCACAAGCATCCAAATGCATGGAATTATAACACAATTTTTGATGAGCTAGAGGATTCTGGTAAAGAGCAGGTGTCAGAAGCTATTCGTCGCCAGTTGGCAGAAAACTTGACGGTACAAACAGAGGCTATTATTGCTGGTAAGGAATATATGTTGTGCTTCTGTCCGCTTTCTATGAATAACTGGTATACGGTAGTGCTTGTGTCCAAGGATGAAATTAATCAGCATATTGCAGTATTGCTAGATGACAATATCAATATGCTCATGATTCGAGTTATTATTCCCTTGGTACTTCTCTGTCTGATTTTCTTTTTCTTCATTCGCAAGAAGGTGAAGATGGAGATGAACAAGGAATACCAGCTACGGGAAAAGCTTTTTTCTGATATTGAAGGTTTTATTCAAGCTGATTTAAGCGAGGATAAGGTGGTATATTGCTCCCAATCTTTGGGATTGCCTGAGTGCACTATGCCTTTTTCCCACCTTATGGAAGTCTATATTCATGATTCAGTGGATGAGGATTATCAAGAGCGTCTCACTCATATTGTTGGTGTAGATAATCTTCTGGGGCTTTATACCCAAGGTATTGCTCGTATTTCTCAGGAATATAAGGCCAAGGATAAAAGTGGAAAAATCCGCTGGTTCCAGTGCGATATACACATGGAGGTTGGTGATACAGCCAAGCGAATTGTAGTATACTTCATCCTTCGCAATATTGATGAGAAAAAGCAGATGGAGGTGGCGCTGAAAACAAAGGCCGAGCGAGATAGTCTTACTGGCTTGTACAATCGTAGTACTGCCACAGATATTATCAACGTGTTCCTCCATTTGAATACCCATGCCACAGCAGGAAATCATGCCTTTGTAATCTTGGATCTTGATAATTTTAAGGTTTTGAACGATACCTTGCTCCACAAGACAGGAGATAAGGCACTACAGGATGTAGCCGCTATTCTAACAAATTTCTTCCGCCGAGAGGATGTGGTGTGCCGTCTTGGTGGAGATGAATTTGTGGTTTTCCTAAAAAATATCAGTTATGATGTGCTTGAGCCAAAGCTTCTGCGTCTCATGGAGAACTTACGGTTAACTTATTCTCAGGATGATAAGTCGGTAACAATTTCTGCTTCTGCAGGAGTAGCAATAGCTCCTGTTAATGGAGCTACCTTTAAGGAATTGTATACTGCCGCAGATAAGGCCTTGTATCAGGCAAAGCATGCTGGTAAATCCTGCTTCCGTCGAGCTGCAAATCCATAATAATTGATTTTTTTATATAAAGCCTCTTAAAAGTCTCCGAAAATCAGAGCAGAGAACAAAGAATAATATGGTGGAAACCTGTTTCTTGTTGAAAACCTATTTGTTATTGATATGTAGTATACCAATTTTTTATTGGAGGAATTATGAAGAGATTGCTTTGTACAGCCGCTATGGTATTGTCTCTTTCTTGTGTATTTTCTATAGATTTTCCCATTGGTGGGGATTATGCCTTTCGGCTGACAAATCCTGAGTTATTGTCTAGTGCAGGTTCTGTAGCTGGTGGTGGTTTTTATACCTCTGGTCCTAGCTCCATTGTAAACAATCCCGCTTTGACTGCCAATGACCAAAGAGTTATGCTGAATTTAGGCTATACTGCCCTTTTTAGCTCGGAATATAATGAAGGCTTTGGTTCTGGAGCTCAAATTGCCCTGTTGATTCCTAGTCGCTGGGGAGTATTTACAGGTATTCTTGATGGGATTTTCTGTGATGTAGGCAAGCTTAAATACGGCAATTTATTGAATCTGCGGGGCGGTTTTTCTAAGGATATTACGGAGCGATTGTACGCTGGATTTAGTATAAGTGCTGGTACTCGCTGGGCAGAGGGTACTGACTGGCATCTTGCCCTTGACTTGGGCTTGGTCTATCACTGGGGAAATTGGCATTTCTTGAAGGATTTTCGTCTTGCAGCAGCTATCACTAATTTAGGAATACCCTATGATATCGGTATGCCTAATATTGCAACTCCTAAGGTAGGAATTGCAGGTACTCTATTTTCCGTTGCTAATGACAATGTGGCAGCAGGATTTTCTGCAGACCTGTCCTTTCCTATGTTTATGAATATTGTATTTGATGCAGGACTTCAGCTCCGTATTGCCAAGGTTATTACTATAAAGAGTGGTTGGCAGTTTAATGCACGTGATACGGTTGACAAAAATTATAACCTGCTACCTGTCATCGGTTTGACGGTGCGATTTGGCATTAATACAAAGGAAAACCAGTTTATGCTTGAAAAGGGCTGGCAGCAAAGCGAAGTAACCGTCAGTGGTGCTTGGCAAAGGCTTTATCAGGATGTAACTGCTATTTCTGCTGGTGCTGCTATTAATTTAGGTTTACGAGACACAGATGCTCCAAAAATTCAGTTATGGGGTGAGGAGTAAAGGAGAGATGATGAAGGGAAATCGTAGTTTTGTATTTTTTCTTTGCGTGGTTTTAGGAATGAGTTTTCCTGCCTTTTCCCAGAAAGGTAGGATTTATATCTCTCCCAATAGTGATGGTGTTCAGGATCAGCTAGAGGTTCCTATGTCTATCACCGATAAACGCTACATCAAGGAATGGCAGTTTATCGTTGAAAACCAGTCCAACGATATTGTTCGTAGAATCGGCAATAAAATAAGTCATCCTGAAAAAACAACGGTTAAGAACTTTTTTAGCAGGCTCTTTTCTGAAAAGAAGGGAGTTGATGTTCCAGGCTCTGTAATTTGGGATGGTTCGTTGGATTCTGGAGAAATTGCTCCTGATGGAATCTATTTTTACTACATTACTGCCACTGATGACAATGGAAATGTAAGTACTACAAAAAAATATGAAGTAGTGGTGGATAATACGCCTCCAGTTGTTAATCTTGCCCAGCCTGTTTCCGATGATGACAAGATTTTTGGTGAAGGTCGCAAGCTGGAATTTAATGTGGAGCAATTTGGTTCACAGGAGGAGGTATGGACAGGAAGCTTCTTAGATACTGCTGGAGCTGCGGTGCGTACCCTTACTTGGAAGGCCAATGGTCCAGAATCATTTTCTTGGGATGGTCGTGACGATGATGGAGTTCCTGTCACTGATGGCGTGTATATCTACAACATTACTGCTACAGACTTGGCAGGAAATACAGCCCCTCTAACCCAAATTACCAATATCATTTATTCTGCTGAAAAACCCAGTACAAATATTCTTATTAATGGGAGTCGTTATTTTTCTCCTAATGGGGATACTATTCAGGATACCATGCTGTTTGACGTTACCATTCCTGTTGGCAGTGGTAAAAATGGTGCTAGTGGAAATCGTCTTGTTCATTGGAAGATTGATATTGCCAGTACCACAGGTTCTGTTGTAAGAACCTTTTCTGGAGAGGATAATCCTCCTGTAGTGCTTCTCTTTGATGGAACTGATGGCAATGGCAAGGTTTTAGCAGACGGTTCTTATCAAGCAATTGTTTCAGCAGGCTATTCTAATGGTTATGAGACACCTATCCTACGTTCTCCCTTTTTTGTTGTAGATACTGAGGCTCCCTCTGCAACAGTTCGTTCTGATTCAACTATTTTCTCCCCTGATGGCGATGGTCGTCTTGATACCTTGAAGATTTATCAAGAGGCTTCTCTAGAAAAGGAATGGAAGGGTGAGATTGTAGATGAGACAGGAAGGGTAGTGCGAAGCTATTCCTTTGGAGGACACCCCTCAGAATCCTTCTTGTGGGAGGGCTTGGATAGTCAGGGACGCCTTTGTAATGATGGTAACTATACCTATCGTCTTTCATCCACTGACCAGGCTGGAAATAAGGGGCAGACTATTTCTCAAGCCTTTGAATTAAATACTGGAACCACAGAGGTTATTCTCACCGTACAACCCTCCGACTTCTCTCCCAATGGGGATGGAGTGCAGGATACTGTTGTTTTGACTCCAGTAATCAAATCTGATAGTGGCATCGCCTCCTATGAGCTTCAAATTAAGGATGCTACAGGTGTTACCGTAAAAACCTTTGCGGGAACTGGTTCCCTGCCTTCTCGGATTTCTTGGAATGGCTTGGCAGACAACGGTGAACGCTGTGAGGATGGTGCCTATTCTGCTGTTTTAGAAACCATATCTAAAAATGGTAGCATGGCAAAGATTCTTTCTCAGCCCTTTACCATGGATACCCTTGCCCCAGAGATAACAGTGTCTACTCCTTATCTTTTGTTTTCTCCAGACGGAGATGGAAACAAAGATATTGTTGATTTCACTGTAGAATCTAGTTCAGAGGAAAAGTGGGTTGGTCGCATTGAAAGTGACAAGGGAACCTTAGTGCAAGAACTTGTGTGGGAAGGTCAGGTTCAAAGCTTCCAATGGGATGGTACAAACGATTCTGGTAACCTTGTATCAGACGGCAGCTACAGGCTGACTATTTCGTCCCAAGATGCAGCGGGAAATAAGGCTGTAGCTTCTATTACTGGATTACAGGTAGATACTCGCCAAGGAAAAATTTATCTCACTGCTGACCAAAGTACCCTCTCTCCCAATGGAGATGGCTTTAAGGATCAACAGAAGTTTACTATTCGCCTTACTTTAACAGAGGGAATTGATTCTTGGCACTTTGACATTAAAAATGCTGCTGGGGCTGTAGTTCGTTCCTGGAATCAGGATGACTACAAGGATGTTCCTTCTACCATTGTGTGGGATGGATTATCTGCTGCAGCTATTCCTGTGGAAGGTAGTTTAACAGGAAATATTACTATCAACTATGCAAAGGGTACTGTACTGACAGCAACAACTTCTCCCTTTGTAAGCTCTGTTACACCGCCTCAGCTATCTGTTCGCACTGCACCAGAGTACTTTAGTCCAGACAATGACGGTGTTGATGATGACTTGTACATTGCATTAGGGGCTATATCTGCAGTACCCTTTAAGAGCTGGTCCTTCCAGGTATATGATCCTGAAAATGGCAAGGTGTTCTGGTCTCGTACAGGTGCTGGCACAGTTACGGAACGGCTTGTATGGGATGGACGAGGAAATAATGGTGAGCTGGTTCAGTCTGCCACAGATTATCCCTTTGTATTCTCTGTTTCAGATGAGTTAGGAATGTCCTCTGAGGTTGCAGGAATTATTTCTGTGGATGTTCTTGTCATAAGGCTGGGGGATGTGCTTAAAATGCAGGTTCCTTCAATCATATTCCGTAGCGATAAGGCTGACTTTGTTGGCAAGGATGAGGATCCTCAAAAGGGCTTGGAGCAGTCCGTTATTGACAATAATATGCGAGTTCTAAAGCGTATTGCTGAAATCTTGAATAAGTTTAAGGATTATACCGTTCGTATTGAAGGACATGCCAACAATGTAACTGGTACTGAGGCGGAGGAAACCTCTACTGCTAATGGAAATATTCCCTTAGTTCCCCTGTCAGAGGCTCGTGCAGAGACGGTACGGAGGATGCTGGTGGAATTTGGTGTATCATCCCATCGTTTGTCTACAGTGGGAATGGGAGGACGTAATCCCGTTGTGCCCCAGGGTGATAGAGACAACTGGTGGAAAAACCGCCGAGTTGAATTTATTTTGAATAAATAATCTAAGGTAGGGGAGAAGAAGGATGGAATATCAATTATGAATTTTGATATATCCTTCCTCAAGGCTTCTCCCCTTTTTTTTCTTTTCAGAAAATGGTATACTTAAGGTTAGCTAAGCTAGTGGAGAGTTTTAAGAATTATAGAGAAAAGGGTAGGTAAGGCTTTTATATGAAGTCTACAAACGTATCAATAGAAAACATCAAAATTGAAAGCATTCTGGAAGACATTGAAATAACTCCTTTTTTTCAGCCCATTATTTGCATTAAGACAGGAAAGGTTTTTGCTTATGAGGCCTTGGTGCGTGGACGTGATAAGGAAAGTGGAGCCTTAGTTTCGCCAGCAGAATTATTTGCTTTTACAGACTCTCTCCAGCTGACACGAGAATTTGATCAGCTTTGTCAGCAGTTAGCCTTACAAACATTCAAAAAATACGAAAGAGATTCCCTTTTATTCATGAATATTCATACAAACTGTATCATGCAGGGAACTACTGATAATCTTTTATTACCTAATTTAACGGAACAGTTGGGCTTTAATCCCAATGTTATTGGACTGGAATTCATTGAGTCAGAGGCTCGATCTGCCCAGGAATTAATTGGATTTGTTCGTCAGCAACGAGACAGTGGTTTTCTCATTGTGGTGGATGATTTTGGGAGCGAGCATTCTAATATTGAGCGGCTGATTTTGATTCATCCCGATATTATCAAGATTGACAGAAGTATCATCCATGGAATCGATACAGATACCTACCGTCAGTCAATTTTAAAGTCCATTGTAAGCTTGTCAGAAATGACTGGTGCCGTTTGTCTTGCAGAAGGTGTAGAAACTAATGAAGAGCTGTTTACCTGTGCTCTTTTAGGAGTAAATCTCTTACAGGGCTTTGCTATTGCCCGCCCTGCTGCAGACCTGCCTGCTTTGGAGAAAGAAGCTTTAACGAATATTGCATATTTCCAGAAGGAGCTACGAAAACGTGCTGTGGCTTATTTGCGGGAGACGCGCTACCATACTGGTGATGTAAATACTATTGCTGATTGGCTTATTCGGCAAATTGATATAGACAAGGATAATATCGATTCAATTGAGGCAGTGCTTCAGGAATTCCTTATTGTTAATTCTAAAATCGAATTAATTTTTATTCTGGACGAGGAAGGTATTCAAGTTTCAAATATGATTTGTGCTCCTCACATGGAAAAAAAGCCTTATTCCTATATTTTTCACCTGCAGGAAAAGGGCTGTAACCACAGTCTCCGTCCTTATTTTACCTGCTTTGATGCCTTTAAGATAGATCGTTTTCTTACTGACAAGCACCTGTCCTCTGGTTCTGGAAACTTATGTCGCACTTTGGCCGTGCGGTTGCGGGGAGAAAAAAAATCCTATATTCTGTGCATAGATTTTCTTGAGGAAGAAATAAAAACTCCATTTTACTCTATTGAGGAATAATTATGAATTGCATTACATCAAAAAGCTCTCTGTCTGGCTCTATTAGTGTGCCAGGTTCAAAAAGCCATACCATCCGTGCCTGTTTGCTAGCTGCCTTAGCAGAAGGAACCTCGTATATCCGTAATCCCTTGCCCAGTGCAGACTGCCTCAGTGCTTCTCGTTGTATTGCAGAAATTGGTGCAAAGGTAGAAATGGCTGCTGATAATAGCCTTTGGACTGTCCAGGGAGCAGGAAAGAATGTGCACCTTCCCTCCAATGTAGTAGATGTGGGGAACTCTGGTTCTGTTTTGTATTTTCTCACTCCTATTGCAGCAACCTTTCCTGGTTGGAGCATTTTTACTGGAGATGAATCTATTCGAACTCGGCCTGTTGGTCATCTTGCTCAAGCATTACAACAGCTGGGAGCTACCACTCATATTGCCCGTCCTGATGTAGATGCACCCCCTCTTCTGGTACAGGGGCCTATTTCTGCTGGTAAGGTGGTTACCGATGGGCGTCTATCCCAGTATATCAGCGGCTTAATGATGGCAGCCTCCCGTATTCAAGGCACCTTGGAAATAGAGTTGACTGATCCTAAGGAAGTGCCCTATCTAGACATGACAAAAATGTGGCTAGAGTCCTTGGGAATTCCCGTCAAAATGTCTGCTGATTACAAGCATATTGTTGTAAGTGGCCCCCATAATATTAGTTCCTTTGATCGAACTATTCCCTCTGATTGGGAAGCCGTTGCCTTTCCCTTGGTGGCTGCCATACTTACAGATAGTTGTATTACCATCGAGAATATTGATGGAAGTGGTAGTCAGGGAGATGAGGCGATTGTAGAGGTGTTGCAATCTGTTGGTGCTTGCATTGAGTGGAATAAAGAAAAAGAGGAGTTAGTGGTATATGGTGGCTGCCATGCCCAAAAGAACTTTTCTGCAAAGAATGGCATTGCAGGACGCCTTTCCACAGAGCAGCTCCCAGATAAAACCCTGAGAATCAACTGTTCTGGCTTTCCTGATGCTGTTCCTGCACTTTCCGTGGCAGCTTGCTTTATCGAAGGTACTACCATCATTGAAGATATTGGTGTGTGTCGCAAAAAGGAAACAGATCGTATTGAGGTAATGAAAACAGAGTTGACTAAGCTAGGCGCTCATGTAGAAGATGGGCCTGATTATCTAGTTATTCATGGTCATAGTCCTCTCACTGCTGACGGAAAACCAAATCCTGCATTTACCCTCCATGGTGGAGTGGTGGAAAGCTACGATGACCACCGTGTAGCCATGTCTTTGGCAGTAATGGGACTTGCATTAAAAGATGAAATTACGGTAAAAGATGCTGAATGTTGTGCTGTATCTTTTCCTGATTTTTTCCAGGCCATGGCAGGAATTGGTGCTGGATTCAACTTAAACTAGACTCTAAAAAATTAAAATATTACTGATAATTTTTTGTAAAACCATAAAAAAAGGACTGTCATAAGACAGTCCTTTTTTCATATACGGTTATGTATTATTGTACCTGCTCTGGAAGTGTAACCTGTACTACAATGCTTCCTGTAGAAGTTACTGTGGGGGTTGTGGGAATAATTGTAGTCATGTCATTTGCAGGAGCACTTGGTGCAACACTAGGACTTACTGCTTCTGCTGCTGCCAAGCTTGTTGTAGAGGTGTTAGTAATACTTGAGTTGTTCAAAGATGTTTGCTGTGGAGTATTTACTTCAAATACATTAGGAATATCAGCAGACTGGGTTCCTTGTACGGTAATGGGTCTACTAGCAGGAGCCAATGAGCTCATAGTCCAAACACCAGTTATACTTTGCAAGGTTCCTGTAGATGACATTATACCTTGTGTTCCTCGGATAGAAGCGGTTGCCGTAGGACTACGAACAGTAAAGGAAGTGCTTTTTCCTGGTTTTGCCTTTACATCCATCTGAAGCTTTCCTGTAGTCAACTTCATTTCTGTATCATAGTTGCTGTTATCTTCCACCAACTTGTCAATGGCGATTCTTGACAGAGCTGCCACTGTAAAGCGTGAATCACCAATGGCCAACACTACAGAGGACTTAAAGCCTGTGGAAATAACTGTCCCCTGTTCTAACTGAGCTCCCACTGTAATAGGCTCCCAGCCTTCAGCTGTTTGGTATTCTGCCTTTCCAGTAAAAGAAATTACTTCGGCCTTGTCCTGTGTGACTTCAGCTGCTACACAAAGTGCTACTGAACCTACCAACAGAAAAATTGCAAGAATAATCCGTTTCATTCTATTTTCCTCCTACTAGAAGCTAATTGCTGCTTTAATACTAATTTTTGTCTGTTTTGCAGCCTCTTCCTTTGCAAGGAAATGGCTTGCATTAAGACTAAATGCCACATCACTAAACAACTGATAGCTTGCTACCGCTGCTAGGCCCACTCCTGCGTACTCCATGTTCTCTGCCTGTAGAACAAGATTTGTTTCTAAACCAACATACAATGCTGACAGAGGCAATATGGAAACAGAGACTGTAGGAACAAAGAGATTTGACCAAGGTTCTCCTGTTACCAAACCACTAATGCTTGTAACTGTCTGGAATTCCTTTGAAGCATAGGTAAGTCCAGCATTTGCTGCCAAGCCCATATAATTAAAGTAATAGGTAAAGACACTGGATGCAAGTCCTGCAAAATGTCCAGTTCCATCTCCTAAAATACCAGCAAGAACAACATTGGTATTGTGATAGAGATTTTGCATTAAGGGACCATTCAAGGAAAGTGTTCCGTAAATCTTGTTTGATTTAAGCTTCTGAGTTCCTATAAAGTTCCAACTTCCAAGGCTAAGATTCTGGCTGTAAAAAAGATTGGGAAGGGCAAAGTCTACTCCTACCACCATATAGGGCAGTGAAGAAGTATAGAAGTCTGACTCCAATCTACTGTATGCTCCAGAAACCCCCTCCTCGTTCATGGAGGTATAGAAGCAGTTTACCAAGCCTGTGTATCCAAAGTACATGGATCCTGCGAAGAGGCTGGTTTTATAGGAACCAAAAAGACCGTCGCTTGTTTGGCTAAAAAACTTTCCTGTACCATCTGCCATGGTATATCGACCTGCAGCAATATTCATCAAGCCATCAGATACTTCTCTTGTGTGGCTGATTTTCAGCAAAGGCAGGTTGATAAATTGATTTATTTGTGAATCCTCATACTGGAGACGATAGGCAAATTCTGTAGAAAGAAGGGTATTGCCATCTTGGGTAAAGGGAACCTTAAGGTAGGCTGAAGCATCCATCTGTTCTGAAAAAACAAAATCTTGGGTTCCGTTTTGTTTGAAGCTTGAATCACTGGTAATAAGTCCACCATAGTCCACAGCAAAAAGGCTTCCTATGATAAATGTTGATAGCAAAATATATGTTAAAACTCTTTTCATGGGGCTTTCTCCTTGTTATTCTGTGGCAAATGCTGATGTATTATATTCCATACACTTAAACAAGATGTCCATTCCTTGGGATCCTGTTACTGAAAAGGCTGGATCAGCGTTGGCAGAAAAATAGTTGAGGGCCTTCAATTCCTTGAAAGCATAACGATCTGCCTTTGTGATACGATAGAGCAATCCTCCTGGAATGTTCCAAGCCTTCATACACAAACCTGCTAGTTCATCAAGACGGATAGGGTCATTTGACTGAGCCCCTTCCTTTAGTAAACCCTGACTTATCATGAGCTGAGTGGCTTGCTGGAAATCCACAGTCTCATTTGTTGTGTCTATCCAACAAGCTGCAACGTAGGCCACATGGCCTGTGGTCAGTTGGGGTGCCTCAAGAATTTCTGTTACCTTTGATGCATCCTGTCCATAGGCTACCATTGCAATGAAGAAAACTACAAGAACAAGCATTTTTTGTTTCATTATGAATCCTTTATTGAGAAAAAATTCTCAAGCGTAAAATACATGACTTAAAGTATAACACGTGGTATAATATAAGTCTATGAATTCGAAGAGTATTGTTACAGTTTTAAAGAAAAAACTGCTGGTCTTTATCTGTATTATCCTTATCTTCTTTGTGGGGGGACTGGGATTTCTTGGCGTGTTTGAGAATGTGGACAATCGTATTTACGATTTCCTTCTGCGGTTTACCCCAGAGCCCTCTGTGGCGGAGGAAGTTGTATTTATTGACATTGAGGATTTGTCCTTGGAGGTGGTGGGTACTTGGCCCTGGACGCGAGATATTCTTGCTGATTGTCTCATTCGTATGAGAGAGCTGGGAGTAAAAAGTGCCACCTTCGATATTGAGTATCTGTCTCCCTCTCAGGGAGGCATTGATCCTGATGCCTTGGCAGATATTCCCCAGAAATTTGATGAAAGCCAGGGATTGGTAATGTCCGTTATGGAGGAATTAGCTGCTGCCACTGCCGCAGGTCAATTTTCTCCTAGAGATTTACCTGAAATCAGTGGAAGTGTACTGGAGTCAGATATTTTGCCCAGCTTGGAGGAGCTACGCAGTTCTGTAAACAATCTTTTCCGTGATAATGACGATTATTTTGGTCGTGCCATTCAGTTTTTTGGTAATGCTTGGCTTACGGTAAACTATAACAACGTTATGGCTGCCTCAGAAGAAGATGTAAACTACGTAAAGCAACGAATGCTGATGGATGCTGTGGATGACCCAGAGGATTTGATTTACAAGAGTAATAGAAAAACTATTGCTGACCAAAACATGTCAGAAGGCTTCTCTCCTGCTATTTCTGTAATCATGAAACGGGCCGCTGGTGCAGGTTTTACCAACGTAATTGTTGACCCAGATGGATTGCGACGGCGAGTAGAGCTTTTATTCAAGTCTGATGATAAATACCTAGGACAGCTGGTGTTTGCTCCAATGATGGATATGCTTCAGGTGGAATCCATTCAGCGAAATCCTCGTTCATTAGTTTTGAAAAATGTTTTGCTTCCTGGCTCTACAGAACGGCAGGATATCACCATTCCTCTGGACAGAAACGGCTACATGCTTATTAACTGGCTTCACAAGGATTATGCTTCTAGCTTTATACATATTCCTGTGCTTTCTCTTCTGTATCTTGATGATTACGAGGAGCAGATTATTTCATGCCTCCGTTGGTTCTATGAGGATTGTTATCTTTTAGGTGCCGACGGTTCTTGGCTTGAATATTATGAATGGGCCTACTACCTATTGGAAGAATATGCTCAGTTGAAGGAAGCAAAGGAAGCAATTTTGGCTGCCTGTGAAGGATTTGATGTGGAAGGAAATCCTGTTGGGTTGCCTTTTGGTGATGCAGACTATGAGGCTTATTTTGCTGGTAGACAAGAATTTTTTGCACTTTGTGAAGAATTCCTCCAAGGAGAAAGCTTGAATCAAATCAAGGCTCGCCTGGAAGAATTGGCTCAAGAAGGGGTGGCTGCAGAAGAAATAGAAGGCTTCTTGTCTGCGGTAGAAGAAACCTTCGGATTATTCCAGGAAACTTTGACTGCCTACCAGGAAAGCTTTACTGAATTGCAGGCCCAGCTTCAAGGTGCCTTCTGTATTATTGGAAATAGTGCCACAGGAACCACCGATATGGGTGCCACTCCCTTTGTGGCTCGCTATGCCAACGTAGGAACCCACGGTAACGTATACAATACCATTGTTTCTCAAGAATTCATTCAATCTGTAAACTGGGAATGGGTATATTTCCCTGCTTCTCTGATAACCTTCTTGTTGACAGTAGTTTTCATTGGAAAAAAACAACGACGTCAATTGATTGCTGGCTTTATTGGTGTGATGATAATCCCTGTGGTGGCTTTATCGTCCATGCGTTTTGGTCGGATTTTTATTCCCATTACGGCGACCTTCTTGGTAGCTTCTATCACTTACATCCTTGATGTAGTATTCCGATTTATCTATGCAGAAAACGACAAGCGATTCTTGCGTCAAGCCTTTTCTACCTATTTGTCCAAGGATATTGTAGATGACTTGGTAAATCATCCAGAAGCCTTGGCCTTGGGTGGATCAGAAAAGAACGTAACGGCTCTTTTTTCCGACATCAAAAGCTTTTCCACCCTGTCTGAACAGCTTACGGCACCTCAACTTGTTGCAGTCTTGAACGAGTACCTTACCTCCATGAGTGATGTTATTCTGGACTATAGCGGTACCATCGACAAGTACATTGGTGATGCTATTGTAAGTTTCTTTGGTGCTCCCATGGATGTGCCAGACCATGCCTTTAAAGCCTGTGCCTCTGCGGTACGCATGAAGCAGATAGAAAAACAACTGAACGAAACTCGTGTTGCTGACGGTACCTTGCCCATGCCCATTTACACTCGAATTGGTATTAATACCGGTAAGATGGTTATTGGAAACATGGGTACCGACAAAAAGATGAACTACACCATGATGGGAAACCATGTAAATATTGCAGCTCGTCTTGAAGGTGTAAACAAGGTGTATGCCTCTTGGATTCTGGTTTCTGAAAGCACCTGGGAAGAGGCCAATTCTGGCCAGCACGAAGGAGAGCTGGTGGCTCGCCGACTTGATCAGGTGCGGGTAATGGGAATTAACAAGCCTGTTCAGCTGTACAATATCATGGGCTTTACCGCTGAAATGACGGAAAATGAAAAGAAGTCTGTGGAGGTTTTCCATCAGGGACTTGATTTGTACCTTGGAAGAGAATTCTCTCGAGCTATTGAACTTTTCAAAGAAGCTGGAAGGTTGAATCCTGAGGACAAGGCTCCTGATGTGTTTATTGAACGGTGCCAAAAGTTTATTAAAGAGCCCCCAGCCTCAGACTGGAGTGGCGTCATGACCATGAGCACCAAGTAATGGTGCGAATGTCATAGTTCTTTCAGAGCCCTCTGAAAGAGCCCTCTGAAAGAGCCTTGACCCTGAGCACTAAGTAATGAAAAAGGCATCTCCTGTGAAGTGTACCCCAAAAGTTAGAGACAATTTTTGGAGGTACACTTTTTTTATTGATATTCTTGAAGTAGCAGTAGCTCTGGGCGGTATTCAAAGTGGATATTGTCCCATTGGAGCCATTTGCCACCCCAAACAAAGCCCTGTTTTTCAAAGAGCTCCACTACAGTCTGGGGAGGTAGCCAGCGACGGTCTAGGGAAATCATCATCCAGTTGGGATTCCATTCACTAATCCAGTTCCAGTAAATGTTTTTTTGTTGCCAGCCCTTGGGAAGAATATCTACTGCCAAACCCCAGCTGTGAAAGCTTCTGTCTTGGCGGTCTCGAATCTCTCTCCAGTTGTAGCCTTCCACACTGCCAATTTTGTTTATAAAATCCTGTACTTCTGGGTCATTTTTTGCAGCAGTTTTAATGTCCTTCTCCACTTGTGCTAAAGGTGCTACAATATCTTGGTGAAGATTAACTCGTTTGCCTAAAAATCTGGTAGAAACAATGTTTTGTTCCAGTTGACCTCTTGTTTTTCCATGGTACAGAGCATGATAAAATTCCAAGTTATAGGATTTTTGGCTGGCTCTAAAATCTGGCTGGGAGGTTTTCTTGATTTCTGCTATTAATTCAGGAGAAAAGTCTTCTGGGTTCGGTAAGTCCTTGGGATAAAGGTAATCGATGTAGTGACGCCATTGGTGGGCATCATGACGGAGAATTTCTGGAAGAAGTCTTCCCTTTGCCCAGAAGAATTTTTTTCTCCAGCCATAAGGAACCAATCCTGGGCTTCTGCATCATAGCCATACTCAGAAATTTTTTCAGGATAACCTGCCTTGAATGCTTTGAGAACGATTTCTGCTGTTTTCTCCCCCTCCATGTCAAAGGGTTCCAAGTCGGTCCCCTTAAAAGGAGCATCTTCTCTCGTTAATTTTTGCTTTGGAGGCTCCATTTCGGTGGAGATGTGGGACAAGGATTGAAATGCTCCCAGTCCAAGGGGAACGAGAATGAGTAAAACAACTAGGGGGACAATTCGACACAAGATAAATTTCTTCATGGATGGAGCTCGTTGGCAGTAAAATAATTCTTTGTTGCTTGATTAAATGCTTCTTGGTTTAGGCTTGCTCCCGCCACAGAAACCACGGCAGCAGAAACTGAATTTGCTATTTCTAGTGCCTGGGGAAGTTTCAGGCCTTGATGAAGGGCTGCAATGATGGTGCCGATATGGGAATCACCAGCACCGATGGTATCTACCACAGCTGTTTTTTTGCTGGGAACAAAATGAATTTGCCCTTGGTGAAAGCAGCTGGAGCCCGCTGCACCCTGAGTTACAATAACATCATTGCCAGTTTTTTCATGGAGCAGGGATAGAGCTCCCTTCAGGCTCTCAGCTCCAGTAAAGCTAGTGGCTTCCTCTTCATTTAAGTGAAGGATGGGAGACAGGGCAAAAATTCGATTTATAAAATCCCTACTAATGGTGTTGATTCGAGGTCCTGGTGCAAAGAAAATCTGAAGCTGACTCTGTTCCTCTAAAAAGGCCACTAAGTCTGGGGAAGTTTCTTCTTCTAGCTCCAGGCCGCAGACGTAGATGGAGTCGGCTTCTGCAAGAACCTCCTGGGTAAACCATTCTCGGCGGAACAAATATTCTGCCCCGTGGTGGGATAAAAAGGTGCGTTCCCCGCTGGGTTCCACCAAGCAGTAACAGCAGCCGTTGGCAGTATCAGTAAGACGAGCAAAAATCGGAATATTTCTTTCTTCTAGGGAGCGAGTAACAAAGTCTCCGTAGACTCCACAGCCTACAGGAGAACAGAGCTGATGGGGCACCTGGGCCAGATTCAGAATATGGGCCACATTATGAGCGCAACCACCTAGTTGGTGGTGCTGACTTATGATATTTACATCTTGGGCTGTGGATGGCAAATTGGGTACCTTAATAACCACATCTACCACGGTAGAACCAAAAACAAGGGTTTTCCCTGTAGGTAAAAGCTGTTTATGATGGAAATTTTGTGTCATAAATTATCGATAGTCGGGAGCCTTAGGCATGATGATGGCAGCGATAATATACACAACAATACCAGAGCCAATTCCTGCTAAGGAAAAGAAAACGGCAATGAGCCTAATGAGGGTGGCATCAATACCAAAGAATTCTGCAATTCCACTGCAAACCCCTAAAAGCATCTTGTTGCCAGAACGCATCAATTTCTTTTCGCCTTTATTTTGATTCTGATAATCATCTTGATCTTGTACTGGCATCTTATTTTCCTCCATAGTTTTCCATCCTAAAGGTAAGCTAATCCCCACTATGGGGCTTTATATTGTAGAGGAAAAATGGCTAGTTCGCAAGAGTAGACAGAGGAGGGCTTTTTCAGTATTATTCAGTCATACTATTTTTCTTTAGTATTATTAAATTTCTACGTCCATATTTGAGGTGAAAGTAAGATGGAAAAGACAATTGCACTGATTCCTGGTGATGGAATTGGACCTGATATTATTCGTGAAGGTGTGCGGGTGCTTGATGGAGTGGCCGCCAAATTTGGTCACAAGTTTACCTACAAAACTGTGTTGGCTGGTGGTGCTGCAATCGATGCAACTGGTGGCCCCCTGCCTCAGGAAACCCTAGACACCTGTCTTGCCAGTGATGCCGTTTTGCTTGGTGCAGTTGGCGGCCCTAAGTGGGACAATGTTCCCGGTAACCTGCGTCCCGAAAAGGCCTTGTTGGGCTTGCGTGGTGGTATGAAGGTGTATGCAAACCTGCGACCTGCCCTTATGTTCAAGCAGCTTTCTGCAGCCTGTCCCTTGAAGGACGAAATTGTGGGAGAAGGCCTTGACCTGCTGATTGTTCGTGAGCTTACTGGTGGTATCTACTTTGGTGAGCGTGGACGTAGCGAGGATGGAAAGACCGCTTGGGATACAGAGCAATATACTGCCCTAGAAATTGAGCGAATTGTTCGACTGGGATTTGAATCTGCCATGAAGCGAAAGAAAAAGCTTTGCGTGGTGGACAAGGCTAATATTTTGGAGTCAAGCCGACTGTGGCGCGAGGTGGCTGAATCCATCAAGGGGGAGTACCCTGAGGTAGAGCTTTCCTTCATGTATGTTGACAATGCAGCCATGCAGCTAGTTCGCAATCCCCGTCAGTTTGACGTAATTGCCACCAGCAATATGTTTGGCGATATCCTTTCTGACGAAGCCAGCCAGATTACTGGCTCCATCGGTATGTTGGCTTCTGCTTCCTTGGGTGATGGTACTGGTCCCGGACTCTACGAGCCCATTCACGGCTCCGCCCCTGACATTGCTGGTCAGGACAAGGCAAATCCCTTAGCCACCATTCTTTCCTGTGCCATGCTGTTGCGCTATGACTTTGGTCTTGCAGCAGAAGCCGATGCCATTGAAGCAGCAGTAGAAAAGGTCCTGGATGCAGGCTGGAGAACAGGTGACATTGCTGGTAATGGTGCTGACTTGGAGGCAGTAAAGGCTGCTGGAAAGCTGGTTGGTACAAAGAAAATGGGTGACTTGGTTCTAGAAGCACTGTAATCCTTTCTTTGATATAGAAAAAGCTCCCTGGAATGATTCTGGCAGGAAGAGACTGCTGAAAGAAATTCTCGGGAGCCTTTTTTATTTTCTGGATGGTTGCAGGAGTGTACCCAAAAGATGATTAAAATAAAAACGGTGTGACCAAAATCACACCGTCTCTAGACTAAACCTTAAAAGCTATTATTTAGGTTGTTCTTTTCAATGTCCTTGAAGTATTTTACAGTGCCAACCTTCAGCTCCTCGGTAGCATCCTCGTCACAAACGATAACTGCCTTGGGATGCATTTGCAGGGCGCTGATGGTCCACATCTGACTAATACCTTCTTCTACAGCGTGGCGAAGGGCGTGCATTTTGTTGCGACCAGTAATGAGTACCAGTACTTCCTTTGCATCAGTTACGGTGCCTACACCAACAGTAAGAGCTGTGGTGGGAACCTGGGAAATATCGCCTCCGAAGAAGCGGGAGTTTACCTGAATGGTGTCTGAGGTAAGGGATTTTACCCGAGTGCGGCTAGAAAGAGAGGAACCTGGCTCGTTAAAGGCCAAGTGTCCGTCTACACCAACGCCACCCAAGAACAGGTCGATTCCGCCAACATCGGCAATAGCCTTTTCGTAGGCAGCACATTCAGCGGCAAGGTCAGGAGCCATACCGTTCAAGATATGTACGTTTTCCTTCTTGATGTTGATGTGACTAAAGAAGTTGTCCCACATAAAGAAGTGGTAGCTCTGAGGATGGTCAGCGGGAAGTCCCACGTATTCGTCCATGTTGAAGGTAACCACATTTTCAAAGGAAACCTTGCCAGCCTTATTCAACTCAATAAGCTTCTTGTAGGTTCCTAGTGGTGTGGAGCCAGTGGGCAATCCCAACACAAAGGGCTTGTCTTGGGTGGGCTTTGCCTCATTGATGCGGGATGCAATGTGATAGGCAGCCCACAGGGCACACTCATCGTAATGTGGTTGTACAATCAGTCTCATATTCAACTCCTTATTCCGGAAAACCGGTTATATGATATTCTTTTTGATGGCTCCACCGATGAGAGTCATCAGTACGTTAAAGTGCTTGTCAAAAACCACTAAATCAGCGTCATAGCCAGGGATAATCTGGCCTTTCTTGTTGTAATGCATGATTTGGGCTGGGTTGGTAGAGGCACAGCGTACTGCATCCTCCAAAGACAGACCATAGTCCACCAGATTCTTCACACCACGAATCATGGTGAGAGAAGAACCTGCAATAACGCCGTCTTCCTTGCGGTGGAAGCAGCCTCCTTCAAAGACAACCTCTTCCTTGTTGGCCAAGAGGGTGCCCTCTGTCTGCTCTGTAGGTCGTAATGCGTCGGTAACAAGTACAATCTTGTCAGCAGGCTTGTCTCGGCGTAAAAGCTTAAACAAGTCAGGGTGAACGTGTACTCCATCGGCAATAATTTCACAGGCCATTTCTGGGTGAATCAGTACTGCTCCCACAGCACCAGGGTTACGGTGGTGCATCTGGCTCATGGCATTAAAGAGGTGAGTGGAGTGGAGGATTCCGGCCTGCATACCTTCTACCATGTTTTCGTAGGTGGCATTAGTATGACCTGCCTGCAAGACGATTCCCTTCTTTAAGCAAAAGAGAGCCAACTCTCGCATTCCCTTGATTTCAGGAGCTACTGTCATGTTGACAATCTTTCCTTCGCTGGCATTCCACAGTCGCTCCATGAATTCCAAGTCAACCTTGTGAATGGTTTCAGGCTTCTGTACACCAACCTTGTCGGGGGAAACGAAGGGGCCTTCTAGGTGCATTCCCATAATGTTGGCTCCATCTTCCTTGCCCATGGCAGCAGTGATGGCCTTAATGTCCTTCATAAAGTTTTCTTCTACGGAAGAATACAAGGTGGGGTTAAAGGAGGTAACACCGTATTCTGCCAAATCCTTGGACATGGCTAAAATTGCCTCTGTAGAACTATCCTCTGTTCCATGTCCCTTAAAGCCGTGGATATGGGTATCGATAAAACCGGGGGCTATATAGGCTCCTTCCACATTGTAGACCTTGGTGGAAGCTGAAAATTTCTTTTGTTCAAATCGCTTTTGACTGAATACGTCAGCAATCTGTCCATCCTCAATAAGTACGGCACATTTTTCCATGACGGCAAATCCGCTTATTAATGTTCCGTTGTACAGACAAATAGCCATAAGACCTCCTGATACTGTAATAAAATAGCTAAAACGAGGAGTAAAATTCTAAAAAAAAGAACCTCATTTAAAACCTTAATACACATAGTACTACAAAAACAGATAAAATTCTATACAAAAAGACAAGAACAAAGGAGGATGTCTTGTATCAGGAGATTTGACCGTATTTTTTTCTTGCTTCACCTTTTCCGTTAATCCTGCTACACTGATTATATGCTTGAATTTACCATTCCCATTTTGCCCATTACGGTACGACAGGATAGCGATAAAAAGATGCAGCGGTATGAGGTTCCCGGTATTGAACTGGACTTCATTCCTGGAAATGATTGTGGCCGAAAGGAATTTACCGGAGCCTTTGTGGCTGGCGGCAAGGACGGCATTGCCCTTTCCTTTTGTGCGGAGGTTCCTGGCTTTAGAAGAAAGGACTCAGCCGCTTTTTCCTCAGATTCCAATCCCCAGCCTAAGTCCTGGGTTTTTAATCGCCATTGTCTAGAAGTTTTTATTCAACCAGAAGACTCTCCCTTTTACTACGGCTGGGAAATCGATGCTGCTGGTTCTTGCCTTGACTACCGAGTGGCAATGAAGGAGGGGCTTGTAGAGGCCACCTGCTCCAGCCTTACCAATCCTGCTTCTGGTGTTTTTATGCAGGAGATTGGGGGACAAAAGCTTTTCTTTGACTATAACTGGAAAAGCAATGCCAGCTGGAAGATGGAGGTGGAAGAGGAGTTCTGGTACTTGGAGCTTTTTATTCCTTGGACTGATTTTGGCCTTGCCAATACAATAGAAAATCCTGTAACTCCTGCTGATGGCAGTCTGTGGCGAGGAACCATCAACAGAATTATCCCCGTAACGACTTCCGGAAGTCCTGTTTCTGTAGAAGGAGAAAGCGAAAAGCAAGCCCTCCAATCCTTGCTGGACTTTGACGGGGTAGAAGTTGTTCCTCGCTTTCACCAGCCACAGCTTTTTGCAGGCTTTCGCTGGCAAAAGATGGAGCGAGGATAAAGCTTGGTCAAGCTAAATCTTGTAAGCTTCTAAGCTCTCGGGCTACAAGAGCTTGGCTCGCGGTGAATTTTTGTTGTGTCTTACACCATTTCCTCTGGCTTAAAGGCTGCATCAAACTGGTCTTGGGTTAAAAATCCCAGCTCTATACATGCTTCTTTTAAGGAAATATTTTCTGCAAAGGCCTTCTTTGCCACCTGGGCTGCTGGTTCGTAGCCAATGTGGGGATTCAAAGCCGTTACTAGCATCAGGGAATTGTGAAGATTGTGGTGCATCTTTTCCTTGTTTGCCTTAATTCCCGTTGCACAATGCTGGTCAAAGGAGGTAATGGCTTGGGCCATAAGCCGAACTGATTGCAAAAAATTGTAGATACATACGGGCATGAATACATTCAGCTCAAAGTTGCCTTGACTGGCTGCCATGGACACTGCCACATCATTTCCCATAACCTGTACGGCCACCATGGTAACAGCCTCACATTGGGTGGGGTTCACCTTACCAGGCATGATGGAGGATCCAGGCTCATTTTCTGGAATGGTAATTTCTCCCAAGCCTAGCCGAGGACCAGAGGCTAGCCAGCGGATGTCGTTGGCAATTTTCATCATATCGCAGGCCAAGGCCTTGACTGCACCGTGGGCAAACACTAGCTCATCCTTGCTAGTAAGGGCATGGAACTTGTTGCTGGCACTGATAAAGCTCTTGCCAGTGAGGTTGCTTACTGCTTGAGCCACTGCTTGATCAAATCCAGCTGGGGCATTTAAGCCAGTTCCCACGGCTGTGCCACCAAGAGCTAGCTCCCGTAAAGGCTCAATGCTGCGACAAATCAGTTCTCGGTCTCGTTCCAAGGAGCTTCTCCAACCGCTGATTTCCTGAGAAAAGGTAATGGGAGTGGCGTCCTGTAGGTGGGTGCGGCCACTTTTTACAATGCCCTGGTTTTCAGCTTCCAGACGCAGGAAGGTGGCAATGAGCTTGTCTAGGGCAGGCAAGAGATCATCCTCCAGGCTCATGACGGCGGCAATGTGCATGGCGGTGGGAAAGGTGTCATTGGAGGACTGGCTCATGTTGATGTCGTCATTGGGATGTAGCAGTTTTTTTTCTTCAGCTGATTTTTTTTCGTGAGCCAAGTTGCCTACAGTGGCGATAACCTCGTTGGCGTTCATGTTGGATTGAGTTCCACTACCGGTTTGCCACACCACCAGAGGAAAATGTTCCATCAATTCTCCAGAAATCACCTTGTCGCAGGCAGCTTCTATGGCAGCTAGTTTTTCCGCCGTCATTTTTTGTGGCTTTAGCTGGTGATTTGCCTGTGCCGCCGCCTTTTTCAAAATTCCAAAGGCCCGAATAATTTCTTGAGGCATGGGTTCAATTCCTTCCCCGATTTTAAAATTGTTGCGGCTTCGCTCAGTCTGGGCTCCCCACAATTTGTCTGCTGGAACCTTTACCTCTCCCATGGAGTCATGCTCAATTCTGTATTCCATCCTGCACCTCTTTCCCTGTGATTTCCCCTAGTATACAAAAGGTGACAAGAAGTTGGAATACTGCCCCTTGCACAGTCCTTCTCACTGTGCTACACTTTTTTTATGAAACATACAATTTATTTAGCAGGTATTGTTCTTGCTCTGATTTTTTTTGCAACAGGCTGCCAATCAGTACCAAAGGACATTCCCCAGAATCTGTCAGCCGAGGAATTGATTAACCTGGCTCAGGCCAGTTATGACGGTGGAAATGTTAAGGCAGCACAGGCCTATTATGAGGCCATCATTATCCGCTACGGAGACCAACTGGACAAGCTGGTGGAGGCTGAATACGAAATTGCCCACCTAAAGGTAAAGCAGAAGAAGTGGCAACAGGCAATTCCCGACTTACAGCGGATTCTGTCCTACTATGAAACTGACACCACAGGAGCTCTTCCTGCTGCCTTTAAGAAGCTTGCAGAGTTGGATATGGCCAAGGTTCCCGAAAAGGAGCTTATTGAAGCGGGGCTTTTAGAACAGCCTACTGAAGAATAAGCTTTTTGTTTGATATGTATAAAAAAAAGCCACTGAAATGAAGTCCATTTCAGTGGCTTTTCTTGTTTTATGGAGCTGTAGCCTTTCTTTCTAGAGAATGACTATTTTCTGTCAGCGGAGGTTTTACCGTCTGGCGTGATGATGGTGTTAATAACAATTTCCTTATCTAGTGCAGTAGAAACCACTAGTTCCTTAGTATACTTCTTTGAGCCACGAGGATTAGTATGAGGCTCTGCATCACCAATGAGAATAACCCGCCGTTGACCAGCCTCACTCCAGTTGTAAAATTCCATAGAACCGTACAAGGCCTCGTATACTGCTTCTGGAACATCTCCACCCTCATTTCCCTTAATGGTAAAGTCAAAAAGATTACTTTTGAATTCTTCCAAAGATGTTGCAAAGGGATAAACACGAACTGGAATACCTTCGTAATTGTAGCTGTCAACATAGTCTCGATACAGTAAAAGTCCCAGCTGAACAGGGGCTGTAAACTCTTGCAGCAATGCCTGGAGACGGGGCATAAAATCCTTTCGGAGCTGAGCCACATCGTCCTTCATGCTGCCTGTGGTATCTAATGCAAAAACAATGTCTGCAGACTGATGGGGATCAAGCTCTTGTAAAATCTGAAGAATATCATCAGTAATAGTTTCTGGTCCCTTGGAGTAGGTAATGGTACCTCCCATTTCCTTTGCAATTTGGTCAAAGGCAGAAGCTGCTTCTGGATTATAGGAGTCGGTAAGGGCCGCTGGTATGGGGCTACTGGCAGGTGTTTTTCCTAAGTCGAACATAAAGGGATTATCCTCATAGCCATTGCTATAATCACCATACAATGCACCAAAGGCTCGAATGTTGATGAAGGTTCCTACACCTACCTGCACTACACCATTTCGTGACCAAGGATAGCCATATTGAATCTGGGCGGGAATGTACAGGCAAAAGGCCATTCCCAAGGTTGGATGATTTTCTGGTGTGGAGTCAATAATGCTGAATTTTGCATATTCTGATACCAAGGGTTGGCCGTTTAACATTCTCCGCTCATTTCCGTTGGTTTCATTCCACTCCAAGGCTCGGTAGGCATAGTTTGTGGCCATACCATCTGCAGAACGAGTTGTTTCTGTTAGTAGTACAGATTCCATTCCAGGCTTTTGACGGATATAGAGCATAAAGCCCTGGATTTCTTCCCCTTCTTGAAAGATGGTGTCCAGAACAATGTCTTGAATGTCAATGTGAAGCGACTGGGCAAACATACTTCCAGTCAACACTACCAATGCTAAACAACCGATTAAAAATTTCATTCCCTTCATGTTATTAATTTTCGGCAAAATACAAGGAAGATTCACCATTAAAAAAGGTACTGGAGGAATATGCAGTTGCAAATTGGATATTATATTTTGAAAACATCAGTGTAAAGTTCTATACTGTAAATAGGTGTTTCAAAAGTAAAAAAAAAATCCTGTTTTCTTGAAATTTATTTCTTGACAGGCTTACTAAATCGGTTTACTATATATTTAAGAGAGTGTTAAACTAAGAGGATACGGTTGATGGAGAAGTGTCACTTTTGTATCAACTTGGTACTGGATTTCTAGTACCAATCCCTATCATACACAAAGGAGTTTTTTATGAAGAAAGCACTTGGAATCGTTCTGATGCTGGCAGTAGCAGGTAGCATGCTGTTTGCTGGTGGTGGAAAGGAAAAGGCTCAGGAAATCTACTTCCTGAACTTTAAGCCAGAAATCGCTGATGTATACGAGGCAAAGGTTATTCCTGCCTTCCAGGCTGAAAATCCTGGCTACAAGCTGAAGGTTGTAACTGCAGCCTCTGGAACCTATGAGCAGACCTTGAAGAGTGAACAGGCAAAGTCAAATCCCCCTGTTATTTTCCAGACAAATGGACCTGTTGGTTTGGAAGGTTCTCGCAATGATGCTGCTCCTCTGGACAATACTAATTTCTACAAGTTGTTGGCAGATAAGTCCATGGCTCTTAAGCTAGATGGAAAGGTTGCTGCAATTCCTTATGCTGTAGAAGGCTACGGAATTATTTATAACAATGCCATCATGAACAAGTACTTTGCTCTGCCTAACAAGGCTGTAGCAATTAACTCTGCAGAAGAAATCAAGGACTTTGCCACATTAAAGGCTGTTGTTGAAGATATGCAGAAGAATATTGACGCTTTGGGAATCAAGGGTGTATTCGCCAGTACTTCCATGGCTGCTGGAAACCAGTGGAGATGGCAGACCCACACTGTAAACGTTCCCTTGTACTATGAATTCCTGAAAAAGGCTCCTGAAACTTCACCTGTTCTCACTGGTCTTGCTGCAGAAACCTTGGATTTCACCTACAACAAGAACTTCAAGGACTTGATGGACTTGTACACCAACAACAGCCTTACCGCCAAGACATTGCTTGGTTCCAAGAGTGTAGACGACTCCATGGCTGAATTTGCCTTGGGTCAGTGTGCTATGGTTCAGAACGGAAACTGGGCAGCTGCTCAGATTTTGGGAACACCTGGAAACAAGGTTGCCTCTGCCGACATTAAATTCCTGCCCTTATACATGGGAATCGACGGTGAAATGAATGCAGGTTTGTGCGTGGGAACAGAAAACTATCTGTGTATCAACAAGAATGCCAGTGCAGAAGCTCAGGCTGGTGCAGACGTATTCTTGACCTGGTTGTTTAGCTCCCCCACTGGAAAGAAGCTTGTTTCTGAAGACCTGAAGTTCATCACTCCTTTCAATAGCTTTAGTGAATCAGAGCTTCCTACCGATCCTCTTTCTCAGCAGGTAAGCATCTGGATGAACAAGAGTGGTGTAAATTCCATTGGTTGGACCTTTGCTGCCATTCCTTCCGAAGAGTGGAAGAACGCATTGGGTTCCGCATTGTTGGCTTACTTTGAAGGAAAGGCTGACTGGGACACTGTTGTAAAGACAGCTCAGGATCAGTGGGCCGCCGAATGGAGCATCAAGAACAAGTAAGTAATTGATTGAGGGGACTCGTGTCTTTTGAGGTGCGGGTCCCTTTTTTTATGGAGATTCAGTATGGTTATGGAAAAATCCTTGGGAAAATATTTTCCTCTTTTTGCCCTTCCAGGTATTCTGTGCTTTCTCATGGCCTTCCTTATTCCCATGCTTATGGGAATCTACCTGTCCTTTTGTGAATTTACTAATGTGACCAACGCTCAGTGGGTGGGGCTGGACAATTACGTAAAGGCCTTTACTATTGACAATTATTTTAATTCAGCTTTGTGGCTTACGGTAAAGTTTACTATTGTATCTGTCTTGTCCATTAATTTCTTTGCCTTTGCCCTTGCTCTTATGCTTACCAAAAAGCTACCGGGAACAAATGTGTTCCGTACCATCTTCTTTATGCCAAACCTTATTGGCGGCATTGTTTTGGGCTGGATTTGGCAGGTAATTATTAACGGTGTGCTGTACAAGTACGGGGCTACCATTGTTAGTGACCCAAAGTATGGATTTTGGGGCTTGGTGGTACTGATGAACTGGCAGAACGTGGGCTACATGATGGTTATCTACATTGCAGCCATTCAAAATATTCCTGGAGACATGCTGGAAGCAGCCGCCATTGATGGGGCTGGTCGGTGGACAACCCTTACCAAAATCATCATTCCCAGTGTCATGCCTTCCATAACAATCTGTCTTTTTATGACGGTAACTAATGGCTTTAAGCTCTTTGACCAGAACCTGGCTTTAACTGCTGGTGAGCCAGGAAAGCAAACAGAGCTTTTGGCCTTGAATATTTACAATACCTTCTACGGTCGCACTGGATTTGAAGGTGTTGGCCAAGCAAAGGCAGTGGTGTTCACCATCATTGTTGCAGCTATTGCCTTGCTGCAGCTGCGGATTACACGTGGTAAGGAGGTGGAGCAATGAGCATGATTCAAAAGAACAAGTCTACCAAGTGGTTTATCTTTGCTTTTTTGGTGGTGGCTGCAATCTACGTGTTGTTTCCCATTGCAGTAGTTCTCATGAACTCCTTCAAGGGGAGACTGTTCATTTCCACTGAACCTTTCTTGCTACCTTCTACCAACCCCGACAATCCTACCTTTGTAGGCTTGTCCAACTACATCACTGGTATTACCAAAATCAAATTCTTCAAGGCCTTTGGCTACTCCCTGTGGATTACGGTGGCTTCTGTGGCAGGAATTTTGCTCATTAGCAGTATGCTGGCCTGGTTCATTACCAGAGTCAAGAACAAGTTTACCAGCGGTGTGTACTATAGTCTGGTATTCTCCATGATTGTACCCTTTCAGATGGTAATGTTTACTATGAGCAAGATGGCAAACATGTTACATCTGGACAATCCTATCGGAATCATCCTGATTTACATTGGTTTTGGCTGTGGTATGTCTACCTTTATGTTCTCTGGCTTTATCAAGTCAATTCCTCTGTCCATGGAGGAGGCTGCCATGATTGACGGTGCCACGCCGCCCCAAATCTTCTTCCACGTAATTGTGCCCATGCTGAAAAGTACTGGAATTACTATTGCTATTTTGGAAATTATGTGGGTCTGGAACGACTATCTTTTGCCCTATCTTACCATTGGAACCGATTACAAAACCATTCCCATTGCCATCCAGTATCTGCGGGGCGGTTATGGAGCGGTAGACATGGGCGCCATGATGGCCATGCTGGTGCTTGCTATGCTTCCCGTAGTTATCTTCTATCTGTCCTGCCAAAAATACATCATCAAGGGTGTCTTGTCTGGAGCTGTAAAGGGCTAGGCGCTGGCCTTCGGCCAGCTAACGAGTTTCGTTCCGAAACTCGGGCACTAATGTGAGGTGGCTAGGCGCTGGCCTGTGGCCAGCTTAGCGAGTTTTGTTCCGAAACTCAGGGGCTACAATTTTTTTGAAAACAAAGGGTCGTCTTTACGACCCTTTGTTTTTATGGTAGTATTGGGAGGTTTTATGTCGCAGCCACTCTTCAACGAAAGGTTGGGGGAGTAGGCTGGGAGAGGAGATGTGATGTCAAAGAATGATCAGATTTTGGGGCCTTCTGACCGGCCACCTCTGGTACGCTGGATTCCCCTGAGCTTCCAGCACGTGTTTGCAATGTTTGGAGCCACGGTACTGGTTCCCCTATTAACAGGATTAAGTCCTTCCACTGCCTTGTTTACAGCTGGAACAGGTACTCTATTGTACATCCTGATTACTGGAGCAAAGGTTCCCGCCTTCTTGGGATCATCCTTTGCCTTTATTCCTGCCTTAATTGGTGTTGCTGGTGAATTCGGTATGCCTTATGCTCTAGGTGGTGCCTTTTGTGCTGGTATTTTCTATGCCATTGTAGCAGGAATTATTCGCCTTGCAGGAACAAAGTGGCTGGATCGAGCCTTACCTCCCGTTGTTATCGGTTCTGTAATTATCGTTATCGGCTTGAACCTAGCTCCCACTGCCATGACCTCTGCCATGATGAACGGCGATCAGTATTCCTTGGTGTATTTTTCCATAGCCCTGGTTACCTTGGCCATTGCTATTATTGCCACTATCTTTTTCAAGGGCTTTTTTAACACCATTTCCATCCTCATCGGTTTGGTAGGCGGTTATGTTTTCACCTTGATTATGGGAATGATTTTCCCCGCTTACAAGCTCATCGATTTCACTATTGTACAGGAATCTGGTTGGTTCGGTGTGCCTCATTTTGCAATTCCTAAGTTTGGTATTGTGCCCATTATCACCTTCATCATTGTATCCTTGGCTACCATCTGTGAGCACTTGGGAGATACTCTGGTTACTTCCCGTGTTGTAGGCCGAGATTTTTACAAGGATCCTGGTTTGCACCGCACCTTGCTGGGAGACGGAATTGCCACTGCATGGGCTGCCCTTTGGGGTGGACCTCCAAACACCACCTACGGAGAAAACATCGGTGTTATGGCCATTACCAAGGTATATAGTGTCTGGGTTATTGGTGGTGCTGCTGTAGTAGCCTTGCTTTTGTCCTTTATTCAGAAGTTTGGTTCTATTATCCAGACTATTCCAGGCCCTGTAATGGGCGGTATTTCCATGCTGTTGTATGGACTGATTGCTTCCAGTGGATTGCGTACTATTGTAGAAAGTGGTGTTGACTATAAGGATAAGAGAAATCTTACTATTTCTTCTGTAATTATGGTTATTGGAATCGGTGGTGGAATCTTGCAGTTTAATGTAGGCCAAGATTTTACCTTCTCTTTGGGCGGTGTTGCTTTAGCTACCGTTGTGGGAATTCTTTTGAACCTGATTCTCCCTAAAACTGTTGACGCTGAATAATTTACAAGAATCATCATAAAAAAAGGAGAAGCTTTTGTGGAACACTAGACTCCACAGGCTTCTCCGTTTTTTGTTAAGGCTTAAAAAAGCCTGTCGTTTAACTCTTTTTTTGTGCAGGATTTACTGCTTCATTGCTTGCTGCACCTTCTTTAAATCTGATTGCAAGGTTCTGTTTCCTGGAACCTCCATTAAGCCCTGCTGTACCACCTCCAATGCTTCCTTGTATTTTTTTTGATTAAACAGGGCCGCATAGGTATTGTGAACGGTTATGGCATGATTATTCAAGCATTGCTTTTCCAAGTTGGAAAGTGTGGCACTAGTTCCCAAAGATAAAACACCTTGGCGAGCTACTGCCGCTGCCTCCAAGAATTTTTGCTGATCCACCAAGACTTTTATCTGACGTTGCCACACAAACTCTCGATTTTCCTTAAGCTTTGCAGCTCCTTTCACGGTGGATGCTAAAGGATGGTCCTCCATGGTTTGCAAAAAGGCCAAGGCTTCAGCTGGTTCTGCTTGGGAAATTCCTGCATCCATCCTACCAATAAACACATTTAGAGCAACCTCGTCTCTTGTTTTTTCAGAAAGTCGCTGTTGCCAGGTTTCATATACTTCCTGTGCCTGTTGTGTTTGGGAGTGATTCAAGTATTGCACCACGGCATTGTGTACTACCACGTCAATACAATCCTGCCAAATAGCACTCATTTCCCATTTACCAAGAGCCGCCTCCAACCATTCTAGAGCCGCAAGGCTCCGTCCTTGCTTTTGCAGGTGGGAAACATAGTTTGTGGCTACAATGTCAAATTCTTCCTTTACTTGGGCTGCTGCAGTAGTTTCCTCTTTACGAGTTAGTTCATAGCGAGCAATGGAAAGAGGTACTGCCAACCTATAATCATTGTTTTTCATAGCTAGGGTACTGATATTTCCACCCACTAAGGATGCTAAAACTCGGTCACTTACAATAATCTTGTTTCCATAGGCTTTTTGAGGAATAACAGCCCAACTGGTACGTCCGTTTTTCTGAGCAGGAAGAGACTTCTTTGTTCCAAGATCAAATCCGTAGGGATTGGTGGTTTCTACTTCAATCAATCTTTCATCCACCTGAATGGCACAAAAGCAGTAGTCCGTTGTCTTGTAAATTACTGTATCTAAACCAGCTTCCTTAGCTAGGGCTACATAGAGAAGGGTAGAAGAAACACAATTGTACAATCCCTTCTGAAACAGAACGGAAATGCTAGATTCCAGCTGAGAATATTTTTTTAATACATCACGATACATGAGCTTTAAAATAGCCTCACCCAGCTCCTGTTTTTCCATTTGTTGATACTGGACAGACTGAACCTCCTGTACCAGCCTTTGGTATTGCTCCAGTATCACCTGACCTTCTTGAGTTTCTGCCCCACAAGAAGAAAAATCTAAACCTACCTTGATTAAATCTAAGCCAGTTAAGCTGGAAGAAAAAAGTCCTGTATCTCGCTCATATTGAGAAATATAGGTAAAGGCTGGCTCCATAGGCACCGTTAGCTGCTGGAGGTTTTCGTTAGTTTGTGAAAAGGTAGAAATACTTGTTACGGAAAACAAGATAAAAAAAAGAAGCCCTGTCTTGGGCAAAAAAGTTTTTATTTGAATCATGGTTCATTTTATCATGGTGTTATAGTGGGGGCAAGAGGAAATAAAGGTGAGCCTTGAAAAAATCTCTTTCAAAGCTTAAAATTCAAGCCTTGCTATAAAAGGTGTATTTTGTTACAATAACCCCCACGGATTGTAGTTTGACTGCAGCCGAATTTTGTACATCTTTTATGGAAGGACTTTGCCATGGTTGTAATGAAATTTGGTGGGTCATCCGTTGCTAATGCGGAACGGATTAAGCATGTTGCTTCTATTATTGAGTCTTATGCAGACAGAAAGCCTATCGTAGTACTTTCTGCTATGGGAGACACCACAGACCATCTGCTGGAAGCTGCTGATATGGCAGTGAAGGGTGAGGTTGCCATCGCTCGAATAGAAGCCCTCCATAGGGAGACTGCGGATATACTTGGCGTTGATTTTGCTCCCATTCAAGAACTGTTGGAGGAGCTTGATACCCTCCTAACTGGTATTTCCCTTCTAAAAGAGTTGACAAAGCGAACTCGAGACTACTTAGTTTCCTTTGGTGAACGACTTTCCGTTCGTCTTACCGCTGCCTATCTCAACAAGATTGGTACCCCTGCCCAGCACTACGACGCTTGGGATGTGGGCTTTCTTACCGACTCTAATTTCATGTCTGCTGAACTGCTGGAAGAATCTTGGAATCTTATTCCCGAGGCTCTCGGTGGTTATAAGACTGGTGAACTCAAGGCAATTCCTGTAGTAACTGGTTTTATTGCGAAGGACAAAAAGGGTTACATCACCACCCTTGGTCGTGGTGGAAGTGATCTTACTGCCACAATGCTGGGAGCTGCTTTAGGTGCTGATGAGGTACAAACCTGGAAGGATGTAAACGGTATTCTTACCGCTGACCCCCGTATTGTTTCCAATGCCCGCACTGTATCAGAAGTTACCTACGAAGAAGCTGCTGAGTTAGCTTATTTTGGTGCTCAGGTGCTTCATCCTCGTTCTATGGTGCCCTGTCGCAAGACTGGAACTCCTGTTCGCGTAAAGAATTCTTATAATATTGAATCTCCTGGCTCAATCATTGTAAACGAGCATACTGGAGAGGTTGGGCCTGTTCGGGCAATTACCTCTGTAAAGAATGTTACTCTGTTGGACATTGTTTCCACCAGAATGATTGGTGCTTCTGGGTTTATGGCCCATATCTTTAATCAGTTTCTGAAGTGGGACATCAGTATTGATGTTATTGCCACCAGTGAGGTTTCCATCTCCCTTACCATTAATAACAAGGGCGACTTAAGTGGTCTTCTGGCAGATATGCAGGGCTTGGCTACTACAGAATGTAAGCGGAACAAGTCCATCGTCACCGTTATCTGTGACGCAGACAAGGCTACCTCTATTTTGGCTGACGGTTTTGCCGCTTTGGTAAAGAAAAACATTAACGTTCAGATGATTAGTAAGGGGGCTTCCAAGGTAAATATCAGCATGATTTGCGATGATTCAGAAGCAGATTTGGTGGTACAAACCCTTCACGAAGCATATTTCCCCGGTTAAAAGTGGATAGAAGGAGGCAAAAATGAAGATTGCAATTGTAGGATACGGTCAAATGGGTCACATGATTCATTCTTGTGCTGAGGCTGCTGGACATCAGGTGGTAATTACTGCCGATCCCATGGCCAAGGATGCCTCCTTCACCTTTACTGCTGGTGATTCCGCCAGCCTCGCTACAGCCATCAAGGAAAGTGGGGCTGAAGGAATCATTGAATTCAGTCATCCCTCTGCAGTTATGGCCAATATCCGTTGCCTCCTTCCTACAGGTATTCCTTTGGTGGTGGGAACCACTGGTTGGACTGACCAAGAAGCAGCGGTTGCTGACCTTGCTGCTCAGAGCGGTGGAACCCTAATGCGATCTGCCAACTTTTCCGTTGGTGTTAACATGTTCTACCGCATTGTAGAAGAAGCTGCCCGTCTGCTGAAGGATTACAGCGAGTATGATGTGGCAACCTGGGAGGCTCATCACATCCGCAAGGCAGACAGTCCTTCTGGCACCGCCTTAGAAATTGCTCGCCGCATTATGAATGCCAATGGTACAAAAACAGAAATGGTGGTGGATGCCTTCCATGAAAAGCCTCAGTCCCATCAACTCCATGTTTCCAGCACTCGTTCTGGTTCCGTACCCGGCACCCATACCGTATTCTTTGACTCACCCGCCGACACTATCGAGCTTACCCATCGTGCCCGTTCACGGGAAGGCTTTGCTAGCGGTGCCGTTCAGGCTGTTGTTCGCCTAAAGACTGCACTGGATGAAGGTCGCCTTGTTCCAGGAAAATTGTACGGCATGGCAGACTTGTTTTAAATAGCTTAAGTCTCTGCATTTTTAATCAATTTTTTGCATTACTTTTAAACGATAAATTTATCTCGACTTGAAAAAAATCTTGTATTCTACTATACTGCTTTGCAGAAATCGTTATACATTATTTTATATGGAGGACGTATGACAATAATTGACATGCTCCAGCAGAGTCTCTTCTTGACCTTGTTGGGAATGGGTGTTGTTTTTGCCTTCCTGATTATTCTTATTGTTTGTATGACCTTGTCTCATAAGGTTTTACATGCACTGAAACTGGATCAGGAAGCTGTTGAGCAACAGAAGCCATCTGCTGCTCCTGCCACAACTGGACAGGATGGAGCCGTAATTGCCGCCATTGCCGCCGCAATCCGGGAAAAACAAAGTTAATTGACGAGGAGATTTGAATATGGCAAAGAACGTAAAGATTTCTGACTTGGTGCTGCGAGATGCCCACCAGTCACTTCATGCAACACGTATGACTACTGCTGACATGCTGCCTATTTGTAGCAAGTTGGATTCTGTAGGATATTTTAGTTTGGAAGGCTGGGGTGGAGCAACCTTTGACTCCTGCATTCGCTTCTTGAATGAAGATCCCTGGGAGCGCTTGAGAAAGCTTCATGCTGCATTGCCCAATACCCCCATCATGATGTTGTTGCGTGGCCAGAACCTGCTGGGTTATCGTCATTATGCCGATGACGTTGTAGATAAGTTCGTTGAGGCTGCTGCCCGCAACGGTATCGGAATTTTCCGTATCTTCGATGCTTGTAACGATCCTCGCAACCTGAAGCGTGCTACAGATGCCGCTAAAAAGACTGGTAAGCATGTTCAGATGGCTATTTCTTATGCCACTACTCCCTATCATACAAAAGAGATTTATGCCGATTTGGCTAAATCCTATGCAGATTTCGGTGCAGACTCCATCTGTATTAAGGATATGTCTGGTTTGCTGAAGCCCTTTGAGGCCTACGACTTGGTAAAGGCCATCAAAGCAAAGGTTGACCTGCCTATCGAAATCCATACCCACGCAACTACTGGTTTGTCTGTAGCCACCTTGTTGAAGGCTGCTGAAGCTGGTGCAGAGATTATGGATACTGCTATTTCCTCCATGTCCATGGGAACCTCTCACAGCCCCACAGAAACAGTAGTAGAAATGCTGAAGGGAACCGATTTGGACACTGGTCTTGATCTGGACACATTGCTGGAGGTTGCAGCTTACTTCCGTGATGTTCGCAAGAAGTATGCAAAGTTCGAATCTAGTTTCTTGGGTGCAGATACTCGTATCTTGGCCTCTCAGGTTCCTGGTGGAATGCTTTCCAACCTGGAGAACCAGCTGAAGGAGCAGGGCGCATCTGACAAGATTGACGATGTATTGAAAGAAATTCAGGTTGTTCAGAAGGATTGTGGATACATTCCTCTCGTTACACCCACCAGCCAGATTGTTGGTACACAGGCTGTATTCAACGTACTCTTTGGCCGCTATGCCAAGCTGACTCAGGAAACTCGTGACTTGGTAACTGGTAAGTACGGAAAGACTCCTGCTGCTGTAAACGAAGAACTGTTGAAGGAATCTCTCAAGCAGAACGAGATGGACGCTGCCATTACCTGTCGTCCTGCCGACAATATCCCCAATGAGTGGGACAAGATGGTGGAAGAGGCTAAGGCAAACGGTGGAAATGGTTCAGAAGAAGATACTCTTACCTATGCCATGTTCCCCAAGGTTGCTCCCAAGTTCTTCAAGGAGCGGGCAAATGGTCCTGTTTCCTCCGACTCCTTTGTGGTTAAGGCAGCTCCTGCTGCAGCACCTTCTCAGGGTGGTAGCTACTCAGTAACAGTAAATGGAACAGCTTACAATGTAACCACAGGTCCTGCTGGTGACACCATGAGCGTAAACGTAAACGGAACAGCCTACAACGTAAGCTTTGGTGCTGCTGGTGCCGCTCCTGCTGCCCCTGCCGCTGTAACTGTTTCTGGTGGAGCCACCATTACTGCTCCTGTAGCTGGAACCCTGTTGAAGCACGTTGTTCCCTCTGGAACAAACGTAAAGAAGGGTGACACCGTTGTAATGATTGAGTCCATGAAGATGGAGCTTGAGGTTAAGGCTACTGCTGATGGTCCTATTACCTACACTGTGCAGCCTGGTACCCAGATTGCTGCTGGTGAGGTTATTGCCAATATCGGTGGTGGTGTGGTGGTTGCTGCTCCTGTAGCTCCTGCTCCTGCCGCAGCCCCCGCAGCTGCTCCTGTCGCTCCTGCTGCCCCTAGTGGTGCTGGAACTGTAGTTGCTGCTCCTGTAGCCGGAACCCTGCTGAAAACTATGGTAGCAGAAGGTGCTACTGTTAAGTCTGGAGATACCATCATCATGATTGAATCTATGAAGATGGAACTGGAAATTAAGGCTGCATCCAACGGTGCCGTTCACTTCCTGTGCACAGCTGGTACTCAGATTACTGCTGGACAGGCTTTGGCAGAGATTCGTTAAGAGGAGAGGCTATGTTAAATAATCAACAGGCATATAAGCGGCAGGTGTTGAACGCCATGATGATAATCCTTGGTATTGCCATGGTAATCTCTGTTTGTTCCACCGTTTTTGCCGCTAACGACAGCGGTGAGGTAGCTTCCTTTAGAACGATGGGTACAGCTATCATCAAGGGATCAGAGCATGTGCCTTCTATCGATCCTGTAAGTTTTATCCAGAACATCTGGGAAAATACAGGTATCAACCAGATTATCAATGGTGAGATTCCTGCTGCTGAACACGTAGCTGCAGAAGATCCTTTTGCTGGTCTTGTTGCTCCAGGTTGGCAGAAGCTTTTGATGATGGCAATCGGTTTCTTAATTGTATACCTTGGTGCTTTCAAGGGATTTGAGCCCTTGTTGCTGATTCCTATTGGATTCGGTACCATCTTGGTAAACGTTCCTGGTGCAGGAATGTATAATGAAGGAACTGGTATGCTCCGCATCATTTACGATGCTGGTGTAGGAAACGAGTTCTTCCCCATGCTTATCTTTATGGGTATTGGTGCAATGACTGACTTTGGTCCACTTATTGCAAACCCCAAGATGGCATTGTTGGGTGGTGCAGCTCAGTTGGGTGTATTCTTCACCCTCTTTGGTGTTGCATTGATGAACCTGATTCCTGGTATTGACTATAATATGTTGCAGGCATCAGCCATTGCCATTATCGGTGGTGCAGACGGTCCTACATCCATCTATGTTTCTGGTAAGCTTGCTCCAGAAATGATGGCTGTTATTGCTGTTGCTGCCTATTCTTACATGGCATTGGTTCCCATGATTCAGCCACCTATCATGAAGCTCTTGACTACAGAAAAAGAGCGAAAGATCAAGATGAATCAGCTGCGTTATGTATCAAAGACTGAGAAGATTGTATTCCCCTTGATGTTGTTGGTACTTACAATCCTCTTGTTGCCTTCTGCTGCTCCTTTGATTGGTATGTTGGCCTTTGGTAATTTTGCAAAGCAGTGTGGTGTTGTTGACCGAATATCTAAGACCATGGAAAATGAGTTGTTGAACATTGTTTCAATCCTCTTGTCCTTGGGTGTAGGTTCTCAGATGACTCCCGAAAAGATTATCAATGGTAACTCCTTGGGTATTATCGCCTTGGGATTGCTGGCCTTCGCTGTTGCAACTGCTGGTGGTCTGATGATGGCAAAGCTCATGAACCTGTTCTTGAAGGAAAAGATCAATCCTCTCATCGGTTCTGCTGGTGTATCAGCTGTACCAATGGCAGCTCGTGTTTCCAACAAGGTTGGATTGGAGTATGACCCCTCCAACTTCCTGTTGATGCACGCCATGGGACCTAACGTATCAGGTGTTATCGGTACTGCCATTGCTGCTGGCGTATTTATTGCCACCTATGCAAAATAAATCTTTAGCAGGAATTATTTCTTGCTAAAAGAAAAGGCTGTCTTAGAAGTTTTCAAAACTTCAAAAGGCAGCCTTTTTAATTGATTTTTAATAAATAAAAACCCTGCACATCCAAAGGAAGGCAGGGTACAAACAATCTATAAATAAAATAAGTTAATTAGTCGTAATCGTCATAATCCTCGTCAGATTCTTCAATGTCGTAAAGTGATTCTTCATCGTAGTCATCGTATGATTCCTCTTCAAAGTCCTCATCCAAGAACTCATCGTCTTCAAAGTCATCATAATCAACTTCATCAAAGTCATCATCATCAAGATAGCCTTCATCTTCGTAACTGTGATCAAAACCATAGTCACCCAATAAGGTTATTTCCAGCGTATCGCTTGCATAGGGCATGTACAAGTATCCTCGTTGTTCGTAGAATTATAAGCCTATATTATAGGTGGCTAGTGTCTCTGTCAACTAGCCGTATCGAAAAAAGTGAGAATATAGAAATTTTTAATAAAAAAAGAAGGGTTCAACTTTAGTGTAAGGGTTTGACAAATATCTAGTCTTTATGTATAATGTCATTGCTTATGTTATGTGATGTACGTGTTTTGGCTCCTGCGAAGATTAACATAGGTCTTCGTGTTATGCCGGCTCGTGCAGATGGATATCATGGTATTGAGAGTATTTTTCAGACCATACCGTTTTACGATAAGCTGGCCTTGCAGAGAATTGGAGATTCTGGAAGTAAGTGTCATGTTGTTTGTAACGGGATGATTCTTCCGGAAAGAAATACTCTTACGTCTGCATACGAAGTGTTTTGCGAAGTGACAGGTGTAACTGATTCTTTGAAGGTTTATTTAGAAAAAAATATTCCTTCTGGAGCAGGTTTAGGCGGAGGTTCCTCCGATGCAGCTTCACTAATCAACGCCTTGGATGCAGTATACGGCACCAACTTATCTTTGATTCAGAAGCGATATATCGCTAGTAAGGTAGGTAGTGACGTATTCTTTTTTGTGGAATGTAGTGATGTAACTAATCCCTTTGCTGCCATTGTTGGAGGTAGGGGAGAAGTAGTTGATCCCATCATTCCCAGGCGAGACTTGTTCTATGTTTTAATTTGTCCGGATGTCCATAGTTCTACTGGAGAGGCTTATGGCCTTGTAGATCAATGGTATGAACCAAATTGGAACTGGGATAGTTATTCTGCTGAGCAGCTTGAAAGTGTTTATAACACCCCCGTGGAAGCATGGGATTTTGTAAACAGTTTCACGGCACCTTTGGTGCAGCATTATCCGTTGATTGGAGAAGGTTTGCAAGACTTGAAGGATGTTGGTGCATCTTTCGCACAGATGTCAGGCTCTGGTTCTGCTGTGTTTGGTATCTTTGGTACAAAAGATTCGGCAGCCTGTGCGTTCCTAAAACTTCGTAAAAAATGGAAGCAGTGTTACACATTTGCTTTTTCTTGATTTTGCTTGAGTGAGATGTTTGTCTAAAGCTTAAGGAGGATGAAGTTTTGAAAATAACGGAGGTAAGGATACGCAAGCTATCTGTAGAGGGAAAGCTTAGAGCGTATGCAACAGTAACCTTTGACAATTGCTTTGTAGTCCACAATATTAAAATTATTGACGGCAAAGCAGGATTGTTCATAGCTATGCCAAGCAGAAAGACTGCAGAAGGTACTTACATGGACGTGGCACATCCTATTAGTCCAGAGTTTAGAACTGAGTTGCAGGATACGATTATTTCGGAATATAATGCTGGTCATGTGGAGCTGGTTTCTAATCCAGAAGACATGCTAGATTAATATTTTGGGACGTCGGCAAGTGGTAAGCCCCCGGCTTTTGGTGCCGGTATTCCGTAGGTTCGAATCCTACCGTCCCAGTAATTTTATACACAGGATAGAGCTTTAGTCCGTGTAATTAGTTGATAAGGAGTTCCTCAGATGGATCAGTTTGTTGTAAACGCTATTACCCGTAAGGATACAGGTAAGCGTGCTGCACAGAAGTTGCGCCAGAATGGTCGCCTTCCTGCTGTTATGTATAATTCCAAGGGTGAATCCGTCATGTTGGATGTTGACGAGGCTGAATTTACAAAGGTTTGGAAAAATGCCACACCTTCTACCCTTGTAAATCTGAAAGTTGATGGAAAAGATAACTTGGCTTTTATCAAGGATACTGAGTATGATATCAAGAGCGACAAGAATCTTCACGTAGATTTCCACGTGATTGATGCAGATAAGCCTTTGAAGATGAGTATGAAGATTCACTTGACTGGAAGCCCAGTTGGTGTTCGTGAGGGTGGACGTTTGACTGCTCACTATCCTCAGGTTGTTATTCAGTGTTTGCCAAAGGATTTGCCTGTACGCATTTGTGCAGATGTTTCTGCTTTGGGAATTGGTAACAAGTACTACATTAAAGATATTCCAGTTGCAGATGGAGTTACAGTATTGACTAATGGCGACAATCTAGTTGCTAGTGTATCTGCTCCTAAGCGCTAAGCTTAAATTAATTTATAAAGATCATGTATAAAAGATTTGATCTTTAAGTTAAAAGAAGATGTCTGAAACTTCGGTTTTGGACATCTTTTTTTTGAATTTGTTCTATGGATGTAAATAAGGATTTTTTAAATCAGCTAGCTATTGGATTTGAACACTGTGGTTTTCCCTGCCAAGATGTTTTTAGTTCTCGTAAAAAGATTGGATTTGGGGTATCTGGTGGTGCAGATTCCATGGCATTGTTGTTTAGTTCCATTTTATTGAGAGAAGGATTATTCAAAAATAAGGGTGCTGATTTTGTAGTGGTTTCTATCAATCACAATATTCGTTCGAAAGAAGAAAGTCTTGGTGATTGTCTTTTTGTAAAAGATTTTTGTGAAAGATTTCCTGGTATAGATTTTATTCTAGCTGACCTTGAACCAGGAAAGGTGGAACAAGAAGCTCAATTACGAGGGCGAGGAATAGAAGAAGCTGCTCGCTTTTTACGGTACGAAATCTTTCAGTCTGTAATAAAAGAAAAAAAATGTGATTTTTTTTGTCTTGCTCACAATCATAATGATCAGCTAGAAACTTTGTTATTACGTTTTTTACAAGGAAGTGGTGATGGTGTGGCTTCTGGTATACCTGTAGTGAGAGAAAAATTTTTGCGGCCCATGCTACAAATTTCTCGCAAGGATATAGAAGCATTTTTAGCTGCGAATGATATTGGATTTTGTCAGGATAAAACTAATGAAGAAAACGATTATCTTAGAAATAGATGCAGAAACCTTCTAATACCCTTATTAAATAAAGAATTTTCTGGTTGGAACAAGGCTGTTGTTACTGGTGCAGAAAAAAGAAGCTCAGATAATAATTTTATTGCTTCTTTTGTTCCAAGGGATTTTTGGAAAGAAGATGGTAATGGAAATCTGTATGCTTCATGGAAAGATTTTTTTTCCTTACATCCTGCCTTGAGACGAAGGGTTTTATTTCAGGGTTTGAATTTATTTGGGGTAGAACAGCGAGTCCCCTTTTATTTGCTGGAACCACTTATTTCTTGGAAGTTTGACGTTCCTCGAGGTAGAATTTTTTCCTTTGGTCAAATAGAGCTCCTTGTTCAAAAAGAACTGATGATAATAAGAAAGTTGGTTCAAGAGGTTGCTGAGATAGGATTTTCTCTTCTTGTGGAAAAGGCTGGCTATTACACCATTTGTTCCACAAATACTTCTATTGAGATTACCGAAGAAGCTGGAATCGAAAAGCAATGCCTCTTTTTTAATGGGAAAAAATTTATTCCTCCATTTATAATTAGAAATTCTTTGCCAGGGGATAAGACTCTTATTGACGGAAAGGAGGAGTCTGTTCAGGAGGTTTTGCAAAAAAATCTTTTTTTTCTTGGAAAGCAGTTTGTCGTGGTGGAAGAAATTGGTAAACTGTTGGTATCAATTATTGTTTTATCGTGACAGATTTGCTATAATGCGCAGATATGTCCGACAATAGCTTGAATAAAAACCCTCTAGGACGAAAAAAATCTAGAGGAACCGTTGATTTTGGTTTTATTTTTTTTCTGGTGATGCTTGTAATCACTGGACTTTTTTATTTTCTGAACAATAAACTTACTAGTCTTCCAGAAATTCCATATTCCACATTTTTATCTGCAGTGGAAGCAAATCAGGTATTAGAGGTTGAAATAACCAATGATTATTTGATTGAAGGTGTTATGGAATCTACATCAAATGATGGTCATAGCTTTTTTAAAACCGTTATTCCCTATAATGATGCTCAGCTGATGCCTTTGTTGGAGGCTCAGGGAGTAAAGGTAATTGGCTTAAAAAAAGGGCCCAGCTTTTGGGATACATTGATTGATACTCTTCCACTGTTGCTGGTGATGATGCTAGTTTTTTCCCTAATGATGCGTCAAAACATGGCAGCCAATACAAAGGGTTTGCAGTTTGGAAAAAGTCGTGCCCGTTTGTACAATGGTGGAAAAAAAGTAACCTTTGCTGATGTAGCTGGTCAGGAGGAGGCTAAGGCCGAATTAGCGGATATTATTGATTTTTTGAAAAATCCTAAAAAATATACTGCTATTGGAGCAAAGATTCCCACTGGAGTGCTTTTAGTGGGAAATCCTGGTACTGGAAAAACCTTGTTGGCTCGTGCTGTTGCTGGAGAAGCTGGTGTTTCCTTTTTGCATATTTCCGGAAGTGATTTTGTGGAAATGTTTGTTGGTGTAGGAGCTAGCCGTGTTCGAGATTTGTTTGAGCAGGGACGCCGAATGGCTCCAGCCATCATCTTTATTGATGAAATAGATGCTGTTGGTCGTAGTCGAGGTACTGGTGTAGGTGGCGGCCATGATGAGCGTGAGCAAACCTTAAACCAGATGCTGGTGGAAATGGACGGCTTTGAAAACAAGGATGGAATCATTGTGCTTGCTGCTACCAACCGTCCTGATGTTCTTGATCCAGCTTTGTTACGTCCTGGTCGCTTTGACCGTCAGGTGACCGTGGCTCTTCCTGATATGAAGGAACGGAAGACAATTCTTTCAGTTCATGCTGCTAAGGTGCCTGTGGATAAATCTGTTGATTTTAGTCGTATTGCACGGGCAACACCAGGAATGAGTGGAGCAGAGCTTTCTAGCTTGGTAAACGAAGCTGCTTTATTTGCCGCTGGTAAAAATCAGGAGCATGTTACGGAGGAGGATTTTGAGCTTGCTCGGGATAAGCTGCTGATGGGAGTTGCTCGTGAATCAATGGTGATTTCTGAAAAGGAAAAGAGGATGACAGCCTATCATGAAGCTGGACATGCCTTGCCATATTACTATCTTGAGCATGCTTCTCCCCTCCACAAGGTTTCTGTAATTCCTCGTGGTCGAGCCTTAGGTGTTACCGTAGGAATTCCTGAAGAAGATTCCTATTCTCATACTCGTAGCTGGCTAGAGGATCAGCTAGTGATTTTGTTTGGTGGTTATGCAGCAGAATCCTTGGTATATAATGATACTACTACAGGTACCCAAAACGATTTACATCGTGCCACAGAATTGGCTCGTCGTATGGTTTGTCAGTGGGGTATGGCTAAGGATGTGGGAGCTGTTGCCTACAATCAAGAGGATGAGCCTGTTTTTATGGGACGAGATTTGGTTCGTCATAAAACATACTCAGAGGAAACTGCCCGAAAGATTGATGCTGCAGTGGAATTAATCCTGGAGCAGGCTCGTCAAAGATGTGCGGATATTCTTTCCCAACATAGAGATCAACTAGATTTGCTTGCTACGACGCTTATTGAAAAGGAAACCCTCAGTGATGAAGAAATTCGTCAGTTATTGGGTTTTGAGTCAAGAAATAGTGGGGCAGAATCCACTGACGTACCGATAATATAGGATAGGGGTCTCTTAAATTTTTTTTTCCAGAGATTCCATCAGAATTTGAGGAGTGTCCATGAACAAAAATAAATTCAGCATACTTGTAGTTCTTGTTTGTTGTTTTGCTTTTATCGGCTTGCCTCTTGTTGGTGAAACTTCTAATTCAACTACCTCATATACAGCTTTGGCAAATTATCGTACAGCTGTCCGTTGTTATCAGCAAGGAAAGACATACCTTGACCATAGACAATGGACAAATGCTCTTTCTCAATCAGAATTGGGTTTAGGATACGATGAGTCAATTTCAGATTTGTGGTTTTTAAATGCATACTCTGGATACCAGCTAGGAAAAAGTCCTTCCGAGGTACTTCCTGCAATAAAAAAGGCTGTTGAACAGGATAAATGGGTGGATTATAACAAGGATAGTGCCCTTTTACTGTATGCAGAACTTTTGTCTCAGACTGGAGATTCTCAGCGGGCATTGCGGTATCTTGAAGATGGAAGAATTTTCCCTTCATCCTCTCGTGAATACTTAAAAATTCTCTGTTACTATCGATTGGGAACGAATGAGTCCTACGAACAGGCTCGTAAGCTTGTATCTGAAGCAGCTCGATTATATCCTGATGATATGCGTTTTCCTCAGGTGTTCTTTGCCTATGAGGTAAAACCTGATTTAAGCTACAGTCCTGCTGCTGAAAAACTGGGAGAAACCTTTGCTAAAAACTTTGACGAGATTGGGGATTATCCTATGGAATTGTACTTGCTTTCAAGTCTCTTTGTTGAAGTTGGAGCAGGTCAACGACGTCTACAATCCTTTGGTGTTTCTGGAAAACGACATCCATTGTATGCTAGTTTAGCCTTAAATGCTAGTATTATTTCTGAGGCTCAGGCCTATGAATATTTTTGTTCCTTTGCATCAACCTCTATTTCTTTGGCTCAGCTAGAAAGTTTTGCACAATTACTAACAGAGTCTAGCACAAAGTCTGCATTTAAGGCCTTTCTCAACGGATACCAAGGAACAATTACCCAAGATACAACGGGAGATGGCATTGATGATTTTCGCATTATTTATTCCCGTGGTAGACCAAAACAGATTCATTATGACAAAAACCAAGATGGGGTAGAAGACTGGATTACACGTTGTGATTTTGGTGTTCCAACGGAGCTTCTTTTGCCAGAGGCTAAAATCTTTGTTTACTATAACAAGTATCCCTTTGTGGCATCTATGGAGTTACACTCCATGAGCTTTAAGTTTGTGGATGAAGCCTTAGAGTGGTCTCCTGTTTCTATTCTATCCTACGAGCCTTTAGCAGGGCTTTTAGATGGTGGCGAATTCTTTGTCCCTCAGTTGAAAACTGGTTCAGATGGACTTTTCCCCGCTATGCGAACCTTGGCGGAAACAGCTTATATTGTTAATTATCCTGTACAGGAACGGCCACAGGCAAAGGTGGAAATTTCTATTTTAGATGGAAAGGTTCGTTCTGCTCAGTATTATGAGGGCAAAAACCTATATGCACAGCTTGCTTGTGAAGATGGTCTTCCCAAAACACGCAATGTGGATTTGGATGGAGACGGTTGGTTTGAACTAACCCAAAACTTTGGTTTTTCTGCTGAAAATTATTTGGATTACGCTTCTCCTGCTGAAAGTTTGGCCTTGTATGATGAGCTTTTGGGTTCGATTTTCTTTCCTCAAGGAATATTCATTCAGCAAACCCTCTTGGATAATAACCTAGACATGGAATTTGACTTTGGACAGGAATATACTAAGGATAGAGGGGTGATATCCCTTTGGGGGGATCCTGTATCTGGTAATTGGGACGCTCAGTATATTGAAGAGGGGGGAACACAGAATTCTCGAGCTGTGTTTAAAATTCCTGGTTCTACTGAAATTGTTACTGTTTATATGGAAAATCAGGTACCTGTTCGTGTTACCACAGAAAATCAAGATGGTTTAATCTACAGAGATTTGACCATTATTCCTGTAGAGGGAGTGTATTGGCTGGGAGAAGCAGGTTCTGCTGATGTATCTATTTATCTCAAGCAGAAGATAGATGAAATGGGAGAGCAGGGTCGATCCATGATAATCCAGATGGAAAAAAAGACAAGTTCTACCGCAGTTGGAGCACGATGTTCTGGAATAAAAATCTCGAACTTCTATTTTGGAGTTTTGCTTGATGAATAAAAGATTTCGGTCAGTTTTGATACTGGCTCTCTTGTCCTTTCTCATCCTGGCGAGTTGTCGTTCTACTCCCCAGGATGAATTTGTTCCACTAGATTACACCGAGGCTGATGTAATCAAAAATGAGATTTCCACCATAACTAAAATGCTGGAAACAGAAAGTGTTAAAGCTTTGTGGCGTTCAAGTTTATTGCAACGAAATTCAACTGTAGAAAATGAAGCTATTTCTCAAGTACTTGAGCTTTGTAGCCAAAAAGTACTTCAGCAATACCAAGAAGCCTTGAAAAATAAGAACTACCTAGAAGCCCACAGATTACTTTCATCTTTAAAGGCTGTGGATTATCCGTTAAATGATGCTCTGGTGGAACAAAAACAGGATCTTGATCAAAAAATTGTATCTTCGGTTCCTGGATACGGAGTTCCCCAGGATTCTCCCCATGCTGTGTCAGATTATATCAGTGGAACAGTTACCATTTGGGTAGATTTAGGAATTCACGTCTCTCGGGGATTGGGATATGCAAACAGGGCCATTGGTTCTGGTTTTTTTATCGATAAAAAAGGCTATATCATTACCAACTACCATGTGATTCAGCCAGAGGTTGACCCTCAGTACGAAGGTTATTCTCGCCTGTATATTAAGCTTTCCTCTGATCCAGAAACACGGATTCCTGCCAAGGTTGTAGGCTGGGATCCCTTGCTTGATCTGGCTCTTTTGAAAACTGAAATTGATGCTCCATATGTTTTCCCCCTTGGTTCTTCCCAAGAACTTGACGTGGGAGAGCGAATCTATGCCATTGGTTCACCAGCTGGTTTGGAGTGGACTTTAACCTCTGGCATTGTTTCTGCTAAGGGCCGCCGTCTCTTGGCCATGGGGCCAGTGATGCAGATTGATGCAGCTATCAATTCAGGTAACTCTGGTGGACCTATTATTGATGAAAAGGGTAATGTAGAGGCTATCGTTTTTGCAGGTATGCTGGAATATGAAGGTTTGAACTTTGCTATTCCTGTGGAATATCTCAAGGCTCAACTGCCAATTCTTGCTGCTGGTGGCTTACGGGAACATGGTTGGATTGGTGCTTACGGCAAGGATGCTCCTGTGGATCAATTTTTTGAAACACCACAAGGACTTTTAGTGCAATACCTTATGCCCGGTGGCAGTGGACAGCGTTCTGGTTTAAGTAAAGGTGATATTGTTACAGCTGTAAATGGTGTTTCTATTACGGGAATCGATGATTTTCATAACATACTTAAAACCATGCTTGCAGAAACAGTTGTACAGCTTTCAGTGTACTCACCTGATTCTTCCAATGGAGAAGATGCTGGAACAGAGAAGCTGTTACCTGTATATCTAGAAAAACGTCCCGATCAACCAGGGTATGAAATCTATCAGAGAGATTTGATTTCCAATGCTTTTTTACCAATTTTTGGTATGGAATTAAAGTCTGCCACCCACAAGAACAATAAAAGCTACACTGTGGTCTCAGTTTTACCGGGGGAGATTGCAGATGAGTCAGGTTTTTCTGTTCATGATCCTGTGGATATTATTAAGATTGAAGTACCTAAAACAAAGGATGCCATTTATGCCCAGTTGTACACAAAGAAACGGAAGAATGGGTATTTTGAGGTAAGCCTTGCAGTGGGGGCTCCTCTGGACAGTCCCTTCTATTTCTAATACAATACTTTCACGAAAAAATCACGCCTCTTGTAGTTTTGCTCAGGAGGCTTATTTATAGGGAAATTATGGCAGATTTAGCACACAAGAGAAACTTTTGTATCGTGGCTCATATTGACCACGGAAAGTCAACCCTTTCTGATAGATTGATTCAGAAGGCAAAGATTATTGATGATAGACAATTCCAGAACCAGATTCTTGATTCCATGGATATTGAACGTGAACGTGGTATTACAATAAAGAGTCAGGCTGTAACCATTCCCTATACTGCCGCCGATGGGCAAAAGTATGAGTTGAATTTTGTTGACACTCCTGGTCACGTAGACTTTTCCTACGAGGTTTCTCGAGCTATTGCATCCTGTGAGGGAGCCTTGTTGTTGGTAGATGCAGCTCAGGGGGTTGAATCCCAAACCCTTTCCAACATGTACATGGCCTTGGAGCATAATCTTGAGATTGTTCCTGTTATTAATAAAATTGACCTACCTGCAGCAGATATTCCCAGTGCCAAACATCAGATTGAGCATGACTTGGGCTTAGACGGGGAATCTGCAGTGCTTGTTTCTGCAAAAACAGGAAAGGGTGTTGATGAGCTTTTCGAGGCTATTGTAAATCGATTTCCACCTCCATCTGGAGACCCCGCTGGAAAGATGCGCGCCTTGATTTTCGACTGCCACTATGATCCCTACCGTGGAGTTATTGTTCACCTGCGAATGATTGATGGCTCACTTAAACCTGGACAGACCATTCGATTTATGAATAGTGGTACGGAATACAAGGTAGAATCAACTGGTATTTTCAGAATTAAACTAGAGGAAACAAAGCAGCTGGAAGCAGGTGATGTTGGATACATTATTGCTGGAATTAAAACTGTTTCAGATGTCCGTGTTGGTGACACCATCACCTTAGCAGATGATCCTGCTCAGGAAGCTTTGCCTGGCTTTAAAGAAGTTAAGCCTGTTGTATTTTCTTCCATCTATCCCATCGACTCCAACGATTATGAGGAGTTGCGAGACAGTATGGAAAAACTTACTCTTAATGATGCTAGCCTTGTGTACGAAAAAGACTCTTCTTTGGCTTTGGGCCATGGTTTCCGATGTGGCTTTTTGGGACTTCTGCACTTGGAGGTTATTCAGGAGCGATTGGAGCGTGACTATAATCAGGCTGTAATTTTCACTGCACCTTCAGTTCGTTACCTAATTAAGCTCACTAGTGGTGAAGAAAAATTCATTGACAATCCTGCTGATTATCCCGATCAGGGGCGTATTGCTGGTGCTCAAGAGCCCTATATTCGAGCTTCTATCATAACCCCCGCTACCTATCTTGGTTCCATCATGGCCTTGTGTACAGAAAAACGTGGTGTTCAGACAAATATGCAGTATTTGGATGAAAAGCGCGTAGAAATTACCTATGAAATGCCCTTGGCAGAAGTTTTGTTTGATTTTTATGATCGTCTTAAAAGCTATAGCCGCGGTTATGCTTCCTTTGATTATGATATTATCGGCTATCAGCCTACAGAGTTGGTAAAGATTGACATTCTTATCAATGGAAAGGGTGTTGATGCCCTTGCTCAGTTAGCATTCAAGGGAAATGCCTACGATAGAGCCCGTCATGTTTGTGCTCAGTTGAAGGAAGAGATTACCCGCCAGCAATTTAAGATTGCAATACAAGGGGCCATCGGTAGTCAAATTATTGCCCGAGAAACAGTCAATGCTTTGCGAAAAGACGTGTTGGCAAAATGCTATGGTGGAGATATTACTCGAAAACGAAAGCTCTTGGAAAAACAGAAGGAAGGAAAGAAGCGTATGAAGATGGTGGGAGACGTGGAGCTTCCACAGTCAGCCTTCCTTGCAGTGTTGAAAACAAAGGAGGAATAGGACTTCCCTATTCTTCCAGCAGTTTTTTTCCTAGAGTAATGTCTTTTAGGAAAAAATCGATTTCTGAGCGAACCCGCTTCAAAAAGGAAATATCAAGGCTTGGTTTATAGCCGTCAGGAAAGTGAAGATAAAGATAATCTGCTTCTTCAAGAATCTCCAAGATTCTTTCCTGACTGATATTTCCAGTGGAAAGTCCCTCTCTCAATTCATGTAGCATAGCTTCTTCTGCGAGATAAAACTCTCGTATTTTTTCAGCCAACTTCAGATTTTTTACTGTAGTACCATTACTTGGAGCTGTTTCCAGGGGCTTTATATTTTTCATAAAACTGATTTCTGAAGCTAGTTGTGAAAAATCCCTTCTTTCTAGCCCCAAATCCAGTCCGTGATTTCCCACATCGTAAGCATTGATTATCCCTTGAAAGCGATCACAAAAAATCTGTCGGTAATAGGATAAAATCTGGTCAGTATAAACCATTCCTGATTTCCCTAGTTGCTTTTCAGTGGTGGGGTTTGTAAGACAGTGGTAGGAACCAGCTGGATTTATTCGATTTGTCTTTAAAAATGTATTTTTAACCTGAAAGCTTTCCTTACAGTGGCTTCGTTCCAGCAAAAAAGAAAAATCTAATCCTGAAACATATACTGGTACATTTGTATTTTTTCTTAAAAGCAGTGCCATTTCCATAGCTACAATTCCCACTGACCCCATAGGAGGAAGTACTTGCTGAATAAACCTTTGCTGTTGTAGTCGTTCTAAAAATCTGCTTCCAGTAAATTCTGTTGAAAAGAAGGCTGTGGAACCTCCTCTGCAGTTTTTGCCCAAATTTTCCCTGTTATTTGGATTTTTTTTCTGGCATGTATCATAATGCAAAATAGAAGGTCGTGAGGTAAGATCTGCTACCAAAAAAAGCTCTGAATCAGAAGTTTTGGTGTAGGCCTGCTGTATTGCGTGCTGACATTCCAAGGCTAAAACAAGATCTGGTGTTATCTTTTGTGCTAGCAAGGCTGGAATAACTGCATCTACTGCCAAAATGAAAAGTTTTTTACGACTCTCCTTTGTCATAGAAGACAGGATTTCTATGGTCTTGTCTGCTGAAGGGCCTGCCCCTAATACTAATACAGGGGAATTGATTTTATTTATTGGAATTTCATGGCTATAGGGAAGAAGAGCCAGATTTCTCAGGATATTTCGATGATAAAGTCTCCCCATTTTTATAAGTGTTAATCGATTCTTCCAAAAATTAGCTACTGCAAGCTCCGCTCTTTGTTGTATACGCTGGTATTCCTCTTGTCTCAATGCTGGTGCTGCAGAAAAATCGATTCGAACACAATATTTAAAAGAACCTGGGTGTGGAATCTGAACACCATTATCTGTTACTTGATTTTTTTTTGTTAAAAGATGGTATATATCATCTAATCGACTGGGACCTAAAAATCCAATATTGGAAGCTGCAGCTTTGGGAAAAGATGTGTCACTAGGACTTTCTGTTATAAACTTCTTTGCATTAATAAAATCTTGGTTATATAGTTCAAGTAAATCTTTATTTGCTTCTATAATTAACATAAAACAGCCCGTAGGCAATTTTTCTGCTAGTTTGTTTAATCCATATCCTAGGATTGGAGAAAAACAAAGAATGAGTGTGTCATTTTTAAATTCTAAGGTATCCACCAGTCGTTCTATATTGGCTGCTGGATTATATTTTGAGTATAAAAATCTGTTTTCATATAAAACGGACAAGCCCTGTCTAGTTTCTACCAGGCAGGGCTTTTTTGTATCATTTTTGATAGACATCAATGATACTTTAGCTCTCAGGTTTACCAATCTTATTCAAGACCCATAAAATATTTGAAAAAGACAGTTAAGAAATCATTCTGCAATTTATCGCTTGTCATAATGGCATTCTGAACGCCAACCTGATCAAACTGAACAACATAACTATCAAACATTGCTGCATCATTTTCTACAGGAGTTGTAGCTTCTTCTGTTAACATGAGCATTACAACATAGTTGTTCAATACAATAGGACTGGAAATTTCATCCATTTGCATTGAGAAGGCAGTCTTCATAAAGTTTTCATTGGAAGCAGCTCCATTCAAGGCTACATCAGTGGAACTCATAGAAGGAAACAGAGGAGAACTACCGTAGTTCAGAGGGAATGGGCCAACCTCAGTTGGCTGCACTTCAAACTGTCTGCATGCTTCTGCCATACCTGAAACACTTGCTACATTCCAAAAATCCTGAGCCAGATCAAGATAATAGGTTTCAATTAAGCCAGACTCATAGCTTCTCATATAGCTGATTACTGCATCCACCAATGTTTCATCTTCAAAGTTTGCAGGAATGGAAACTCCATCTCCGCGGAAAATTGAATAACCATTAGTTGTAGCAACAACACCGCTGAGCTGTCCTTCTGTAAGAGCAGTAAGTGCATTCAAGGAAGCTTCATCAGTAACGATATTGTTCAACTGGTACTTGTATTTATTCAAAAGCTTACCATCGGTACCACTATAATAGTTGCGAGACAACTCTGTTACGGCATCCTCAAATAAAATCTCATTGTTCTGCAACTGCTTCAAAAGATTGTTTGCGGCAACTTCGTCTGCAAGAGAAATTACGGAAAGATCATATTGTGTGAACAAGTCAGCATTATTCTGCCCCCATGTAATAGCCTCTTCTGCAGGGTAATTTGTCATATCGAAGGAAACAACCTGGAAGGTTCTCTGATTTTCACCCATAGAATCGATAAAAGCAGCTTCTGTTGAAGGAGTTTTCAAGCCGTACATGGCATAATCACCGATTTTTTCAGAAGCAGATCCAAAAAGGTCATCTGTGTATCGCTGATAAACAAGGCTATTTTCAAGGGAGTTACGTAATTCAATCTTTGTGCTATCAGAAGCTTCATTAAAAAGCTTCTTGGAATATACTCCGTTTTCATCATAAAAATAGGGAATCATATTCCGATCAAGCAAAGCTGTTGGCACTACGTACCCTGTAGCATCTACAGCCTGTGTAAAGGCTTCATTCAATACTGCACCGTTAAAGGCTGTATTAAAAATATCGAAATATGCACTCTGTAGGTTTTCGCTTCCAACTTGTTCTGAATAGAACTGAACCAAGGAAGTGAAATAAGTTCCTTGCTTATATTCAATAGGCTTCTTATTATAATAACCTAAAGGAGGAATCTCAGATCCTCCGCCCTGAACCATGGCTGGAATAAAGATAAATGAAATGGCTGCCAAAACCAAGATGATTATGGAACCAGCACTTATCAGAATTTTTTTTGGTGAGACGCTTTTCTTGTCACTCATACAATATATTCCTTATTATAAAGATAAAAATGCCATTAATAATATCATAGCTCCTGTTTTATTGTCAATGAAAAAAGCTTGTAAAAAAAAAGTGAGATTTTTTTTAAAAAAGTGATTTTAAATGTTGACAAGAAAGAGTGGTTGTGATATAGTCTTCATCGTTGTCGCAAGACAGACGCCACGAGCGACTGACTAACGACAACGAGAAAAAAAAACTTGAAAAAGTTTTTGAGAAGTGCTTGACAAAGTGGAACGGTTTGTGATAGATTAGCTTCACTTGCGAAAGCAAAGCGATGTAAATCGCACGGTCTTAAACATTATGAGGGAAGGGAAGAAAATACGACGAACTTCTTGAAAGAGAAGTTAGAAGTCAGCAATAAGGTGGCGTATATCGAGAAATCGATAAAGTCAGCCATACGAAAGTATGGCAGATTCCTTTAATATTAACAATAGAGAAGGAATCAAACTGAAATGGAATCACTAGCCC
>JAXJGY010000020.1:0-8179 GCA_036300185.1 Treponema sp. | reverse complement strand
TGGATTTATTATTGAAAATATCGCTTGAACAAGAATTTGATGATAAAAGGTTTTCATTATTAGATAAACTTGAAGCCCCTGTTGTAGAACCAGAATCAAAACTGGATGATGATTATGAAAATGAAAGATTTGAATCAATTATTTCTTTTCCTAACTTTCTTTTAGTTGTAAATGAGGCTTTGCAAAAAAAGACCGATGAAGATGACTCTACACTTGATGATAAAAAGTTTCTTGAAACATTGAAGGTTAATTGGGCAAATGGTATTAATGCCATTGATTTTATTTTTAATTTATTAAAATTCCGCTTTTTATTCGATAAATACATTATAAAACGAGAATATGCTAAAGACTATAAGGAGGAAGGAAAATGGTCTTTGCAAATGCTACAAATGTATTTTGACCAAAACAAACGACAAGAAAAACCTTCATATAAATTGACTTATGCAGGTGATGAAAATGATAGCGATAAAAAAACAGAAACATTGCGGAGTTTACAATCAGCTTTAAGAATAACATATACATCTCCAAAAACTATGCATTGGATTTCGAAAACACTTGCTAAATTAAATTACAATATAGATTCGGATTTAACTGCACTTTTGGAAGAATATGCTTGCAAAAAAATTATAGAAGCAAATTATACAGAAGCAAGAGGTTTTGGAATTGATCGCATAGTCTTTACATACTTAGATTATGTTTTAGACAGAGATTCTGTAGGAAAACAGCCAATTCAAAATTTTCAATTTCAATTTAGAACTTCTATTGAACATTTTTATCCTCAACATCCTATTGAAAAAGAAAAATGGAAGGAACAACCATTAAATAGCTTTGGAAATCTTGCATTAATTACTGTTTCTTCAAATTCTAAATTCTCAAATTTAGATCCCCAATCAAAAGTAGCAAGCTATCCCGATACAATCAAGCAAAGTCCAAAATTACAACTTATGCAAGAAAAAATGCAAGAAAATGGTAATGTTTGGAATGAAGAACTTGTCAATAAACACAAAGAAGAAATGATAACTTTATTAACGGAGGAAATTGGAAAATATATAAAAGCATAACAAAGCTTCAAAGCCGACAAACCGGTTTGCGGTTTAAGCAATTGTTAGGTTGATGGCGCACTGCGCCACTTGCTGTTAGTAAGGTAAATCTTCCAGCAGATTTTCTCCAAACTGAAAAAGTCCAAAGGAGGACACAGGACGTGTCCGACTGAAGGGGACTTGAACCGGAGCGGCTATGCCGCGGAGGCGGGGGCGCAAGCCCAAATCCCCTCATCTCTCACTTCATCTCCAGTTGTGCTTAATCAATCTGCAATGAATAAATCTTCCAGTCAAAGTAGAGGTTGCCAAAGATGTATTTTTTACAGGCAGCTTCTGTCATGTAAACGAGAGTGCCATTGCGTACATCAAGATCCTCGCTCATGGGTGGAGCTTTAATGATGCGGGTAGGTTCACCAAGGAGGCAAACTTCAGCTCCGTGCATGGTGTGGCCAGTCATAATTTGCTGCTCTGGCTCGTAGATTAAAAAGCGGGAAGGAGCAAGACCATAGCTTTGAGACAGGACAATGGTACCGTCTGGAAGGATGGCAAAGCCCTGAGTTTCGTTGCTGATGGAATACACCAGCTCTGGAACAGTCAAATTATGGTGGTGATACTTGGCTACAATGGCGGAATGGTTGGTACCGTTGTAAGAAAAGTTGTTGAGGCACTGGTATTCCTTGTCGTTGTTGAATTCTCCGCTATAGATATACCCATCGGTGGCAAAGACAAAGGCAGTGTTGTGAGGCAAGATAATGGGATTTCCGATTTCTATGGTTTCTCCAGGGGATGGAAGTTGGGCAGAAAACTTGTAAAGCCCCGTGCCATCATCTGCCAGATAGAGGTATCCATCTGCATACTGTAAGCCACCAGTGTGACCGTAAAAGGGTTCTCCGCCACTGGTAAGCTGATAGAATCGAGTTTCCTTTGTTTCTGGCTGAATCAAATAAATTCGGCTGGGGCTACCGTCTGCCATGTAGCCTGCAGTGAGAAAGGCTTCTTCCTCCTGATGCCAGGTGAGGCCCTGGGGTACAAGACCATCCTGCAGGCCAGGGTTTTTCGTAATAATGGTGCGATGGTTAAAGGTATCGGAATAGGTGATTCGGCCGTAAACCAAGAGTCCTACCCAGCAAAGGGTTAAAATCAGCACCAAAACAAGTAGAATAGTAAAAATTATTTTCAAAGGGCGTGGAAAAGTTTTCATGTTTCGATTGTATAAAGAAGCTGGGGTTCTGTCTAGAAAATCTATTTCGTATGATAACTGGTAAGGCTTGACAGGATGATTAAATGTGTAAATAATATATATGATTTACACATTTACTAAGGAAGTTTTTATGAACAAATATGAAGTAATCTGTGATGAGGGAATAGACCTTTTGATGGATGTTTTTTACGCAAAAATTCGTGCAGACGAAAATGGTGTAGGAGATATTTTTAACAATGCAGTGGGGACAAGTGATGAGGTGTGGACAGTTCACAAGAAAAAGATTGGAGAGTTCTGGCGGGGAATGTTGCTGGGAACAGGAAATTTCCGCGGAAACCCACCACAGGCACACATGAACTTACCTCCCTTTCCAAAGGAATATTTTGACATTTGGTTGGGCCTTTTTGAAGAAAGCCTGAATCAAGTATTTGCAGAAATGCCTGCTGCTCAGATTTTGCAACGAGCTCAAATGATTGCAATGGGCTTTAAGACAATGTTGTATAAATAAAAAAATCCCCCGCAAAGATTTGTGGGGGATTTTTTTGTATTTTATTGAGATTACCGTAATACTCTTTTAAGTTTACAGTGAGTGCCGGTCAAAGAACTCTGTTGTAAAGACAAAGCGTACTGGTATGTTAGTACTTTTATCTCTAACACCAGTAACCTCGTAGGTATATCTACCCAGTGCTGGTCGCCATGTGTTTGACTTGTTAAAAACAAGGGTGTTGCCACCAGTATGCTCTTCTATCCACTGCTCACCAGAATCAAGTCTGGTTACAATGATTTTTCCTGCACCAACAGTATATTTGTTGCCGTTGAATTGCACATGCCAGAAGGATGGATTGCCGAAAAGGTTTCCTTCTAAGGGGAAATAGCCAGCGGAAGGATAAGAAATGAAATCCCAAGCGAAATCACTTGGCTTTTGTTGCTCTGTCTCAGGAACAGTATTGGCGTTTGGTTTGGAATCTGGCAGACTGTAGACCTGCAATACATTGGCCCCCCAGCTGTTTGGAGCTGCGGGAACAGAACCAATTCCTACTGCTTCTTGTCCAGGGGAAAGGATGGTAAGACGGTGACCTACTCCAGGATTTCCTGGGTCAAGGCAATAGCCGTCTATTGCTGAAATAAGCTTTTCTGGAGGGAGCTGATAAATATTACCACCACCAGTTGCAGTTTTTCCTTTATTGTAAGACTCGTTATCAACACCATTAGGTTGTGGCTGATCGCCATGGCCTACTGTTTTAGACAATGACATAAGGGCAGCACCTTGCTGAGCCATTTTATTATTATTATCAGACATAACTACTGGATACAGTCCACAGATTATCCGGATAGCATTAATTCTTTGAAGAGTAAGTAAAAGAGCTTCTTGTTTTATTTTTCCCACATTCCATGTTGTATTTGTTGTCGGATTCCAGTCTGGCATTTCCGCCATAATCTGTGCAGGAAGGTGTTTGGTATCTGTCTCATCGAGTAATTTCTTGATGGCTTGCTTTGAAAGCATGGGATAGTTTTCTTTATCGCCACTTTGGATGGTGTTGATAGTTGTACCTCCACCAATGGCCCCACCTGTTTCTATAAATTCATCAAGTTTGGGACGCCCTTGAGCGAATTTTCCTCCAACAGGTCTGTTATCGGAGAGCACTTTAGCTGGTTGGAAATCGCAGGAAACAAAACATAAAAGAAGGACTGCTATAATTTCCAAACAAAGAGAAGGAGTTTTAACTTGTTTTTGTCGTTTCATCTCTTATTCCTCCTAACAGATTACAAGGTGATTGTCATTTGGGCAGAAAGCCCCAAGGACAATTCTGTATTGTTATTAACATTAAAGGTTACGTCAAGCACCATATCTCTTGGTAATATGATGCTAGTACCAATTTTTCCAGACCACAGAACATTTGTTATCAATGCTCGGCTAGCGGCCTTATCTGTAGTAGTGGTGTTACCTACAGTGGTTTCACTATTGTAGGTAGTGGTATAGAACTGAACGCTAGGAGTTACACCACAGAAGAGCACCATAGGAAGCTGTCCCAAGGGAGCATAAATACCAGCTGCTGCTGCGATGGTAGCTCCAAAGGTAAAGGATTTGTGAGAATCAGTCAAAATGTCAAAGTATACCATGGGCTTCATCTTTACCTGAATGTCTCCAATATCTTTTACCAACAGGTTTGACATACCAAACTGTGTTGCAAAGCTTGGTGTCAAGTTAGCCACAGTGTCGCCATCTACGGTGTAGGCTGGTTTTTCCAAATCATCTATTGTGGAAAGCTCCACATTTCCAATTCCTAGCCAGAATGCTGTTTCTGCACCAAAGGGGGCGGGAAGCAAATCTTGAATAGTAAGTTTGTCATATACCGTAAAGGCTATATTTGTTTCTGTATCATCTTTTAGTTCTGCATTTCCTCCATTACCAGCTGGTGCATTAGTATCTGAATTTCCAGCAATGGTAGTTTTCTTTACAATGTGGAGGATTGGATTAAAATAGTTGTAGATTGTAGGTGTAAATTCTAAGCCAACAGGAATTCCAATAGTAAAATCTAAGTTATTTTCTCCAGAAGGAATGATGTCTGTTGTTTTACCATTCTCTGTCTGTGTCTTTTTGATAGGTTGTGTGGTGTTTCCATCAAAGAGGAATAACAGACCTGCAGAAAGATTCATCACGTTAGGAAAGCCTATTGTAAATCGAGCACCACCTGCATACTTTTCGAAGGCAGGGTTCTTATACTGAACTTCCACTCCTTGATCTGGATAAATTTCTTCTACTTCGTGATCTTCAGATGTTAAGTTTAAGTAACCAGTCACACTCCAGCGAATGGCTCCTGGGTGATAGTAGCCTAGTGATGCTCCACTATTGGGTCCATATTTTATTCCCATTGTATCATAGCCACCACCAATCAGAATCTGTTTGGTGTTTACGGTGTTGAACATGATATTTGGTTTAATAACATAGTCGTTTACATTGAAGAACAGTCCGTTTGTGGCCTCGTTCAAAAGGGAAGCCTGGCTTACAGCCATAGAACATGTTAGTACGAGTGTTAGGGCTCCTATAAAAAATCGTTTCATATAAAACTCCTTGGTATACTATTTTGAAAATTACAGTGATACGGACATCAAAGCAGAAAGACCCACGGTTTGATTAGAGGGGTTAACGTTCAAGGTGATGTCAAAAACCATATCTTCAGGTAACAATACACTAATTCCAATTTTACCAGTCCAGAAAGCACTGGTAACTAAAGCTCGGCTAGCAAATTTTGTTGTACCGCTTGCGTCTTCATTGTATCTCACGGTATTGTAGAACTGGAATCCAGGAGTTATACCAAAGAACAGGGCCAAAGGTAGATTTCCCAATGGAGTGTAAGCTCCAGCCACTACAGCAGTGCTTGCCCCAAAGGTAAAAGATTTTTGAACACCAAACAGGAAGTCAAAGTAGACCATGGGCTTTAACCGTAGCTGAATTACACCAAGAGAAAAATCCAGCAAATTGGACATACCAATTTGTGTCGCCACCTTTACTTCATATCCAACGGTTTCGTCTGTTTTTGTATTGTCATAATCTACTGCTTGGTAAGCAGGCTTTTCGATTTCTTCTACACCCACAAGGGTTCCCAGTCCATCGCCTTTTCCAACTCCAAGACCAAGCCAAAAACTGGTTTCAGCTCCAAAGGGTGCAGGAAATAGATTTTGCATGGTAAACTTGTCATATAAGGCAAATTCAGCCAAGGTGTTTTTCTTCGAATTCCCTGCTGTATCAATATTGGTATCACTTGAAATGAAAATATATGGCTCAAAGAAATTATACATTTCTGGCTTAATTTCAATGCCTACAGGAAAACCAAGAATAACATCTAATTCCTTTGTTTGAGATTTAAATGTAGTAGCTCCATCCTTTACACTTTCAGCCTCATTTTCACTTTTGCCTTCAAAATGGGCTACAAGGCCAGCAGATAAGTTCATGGTTTCTGGTAAACCGAGGTTGAATCTCAGTCCCCCTGCATAGCTGTTGAAGGCTGGATTCTTGAACTCTGTGGTACTGGTTGTGGTTCCATTAGTTTCAACAACCTCTACATTATGCTTTGTAGATTTCATATCCAAAGATGTGGCCACACTCCAATGAACTTTTTTTCCAGGATGGTAGTAACCGATAAGGCCTCCACCATTGGTGTTGCTCTTAAAGCTCAAATCATTAAAGCTGCCTCCGATAATAACCTGCTTTGTTTCCACTGTGTTAAACATGACGTTTGGCTTAATTACAAAGTCATTAACATTCTTGAACAAGCCGTTGGTAGCTTCGTTCATTAGGGATACTTGGCTCACCGCTATGGTACATGCCAGCAGGAACATGGCTGCTCCCATCACAATACGTTTCATCCTACAACTCCTTTCCTTTGATTTTTCTGAATCTAGAGGATTAAAAAATATCCTTCTCCTGTGTATACGAGAGAAGGGGAACAAAGACAACAAAAAGTGATTTTTTGTCATGGTAAAAAGAATAGACTAAGTTTTAACAAAATTAGAGAAAAAAATCAATATCTTAAATTGTTAGAATTCTAAGTTCTATAATAAGTTAGATAGACTTGGTGAAATAATGCAAGATGGGGATACTCATCTCCTGTGGGAATGATTTAATCCACTTCGGCTTTTACAAAGGGCTCAATCCTGCTATACTGTCACGGTGAATATTGTTTTGTTTGAAGAGGGTGAACTTGCATCCCCTCTACCTCTCTGTGATCATCGAGTAAAGCACATACAAAAGATTTTACGAAAAGGTGCGGGAGACAGCTTTGACGCTGGCCTTGTGAATGGAGCTGCTGGCAGGGCAGAAATCCTTTCTGTTTCGCCTCAGGGTATGGAATTTCGCTTTGAGGCCAGTGGCGACGGAAAACCATTGCATCCAGTAAGCTTGATAATTGGTTTTCCTCGGCCAATCCAACTGAAGCGACTGTTGCGAGATATTGCAAGCCTTGGGGTAAGCCAGGTGCATTTATGCGGAACAGAGCTGGGAGAAAAATCCTACCTTAAGGCCACCTTGTCCCAGCCAGAGGAATTAACCGCCATGCTAAAGGACGGCTCTATTCAGGCAAAAAGTACCCACGTGCCCCAGGTTTTTGTTCACCAAGATGTGGCTGCTTGCTTAGATTTTGTTGAATCAGCTGGGAAAATGCCAGATCTTGAGGGCAACACTCGCATCCATGTTGCGGGCAACACTTGCATCCGAGTTGCGGGCAACACCCGTATCCGAGTTGCCCTAGATAATATTGAACCAACAGCCTCCTTACAGGGATTTTTGTCATCTAAGTTTTCCGCTGATGAGGTGAAAAGGGCTGGGGTAGTGGCTGCCATTGGAAGCGAGCGGGGCTGGACTGACAATGAACGGCAGCTTTTCCGAAAAAAAGGCTTTACCTTGTGTGGCATGGGAGAACGGGTGCTTCGGACAGAAACTGCCGCCACCACTGCTGTAGCAATTATTCTTTCAAATATGGAGATACTATGAACCAAGATCAAATAAAGGCAATGCTGCTGGATATCGAAGAAAGCAAGCTGGAATTTTCTGTCACTCTCACTGGCAAGGAAAGCAAGCGGGTAAACGGCCTGTACAAGCCCGACACCTGTGAAATCCTTTTGCACAATAAGAACTTTACCAGCGACAACCAAATGATTTACACCGCCATTCACGAATACGCTCACCATCTGCTGAACGAGGAAAAGCTGGAAGAATCAGCTGGGCTCAAGCCTTCCTACCAGCGAGTTCACACAAACCAATTTTGGGCCCGCTTTCACGGCTTGCTGGAAGTGGCTGAAGAAAAGGGCTACTATGTTATCGGCCTAGAAAATTCCCCAGAGTTGGCAGAATTAACAGAGGATATTCGCAAAAATTACTTGGAAGCCAATGGGCGGCTTATGCAGGAATTTGGTCAGCTTTTGGCAAAGGCTCACAAGC
>JAXJGY010000019.1:0-64566 GCA_036300185.1 Treponema sp. | reverse complement strand
TTTGACTTGCCTGACTTTGATGGCAGTGATGCTGCTGACTCAGTAGGAGGCTTAGATCTTTCTGACTTTGGCACAGAAGATACCACAGGCTCTGCTGGCGGTTTTGACTTGCCTGACTTTGATGGCAGTGATGCTGCTGACTCAGTAGGAGGCTTAGATCTTTCTGACTTTGGCACAGAAGATACCACAAGCTCTGCTGGTGGCTTTGACTTGCCTGACTTCGATGGCAGTGATGCTGCTGACTCAGTAGGAGGCTTAGATCTTTCTGACTTTGGCACAGAAGATCCTCAGTCCATTGTGACACCTTCACAGCCCGAGGATAGATCTGCCATTGATTTTGGTTCCGATGAACCGGTAAAGGTTGCTACAGATTTTGCCACTCAGCCTGTTCATGAGGCTGACTTCCATACAGCTCCTGTTGATGAGAATGAATCTCAGGAAGAGGGTATTGATTCTTTTGTTCCTGAAACCCATGAAATTTTTGATGCACCAGATGATCCCTTTGATGGAGAGGAGCCCCCACCTGACGAGAATTTTGATGACTTTGATATTCCCGGATTCTCCGATCAGGCAGCTGGTGTGGCTATGGCAAAGCCTAAGCGGGTTCCTGTCATGGGGAAGGATGGAAAGAAGGAAAAAAATACTCTTTCTGACAAGGAATACGAAACCTTCCTGAAGAATTTACGGGACTATCCTCTCAATCTGCGAGTGGAGTTGGAAAAATTCGTTGTTGGGGACGAATTCAAGGACGATGTTGTCTATGATGTAATCCAGAAGGTCATTAAAAGAACTTCTGCTCGCCAGCTAGCAACTCATTTGGAAAAACTCCTGGATATCAGTATTCCTGTTCCACGGGAGTTTGAGCGAAGAACAGCTGCTCAGTATGAGGAATACAAGAAATCTACTGAATATCAGCTTAAGAATAGAATATTACCTGTTGCCATTATCTCTGTTATGGCAGCTTGTATCTTGTATATTCTCTTCCTTTTTGGTCAGAATTTTATCTATGAACCACTAAAGGCAAATTCCTTATATAAGGAAGGTTATGCCTTGCTGGAAGAAGGGGCCTATCCTCAATCAGAGATTAAATTTGATGAAGCCTTGGGATATCAGCAGCAAAAACGATGGTTCTTTACCTATGCTGACGGGTATCGCAAGCATAAGCAATATGAGCGTGCCCGCATGATGTATAGGGCAGGTCTTCAGCGGTTCAAGCAAGATAAAGAGCTGGGATTAGATTACGCAGAAATGGAATTGTATGATTTGCGTAACTTTGAGAATGCTGAAACTGTTGTAAGACGTGAGGTTCTTGATTATCACATCAATGATTCCGATGGATTGCTGCTTTTAGGAGATATTTTCCTAGAGTGGGGCGACGAACGGGATGAAAGCAAGTATGAACAGGCTAAGGATGTTTACGAGGAGTTGTTGGAAATCTATGGCCAAAAGGATATATATCTTGCTCGATTGATGCGGTATTACATCAGAGTAGATGATTTACGTAACGTATTGCAGATGAAAGAGTATTTCTATCCAAAGAAAAAAGCTCTTGACGGACAGGATTTGATTGAGCTCAGTGGTTATTTACTGGATAAGAGTTCTGGTAATATTGCTCCTGCAGACGAATATCTTTTGTCCTCCATCGAAGATGTACGTGAATTGTTAGAACGGGCAGTGGAAGCAGCTCCTAATGAGCCTGAAAGTCTCTATAACATGGGATTGTATTTTGTTAACTCTAACAACAGTACCCTTGCCAAGGACTGGCTTTCTGCAGCCCTCACTTCCTTTGAGAATGCAAGTTACAAACCTCGCAAGCGTTTGCTCCGTCAGTTGAACACCTTCCGCTTGTTGGGAGATTTGGACATGGAGAACAAGGAGTATATTTCTGCTGAAGAAAAGTATCGTTTGGGAATCAGTCTCTTTGAAAAGGAAGCTGCAGCTGGCCTAGTGGGAGACAGGAATGTGGGACAATTGTATGCTTCATTGGCAGATATAAACTACCTGATTATTGGTGATTATGATGAGGCTTTGAGAAATTATACCATTGCTTCTAATACCCAGTATGGAACTCCTTCTGTTTACTACAAGATGGGATATATTAATTATTCCCAGAAAAAATATGGAGAGGCACTGAATCTGTTTATCAAAACAGCAGGTGAAACTCCTTCCGATACCCATGTTTTGTATGCATTGGGCAATGTGTTGTCTTCTCGTGGAGATAATTTTGCTGCTCAAGGCTATTACCAGCGACTCATGGATATTCTGGAACAGCAACGATCAAAGTACACAATCTTGTTCCCTCAGGTAAATGAGGAGCATGAGGAAATTGTGGAAATGTATAAGATGGGGGCAAACAATCTCGGTGTTACCTTATATCGTTTGTCACGGCAAACAGGTAATAGTTCCATGAATGCAGAGGCTTTGACTAATTTTACTGCGTCTATTAGAGCCCACGATGCATTAGAGCGGAATCAAGAGACTCTTGTTCGCAAGGCTGGAACAAATTTGGCAGAGCAGAACATAAAATATATGTCACAATCTCTGCCAGAATTTGAGCCTTCCATCTATACAGAGATTCCTGCTCTGCCAGAGGGAGAACATCTCCCTCAATAAGGGGATTTCCATGTTGCGGCAACTGTATGACAGATGGCTTTGTTACCAAGACGGTATTCAGGCCAAAAAACGAATGAATATGCTGATAAAGGAGCTATTCCGAAAGGCTATTCACATGTGTACTGCCTTTGTTCCTTTATTTCTAAGTATTGCCTACTATCCAGTGATGGTTCTGTTGGCTCTGGTTTTACTGCTCTATTGTATTGCCGAAAATCTGCGATGTAAGGGGCATACTGTTCCAGTGATCTCTTCTATTACTATGGTGGCTGCTCGTAAACGTGATGAAAACGGTTTTGTACTGGGGCCCGCCACCTTGGCTATTGGGGTGCTCTTTACTGCAGCTCTTTTTCCTGCCCAGCCTGCAGCAATAGGAATCTGTGCCTTAGCCTTTGGTGATGGCCTTGCTAGCTTGGTGGGAAAGTGCTTTGGTAGAATTCGAATTCCTTTCACCGGTGGAAAAACCGTAGCAGGAAGTCTTGCCTGCTTTGTGGCAATCTTTTGCTCCACTGTAATTTTAACAGAAAATACAAAGGTGGCCCTTGGATGTGGCCTTGTGGGAATGGCCTTTGAATTACTTCCTCTTAAGGACTTAGATAATCTTGTTATCCCTATTGCAATAGCTTGTCTTTGTCAGTTTTATTTCCATGTGTAAAATCGGTGGAGATTTATCAAAAAGACTATAGAACCAGCAACCAACAGGATGGTTCCTATTGCAGCGGGAGCAATGGCATCTGCCTGAGTCAATATGAGGTAGCCAAAGGACAGAAACAGAAATCCTGTTGCCACTTTGGTATATTCAGGGCTACCTCTATTGTTGCTTTGGTAGATCATTGATAAGAATCCCACCAAAAATGAAATAGTAGTGACTGTTAAAAACATTTTTTCATAGCCAAACCGAATGCTGCAATTTGAAGGTATAATCAAAGAATCTATAGGAGTGAGGCGAGCAAGAAGGGCTGCCACTGCAGTAACAACTAAAAGATTCATTTCAATGTTCTGCTTGTTTTCTAGCTCTAGGGCAAGGAGGGCCAGTGCCAAAAGGTTTACCACAGATAATGCTCTACCAAAGAAAAGGAACTGTCCAATCAAAACATAGAGGGAAGAATGATTTGCCCAAAAGTTAAATACGGGAAGCCATATTCTGATTCCTTCAAAAAGACAGCCTAAGGCAAAAATAGCAAAGAAAATAATCTCCAAAGAACGAGTTTTTTCAAAATTTATTAAGGAAATGCCAAGTATGACTGCAGAATACAAAAACAGCACTATGGCTGCTGAAATTGCGGCAACCATATTAGGAGAGAGAAGGGGGACTGCTGGCAGGGTAAAAAGACGCTGAGCTGTTTCTGGAAAAACAATAGTATCCTTCATTAAAGCAAGGACAAAGACAATACCAGTGGCAATAATGAAAAGCACTGCAAGGATAAAAAGGGACAGGATAATCTTGTTTCTAGAAACTAAGGTCATGCTGTCAGCATACCGTGAAGATAAATTTATGTAAAGATGATTTTTTATTTGTCGAAAATTCCTATATAAATGTACGGATACACTGGGGGGTTTATGAAAAGACTTTTTACAACTATTGCTGTACTAACAGTGGCTGTTTTTGCCTTTGCTGGCGATGCTGCTGCCTTTGTGGACTTAGGATTTTCCCGTGATGGAAAAACCTACATATTTGGACAATATGGTAAAACCGATGGTACTTTTCAAGGATATGCTGAAATATATACTGTTGACGTAAAACAAAATGATTTTGTGTCAAAGGGAGTATTTAAAACCACCGATAAAACTGGAAAAACTGGTAGCGAGGTGTTTTCCCAGTTAAAAGCTAAGCACAAGTCCTTTTTAGATGGATATAGCCTTTCTCCCGTTGATGCTGATTCCTTGCTGTACATGCGAGAAGATACCTCCAAGTCTAGTGCTGCAGAAATCACCTTTAAGGATTTTGAAAGCTCTACCCCCACACAAGAGGTAAGCTATACTGTTCGGCTTGTTCCCATGTACGAGGGAAGTGGAAAAAATACAAAGTCTTCATTTTATATTGTTGCTGAAAAAAAGACTGCCAGTGGAGAACTTCTTTCTCGTTTTGTAGCTGGAAATCCTGGAATTCAAAGAGCTGGAGTAACAGGCTATGCCATCGATAGAATTTATACTTCTCCTGACGGAAAGGGTTTTGTTTTTGTAGTAGAAAAAACTGTGGAAGATGCTTCTGGCATTTCTATTCGCTACATGGTGGAAACAGTTGTTCCTCCTGCCTCAAGTAAAGTGCCATCTACAACAACTTCTGTAGTTCCTGTTACAGCAGCTTCTACTACTGTGGAGCGATAAATTATGATTTCAGTTGGTGTTATTGGCGCTACAGGCTATGCTGGAGTAGAATTGGTGCGGCTTTTGCTCCGTCATCCTCAGGTGGGTTCAATATATGTAAGCTCCATCAGCTTTGAAGGTCAGCAGCTGGAGGATATTTATCAGAATCTTTTTGGTCTTTGTGATTCTTCTGATGGAAAGATTTGCGGTAAAACTACTGGTTTACTGACTACAGCAGAAGAAGTGGTGGCCGCCTCTGACGTGGTGTTTACCGCCTTGCCCCATGGTGTGGCTGAAAAACATGCTGATGAATGTATCCGTACTGGTAAAAAGCTCATTGACTTGTCTGCAGACTTCCGTTTTGATGAGGATGAGGCTACCTTTAAGGAGTGGTACAAGAAGGATTGGGATTTTCCTGCTGTTCATGCTGAATCAGTATACGGCTTGCCAGAAATGTATCGGGAAAAGATTCGTTCTGCCCGCATTATCGGAAATCCTGGCTGCTATGTAACCTCTGCTACCTTGGCTCTTTTGCCAGCCTTGAAGAAGGCTTTGGTGGCCACAGACACCATTATTGTGGATAGCAAGAGTGGTGTAACAGGAGCTGGTCGCAATCCCTCCATGACAAACCAGTTCTGTGAATGTGGTGAATCTGTAATGGCTTATGGCGTTGGTGGCCATCGTCACCAGCCAGAAATAAAGCGGAATTGTTCCATTGCTGCGGGAAAGGATTGTGGCATTGTATTTACTCCCCATCTTTTGCCCATGAGCCGTGGCATCATCTCCACAATTTATGCTCCCTTGGCACCAGAGTTTGTAGGAAAGCTTTCTGTGGAGCAGGTACGTCAGCTGTACAAGGAGTTTTACGAAAAAGAGCCCTTTGTACGGGTACTGGATGCAGGAAAGAATCCTACCACAAGAAACGTACGGTATTCAAATTATTGTGATATGCAGGTGTATGTGGTGGATGGTGGAAGAATGCTCCAAGTGGTGTCTGTACTGGACAACATGGTAAAAGGAGCTTCTGGTCAGGCAGTTCAAAATATGAACTTGCTCTTTGGCTTTGAAGAAACTGCTGGTATTGATTTAATTCCTGCTGCTTTCTAGCGGATTATGTTGGAAGCTTGTAATACTTGATACAAGCTATTTTCAATAATTTGTAGATTGTTTTTTTATCATTAGTACAATTTTCCTTGTTGGAATTGTCATAACTACCTCCTTGGCCGTCCTCTCAGTGTTACTGGGGGACGGTGTTTTTTTGAGGGAAAATATCAAAAAAAATCCCCTTAAATTTATTTAAGGGGATTTTCTAATACAATTTTTTTATTGTACCTTGGACATGTCAAAGAATTCTACATCGTATTCAAGACTTGTGAATCCACCATTTACTTTGTCTACAAGGTTTTCAAATTGTACGGTGTATACACTGCCATCTACATATTGTTCTTGAGATTCCTTACCATCTTTTATAGATGCCAAATAGAAAATAGTAGTCTTTCCGTAGGCTATGCTACACCAAGGTTCCCCTTCTGTGAGGGTATACTTTTTGTTTTTAAAAGCTTCTACATTAGAAGCAATTTTTGCAAAATCCCATACTTTTACAACTTCTCCATTGACTGTTTTTGTAACAATGACATTGGTCTTCTTTCCGTCTTCTCCAGCTGTTGTCTGAAGTCCATATTTATTATCATCGAAATAAATGCTCCAGCGACTTTTATCTACACCGCTATCAAAGAGGGCTGTTTTTGCAGGGAAGTATCCAGCAGGTGGCCAGGATACCATGTCATAGTCAAAATCCTTGTAATCACTTTGCTTTTGCCAGTTAAAACGGAAGGCAGTGGCACCAGAAGCCTTAGTCCAACGAGTACCAAGATCTGCAACGATTAAATTGGGGTTTGCGGAAGCTACACCAAAACCAACCTGAGAGGTAAAAAGATTTAAAAGATTATTTCTGTGACCCAAATTCCCATTTCCATTATCACCCATATAAATATCTACTGAGTTTGCAGCATGGGGTCGTAAATAAAGACATTGGCTAAGACCCTTTGCCACTAAATTCCATGTTTCATCTGACACTCCTGCGGGTCTTGTATAGGCAGATACAGAATGGGAACGGTCTGTTTTATTATACATTGCACAAATCCATGCAGCATGTTGGGCTTCTTTATGGAACTGCTGGTTATATACTGCCTCATTAAGACCTGCTAATCTGCGGACAAAGTTAAATCGGGCAAGTGCTAAGTCCATAATCTCTTTTTTAGGCTCTCCAGCAAAATAAGGCTGCTGAAAACTTGGCTCTTTGGTCATATTTTGGTTGCCAAAGATAGCTCTATCGATTGTAGCCTGATTTCTACCACTGATTACTTCAAGCTTTGTAGGATTTGTGGCATCAAACTGTTGTTTAATTTCTTCCTTGCTTAATAATGGTAAGTTTTTATTACCACTTTGAATCTTTTTGTCAGTTTTTGGGTTTGCCTGTTCTGTTCCAAAGGTTGTAAATCCCCCTTGCTCCAAAATATAATCTAAACTGATACATCCCTGAAAACAGAGGGTAACAACTAGGGGTATAAGTATCAGTAACCTTGATGACTTATGTTGCAATGATTTCATAGCAAAAATTCCTTTAGTGTATATTTTTCTCAAAATTCCTATCTTTTGTACCACGTTCTAGCTGTTATTTTCTGATGGTGGCGGTAAAGCCTAGGTCATCCAGTGTGGCAATGGCGGTGGCGGCACAATTTTGGCAGCCGTCAATGGCCACAGTCTTGTCTTCCAGTGATACGAAAAAGGTAAGTTTGTCCTCTTCCAGTGCCTTGGTGATTCGCTCCACGCATTTTGGGCAGTGGATTTCTGGTACTTCTAGAATAATCATAAAAACCTCCTGTAGAATCTCTATTATAATTGTTTTTTCCGTAATCGCAATGCATTTGACACAACGCAGACAGAACTTAAAGACATGGCTAAGGCTGCCAGCATGGGAGACATGAGCTGGCCAGTAAAGGGATACAAAAGTCCTGCCGCCACGGGAATACCGATGGTATTGTACAAAAATGCCCAAAATAAGTTTTGGCGAATATTAGTAATGGTGAGCTTGCTGAGTCTAATAGTTTTTGCTACATCCAGCAGGCTACTTCCCATGAGAATTACCTCTCCTGCCTCCACTGCAATGTCGCTCCCACCCCCCATGGCTACACCGCTGTCTGCCTGCACTAGGGCGGGGGCGTCATTGATGCCGTCTCCCACCATCATTACTATGTGGCCTTCTTTTTGTAGCTCTTCAATTACCTGGGCTTTTTCTTGAGGTAGCACCTGAGCAATGACCCTATCCACCTGAACCTGCTGTCCAATAGCTTCTGCAGCCCCCTTGTTATCTCCTGTCAAAAGGATGGTGGTAATGCCCATGGATTTAAGCTCCTTAACAGCTTGGAGGCTTGTTTCTCGGATACTATCTGCAATGGCAATGAGACCAAGGATCTTTGCCTCTGCTTGTACTTCCTGTGTGGCGGCATATACGAGGGTATGACCTTGTTCTGGTAGCTTTTGGCTGATTTGTTCCAGAGACTGAGGTATCCTACAGCCTGATTCTTCCATAAGGCGAATACTTCCCACCAATACTGTGGCTCCCTGTTGAATTGTAGCTTTAATTCCCTTGCCAGGAATGGTTTCAAAGGCTGGGATTGAAAAATTCTTGTTACAGGAAAGTTTTTCTGCTTCATCAAGAATTGCTTGTGCTAAGGGATGCTGTGCTTGGGATTCCACTGCTGCCACCAGTGATAAAAGATATGCTTTGTCTACTCCATCTGCCGCTAAGACCTGGGTTACCCGAGGCTTGCCTTGGGTAACGGTACCAGTTTTATCTAGCACCACGGCGGTGGTTTTTCCTGCCATTTCCAGGGCTTCTCCGCTTCTAAGGAGGATGCCATTTGTGGCTCCAAGCCCTGTTCCCACCATAATGGCTGCTGGAGTGGCCAAACCTAAGGCACAGGGACAGGCAATCACCAGCACCGAGGTAAAGATTTGAAGTACAAAGGCCACATCCTTTCCAGCAATAAACCACACCACCGCCGCCACTGCTGCAATGGCCATAACCACCGGCACAAAAATACCAGAAACCCTGTCGGCAATCTTTGCAATGGGAGCCTTCTTTCCCTGGGCTTCTTCCATAAAAGCTACAATCTTGGCTAAGGTGGAATCCTTTCCCACACGGCTTACTCGTATTTGTAGGGCTCCGTTCAGGTTCATGCTACCACCAGTAACGGTACTTCCAATACTCTTTTCCACTGGAAGGCTTTCTCCAGTAAGCATGGATTCATCCACACCACTGGCTCCTTGTACAATCTCTCCGTCAGCAGGAATACGGCTCCCTGGCTTTACCAATATTAAGTCTCCCACCACCAGCTGTTCTGCAGGGATCTCCAAGGCATTTCCATTTTTTAAGAGAAAGGCAGTGGGGGGAGTCAACTCCATCAAGGCAGTAATGGCAGAACCTGTCTTTTTCTTGCTTTTTTCTTCCAGATATTTTCCTGTCATGACAAAGGTCAAGACCATGGTGGCAGATTCGTAGTACAGGTGATGCAGTTGATGGGGATTGTCTGCCACTAAAAAAGTTATGGCCAAGCTGTAGATAAAGGAAACGAGGCTTCCCACTGCCACCAAGGAATTCATGTTGGGATTCCCGTGAAACAGGGCGGAAAATCCGTTTGAATAAAAGAACCTGCCATAAAAAAGCACGGGTATGGTAAGCAAAAGCTGTAACAGGGCAAAGTTTGAAGGATGGCTTGCACCTTGGACAAGCTCTGGTAGGGGGAGGGGAGTGGGCAGCATGGAACCCATGGAAACGTACATGAGGGCCAGGGTAAAGCCCCAGGCACCAAGAAGACGGTGCTTTTTTTCTTGAAGTTCCTTGTCTTGAGTAGCTGGAGATTTTGCATTCTGGCTGTTTTGGCTAGTGGAATGCTCTTTGCCGTGGGATGAGGCATGCTGGGTATCGTGAAACTTATCCTTTGATTGTTCTTGTTGTGGCCCCCGCTGTTCTTGGATATACGGTTGGCAGCCAAAGCCTGCTCGCTCCACCTTGGACATAATCTGCTGGGGATTTACCTTTTCTTGGTCGTAGCGAATGGTCATGCGGCCTGTGGCAAGATTTACGTTACTTTCTTCTACACCCTCAAGTTTTCTGGTAACTCGCTCCACAGCACTACTACAAGCAGCACAACTCATGCCAGTGATGATATAGGTTTCTTCTTTCATACGTGCACTTCCTCCTCACAATAATATAGCTTGGAGGATTAGTGGTCAAGAAAAAGGGGGCCGTAATTATTTGACCCCCTTGTGAGAATATGGAATAATTTGTCTATAGCATCTTCTGTAGTACAGGTATCAACATCAAAATCATCTTTGAGTTCTTTTGGGGAATTGAAATCTTCATCCGGGGCATCGGATGTGGAAACTTCTCCTACAACAGCAAAAATTTTACCATCAGTAGAGTTGACGACATAGTCACCGTGAGAGATTCCCCTCAAATTTGATGTGTCCACTGCTGATCGAGAATTAATAGAAGCATCATTTTCTCCAGTAATGTAAATGAAGCTACCCTCTGAGTTTACACCATAAAAGGTGGAATTCTCATATACTGTAGGGACTCCAGCATTTCTCGACAAGGTATCTTCTGTGATAGTGGCATACATAGTTGTATATCCATTTTCATCATCAGAAATAAATTCTAGAGACATGGCGCCTTCAAAGCCTGTTCTTACGGGCACAAGAGGAGTATATTTAATATCGTCCTTACCATCTTTATTAAGGTCCAAGGACTTACCTTTTTGTAAGGTATAGTGCTGAGTTTGTTTTGTACTATTTGTATTAAAAAAATGATACTGAAAGCTCACGGTTTGGGATGAAATAGCATTTATTTTTATGTAACCATACCTATTAGCTTTTTTATTTATACGATTTTCTCCTTCCCCCTGTGACAGTTAATTCACCATGATGAACTGCAATCATAACACCAGGGAATAGCTGGGAAGAGGAGAGGTTGCTAGGATTGTACACTACAGAGCCACCAATATAGGTTAAGGATGAAATTATATTATATTGTATTTAATGAGAGAGATTTTGTAGTAAAAGAAAACTTCTTTGTATAGCTTATTTCCCTTCCCACTCCACCTTATTTACTATTTTTTTCCATCATTACAGAATCTAAACTTGATTTTGTAATGATGGAAAACTTTATTCTGTAGTTATGCCATCCCCTTAGAAATTAATCTGCTTAATGTCAGGCTTTCCATCGGTAAGCTTGTCTAACCAGGATTCAAATTCTTGCACAGCCAAGGGCATGGAATAAATGTATCCTTGAATGATATTACAGGTAGTTTCATTCAAATAGGAAAGCTGATGGTGGGTTTCAATTCCTTCTGCCACAGTCTTTATACCGAGTTTTTCTGACATACCCATAAGACTTTCTACAATAGTTTTTGATTTGTCTGTAGAAACATCCAAGAAGAATTGTCTATCGAATTTAATGGTATCAATATCAAACTCTTTCAAAAGACCAAGAGATGAATATCCCACGCCAAAGTCATCCAAGGAACATAAAAATCCTTGGTGGTGCATTTCATCAAGGCTCTTTTTTACAGCCTTGAATTTGTCGTTATCAAAGAAGATTGATTCTGTCAGCTCAAAATCCAACAAGCCTCTTGGTATTTTATACTCCGTTGCCACTTGTATAAAGGTATCCAAGAATCCAGGATTTTGGAAATAATGCTGACGAGAAAGGTTAAAGGAAATAGGGAAGAGCTGTCGTCCTTCTTTTTCCCATCGTTGTAATGTTTTACAAACCTCTGTAAACATGTACAAGTCCAGCTGACAAATTTTACCATTGCTTTCAAAAAGAGGAATAAAGTCTGAAGGATAAATGACTCCTTTTTCGGGATGAAACCAACGAACCAAGGCTTCTGCTCCACAAACAGTACCTGTATCTAGGCGAACTTTTGGTTGAAGATAAAGCTTAAAGTCACCTCTTTCCAAAGAGTCTTCAAACAGCATGTTTAATTCCTGCTCTTTAAGGAGCTTATTGATAAACTTCTGGTCGTAGAATACCGCAAAGGCTTTTTCTGCCACAGCATGTTCATAGGCAACATGTGCATGATCCTGCAATTGAATCAATTCATGGGTAGATTCATCCATGAGGCGGACACCGCAGTGGAATTCTAAATTATAAGGAGTTTCGCTATTCTCATTAAAGGCGGTGATCTCTGCAACCATGTACCGTAGCCGAGATTCTATAATATTTTGATCTCGATCCTTCAAGCAGAGGAAGAATCGGTCTGCGGTAAATCGTCCCACAAATTCATTGGGATGGAGACATTTTTCTATACAGTGATTGATGTGATAAAGGAGCCTATCTCCCTCTTCTTTTCCAAATTGTTCGTTAATCAGCTTAAAGTGCTTCATATTCATTAATACAACAGAATATGCATAGGAAGGATTAGGTTCAACAATTTCTTTGAACCGAAGGGTAAATCCATCCTTATTAAGACCCTGGGTAATGGGATCATAAAATGCAATCTGCTCCATTTCACGCTTATTCTTCTTGAAGGTATAAGCCGTAGCAATGGTAATGAATCCAAAAATTAAAATTGCAATAATTGAAGTATAAAAAGTTCGTTCCAAATGCATGTATGCATTAACAGAAATAAGTTCATCTGGCACAAAGGTTAGTATTCCCCAGTCATTGATTCCCAGTGGAGTATAGGAGACAAGAAGCTTTAAACCATCTATGTTGATAATTTCTTGTATATCCTGCTGGAGATTTGCAACATTTTCTCTCAGCTGTTGAAGTGCTAATCTATTTTCTTCTATATCTTTAAAAAGGAGATAGTCGTCAATGAGTCTGTGGGATGGCAGGTAGGCTCCTGTAGGAGAAATGATGATATTTGTATTTTTATCAACAACACAACTCACGGTCTCACTGTTCAGTGCCTTTAACTGTATAAAGTCCTGTAGTTCATTTCGATTTCTAATACCTACTAGCAGACCTTCAAAAGAATTTCCATCGGTAATCTGGTGGATATAATAGATATTATCCTTTCCATCAGAATCAATGAGAAAGGAATCGATTTCTGTTACTTGGTGTAATTGTTCGGGATGCTGCAAGGTAAACTGATGGTCAGGGAGTACAACGAATTCAGATCCATCTGCAGCTTGTTGAATTTCTTTTGCATCGATGTAATACAAGGCATTAAATACACTTAACTCCTGTTTTCGTTGCAAAATTTCTTCTACTTGGGTATCTAGAGCAACTCGAGTTTGTGGGTTCAAAGCATCTGCAATCATTTTGATGCTGAGTGTTCTTGTATTAATTTCTTTTGCAATGCTTGCAGTATGCTGGAAAGTTAAGTCTTGTGTAAAAGTTTTTGTTCTTTCTGAAATGAAATTTTGCATATGAAAAGTATCATATAGCATGAAGGCTGAAACAATAAGAAACACAAGTATTGACACTGCAATACGAATTCGAAGGGAGAATCGAGACCGTCTTGTTCTTAAACTAAAAATATTCATATGTACTCCAGCATTTTAATCACCTGATTACAGGTGAGCCTTTACCATAGCTTGAACTTCGGTAAGATGTTTATTTATTTCAATTGCATCTAATGGTTCTATTTCTATCATCATACTTTTGTATAACTGCTTTATCTCTTCTTGGGCAAGAATTTCTTTGTATCCATCATAGACCTTTTGGATAATAGCTGCATTAGTTCCCTTACGAGCCATCAAAAAGCTTCTATTTTTACAATAAGCAGTATAGCCGTATTCACCGACACCCTTTACTCCGGCATAGACTCCCTCATCACTACCTTTTTCATCAAAAAGCACTACAGGTGTAATAATTCCTGTTTCCACTCCTTGTTTCGCTTGAGATTGATGAGAAACTGCAAGGTCAACCTCTCCTTTCATCAAGGCATTCAGTGCAAGGTTTGCACCATTGTATGCTACTACCTGGAGCTTTAATCCTAATTCCTCAGAAAGCTGCTTCAGCATAAAATACTCTATACTATTTGTTCCGCCTACTGCTACCATTAAGGTTTTACCCTGTCCATAGGCTTTTAAGCTTTCCAAATCTACAATATTTAATCGAGCATTTGCAGTCATAACAAAAACTGCAGAGCAAAGACTAATGACTGGTTCAAAATCATTGTAATCAAATGAAACAGGCCGTTCGGTATGCACATTGGGAGTAATGGCAAAAGCATTTTCACTTCCAATGATAAAAACAGGCTCGTTTGCCTTGGTGTCCAGGTAATTAGTCAAGGCCACATTTCCACCATCTCCCAACAAGGGGGTAACTGTTTTTAAAAAATTTTCAGAAACAGAAATGGCTTCATTTCTAACAAAATCATTTGTAGCTACAATGGGCTGCTTAAAAATTTTTTCACCATAAGCTGCAAGGGTTCTGTTCACTGTATCCACCACGCCACCTACAGCCCAAGGACAAATAACGGTTATAGGTTGTGTTGGCCAATCCTCAACCCATGAGTTTAAAATTCCCTTTGTTCCACCAGCGTTAGTTACGGAACAGATAAAAGCAATAGCAACAAACATAAAAATTTTCTTCATATTTTCTCTTCCTCAGAGTAGCAATTATATAACAAAAATTAAAATAAATCAAAAAAATTGTGTTAATTTTTTGTTTTTTTGCGGGACGGAATTTGTACTGGAAAGTGAATGAATTTCCTGTGGAAATTGAGGGAATTTGTACTGGAAATTAGGGGGAATTTCCACTAGAAATTAAGTGAATTTGCACTGGAAATTTGGCACAAGAATAGCACCTGGTCTGCAAGAGTTTTTAACCTGGTTTAGGGATTTGCCACGGTAACTAAATTGAGGTATTCTTGTCGCTGTTCTTGAATAGATTGTAGAATTTCCTCCCGATACTTGGAACGATTCACCTGTTCTTCCAATTTTAATCCAGCAAAATCTGTTAACACACCAAATCCTGCTCCTGCAATAAAACCAACAACATTTCCAACTCCAGGAGCAACGCTTCCAATAGCTGTTCCAATAAGGCTCTTTTTCAAAACCTTTTCTCCTGTTTCAGTAATAACTTTTTTTGCCAGCTTTTGAGAAACCTTTCCTGCAAGTTTTTCCACTAACTCCTTTGTAATCTTACGAGTTAAAAGGCCTGTTGTAAGGCCCACCACTCCAGAGGTAAGCCAGCGGGCAGAAGTGGTTCGAGAAAAATTAGGGTCAACCTTTATCATAATGTCATTTAAACTAGTGGAAAGAGTTGCTTGATACATGCCATTTCTGTAAGTGATTTTATTTTCTTCTCGAATTATATCCAGACCTTGTTGCCATTTCTTTTGTGCTTCATGAGAAATCTTAGCCAGTTCTGCTTCTAAATCTTGCTTTGGTATAAGAGTTTCTTCCAGTAGTTGATCCATGTATTGCCCAGTGCTGGTGTTTACGGCCTCCAGGGCTGCTGCCTCTGCTGCTTTATCAGTAAGTTTTGCCACCGCCTGATTAACAGCATCTTTAATCATATTCCACAAACGCAGGTATTCACTGCTGAGGCTATAGTATTTGTCCAAGTAGGCATCAACGTTACCTTCCATGGTGTCAAAATACTGGTTAATTACAGGAATCATTTCTTCCATAGTTTGAGCCTGTACTGTAGCAGAAAAATGTTCCATCTGCTGTGCTGTTCCCACCTTGTATAGGGCTCCATCAATGACCTCTGTTATCATTGTAGTTTTATCTTCTACTGCTCGAAGGAGCTGAGGTTGGCTTAACAGAAACCGTGTCCCAAAGAAAATTCCAATTGCTGCAACAACAAGGAAAATCCCAAGTCCTATGGCTACCTTTTTAGAAAGATGGCGGATAGAAACCGTTTCTTTGCCCTGTATTTCCACTAATTTTTCCACAGGAACGGCAACAGAAATAATTCGTTTAGGGTCAAGGTAGAGACAACGGAAAATACAGCTTAAAGCATAAAAGGCAAAGCCACCGCTTAAAAGAATTACTGCCACCACCATATAGAGAGGAAAAACCACTCCATGAGCTACATTACTCCCTAAAATAGACTGAATGATTGCATCAAAATTGTTCAGAACCGTAGCTACAAGCCCTGCCAACTGATTGTGCTGAAAAGGATTTTCTGAACCCAGCAGGGGAGCCGAAAAAGAAAGTGTTGCCACATTGTTAGAAAGATAAAAGAGAATGAGGCCGTAAATCACCGTACAGAGAAAAAAAATGCAGCCAGAAAAGAGCATGACAATCTGTTCATTTTTTGCAGGATGGTTTGCATCCCCAAAGGGATTTTTCTTAAAATAGTTTCTAATTCCAGCCATAGAAAGAACTACCACTGGTAATAACACCATGAGGGTTACATATTCAGAACGGGAGATAATAGAAAGATACACAGGCAAAATCAGGGCCAATGCAAAGGCCACAATTCCATGAAAACTATAGGCTGCCACCCGCTTTCTGTGGAAATTATAGTAACAGGTATTCCAAAAACCTTGGGGTGGAGTTTGGCAACCAGTTAAAAAATGTTGCTTTCGGAGGGTAACCTGACAACAAGAGTAGAGACAGATGGGAAAAAAGAACAAAAGTACTGCTGTTACGTAAGAATGATATCCGTCTTGAGCCACCCAGTACACAAGACCATGAATTACCGCTAAGGCCACAAGGTAAAGGCCAGAAAATCGAATCATAGCTCCCCAGGGGAAATGACGAGATTCAACCGTGGTGATTTTTTTAGTATTTGCCATAAAGAGCCTCCTGCCACTGAACTGTAAGTACATTATAAACCATAGAATCTGTCAAGAGATGATAGAGGTAAAAATAAACTTTATTGATGAGTAAGATTCAGTTTCCCAGCTTTTATCTGTGAGTATAATGTTCTCCTTGGAATAAATTGGGTTTACATACTAATTAGACTCTTTAACGTGGAAAAAAGATATTTTGCAGAAAGAAGAAATATTCACGAAAAGGAAATTTAGAATTTCAAACAAGGAAATTCAGAATTTCTAATAAGGAAATTTAGAATTTCAAACAATGAAATTTAGAATTTCTAACAAGGAAATTCAGAATTTCAAACAATGAAATTAGATAGTGCACAATGAGCATAGAAGATTTGGTAGAAAAATTCAAGAACCAGTTGCGTCTAAAAATTGGCACTATCTCATAACCTTGCATCTTGATGGGAACGGAGTTTATTATTGATGATTTACAGGAATTATTGCTTTTGTAAATCTGGTAATTACATCATCTATCAGCTGTTTATTGCGAATATCCTTTATCCATTCTTTGGGGATGTCTCCATAATAAAGACCTGCGATGCTTCCTGCTACACATGCTACAGTGTCTGTATCTGCACCGAGGTTTACAGCCTTCAAAACACAGTCACGATAATTATCTGTATTCAAAAAACACCATAATGCAGCTTCCAAGGTGTCAACTATGTAGCCAGAACTTTTAATTTCTTCTTCTGGAATGTTTTTAAAATTTGTATGGAAGATGCGTTCGTATTTTTGGAGAGCTTGCTCATACTGAGGATATTTACGGACATAGGCAGAGATTTTTTCTAATCCACAGTCTTGCAAGGAATCCTTTTGTGTTCCTTTGAGGATTTCAATCATTATGGAACAGTAAATATCACATCCTATGAGAGAAATTTCATGGCCATGGGTTAGGCGAGAAATATCATGGATAAGTTCAAAAGATTTTTCGTTATCCATTGCAGAGGAGCCAAACTTCTGGAATACATAGAGTGGCAGTGGGGCTATTCTCATTAACGAACCATTTCCATTATCACTTTCAGAAGTAAGACCACAATCTAAAGGGGCTTTTCCAGTGTGAAAATTCTTTATTGCCCTGTAACAAGTTCTTCCAATATCAAAGGTATCATTGTCGGGGGTATATTTTGAATTTTTATACCACTCCCAGAATCGACTCATTATGTCTTCATAATCGATTTTTCCCTGTATACCAATACTATCTGCCAAACAGAGCATCATACTTGAATCATCAGACCAACTTCCTTTTGGAAGGTAAAATGTCCCAAACCCACGCATATCTGTAACAGGATTTTCTTTTAGTTCTTCTCGTGACAAAAATTCAACAGGAACACCCACTGCATCGGCTACAATGGCACCATATAGTGTAGTATATATTTTATCTTTCATTAATTGCCTCCCTAATTGATAGTGTATAATAAAGTCGCAAAATAGGGTAGAACTTTTCCAAGTTCCGTGGGTGTGGTAGGAGAGAATATGTTTGATTTTATTGAACTAATTTTTTTCTTGTACATGACGTCTATCGTTACCCACCAACGGAGACGAGCCTCAAAAACAACCACACAAGTCTGACAATTTTATTGACACCCCTCATTTTCTTCAAAATGAGGGGTTACATTACCGCTGTCAGCCTCTGTAAATGTCATTTCTTTACCCTTTTCTACATCACCAAGATAATCTACATTCTGAGGCTCTTGTATATATTCTTGGGCTCTTTTTTCATTATAAAAATTCAGGGGTTGACCAAAATCAAACATTGAACTCTCTGAATCGATATCAATACAGGAAGTTTTATTAAAATCTTCAATACTTGATTCTGTTTTAAACATATCCTATCCTATGTTTCATATTCCATTGTATTCTAGCAAAGACTTTTCAAATAATCTTTAAAGCTATTATAAATTTTATTAATAGACGAACGTGTATACTCAAATACTTCACCTTTTGAATTTTGAACAATCAAAACTCCTTCAATTGCAAGATTTTCTATTATGTACATATCTTTGGGAAAATTACTATTTACTCTTCTTTCTTCATTGGTTGCAGAAACTACATTCATGTATCCAGAAAAACCGAGTCCTGTGAATTCATGAGATGAAAAAGAACATGCTCCATAACACTTTAAATAATCCTTATAGTCTTGTGCTAATGAAATATTCAATTCCTTTTCTGCATTACTGATTACATTATCAGAAACTGCTTTTTTTTGATAAAACTTAAATTTTTTTTCTACCAGCTCTTTAATTGTTTTCATCTGTTACTCTCCTTTTGCTCTTGAACTCCAGTGTTCTTCCCTTTGTTCATTAAATACCTTTCTATCTATTTCAGATTCTTTAGTTGCGTCATGTAAAATTGAATAATTTTTTCTACTTTGGTGTTCTTCATGTGTTAGCTCGGCAAGAGGCCCATCCATTTTCTGGCCAACATGATGTAATTCTATAGATTTTCCTTGGTAATCTTGGGGAGCTAATCCCTGAGCCATACGATCTTGATTTGTTCTTCCATAATCATCAGTTTGTTCCATATCTATATCTGAACGAACTAAGCACGGACGATCATTGATCGTTGTTTCAACAAGTCCTGCATTTTTATAAATTTCTGCCTCTTGTTTTGAACCTATTGCATCGATAATTTTATCCGACCATCCTGTTTCCTCTTTTAGTTTTAATATATCGGCTTCTGTTAAAGGTGTTAGTCCTCTATCATCGGAAAATTTTTGCTCTCCAATTGTATCGGTCTTATCGGAATTTTGTGTTGAATCATTTGATTTTTCTGGTGATGAAAAATCTATAGGTTTTGATGTATCAAGTTTGCCTTGTTCTGATATCGAATTTTCTTTAATTTGTCCTTCACTTTCCTTATTTCCGTCTTTTTCTGATGCAAAATCTGATACGCTGAATCCATCGTTTGAAAAATCTAGAGGTTGTGAAGTGTCGGGAGTATCTGTTGGATTAATTTCTTTTAATCCATTTTCATTTTGGGAAATTTCATTGGCATTGCTGAATGATTCCATACTGTCTCCTATAGAGTATTTTTCATGAGGATTTCGTTCAATAGATTTGGTTTATTTAGTTCTGAAATAACATAACTTTGTAAGATACATTGTAATATATTATTCCTCAAATTGGTATCTTGAATTTTATTTTCTGCCAATATCTCATGAATGTGGTCTTGCAAATCATCTCTCCATATCCTCGGTTTGTTGGGATTTCTTATAGCTGAATCTTTTATAATTTTGGTAAACTCTGGTAGTAAAGATGAAACAATAAATGTCAATTTATCATAATCTGGTTTTTTTCTTGTTGATTCTATATACCGCATTGTTGAAACATATACGGAACCACTTAATTTATAGATAGATTTTTTTGTCAAATGTTCTTTTGCTAAGGTTTTCATCTCTTCAAGTTTTTCTGAGTCTTTTGACAAATTGCATAACTTCTGTGCGATTACAATTCTATTTTTAAAAGAGAGTTGACTGTTTGATGTTTCGTTTGATTCATACTCAAATGTAGAATTATCATCAATAGGGTAGTGGTTAACTTTACATAAAACAGGTTGTACCCATTCATTTTGATAAACTGCAGCTACACCACAAGGAAGTTTTGCTAATTCTTCAATTTGATTGTTATTCAGATTTGCTGCTCTACCAACTAACTCCCGATCTCCTAGGTCTGGAAGTCTCATTATAATTTTAGTGTTTGTATTCCGAATTACGGACATATCAAGTAGTCCAGGAGCTTGATCAGCAATTATAAAACCTTCTCCATAGGTTCGCATTTCTGCAATGGAATTAGCTATCATTTCTACTGATTTTCCAATTAAATTACTGCTTTCGGAAGATTGCTCTGTTGATGTTCGTTTTAAAAGGTTATGTGCTTCTTCCAAGACTGTAATGTGTTGTAGGTCTGAATTCATTCTGCCACTTGTCATTCTATATTCTTGAAGTTTTAAGACAAGTAGTCCCATAATGAGGGATTTTGTTTCACTTGAACCTACTCTACTTAAATCTACGATTACATTTTCATCAAATAATTTTGCATCTGAGATTTCGTCGGTTGTGAAAATTTGTCCGTTAATACCATTTGTGAGGGATTTTAATCGTGTAATCAGTGAACCTTTATAAGCACCTTTATTGTCATTATCATATTCAGATGAGTCAATTATAGTTCTAATATTACGAGTTACGTCTGCAAAGGTTGGATATAAATTTTCTCCATATTCATTTGAAGATTCTGCTAAATTCCAACCACAGTCTTCATAGGATTTTTCTACAGCTTCTTTTAATATGGCAGGCATTGCTGCATACATGGGCCAACATACATTAAAAATTTCGATAAGGCGATCTAAATGCTCTAAAATATGTATATCAGAGGGGAAGCTAAAAGGATTTATTCTTAACAAATCCGAAAGTTTTTTATTTGTTCCATAAACATGTGCGGTATTGCCAAATACGTGTTTATATTCACCCTTTGCTGGTTCAATTACCAAGAATTTACATTCGTTTTTTTCTGCTTGTGAAAGCAGGTGATAAACAGTATTTGATTTACCACTACCTGTGGAACCTGTAATGAAAGTATGGGAAGCTAGGGATTTTTTTTGTAAAGATACATCTAATTTTTCTGTATCATGCATGTGATAAACTTTACCAAGACTGAGATGACTATTATCTTGTCTCTGTTCATCATAGGTAGCAACATTGCGTCCAAATTCTGCACATTCTAGTACAGGTAATCCTGGTAGTGAATGAGTAGGAAGGGCAAAAAGTTTTGCTAATTCTGTTGTAGAAATATTTGTCGTTGGGGTTATTGGAATGAGTTGAATATTGATTTTTTCTATATTTTCTCTGAAATCATTTTGTGCATTTTCTATGATATCAGGAGAAAGAGACTCATTATTTTCTGTTTCCTCATGAAGTGCTTCATCAATTTCTTTCATTAAATAATCTTTAGAAACTGTATTACATAAAAGGTCTGAGCGATTAATAAAAATAGGGTGAGTAAAATGTGTTAGATATTTTTTTATTTCGGGAAAGGGGGTTGTTTCTATAATTTTGCCTAATTTGTCTTTATGTTCCTTCCAATCAAATACTGTTGCAGATTCAATGAATGATTCATCTCCTTGAGTTAACCCTCGAAGATAATTTGCAACGCTTTGAGATGTTGTTCCATTTTCTGAAAAGACATAGGTGGCAGTTTTCCATAATCCAGTAGATTTACTCTTTGTTAATCTTTTAATATTAGTTTCAAGTACTTCTAGTAAATCTGTTACTTGGTATGATTTATAATTGTAGGTATTACTTTCACTTGTTCCTAAAGTAATGTTATGGTTTGTACCATCCGTTAGAGATTTACTTTCGGAATCTGTATCTATCTTACCCCAGCTATATCCATAGCCTCCAGAAAGACCAAAGGAGAGCATTTTTGCCACAGAACTAAAAGTACCCGCTGCAACAGCCCTTCCAACAGTTTTGGCTGTAGATTTTGCAACGGATTTAGCTACATTTCTTGCTATAGTTTTAGCTGTACCTTTTGTAGTTGAACGGTTCCACCCATGGGCATAACGCATCCCCCACGCCTGTATACCTGCATTGTCACTACTTCCTTCCATTTTATTTTCATTTGTTGTATCAGAAACTGTATCGCCTTCTGAGTTTGTTATGGAATCGGAGTCTGTATTACCCTCTGAATCGGTAATTACATTATTTATTCCACTAGTATTGGTGACACCACGACCAACATTTGCACCAATGTTAATTGAATGGGTTTTGCTAATAGCATGGCTCACTCCTGTGGTATCTGTTGTAGACTTCATTTCTCCATGTGATTCTGAATCATTGCTCCCTGTTTGAAACTGATGACCTGCATAGGGGGTTATAGAGGTTGCCATTTCCTCAAACCCATTGATTACTTCTCTAACTCCTTCTTGTGGCATGGCTTCAGCTAATATGAGTACAGCATATTCATTATCAACTTTTTCAGGAACAAAACCATTTAATAGTTTTTCTATTCCTTGGCTAATATAATCTTCTGATTTATCAGATGGAATAGATGTAAGGAGTGTTATATGTTTTGCATTATCTAGGAATGTAAACTCTTTATTTAATTCACTATCTTGTTTAATAACTTTTGTTTTTGAACCAGGGAAATTTCCTGTAAAAGATTTGTCATATAGTTCAATCTTAGCATTTACATAATCTCTTGCAATTTCTCCATCTTTTTTAAAAATAAAATAGATATCAACACTGTCGATTTTACGATGAACTAAAAAACCTAAACTGTCACTTGTGTTAGAAAAAGAGCCAATAACATTTTTCATACAATCAATAACCTTTTCATCTTTATTGATTATAAAATTTGTTACCTTAATTGCCATAATATTCTTTGTTTCATTTTTAAGATATTCTATCCCTCTAGAGGTACAATATCTGTCAAACTTAAGAACCCCATAGTCGTCAAGATGGGTTAAGTAATCTTTATCAAGGGTATAAGCTATTTTTGCCAGATTGTTTTCCAACACCATGGCATCTAGTTCAGAATTATTTATTTTTTCGTTTACAGGGCTTTTTTGTTCATTTTCCATCATTTACTCCTTAAAAGCTTCTAAATTAAATTTACTTTGGTTTGCAGGATTTCCTATCAACCGCTCAGCTTCTTTTTTTGTTAATCCCATTTCAAGAGCCTTCTGTTGAAGATCTTCTGTAGAATAGGGACTACTTTGGAATTCATTGTTTACGTTCTCTCCATTGAGTGCACGTTTAATTATTTGAGCTAACTCATCATCTTCTTCTGACCCTGAGTTATTTGTTGCAGTGGGAGGAGGACTTTCTTCACTAGACACTCTTGCAATTTTGCCTATATTATCGAGTTTTGATTTGAGAGAGGAGTTTTCTTGTTTTAATTTCTCATTTTCTCTTTTTAACTCATGAACTATTTTCTGGAATTCTTCTACTTGCTCTTTTAAAATAAGATTTTCACTTTTCAGTTCTTCCAAATTGCTATTTTTCTTCCAACCCACAACAAAACCCGTGGTGAAAACTACGATTGATATAAATAAACAGAGAGCTAGTTTTATAAATATTCTTTTTCCTGTACTATTTACATAGTTAGCTACTTGTAATAGATGAGACATACTTGCCTTATTAAAAACTTCTGTACAGGATACCTCTGCAATTAGATGTTCTAAATAATGCCTATTCCACTCCGATTTTTTCTTTGAACTTATACATTTTGTTCCAATGTAGGGACTTGAGATTAAGTTTTTCTGTATACTAACATCAATTTCGTGAAATACGGTAGATAATTCTCTAGAACTTATTTTCCCATTTTTCACATCTAAAGCAAATTGTACTCGGTTAAATTTGTTATTTTCACAATATTTTTCAATCATAAATTGACTCCTTTAGTGGTTTTATCTAGTTGGAATTGAACATGGGAAATAGAGTTTTGTAATTTGATGATGTTTTCAGAAAGGATTACTAATGGTTCATGTTCTTCTTCTAATGCTTTAATTCTGGTTGAATATAACTCTATATTATCCCTAAATTCTTTTGACAGGTCTTCACACATTTGATTTAATGCTGAAGAAAGATCTTCCCAAAAATTTTCAGTTATGACAGCTTGTTTTTCTTGCATCCAGTCCCCTACTTCATTTTTAAACTTATCTTTATTTAAGGTTTTGGTTTCAAGAGGATCTACTTTTTCAACTATTTTTTGCATTCCCTTATCAATTTGCTTTAAACCTTCATTGACTATAACTTTACCTCCATCTAGTGCCTTTTTGAAAGCTTCTTCAACATTTTCCTGCATTTTTTTTAGTACTTTGTTTTCTTCTTTTGAAAGTTCTGTGTTATTTAAATTTTCTTTTGATAAGGAAGGAGACTCTTCTTTTTCTTTGTTGATTTTCTGTTCCATGGAGTTTAAAGTACCAGAAGTTACTTGGGCAATTTTTTTACAAATATTTTTTAGAGCACCATATTCAAAAAAATTTGCCGTTTCAAAGAGTTCTTTAAGTTTTTTTTCTATTTCAAACTCAGGGATATTGGGATACTTAAAGTCTTTTAGTTTTTCCTTTGTTTTTTCAGAAATTTCACTTTTTTCTACCATATCCATAAAGTCTTTAATAAAGTTGTTCTGGCGTTCTATTAAGTACGCTGTTCTTTTTTCTTTATATTTTTCAATGTACCTTTTGTAAAGATGTTCAATATCTGATTGTAACAGTATCTCTGTCTCGTCATTGATGATAACTGGGATAAACTTTAGATTCAAAAACCAAGGTTTTTCTAATCTTTCATCAATTATCTTTTGTGTCTGTTTAATAACAGATTTTTCAAAACTGTCACTATCAACTTGTAATTCTGAAAGTATTTTTTTTCTTTCATTTGTAGATAAATTAGTTTTTACTTCATACTTGGCTGAAGTTTCCTTAATTATTTCATATATTTTTTCTTTTTCTGATTCAAGTTGCAGATAAATATCCTGTACTCTTTCATCAGTTCCTAAACTTGTTTCTTTTACTATGGTGGAAACTGAGTCGGTAGCACTTTCTATGCTTTTGATAATTGCAGAGGTTTTTACTGTGGAAGCGTAGCGCAACCCATAGTCTTTTATTGCTTCTACAAGACTGTATATACCAGAAGAAATTATATACTTGTCTAATTCATTTGTTTCGGACTCTAAAACCTTGTTTGTTTTGTCGAGATTTAACTCTGTTATGTATTTAGATTTTCCAAAATGATTGTGTTGGTAGTAACAACCATATTGTGAATCTAATGATTTTTTACAATCAAATTTTAAGATATATTCCCAATCTGCATTTGAGACCCCATTTTTTTTAGCTATCGCTGCAAAACCATTACTAGCTGAAAGAAAAAAAACTTTTCTTTCAGCTAAGGGAATAGGGTTAATATCTGTTTCTGATTTTTTGAGTTGTCCAATTTTAAGTTTTTGGATATCACTTGTTTTTTGTACAGAATCAATTTTATTAAAAATAAAGAACGATTGTTCCAGGTCAATGGAATTATTAGGATTTACAGATTTTTCCAATAATAAATTCATTAACGTAACATTTCCTGAACCTGCTACGTTATAAGGTGCTAGAACAAAGAGAAGTATAGAATTTGTTTGGTTTAATGCCTCGCTTAATATTTGTTGATGATAAGCTATATTACTATCTGTTCCAGGTGTATCGTATATGGTAAACTTTAAATCCGTTGACTCAAAGGGAAGTGGAAAACCTAAATCGACTTTTGCGTCTACACTTTCATCCAGGTTTAAATAGTCTAAAAGAGCTCTTACTTGTTCATCATATCTTTTCATTCTGTTCTTAAATAGTTCGTTTTGCAGGGTTGATGTATAGTCTGGACACATATTATTATCTTTGATTATGAGAAAATTATTACTTGAGTCCCAACCAATCCTACATGTTTTTTGAACTTGATTTTCGTTTCTTGAAAATTCTACATAAATGGATTCAACCCCAGGAACACCTTTTATTTTAAGAACCTTTGCTGTTTCTGGTCGTATATCAACTGGTAAGATTTCATATCCAAGAAGGGTATTAATTAAGGTTGATTTTCCAGAACTGTGAACTCCCACCAAGCACAGATTTACATTATTATCTTCTGTTAATGATTTTAAACTTCTCTTTATGTCTTTTTTTTCTACGGTAAGTTTATCTGCGACACTGTTCATATATTTTTTTGTACTGATTGATTTACAATTTATGTTCTGGATATGACTCCAATGTTCATCTAAAAGAGATACAATCTTTTCTGCCTGTTCTTTAATATTATTAAATGAAGTGGTCATGTCCGGCAGTTCGTTATTAGGGGCTAATTCATGGAGTCTTATTTTGCTAAAATGTCTTGAGTTATACTCGTCAACTTGTCGTAAAAAATCTTCATAGTCTAATCTTGTTGTTGTCATAGAAATATCTACTGCATCTTTACCAACAAATGGAAGAAGAATGTCGTCCAAAAAATCATCTCCACAAAGATTTAAAACAAATTCATGTTTTTTATTTATGGAATATTTTGTTAAAGATTCATAAGTGTTGTTTACAACAGTATCACCTTCATAGACTGTGAATGATATTGATCTTCTTGCTGGATGATATGTTATGTGTAGTCTGTCTGGATTTGTCATTTTCCTCTCCTCTTAAAATCCTTTTCTTTCCGTTTTACTACATCTTTACAAAAAAGCTACTTAGCAAAGATACCTTAATTCCCATTATACACCCACATTTTTGTATAAGCAATAGTTTATAATCTTTATCCCCGTAATTTCTTATTATCACTGTATGCAATTTAATGAGGCAGTGGCACTAGTGGTGCGGCACTTGAGACGAGAGCACAATATCTCTCAAGAAAAATTAGCGGAGTTAATTAATTCTCATCAGGTGTACATCTGCGAAATAGAGCAGGGGAAAAAGCTTCCTTCCTTAAATGTCCTCAATAATATTGCTCAGGCTTTTCAAATCCCCCTATCAGAGCTTGTTCGCCAAATAGAAGAAAAGCTCCAATAGGGGCTAAAACTCATCCCCACACTCTACCTCTAACTACTCATAAAAGTTGTCTAGTCCGCTGGAAATCATTCCCATTATTTGCCCATAGTTTTCTATATCTTTGTAGGGGTCGTAACAAAAATGTTGTATTTTCTGTCCAGCAAGGGGACTTTCTACCAGTATGTATGAAGGCCAGCAGGTACCGTTGTCTCCGTTTTTATCCATTTCATAGGTAACTTCCATTTTTAGCAGATAAAATTCCTCTGTACCCACCATATTGGTTATGATGCATTCTAAGTCTGAATACTTCACCGTGGTAATGGCCATATCCTGTGGTTTTTTCCCATATAAATCCCCGATTGTTTTAGAACTTCCAAAGGCCAGTTCACTATGGATGATACGAGAGTTCTTTATCCATGTGGGGAGATTATCCACTGTTTGAGCAAAAGAACTCATTACCAAACACAAGCACAGGGCTACACAAACTGCAAATTTCTTCATAGTCATTCTCCTTCATTCCTGAGTTATCTTCATTGTATCCTTGGTAGTCTATCACCAGGTAATAGACACTTAATAGAAATCCCTCTATCATGGGATGCAATGTTGATGGAGGAAGCAATATGTTCACCCAGGCTAAAGATATCAGTAAACGGAGAGAACTGCAGCATCTTATGCGGGACTGGAAGGCTCTCATTAACACAAAGGCTGCTATTGTCTTTCCTGATGATGGAAAAGCCTATGCAGCAATAGACTACTTTAATGATGATGGCTTTTTTCCAGGATATTTTTCTACAGAGAATACTAAAATCCTTTTTTTAGGACGGGAGTCACGCTATAGTTCTGGGAAAGACCGTGTTAGTAACGACTTGCAGTGGTTTCAGCAATGTGCTGCTAATGGTTCTTCTTATTGGCGGCGGATTTTATATCTTGTGTATGGAATCCAAAGCAGGGGCAAGTATACCTTTGAACAAATTCCAGAGGCAAACAGGATTCTTTTTGATATGGTGAAAAAAAATCACTATGGTTTTGCCATTATGAATATTTCCAAGTATTCCAACGATGCAGACAATGGTGCAACTGCCGATTTTCATTTGATCAACCAATTTTTAAAAGATTCAGATTTGAGAAAACGGAACTTTATCCGAGAAGAGATTGCTCTTTTGGAGCCAGACATTATCATTGCTGCCAATTTGTGGGAAAGTAAAATTTGCAAGGAAAGCCTGGAGCTAATTTTTCCTTCCAATGATTTTACTGGTCAAAAAACTGTAGAAAATGTTGCAAATCTGTGGAATTTTCAACTGGGAAGCCGCAAGATAAAATTCTTAGATTTATATCATTTTTCTACCCGAGGCCGCGACAAGGATTTGTTCTACGACCCAGTAATGCATTTGTTGTTTAACTCCTGAGTTGAATAATTTTATTCTTCCGCAATTTTTTGTTTTTATAAATAGTATTACTCAAACCACTTCTAAGTCTTATGCCTTCCGTGTAAATTCAATTAAGTTTTTTAACTCCACCCGTGCCACCTCTTCTGGGGCTTCTAGTAATTTATGTTCCAGAATGATGTAGAGCCAGTAGCCCTTGTCGTAGGAGCAATCTTCTGCAATATAGGTAAGTTTAGAACCCTGCACATGGTAGCTCACCATTTTTGGTACCATGTTGTAAGGTTCAAAGTAGGAGATAGTAAAAAGTGGAGTGGGGCAAAAGTCAAAAGCCTTTAATCCCACCCAGGTGCAACCGTCACTAAAATAATTGCGCCCAATGTATTTTTTACTGAGGTTTGCCTGTAATTCAGTTTGATTTGGGTAATCTATATCTGTAATTAACTCCAATTTATCTAAAAGTTTGAGAGGATAATTCATGTATTCAGAAAAACTTTGTTTATCTGTGGCAATCTTTCGTCTTACCTCTCGGTTTATGGGGGTAAAAAGGTCTAGCTGAAAATCAGGCTCTGTATAGAAAAATCCCTTTCGTTCTGGATCATATTCACAGGGAGCACGGTATCTGTCTCGCAAAAATTCAATGTCTCGAGAAATGGTGGCGGTAGAAGCTTCTAAGTCCCTGGCAAGTTTTTGAGTGGTGGGATAGGAGCCTGAACTTAAAGATTCATGAATATAACGTAAGCGTTCAATTTGTCGGTAATTTGTAATTTCTTTTCGTTTCTGAGACATCTTTTCCCTTTCTTCTATAAAATAGTGAATTTAATTTCCCCTATCACTGTACTGCACAAAAAATCTGTGGTCAAGGGAACTTTTATTCTCTCTCTTTTCTTACATTGACTAAACAGTTAAAAACTGGTATATTTCTATTTCATACTGTAGAATACAGTATTCTGTCAATACTAGGCTTTGAATGTGAGGTTGTTTCCTTGTATAAGGTGGCCGAGCAGGAGAGGTCTTTGGAGGATATACGTGGTCAGAATCAGACTGAAGAAGTTTGGAACAAAGAAGCGGCCTTATTACCGCATCGTAGTAATGGATTCCCGAAAGCCCCGTGACGGTGAGACAATCGAGGAGATTGGTATCTATCACCCCATCGAGGTTGAGGACAAGCAGATCGCTTTTAACGAGGAACGAGCCCGTTACTGGTTAAACGTTGGTGCCCAGCCATCCGACATTGTTCGCAAGCTCTTTAACAAGAAGAACTTTTCGCTGTAAGTGATGGGAGTGACGGGAAATGGAAAAAGACCTGATTGAATACATCGCAAAATCACTGGTCGATGATCCCGGTGCAGTCTCAGTAACGGAAGCTGAAGGCGAAAAGTCCACAATCCTTGAATTGCGTGTTGCCGAAGAAGATATCGGCAAGGTTATCGGTAAGTATGGCCGTATTGCAAAGGCCCTGCGTACCGTGTTAAGCGCTTCTTCCAGCAAGAGCGGTAAACGCTATAGTTTGGAAATAATGGATTGATGGAGCACTTCGTGGTTGGAATTATCCGAGGCACCCACGGCCTAGCGGGTAATTGTAAGGTGGAAAGCACATCTGGAGAGTTCCAGCATTTTACTGGAATGAAGGATGTAGTCTTGCGGAAGAACGGTGTTGAAACCAAGCGAACCATAGAAAAGGTGAGCATTGGTGGCGGGATTCTGTACATTAAGTTTTCGGGAATCAATTCTCCAGAGGAAGCAAAAAAGCTTTCTGGCAGTGAGATAGTGGTTTCTAGAGAATTTGCTTGTCCTTGTGGTAAGGATGAGTACTACGTGGAAGACTTAAAGCAGTGTCAGTTGGTCTATACCAGTGGCAGTGCAAAGGGAATGGCGGGAAAGGCCGCAGCTACTACAGCAGAGCCTGTTGTGGTAGGTACCATCACAGACGTATTGGAAGGCGGAGCAGGCGACCTGTTTGAGGTTGTCCTCTCCGAGAGTTGCAGCCTCTTGTCTCAGGAGCTACGAACCACTTCTTCTGGCAAGCCTCGGAAGGTGCTTGTTCCTTTTAAGAAGGAGTTTATCGGTACTGTAGACACCAAGAACAAGAAGGTTCAGCTGATGCACCTCTGGATTCTGGAGTAAGCCATGAAGTTCCATGTGCTGACCTTGTTTCCTGAGATACCCCGTGCTTTCTTTGAGAGCTCAATCATGGCAAAGGCGGTGGATCGGGGAATTATTGCCTACGATTTGGTGAATATCAGGGATTTTGCCCATGATAAGCACAAAACATGTGATGACAGTCCCTATGGTGGAGGAGCGGGAATGTTGATGCTTCCCGAGCCTCTTGGTCAGGCGTTGGAGTCAGTTCAGGCCTACAAGAAGCGGGTAATTTACGTTACTCCTTCTGGCAAGCCCTTTACCCAGCGTTTGGCAAAGGAATTGAGCCAAGAAGAAGAACTTGTCTTTATCTGCGGCCGTTACGAAGGTATCGACCAGCGGATTATAGATTCTTGGGTGGACGATGAGATTTCCATTGGAGATTATGTGTTGTCCTCTGGAGAAATCGCTGCCACAGTCATCATCGATGCGGTGTATCGGTTGGTGGAAGGGGTGATTTCCCAAGAATCTTTAGAAGAAGAGAGCTTTTCAAAGGGACTTCTTGAGTATCCCCAGTATACTCGTCCAGAGGTGTACAAGGGAATGCAGGTGCCAGAGGTATTACTTTCTGGTCACCACGAAAATATCAGGAAGTGGAGGCTCCAGCAACAGCTAGCAAAAACCATGGCAAATAGGCCAGACTTAATTAGTCAGGCTCGTAGCAATGGGCTTTTGACGGTAGAAGCTGAAAAGATGATTGAGACTATTACGGGCCAGGTTCAAAAGGCTGGTGCCAAAAGAAGACACCCCCGATTTAAGGGGAAGGAGTAGTCACTATGGATTTGATTAAAACTATCGAAGAGTCCCAGAAGAAGGAAGATGTTGGAAACTTCAAGGTTGGAGACACTGTAAAGGTTCATTTTAAGATTATCGAAGGTAAGACTGAGCGTATTCAGATTTATGAAGGATTGGTAATCTGCTTCAAGAATTCTGGAATCAGCCGAACCTTCACTGTTCGCAAGAATTCCTACGGAGTTGGTGTTGAGCGTGTATTCCCCCTCAACTCACCCCGTATTGCTAAGGTAGAACGTGTTCGTCCTGGTAAGGTTCGCCGTGCTAAGCTCTACTACATCCGTGGTAAGGTTGGTAAGGCTGCCAAGGTTAAGGAACTTATCATCAGAAAGTCCGACATCCAGAAGGCAAAATAGTGCAAAGGGGCCAGCAAGTTTTTGGATTTATCCAAGGGCTTGTGGCCCTTTTTTGTTGGAATTGGTAGTATTAGAAGTTTATAAAAACTTTAAGAAAAAAAAGTGGAAAAAATCCTCTTACTCGTTTAATCTCTCTCGTCATAATTGCTTTTTATCGTGTATTATGAAAAAAACGAGAGGATATTTATGTTTGAAAATAGTAGACGAATAGAAGCCAGTGAACTGGTACTTGGTACCCGATTCTCAGAACCATTGTACTTTGACGACGGGATAAATATGTTTTTGGCCACTAATCATCCTCTACGACAGCATCATCTCGATACACTGTATCAGTGGAGTATTCCCCACGTAGTAACCTCTGGCTATGAATTGCTCTTTCCCTTTGAGGATTTTCATCCAGATGCGTTTAGAGGAGAAGATATTCCAGAATTGGAGTCTGTAGTTTAAATGCAGTCCCGTGGCTTAGAATCTTATCAGCGAGGCAAGGATGGAGAGAATCGAGCCACCAGCTATTTAGAAAGCTTGGGATATCAGATTTTATTTCAAAATTGGAGGACAAGAACAGGGGAAATCGATATAATAGCCTTCATGGAGCCTTTTCTGGTGTTTGTGGAGGTTAAAACTCTTCCCCATGGTAGTCTTGCCATGCTAGATCAGGTTCTTGGTAAAATCAAGCGGAAAAGAATTATCGAAACGGCTAAATATTTTGTGCATAAGTATCGACAATATAGTAACAGCTACATAAGATTTGATGTGCTAATTGTTGATATGCCTGGGCTTCCCCCATTGTATCACATAGAAAATGCCTTTTCGGAGAATTCATAATGTCCGCTACTAAAGAAAATCCTAAGAAAGCCGTTAGGGCAGCAAGGGTGCGTGAATTACAAGACAAAGTATATGAGCCTTCATATATGGATGCCGCAATTCAGCGTATTGCCCTTGTTTTGAGCCGAAAGCTAGTGGAAAATAAGCCATCTGGAAGGACATAAAATGGAACGTTCAGGAAATAGCCGTAGAAATAATAAGCGGAATTGGAATGGTCGTCATTCTCAGGAAGAAGGCCGAAGAAAAAACGAGAAACGTGGAAGCAATAGAAATCACGAGTCAAAGCAACAGAATCACCGCACAGAAACAAAACTCCCCCAGCATGTTCATGAGGATATGCAGCGAGATCTAGAATCTATCAAGGAACTGAAGCAACGAGAAGTGATTTGTCCCAAATGTGGTAAACCCATTGAGGACTTAGTGTCAGCCTTAGCAGACAAGGGAACAGGTTCACCAGTTCATTTTGACTGCGTTTTGGAGGATTTGCGGAGCCGTGAGACCTTACAAGAAAATCAGCAGGTAACTTATATTGGTCAAGGGCGTTTTGCCGTTGTACATTTTCCCAATATGCAGGATACAAGAAATTTTAGCATTGTAAGAATTATTGAATGGGAAGAAAAGGATAAGAAATTTGACTGGCGTCAAGAAATTGCAGGAATGTATAGTCAGGTACATTAATCTTTTCGTTAAAGCCACAATATAAAAGCAATGAAGGACTGGATAACCAGTCCTTTTTTTATGCCCTAGGAAAGCTAAAGCCAGAGTAGGCATAAAAAAACCGCATCACCTTACGGTAATGCGGCCTTGCCGGAAACCGGAATCGAACCGGCACGGATTATTCATCCGAGGGATTTTAAGTCCCTTGTGTCTACCTATTCCACCATTCCGGCAACTATGACTATGATATAATAATCAGCAGATAATTGCAAGTAGAAAAAAGTGAAGAAAAATTTGTTTTTTTGTAAAAAAATACTTGACCAAAAAGTTCGTCTATGATATAGTCTTAAACATCACGGGGGCGTAGCGAAGTTGGTTATCGCGTCGGCCTGTCAAGCCGAAGATCGCGGGTTCAAGCCCCGTCGCTCCCGCTAAAGCCCATCCAGCAATGGATGGGCTTCTTTTTTTTCCGGGTAGTAGCGCAGCTGGTAGCGCACTAGGTTCGGGACTTAGATGTCGTGGGTTCAAATCCCGCCTACCCGAATTGCTGTACAGAGGACGCACCGCATCTGTACGGATTCTGAGTAAAATACAGTACATAATTTTTAGGAAGCCTTTCATCATGTTTTCAGATACACATTTTCATTTGCATCATATTTGGGAGCGGGGCCTTGATGTACCTGCTGCATTAAAATCCATGGCAACTCATAGCCCTTTGTTTGGTTTAGATATTGGAACACGTTGTGACGACTTATATACTCGAGGGAAAAAGGCTCAAGAACTAGTAGCTGCCATTGATGATGATGGAGCTCGGGAAACCATCAAGAAGATGATGTATTTTTCTGCAGGGATTTGGCCTGCAGAAGAGGCTATTTTAGACCGCTTTAATCAAATAAAGGTGCTGGAGTCCATCATAACGGAGGTTATGAGTCAGGAGGACTTCTGTGGCTTTGGAAAGGGCCGTTTGGTGGCTCTGGGAGAGTGTGGACTTGATCATCACTGGAATCCATCTGGAGTGGACAAGCGGAACGAGGATAGCTTTACAGCGGAGTTATTTCATGGCGAGGCTGAGTTCTTTGAAATGCAGCTAGAGTTGGCTCGTAAATTGCAGCTTCCAGTGATTGTTCATTCTCGGGATGCCTTTGAAGGAACCTTAGATTGTATTAAAAACGTGGCCTATGATCGTGGAATCATTCACTGTTATTCCTATGGTAAAAATGAAGCTCGGAGCTTTTTGGATCGTGGCTGGTATATTTCCTTGTCTGGTGCCATTACCTACACAAAGAAGTCTCGCATGGATGAAATGGTGGAGCTCATTCACTATATTCCTCAGGATAGACTTTTATTGGAAACCGATGCCCCTTATTTAGCTCCCGTTCCTCACCGAGGGAAAACAAATGCTCCAAATTTGGTGGAGCATACCTATAATTACGTGGCAGAAATCTTGAAAACAAGCTCAGAAGCACTATCAATGGTGGTGGATGCTAATATCAAAGAATTATTTGCAATATAAATAAATTGCTCTGAGAGGCACTACAGGCGGTCTTCCTTGCATTTTATAGCCGTAGTGCCTAATTTTTCCTTCCCTTTAATTTATCCCATTAAATCTGTCTCCGTTGCTATTTTTTTTGTTTCTCTATACAATATCATCATGGAAGAAAAGCTACAGCAAGATGGTCTAGAAGAAATTTGTAAACTTTTAGCATCCACCGATGATGCTGATTTAATAAAAAAATTTTTTGGTTGTCTTTTTACACCTTCTGAATTGCAGGATATGGAAAAACGCTGGCTTTTAGTTAAGGAAATCGATAAGGGAAGGACTCAACGAGAAATTGCTCGTATGTTCAGTATGAGTCTGTGTAAGATTACCCGTGGTTCCAAGGAATTAAAAAAGGAGGGCAGCGCTTTCCGCATTATGCTGGATAAGGCAACCCTCCTATAATCTATCTTTTCAAGTTCATTACATTTTATAAAGCAGATCCTAGTGGAGCAAGGCTGCAATATCTGGCCGCTGCCATCTTACAGCTATGTCGTAGGGCCGCTCTCCAGCAAGACTTTTCTGGTTCTTGCTTAATCCCATGGATAATAAACGCTTTATTGTTTCTCCATCACTAAGACGTGCAGCATAGTGAAGGATTCCTTCTCCAGAAATATCTGTCTTTGTTTTAGCCTGTTTTACCAGCTGATCAAGAATCTCTTGATTACCTTTTAATGCTAAGGAAACGGCACATTCCCCAGTATTATCGGAAATAAAGGGATCTGCTCCATACTGGAGCAAAATTGCTGCTAAGGGAAGATTTCCTTGTGCTGCAGCAAGGGTGATTGGGGTACTACCAGAGCTATTCCGTCTATTAACGGGATATTTTTTTGCCAGAAGCACATCCATAATGGCTGGCTGTACACCAGAGTTTACTGCAACGTGGATAGGAGAGTTTCCGTAGGAATCGCTTAAGTTCAAGTTTGCACCTAAAACCTCGTTAATAGCTGATTCTCCCTTGTTAAATACTAATGACAGAGGAGTGTTGCCGTCCTTATCTCGTGATAAAGGATCGCCACCAGCCATACGAACAAGTCTCAAAACCTGAGGATCACCTAAAATTGCAGCCTCATGGAAGGCATTGCGTCCATTCATTTCCTGAAGGAGTGGAGAAGCTCCCTTGTTCAGAAGATGGGCCACAAGCTCTGTGTTGCCGCTTTGGATGGCGTCCATTAATACAGTCTTTCCTGTTTCATCAGAAGCATTGATATTTGCCCCATGGTCTATCAGGAGAGTTGCCAGCTGAGTTTTTCCTGTTCGGGCAGCCTCTGCCAAGGGGCTTTTTCCTGCAATGTTCTGAGCATTGAGATTTGCACCCAATACAAAAAGCTTTTTCAGTGCATTGAGGCTATCCCAGCGGATACAGGCATGGATGGGGGTATTTCCCAGGTTGTCTCGAATGTTGAATTGGGCTCCCTTGGCTACCAAGGCTTCTATAACGGCAGGACTATCTATTTTAACACCGTTGTAGATAGGCGTTTCACCATTTGCGTTTCGAGTATTGGTATCTGCACCCTTTTCGGACAGGAGATTGATTGCAGATACAAGCTCCCATTCAGCCGCATAGTGGATGGGAGTGTTTCCACTACCATCAGTTGCTTGAATCACCTTGGAATTTAAAAGCCAGTTGCTACTACTGTTACTGGATTCAAGGACATAACGCAGAGGTGAATAATCATTGTTGTTGGTGGCAAAGATATCTGCATCACGGTTTAAAAGGAATTCTCCTGCCCGTTGGATGTTTCTTTGAACTGCCAGTGAAAGGGGAGTATCTCCATTTCTGTTTTGACTATTGATTTCCTTGTTCAAGGTGTAGATATATTCCAAGGTCATGGTAAGGTCGTCGGCAATGGGTTTGTCGGACTTGGTTTCTTCTTCTAGAATAAAGCTTGGCTCAGCAGTGAGGATGGCTAGATGGTAGGCTGTGTTTCCATAGGAATCACGGCTATGGATATTGCTAGCAATCAGTACCTTTTTGGACATTTCTGGTCCAGCCTTCAAGGAGCGGGTGAGGGGAGTTTCTCCCATGTTATCCTCTGCATGGATATCTGCTCCTGCGCCAATGTAGAACTGTATGATGGCAGTGCGGCGATGGTCTACGGCTAAGGCTAAGGGTGTGATTCCTTCCTTGTTGCGCTCGTTAATATCAGCACCTGCAAGAATAAGCTGATTCAAGGTTTTATCGTCGGCTCCATTCATGGTGGCCACGTGGAGTACAGAGTCACCATACAAGTCCTTCATATATACATTTGCTCTGTAGGACAACAAAAGACTGTAAATTTCTGCTTGGTTCTTTTGGGGCATAATCAACAAAATGGGACTTTTTCCCAAATTATCCTGGGCATTTACCTTTGCTCCAGCATCTAGCAAGAGGCGGGCATTTTCAACATGGCCGTAACGGATGGATTCATGAAGTGGTGTGGAACCAGAAATATCTTGAGCGGAAATATTTGCTCCCTGTTCCAGTAAATAGGAAGTAATACCCATGTGATTTTGGATGCTGGAAAGGTGTAGAGGAGTCTGGCCATCTTCTAGGCGAAGGGTTGGATTTCTTAAAAGAGTGGCGTTCTCAAAGTAGGAGTAGATACCACCTTCTGGTTTTGCTCCATTCAGCAGGAGGGTTGCAGCAATACGGATACTTTGTGGATCCTGATGATTTTCCAAAGCCCGAGCTAAAGGTGTTTTACCTTCGTTGTCAGGAACAGACAATGGGATTCTTTTTCGTGCAGCATATTCCAAGGCAGAAAGATTTTTATCCATCACAAAGTAATGGATAATGGTTCTTCCTCTGGTATCCTGCAATTCCCCAGTTCTGGTGGTAATCATTGCATCAAAAAATTGAGTACCCTTTTCCATACCCAACTCTAGGGCCGTTTTTCCATAGGCATCCATAGCAAAAATATCACTGTCAACTGCTGAAAGGATTTGAGCTGCTGCAACGCTATCGTTTTTAACTGCCACGTGGAGGGCTGTATCGCTATCATTATTCTTTAACTCTGTGGAAGCACCCATGGAGATAAATAGCTTTACTAATTCCTCATGGTTCACCTTGGCAGCGGCATGAAGAACTGTGTTTCCATTTTCATCCACAGTGTTAATATCCCGCTGAAACTGCAAGGAATCCTTAACTTCATCATATTTTCCTGCCAGAATTAAATCCTGTACAGTTTTGGGTTCTGCTGGTGGTTCTACTGGAGGCTGAGATTCTACAGGCTCAGTACTTTCACAAGAAATAAACAGTACTAGTGAAAAAAGAATCAAGCTCAGTACTAAAGAAATCTTACGCATAAAAACTCCTATATTATTGTATCGTACAAAAAAGGAGTGGAGTTAAGTTGTTTATAAGGAAGGGGTAAAATGAAAAAATAAGGCCATCCTAGGTATCCTTGGATGGCCCAAAATCAATCAAAATAATTTATGCTTCTTGTACGGTACATTTGGAACAGGTTCCCCAAATGCAGGTTTGAATCTTTGACAAGGAAAAGCCCATGGGTAATTTCTGTGCAAAGGATTTATAAACTGTGGAAGTTTCCTCGTAGGGAATGTCACTTACTGAACCACAGCAATTACACTTAAAGTGCAGGTGATCTCCCACATCCGCATCATAGCGCAGCTCTTCATTTTCTATGGTGATAGTTTCTACTAACCCATGCTTGTGAAAAAGCTTCAGAGTATTGTAAACCGTTGTTCTTGATAAAGTGGGAATTTCTGAAATAAGGGCAGAATATACGGTTTCCACAGTAGGATGTTCTGTTGTATTACAAAGATAGCGATAAATATGAATTCTCTGCAAAGAAGGACGAATACCACAAGCAATAATCCTGTTTGTCATTTCTCTTTCTGTTAACATCAGTTTCATTGTGTTACTTCCTATTTCCCTTTAGTATAAAATTGTAATTATTACAAATATGATATAGAACAAGAAATCTATTGTCAACTGAAAATCTTTTTTTGGAGAAAAAAAAATGATTTTTTAACAAAGAGATAATAGAAGAAATTGATATAACATTAAAAATGTTTCCAAATTACTTGCTCAAAATTGTATACAGTACATATTCATCCAGAGCATGTCTATGCAGGGCATGTCTATGCATGGCATGTTTATGCAGAGATAGTTATTCTTTAGGTATGCGGTTTTTTCGCTGAGCCTTTTTCTTGTACATTTTTTCGTCTGCTTCCTTAATAAGCTGCATATAATCGATGGGAAGCTTTTCTGCGGTGGCAGAGCCAAGAGAAATACTGGTATTGTATTCTTTTTTGATTTCCTGCATCTTGTTTTCTATGGTGCTTACTCGTTCCTGAACCACCTGTTGCTCTGTATTTGTAAGAATTATTAGGAATTCATCGCCACCTAACCTAAAGATAAAGTCGTCTAATTGTACTGAGGATTTAATAACATCATGACAGAGGGTAATATATTCATTCCCCTTGTCATGACCATGGGTATCGTTTACTACTTTGAGTCCGTCAATATCACACATAATGAAGCTAATGGGAAGAAGCTTGAGTAACTCATCATTAGCAACGGAAAATTCTGCCTGCTTTATTTCTAAAAAATGGCGATTATAGCAGCCGCAAAGGGGGTCACGAAAGGCCTTGTCTTCTAAAGTAGACAAAAATCTTTGCATGGAAGAAATTGCCACAAGCATGAGTAGAGTACCTGTTTCATCTTTATTGTTCTTTTTTTTAAGAGAAATCTCTTGTTTGTGGAGATAGAAAATGTCTCCGTTAGCTTTGCTTTGAAGGATGATATTTCTCTCATTTGAAAATAAATCGTTTTGAGCAATCTTTGTGTCGATGTAGTAGGGTGAAAAATGTGCCATTATATCCTGCAAAGAGTCTGTGAATTCTAAACCCTTGTAGATGTTGGGACAAATTCTAAAGGCTTCTTCATTGGCGTAGACTATGTTTTCATCCTTATTGAGGAAGAAAATAGGAAAAAGCATAGTCTTCATGAGTTTTTCCTGTCCTTTGTCTACAATAATTTGTCCCTCGTCTGCATACACAATAAGAAAGAAAGAGGTGATAACAGCGGTGGAAAGTATAGGTATGAACCAGATTGCTCCATCTGCCGTTATGAAGGTAAGGTATACGTTTTGAAAGATGAATAATGCTGTAGCAATAATGGCATAAATGGAAAATTTTCTATTTTGGTTAGAAGGATATTTTACCTTTATCATGAGAAAAATCGTTCCTACTAAAACTAAGGCATAACTGTAGGCAGAGTGAACATAAAACCAAGGCTTATAGGTTACCTCAATGTCTCGGTAGGGAATATAAGTAACTTTTGTAGAATATTCTACAAAATATTTATTGTAATCTGGTACTATGGAGAAAATAGATGTTATGAGAGGAATGATCATGAGCCACAGTAAATACTTCATCCAGTGAATTTTTTGTGGAAAGGTGTAAGTAAAGCAGAAATAAAAAAAGGTAAGACTGGTAAAGGGTACGGCTACATAGACCAAAGAAAAGATTCGTGGTAATAAAGCTGTATTGGGATAGAGAAAGTAAAGAGATAGCATTAATTGCCATAGACCTAAGAAGAAGATAAAAGCCCGTTGATATCCTTGGAAAGGTAAATAAATGGATCTTTGCCTTTTAATTCCCACCAAAAAGAAGGCGTAAAATGCCACCAACAAGCGTGTTATACCAAAGAGAAGGGTAATGTAGTTTAGTGAAGATGCTGAAGAAGTAATTTGATTCAATGTTTCGCCCATATTATGTTTTTGCTCCTTCTCTTTTCCGTTGGCGTTTTTTTCGATACATATCTTCGTCAGCATCGCTTACCAGCTGAAGAAAATCTATGGGTAGCTCGTCTGCAGTGGAACAACCAAGAGAAATACTAGTGTTGTATTCTTTTTTGATTTCCTGCATCTTTTCTTCGATGGTGAGAACCCGCTCTTGAGCCACCTGTCGTTCTGTATTTGTGAGAATCACAAGGAATTCATCGCCACCGAGACGGAAAATAAAATCCTCTTCGTTGACGGAAGATTTAATAGTATCGTGACAGAGGGTAATATATTCATTGCCCTTGTCATGACCGTGGGTATCATTCACTATTTTAAGCCCATCAATATCACACATGATAAAGCTAATGGGGAGGAAGTTTCGTAATGTATCGGTTGCCACAGAAAACTCAGCTTGCTTTATTTCAAGGTAGTGACGATTGTAGCAGCCACACAGTGAGTCACGAAAAGCCTTGTCTTCTAGGGTAGAAAGGAATTTTTGCATGGAAGAAATTGCCACAAACATAAGTAAAATTCCCTTTTCGTCTTGATATTTTTTACCCTTTAGTGAAATCTCTTGTTTGTGGAGATAAAAAATATTTCCATCAGCCTTACTTTGAAGGATAATATTGGTGTCATCTGAAAAGAAATCGTTTTGAGAAATCTTTGTGTCGATTTGGTAGGGAGAAAAATTCTCCATAATGTCCTGTATAGTTGCAGTGATTTTTGAATTTTCTGAAAGCTCGGTATTAAGACAAATTTTTTTGGCTTCTTTATTGGCATAGATTATCTTTCCTTCCTTACTGATGAAGAAAATAGGAAAGAGTATGGCCTTCATGAGTTTGTCTTGTCCCTTGTTAACGATAATTTGTCCTTCGTCTGCATATACAATCAGGAAGAAAAAGGTGATAACAGCAGTAGCCAATATGGGAATAAACCAAATGTCTGAGTTCTGTTTGAAAAAGGTCTTGTATGCATTTTGTATAATGAACAAGGCCGTAGCAATAATTGCATAAACACAGAATTTTCTGTTTTGGGTGGAAGGATATTTTATTTTTATAACAAGAAAGATTGCACCTACTAAAACAAGTAAATAGCTATAGGCAGAATGAACGTAAAACCAAGGTTTATACATAAATTGTATTTCTCTGCAGGGATCATAGGTGAACTGAGTTGTAAAAATAATAAAGTATTTATTGTAACTTGGTACTAAAGAGAAGATAACTGTTATTAAAGGAATTACCATGAGCCATAATAGGTATTTCATTAAATGTATTTTTTGTGGAAAGGTATAGCTAAAGCAAAAATAAAAGTAGGTAAGCCCTGAAAAAGGCACGGCAATGTAGATAAGAGAGGCAAATCGTGGTAACAGGGCAGTTCCAGGATACAGATAGTAAATTGCTCGTGTTAATTCCCAAAAGCCTAAGAAAAAAACAAAGGCACGTTGAAATCCCTGGAAAGGTAAATGAACAGCTCGTTGTCTTTTGATTCCCACCAAAACAAAGGCATAAAATGCCACTAGCAATCGTGTTATACCAAAGAGGAGGGTAACATAATTGAGTGAGGATGCATCGGAATTCATTATGAGTGTTCCTTATGTCTTGCCTTTATTTTGTACATCTCTTCGTCAGCAGTTTTTATGCACTCTTCAAAGCTGGTATCAGGAGATGTTGCAGTACAGGTTCCAATGGAGATGCCAGCTGTATAAGGTGCAAAATTCTGATGCTGGGCAACCTTGGCCTCTATTTTTTTTGCAATAGCCTGAGCTATAGAGGCAGGGGTTTTTTGTAAAATTACAAGAAATTCATCTCCTCCAAGACGGAAAACTAAATTATATTTTTTGATGTGGCTACAAATCTCGTTGTAGCAGGTGAGGATGTATTCATCTCCCTTGGTGTGTCCCAAAAAATCATTAATTTTTTTCAAGTTGTCCAAGTCACACATCAGAAAGGATACTGGGAAAATATCTGGGGAAATTGGTTCTCTTTGCTTGAGCTCTAGGAAATGGCGGTTATAGCACTGGCACAGGGAATCTCGAAATGCCTTATTTTCCAAAGTGGTAAAGAAGTGCTGTATTGAGGTGAGAGGTACCATCATTATGATACGACCTTGACTTTTTAGATGCTCCTCATCAATAATTTCATGTTCCTGCAGAAAAAACAAGGTTTTATCATCTTTTCGTTGGATGAATTTATTTGAACCTTGATACTGATCATCCTGCTGTGATGAATCTATTTCAAAAACAGTAAACTGCTGAAGTAAATCCTGCCTTCTAAAATAATAGCTTTCCTTATTCTTTATGGATGCAATAAATTCCTTTGCCTTTTTGTTAAAGTGAATGATAATATTAGTCTTGTTCAAGATGAAAACGGGAAATGGAATGGTTTCCAGCAATATAGATTGTCCCTGGACAATAATTTGCTCTGAGGTGTCGTAGTACAGGGTAAAGAACAGAAGCACCATGCAAAGGGTAACGGTAATGGGAGGGATCCAAAAGAGAGTACTATTATGCTCGTTAAAGGACACCAGCATGTTCTGTGCAATGAATAGCAATGCTGCCACAATTGCCAACTTGCTTCCTGTGGTGGTTTCTCGAGGATATTTAATAAACTTGTATAAAAGCACTACACTACCTACGAGAACTGTTCCGTAGCTGTAAAAAATGTATACGTAGAAAAGAAAATTGTAGTGCTCGAAAATGTCTCTGTAGGGAATGTAAATAATTTCATTGGTAAAGATGATGGAGTATTTCTGTAAGGGTGGTAAGAGAACAGAAAGTGAAAAAATACAGGGAAAGGCAAAAATCCACTGTAAGGACCGTATTAAAGTTTTTTTGTGGGGAAAAACATAGGAAAAACAGAACCGCATAAAGGTTGGCCCACCAAAGGAAATTGCAGTATAAATGAGGGGGCTAATGTAGGGAAGTATCTGATCATCGGGATAGATAAAGAAAATGCTTCCAAAGAAGCCCCACAGTCCCATGGCAATGACAAAAAAAAGAAAATGCTTGGAAGCAGGAATGTGGGATTGTCTGTTAGTACATAGAATGATGAGAATAAGTGCACAAAGGGCTACTATTGCTCGCAATGTTCCTTGCAAAGCAGTTAGATATTGCAGTAAGGTGATCCTCTCCATAATGTATCTATTATAATGTATTTGTTCAAAAAAAACTATTTTTTTTAAAAAAATTGTGGAGATTTTTTTTGCTGAGAATCACATTTGAGTGTATGCCCCTTCCATTTTCTACAAAATCAACATGGCATCTCCGTAGGAAAAGAAGCGGTATCGTTGTTCCACCGCCTCTTTATAGGCTGCCATAATTCTTTCCTTGCCGGCAAAGGCACTTACCAGCATCAGCAGGGTGGATTCTGGGGTGTGGAAGTTGGTAAAAAGCTTGTCCACCACTTTGAACTGGTAGCCAGGATAAATGAAGATGTTGGTGGATTTTGTGCCAGATTCCAGCTGCTGGGTTTCGGTGTTCCAGGCTGACTCCAAGGTGCGCACAGAGGTAGTACCCACAGCTAAAATGGGCCGCCCTTCTGCCTTTGCCTGATTGACAGCTTGGGCAGTTTGGGGGCTGACAGAATATGTTTCGTAATGCATGGCATGGTCTTCCAGCCGCTCTGCTCGCACGGGCAAAAAGGTTCCCAAACCCACGTGAAGGGTAACCCATGCCTTCTGGATACCCAGCTTGTCCAGATTTTCCAGCATTTCCGTGGTAAAATGAAGGCCAGCAGTGGGACAGGCGGCAGAGCCTGTTTCTGTGGCATAGACGTTTTGGTACCGTTGGCTGTCCTCTGTGGTATCCTCTCGGCGGATATAGGGGGGCAGGGGAATGTGACCGTTAGCCTCGAACCAGTCCTCGGTAATGGGGAAGGGAAAGGCGAGGGTACGGAACTCGGTACCTGCATCTGAGGGGTTTGCTACAATGGTGGCTACCGTTCCGTCTGCAAACTGGTACTGATGGCCGCTTTTTTGCTTCTTTGCATTTTTGACCATGGTTTTCCAAAAGCAGCAGGCCCCCTCTGGTAGGGGAACCTCTGGGGACAGTTGTAATGGCTGGAGAAAAAGGAATTCCGTGGGACGGCCAGTGGTGTCCTTGATGCCGTAAACACGGGAGCGACGTACCTTTGAGTTGTTAAACACCATCAAGGCATCTTGTGGAATAAGCCCTGGTAAATCTGCCATTTGGTAATGGCTTACCTGTCCTGTAGCCCTATCAAGCAGCAGCAGGCGGTCTTGGCCCCGTACCTGAGGTGGGTGTTGGGCTATAAGCTCTGGTGGTAAATCAAAATAAAAGTCTTTCGTCAGCATGGTATCGTCCCTGTACTCCAAGATGTTTGTATGCTTTTTCTGTAACAATGCGACCACGGGGAGTCCGTTGCAAAAGGCCACATTGAATCAAATATGGTTCGTAGTAGTCTTCCAGTGTGTCCATGGATTCCCCAATGGAAATGGCCAATGTTTCTGCACCTACAGGCCCGCCGCTAAAGTTCTGGATAATGGAAAGGAGAATTTCCCTGTCGTAACGCTCCAGCCCAAGGGAATCGATTTCCAGACGCTGAAGTCCCAACTCTGCAATTTCCTTGGTAATGGTGCTACTGTAGGGGCCGTCGGTGGGATTCTTGGTTTTGCTCCCCATCACCTGGGCAAAGTCTCTGATTCGACGCAGCACTCGGTTTGCCACACGTGGCGTTCCTCGAGAACAGCCTGCCATCAGTAAGGCCGCATCTTGGTGGATGTTTACCTCTAGGATATTGGCAGATCGCTTTATAATTGCAGCAAGCTCTTCTGGGGAGTAAAAGCTAAATCGCTGTACAATGCCAAAGCGGCTAATAAGGGGGCTAGACACCATGCCCGCCTTGGTGGTGGCTCCCACCAGAGTAAAGCGAGGAATGGGAATGCGGACAGTACGGGCTGCAGCTCCTTGGCCAATAATCCAGTCTAGCTCGTAGTCTTCCATGGCAATGTAGAGCATTTCCTCAATGGCGGGCTTTAGGCGGTGAATCTCATCGATGAAGAAAACCGTACCTTCGGTAATGGTAGAAAGGATGCCTGCCAAGTCCTTGGGCTTTTCTAGGGCTGGGGCACTCGTTACCTTGAACTCGGCTCCCAATTCCTGGGCAGTAATCTGGGCGAGGGTTGTTTTTCCCAGTCCCGGAGGACCAATGAGAAAGAGATGGTCCATGGCTTCTCCACGGCTCTTGGCAGCTTCAATACAGACCGCAAGGTTTTCCTTTACCATCTTCTGCCCTAAAAACTCATTGAGAAACTGGGGCCGTAGGCTTATATTTTGAGAATCCTCTTCCAAGGGGATGTTTGCTCGTAAAATCTCGTTCATGGCTTCCTTACTTCAATCTGGATTATGCCAGCTCCACAATAGCTTTGCGGAACAAAAGCTCTTCCTGCTGGCTGGGAATCTTACCTTGTAATTCCTGAGCAAGCTCCTGTTCCAGACGAGCCAGCACTGCCTCACAGTCCCGCTTGTCATAGCCCATGTCTGATAAAGCCTGTACCACATCCTGCCAGCGAGAAGTGGCTGCTGTCTGCCGAGAAGGCGTTGTCTCTCCAAAGCTGAGTTTTCCCTTCAAAGCCAGCATCATCTTTTGGGCCGTTTTTTTCCCTACACCAGGAAGTCGCTCCAGCTGGGCAAGATCCTCGCTGTCTAGTGCTTGGGAAAGCTGCTGGGGAGAAATGCCTGACATGATTTTTAAAGCTCCCTTAGCTCCAACTCCGTCCACCTTTAGTAAATCAAAAAAAAGACAGCGCTCTTGGTTAGAGGCAAAGCCAAAAAGCTTCATGGTATCTTCTCGGTGTAAAAGCCAGGTAAAAACCTTGCACTGACTTCCCACTGGGGGAAAGGAATCAAGGCTGGAATCGGGAACGGCAATGTCCCATTCAATGCCCCCTGTTTCAAGATACAGGCATTGGGGTAACTTTGCGGTGATGGTTCCGGTAAGGCTATTGAACATGGCTTGATTATAGCGGAAAAGAGGTGAAAGTCCAAGGGTTCTTAAGGAGAGAAAGTTTAACTAAATCAGAGAAAATAGAGATAAATCGTGTACTCTACTTGAGTATTTTGTTTTTTAGTCGTATATTAAAGTATTAAATCAAATTAATTTAGCAAGATTACAGTCGCTTATTTTGAGGTTTTAGAATATGAAGATGAGCATTAGAACAAGAATAACCATTACTGTAGGTGGTGGACTATTGGCTCTTTTGATGATTAACGTTATTGGTGTTGTACGCATGAGAGAAGTTAATCAGCAGCTGAAGGAGATGACTGAAGTAAATTCTGTAAAGCAGCGATATGCCATTAATTTCCGTGGTAGTGTTCATGATAGATCTATCCGTGTGCGGGATTATGTTTTGTTGGGCAATGCTAGCGACCGAAAGGTAGTGCTTTCTGAAATAGAGGAATTGGAGCAATTTTATCTTGAGTCAGAGCAGCTTTTGAATCAGATGATTGCTAGCAATACTTCTGTTACCCAAGAAGAACGGGATATGATTTCTGAAATCAACCAGTCTAAGGTATTTCTCACCCCATTTATCGAAAATATTATTTCCTTGATGAATCAAGACAGAAGAGATGAAGCCTATCGTATTCTGATGGCCACAGCTCGTCCTGAATTCCAAAAGTGGCTAGATAAAATCAACGTGTACATTGACTATCAAGAAGATAATAACCAAGCAATTACCTCTTACTTGCTGCAGCGTTCCAATAGCTTTCAGCAGCTTATGACCATCATTACCATATTGTCTGGAATTTTAGGTGTATTGGCCTTTACTTGGATGATTCGTTCTGTGCGACCCTTAGGTACTGTAGCAAAGGCATTGGATGAAATTGCCGCTGGAGAGGGTGATTTGCGGGTTAAGCTGGAGGTTTCCTCCAAAGACGAAATTGGTATGGTGGCGGAGCATTTTAACGTGTTTATTTCCTCTCTGCACAATATTATTTCCACCGTAAAGAAGTCTGTTGTAAGTCTTTCGGTAACAAGCCGTGGTCTTACTTCCAGTATGGATAGAGCCCAGGGAGCCTTGGATAAGATTACTGGAGCCATTACCATTGTGCAGGATCAGATGCATACACAGTCCTCCGCAGTGTCTGACGTTTCAAGCACTATTCAGGATATTGGCAGCAAGGTTTCTAGCTTGAACAGCATCATTGAGGAGCAAACCTCCAGTGTAAACGACAGCGTTTCTTCCGTAGAGCAGATGCTGGCAAACATTCAGTCTGTTACCGATGCTCTGGCTCGCAGTACTACTCAGTTTGATAATCTTTCTCGGGTATCCGAAATTGGTTTCCAGAAGATTGCTGATGTGCAGTCCAAGGTTATGGATATTTCTGGCAAGTCCCGTAGTATGTCTGAGGCAAATGCCGTTATTGACAATATTGCTGCCCAAACAAATCTTTTGGCCATGAATGCCGCCATTGAGGCAGCCCACGCGGGAGAAGCTGGTCGTGGATTTGCTGTTGTTGCTGGAGAAATCAGAAAGCTGGCAGAAAATTCTTCTGCTCAGTCTAAGTCAATTTCTGCTGCCTTGAAGGAGCTGGTAACTTCTATTACCGACGTGGTAGACACCTCTCAGACTTTAAGTCAAGCCTTTGAGGATGTGCGAAATGCCATTGCTGTTTTGGCTGAGGAGCTGCGGATCGTGCAAAATGTTATGGATCAGCAGAGTGCGGGAAACCGCCGTGTTCACAATTCCTTTGAAACGATTCATCGCCTGAATAATGAGGTTCGTTCCAGTGCCGCTCAGATGGCCTCTGGTAGCCAGAGCATTTTGTCAAAGACAGCTGACTTGGTGGCCATCACCAATGAAATCAACAATTCCATGTCAAAAATGACTTCCAGTACTGAGGAAATTGGAGAGGCTGTTGGGAATGTTGTATCTCTCAGTAAGACTACAGAGCAGGGTGTTCAGACCGTTAAATCTCAGATCGGCCGCTTTGTATTGTAGTCAAGAAATAGCTTAAAAACTCCTTTCTGCCCTGACAATGCTTGTGCAGTGTCAGGGTATCATCTTGTTCTTGGAGAAGGTTCCGATCTAGAACGGAATGTTCTCCAAGAAACTCACGTTCTCGTCGGCATCCACCACGGCAAAGTGCTTTTACGGGACAGGTGGTACATTCCTCCTCCTGCTTTTGGGAGGAAAGAAGAAATTCCTGCATAACAGGATGATAAAAAAGCTCCTTTAATCCCATTTCCTTGATATTTCCAATGTACCACCTGTCGCTACAATAAAAGTCACAGGGATAGAGGCTACCGTCTGCTTCCACCGTAATGGTTGCGGGGCAGTAGCCCAGCATACCGCATTGCTCTGGCATTCTGCCTTGGAGCATGGCAAGAAGGTTGTCGTAAAACCGAATGGAAATTTCATTTCCTTGGCAAAGATCCTGCCAATACAGCCGAAAGAAGGTCTTGTTCAGCTGGCTGTATTCTTGGTTGGTAAGGCAAAAGGTAGTGTCCAAAGCATCTGGCGGAATACAATAGATGAATTGTAGCTGATTCAAGTGGTGACTCTTGAACCAGTGATAAATCTCCTCTTCCTTGCCAGCCCAAGCTCTTGTAACAACGGAAAGCACCGAAAAAGGAATCTCGTATGATCTCAGGAGCTGGATGGCTTCCATCACTTGACTGTGACTGTCTTGTGTGGAGGAGGAAGCGGAGTATTGGCGATGAAGATTATGGATTTCTGGAGGACCGTCTAGGGAAACTCCTAAAATAAAATCATGTTTTACAAAGAATTGGCATAACTCATGGGTAATGAGGGTTCCGTTGGTCTGCACCATGTAGCTGGCCTTGCTGGCAGGAAATGTATTCCGTTGTTCTTGTCTTTGCTGCTGTTGTTGAACCAACTCTACAAATTCAGTAAAGAAATCGAGGCCTGCCAGCAGTGGCTCGCCTCCTTGAAACAGGTAGGTAACAGTTCCGCCTGTAGCAAAGTCCATGGTGGTGGCAATCAGTGCTTCCATAACCGAACGGTTCATAATGCCACGGTTTCCCTGCTGACGATGACAGGCTGTTTCAAGATAAAAGCAGTAGCTGCAATGAAGGTTGCAGGCGGCAGAGGCTGGCTTTACCAGTACCGTAATGTTTCGAGGTTGCGGTGTGACTTTGTTCATGGGCTGTCTCCCAGGTCTTTGATAGAATTTCCCACATGGATTTTTGGTGGAAACATAAAGGAAACCTCCTGGCTATCATAGTGGGGATGCTTCATCATGGTCATGACTCCTTGGGCAAGCTTTACTCCCATTTCGTAGCTGGGGTGGATGGAGGTGGTAATGCTTTGTTCCTGCCAGTTGTCGGCGGAGTAGTCAAAGCTTACCACAGAATAATCGTGAGGAATTGATTTATTGTGGGAAGCCAATACCTCCAGCAGCATTTCCAGAATTAAGTAATTGCAGCAGACAATGGCAGTACAGGAGGGAAGGGCTTTGATGAAATTCCACATCTCCTTCTTGAACTGCTTGGCATCCTTTAGGTCGTCCATCATACACCATTTAAAATAGCTGTCGTCCATGTACACATTGTATTTAATGAGGGATTTAATAATGCCATTGTATTTCTTATTTCCCTGATAATTATCATAAACAAAAAAGCCTGCAATATATTTATGTCCCTTGCATACGAGCTGGTGTACTAATTCCTGGGCACAATTTTCATCATCCACAATTACCTTGGGGAATTTGCTGTCACGATAGTAATTGTTGTAAAAAATAACGGGAATATTGTTCTTATAAAATTTTTCGTAGATGTCGGCGTTGGGACTGGTAGTGCTGGCCTTTACTCCGTCAATAATCAGTGCATCAAACCCAGAAGTACAGGCTGTAAGACAGCGCCGCTCGTTGAGAATCTTGTTTTCCGTAAAGAAAATACGCACCTCAATACCTTCATCCTGAAATACATCTCGGACTCCAGCTAATATCTTGTAGATGGAGTTTTTGTCTTGTCCTTGAACAATGAGGGCCACCTTTTTGCTTTCAGTTTCTGGCAAGGAGCTTTTGTGAATGGAATAGCTGGTGTTAAAAAAAGTACCGCTTCCCCGTAAGGTGTACACAAAGCCCTCTTTTTCCAAGCAGGCAATGGCTGTTCGTACCGTTTGGCGGCTTACGTTGAATTTTCTACAGAGAAAATGCTCTGAAGGCATCTTGTTGGTGTCGGTGAATTTGTGTTCATCGATAAAGGAACGAAGATAGGAGGATATAAGCTGATATTTCTTTTCTCTTTGTGCCATAATCCTCCCGTTATAAGGAGGGCTTACGTTTTGTGGCAAGCCCTCCTAAAAAAATCAGTCGTTAATGGTAGCAGTTATACCTTCTGCACTCTGTATCCAGTCCACAAGGCTCTTTCTCAGTTGGGCCTTTGCCTGGCTATGGGCAGGATCAGCAACCACATTCACCAGCTGATGTGGGTCGCTAGGCAGGTGGTACAGGTAATCGTCGTTGTAGCTGGTACTGTTCATGTCCAGTCCACCATCCTTATCTGGAGCGTAAACTGCGTACAGGTACTCAGGAGTACGAATACAGCGACCAACCTTGCTTTCAGAAATCTGGGCAAACACCTGATTTTTTCGATTATCATCCTTTTTTTCCACCACGTCAAGGAGATTTTCTCCAATCATGTCATCTCCCACCTGCACCCCGGCCAAGGCCATAATGGTTTTAGGTAAGCTTTCGGTGGAAACAAGCTGGCTTTCACGATGGCCCCCCTTAGTAAAGGCTCCACCACTGATTACCAGAGGCACCTTTAGGGCGCTGTCATGGCCGGTACGCTTGTAGTCGTCGTAGCCACGGAGGGTACCGTCTTGGTTTCGGGTGCGGAAGTGGGAGCCGTGGTCTGCACCAAAGATAATAACGGTGTTTTCGTAGATTCCCAATTCCTTAAGCCGCTGAACCAAGCGACCCAGGTTCTTATCCAAGCTGGCACAAGCACCCAGATAGTCGGGATATTCCTCCTGCCAGTCACCACCACCAAGCACCTTCAAATCTTCTGGTACGATGAAGTTGGCGTATTCTTCCTTTGAACCTTCGGGACCCTGATAGTGATGGGCTCCGTTCTGGTGGTGGGGCTCAATGTGGGAAATGGTCATAAAGAATGGTTTGCCATCCTTGCCTTCCCAGCAATTCTTTACGGAGGAGTCAAAGAACTCCAGTGCAAAGTCGGTGATGCAGTCTGCTCGGTAACCCTTGAAGTCCCGACGATTCATGTCCTCATCAAAAACGTATCCGCCGTAGCCGTCGGAGGTAAACTCCAGTACGTCTGCAGTTCGCCAGAAGCCCTTGTAGCCACCACGCAGGTGCAGGGGAACAGGCTCAATCTGGTAGTCCTGATAGGGCTTTTTTTCCAGCTCTCCCTGGGAAGCCAAATGCCATTTTCCGATATAAGCTGTCTGGTAGCCGGCTTCATCAAGCCACTGAGCCAAGGTCTTTACGTCCTGGGGAAGGGCAATGCTGTTGCGGAAGCAGCCAGTGTCGGTGGCATATTTTCCTGTCTGGAAGATTGCACGGCAGGGGCCACAGACTGGCTGGGGAGAAAAGGCGTTTTCAAAGCACACACCCTCTGCTGCTAGCTGATCCAAGCAGGGAGTAATGGGAAGCTGCTGGCCGTAGCAGCCACAGGTGTCAAATCGCTGCTGGTCGGTAAAGTAGAAGATGATATTAGGTCGTGTTGTTTTTTCAGACATGATGTCCTCCTGATTTTGATTCCGTAATCTTTCCACGGATAATGATGAACAAGGTAACTGCAATCAGCACAAGGAAGGCGATGCAAACGGGAGAAGAGGCAAAGATGGACCAGCTTCCGTCGGAGATAATAAGGGCTCGGCGGAAATTCTCTTCTGTCATGCGTCCCAGTACCAGTCCCAAAAGAATTGGTACTACAGAACATTCCAGCTTGGTGAGCAGGTAGGCTACCACGGCAAAAATCAAGGTTAAACCTACATCAAACATGGAAATCTTTACAGAATATGCTCCTGCAAAACAGAAGATAACAATGATGGGAGCAAGGATTACTGGTGGAATCTTAATGATCTTGGCAAAAAGACCAGTGAGGTAGCGCCCCTGGAGGAACATGAACAGGTTTACAAAGATAAGTCCCACCATAATGGCATACATGGTAACACCGTGGTCGGTGAAAAGCCGTGGCCCTGGTGTAAGACCGTTAATCATCAAGGCACCTAGCATCAATGCAACAGAACCGTCTCCAGGAATACCCATGGTCAAAAGGGGAATCAATGTGGCACCAGTAACGGCATTGTTGGCTGTTTCTGAGGCTACAACACCTTCTACTGCACCCTTCCCAAACTCATCCTTATGCTTGCTGATTCGTCGTGCCCAGTCATAGCTAAAGAAGCCTGCTTCTGCAGCACCAGTTCCAGGAATAATTCCTACTACAACACCAATGATGGCAGACATGAGGGCAGGCAAGGACATACGCTTGAGCTCTTCCTTGGAAATCTTTCCCTTGCCGTCCTTTAGCACCTTCTCCTGAATTGCACCAGCGTCACTGGAGTCCGCATCACTTTTCTTTGCTCGACCAATAATGGCACTAAGGGCAAACAAACCAATAAGACAGATAACAATGTCAAAACCAGAATACAGGTTAATATTGTTGAAGATAAAGCGAGTTCCACCAGACATGGGGTCTAGTCCAATGGTGGAAACAAAGAGACCAAAGGCTCCTGCCATAACTCCCTTCAGCAAGCTTTTTCCAGAAACACCTGCGATGATGGTAAGACCAAAGGCACAAACCAAAAAGTATTCTGGTGTACCCAGCTTTTGGGCAAATTTTGATACCTGTGGGGCAAAGAACAGAAGCACCAATGCACTAAAAATTCCTCCAAAGGTGGAACCGTACAGGGCAATGTTTAATGCCTTGTGCCCCTCTCCCCGCTGGGTCATGGGATAGCCGTCTAGCATGGTGGCTGCAGCGTGGGGAGTACCTGGTGTATTAATCAGGATGGCGGAAATGGAGCCACCGTAGCTTCCTGCACAATACATTCCCAGCAGGAACATGAAGGAAGGAATGGGAGCCAAAGAATAGGTAAAGGGCAAAAAGAGAACGAGACAGAGAATAACGGTAAGACCAGGAATTGCTCCAAAGATAACTCCCAAAAGGAGTCCAATATTCATGTAGATGAAGTTGGAAATATGGAAAAGCTCCTGACAACCTTGAATGAATAAATCCATGGCAATCTCCTTTAGGGCAGGCGTACGTTCAGTACGTATCGGAAGAATACACCGATAAGTACGGCCACCACTGAAACGATTATATAGTAGCTTACCTTCTTCACACGGAAGAACATGAGCATGGCAAGTCCCAGAAGAATAGAGCTAATGATAAAGCCTATAAGCCCCATCAAAAGCCAGTAAAGAACTAGGATTCCTAGAATTATCAGGGCCTTTACCTCTACCAACGCTGTAGTTTCCACGATGTTAGCCTTCTTCTTGGAAATGATGTTAAAGATTTCCTTTCCCAGCAACACCACACCACAGATGATAATCAAGAACATCAGCAGGGTGGGAAAGCTTCTTTCGTTGATACTACTGCTACTAAGGAGGGCAATTTGTGAGGGCATAGCCAGCAACACAGCCACTGCAAATATAATGAAGATAATTGGTGTAATGATGTCTACATAAAGACGTATCTTCTTTTTTTCTAGCTTTTCTCCTGTGGCATCAAGCCAAGAATCTATTCGCTGAAAGAATTCTCGTGCCATAGTTTCTCCTTTTTTCAAGTTTAAAAAAATCCCCTGAATCCGTTCTTTGTTAAGCTAGTGTGAAGATAAAGAACGAATCCAGGGGATGATTTAGGAAAGTTTACTGGTTTTCCTTTACAATTTGGATTACGTCAGCTACGTGGCGATCCATAGTTGCAGAATCCAGAGGATCGATTTCGATCAACATTGTTCCGAACAACTCTACAATTTCGGGCTTAGACAAAATGCGCAGGTAAGCGTTCTGAATCTTCTGGATTACAACAGGATCAGTTCCCTTGCGAGCCAACAGGAAGCAGCGGTTTCGGAAGTAAGCTGAGTAGCCGTACTCTCCAACACCCTTAACACCAGCGAATACACCATTCTTCAGTCCATTCTTATCGAATGCAACTACAGGAGCCAAGGTTCCAGCTTCTACGCTGGCCTGTGCCTGTGACTGGTGAGAAATAGCAAACTGAGTTTCACCCTTAGCAGCTGCATCAAGAGCCAAGTTTGCACCGTTGTAGCTTACCAATTCCAGCTTCAGTCCCAGCTCCTTAAACAGGGCCTTTGCCAAGAAAGCTTCAGAACCAGCAACACCGTTTACAGCTACCTTCAAAGTCTTTCCTTCACCGTAAGCCTTCAATCCATCCAAGTCAGTGATTCCCAACTTTGTGTCGGCAGTCATAACGAAGATGGAAGAATACAGGTTGATGATAGGCTCGTAGTCATCATAGGTGAACTGTAAGGCTTCTGAACCGGGGGTATTAGGAGCGATAGAGAATGCACCCTCTCCACCAAAAATCAGGTTCAAGGAGTTAGGTTCATTCTTCAGATAGTTAGTAAGAGCTACGTTTCCACCAGCTCCCAATTCATTGGTAGCCAAAACAGGCTGGCCAAGAACTTCCTGACCATAGGTAGCCATCTTTCGGTTTACAATGTCAGCTACTCCACCAACTGCCCAAGGACAGATAACAGTAACAGGTCCGTCAGGCCACTGCTCTGGGGTGGCTGCCTCTTTCTTTCCTGCAGCAAAGAGGCTACATGCCATGGTGATAAGAATAAGAGTTGTGAACAATCTTTTCATCTTTTTCCTCCAAAAATTGTGTTAATAGAATTGTATCACAGGAATTTTAATTTATACGGATAAAAATTCTTCATTTTTAATAAAAGTTGTATTGTTTTTATATGTAATGCCTCAAGTTGTATTTTTTTTAAAAACTGGAAGGTAAAATCCCTTGCTTGGCATTTAAGTTTCTTGACCGTTGCCCTTCCTGCTTTTTTTGTGTATTCTCTAATGATGAAATTATACGCAAAACATCAGCTTATTCTCACCGTTGTGGTGGTTTCTATATTGGCATCTATCGTAACTGGCCTTGCAACTTCCAGTTATTTTAAAAGTAAAACTCCTGCTTCAGATCATACCTCAGAAGAGGCTTTTGAGTCGGACTCAAAGGAAAAAGCCCCTGTTGAGCCAGAAGTAGTAGTGGCTTCTGAAGAGCGAATGATTCCTGGTAATACAGATTCCTTCTTGCTCCAGACGGCGGTGCGAGCTGATCCTGTGTACACGGCAGACATGGTGGCTTCCTATACTCAGGATGAGCTACAAAATATTAGCGTCTACGAAAAATGCAACGAAGCCGTTGTAAACATCAACACTCAGGTAATGGCGGTAAACTGGTTCTTGGAGCCCGTTCCCCAGGAAGGTGGTTCTGGCTCTGGCTCCATCATTGACCGCCGTGGTTATGTGGTTACAAACGTTCACGTTATCTCCGATGCATACAAGATTTATATTTCCCTGTCTGACGGCACCCAGTACGAGGGCCGTGTAGTGGGTACCGATGCTGCCAGCGACATTGCTGTGCTGAAATTTGATCCTCCCAAGGGAGTAGAGCTTAAAACCATTCCTTTTGGTGATTCTGACAAGCTAAAGGTGGGACAAAAGCTGATTGCCATTGGTAATCCCTTTGGCTTTGAGCGTACTATGACCACTGGTATTGTTAGTGGGTTAGGCCGTCCTATTCAAAGTGCCGCAGGAACCATTATCCGCAACATGATTCAAACTGACACCGCCATTAATCCAGGAAATTCTGGTGGTCCCCTGCTGGATACTGCGGGGCGGATGATTGGCATTAACACCATGATTTATTCCACCTCTGGTAGCTCTGCTGGTATTGGCTTTGCTGTTCCTGTCAACACCGCCCGCCGTGTAGTTTCTGATTTGATTCAATATGGTTCTGTTCGTCGTGGTATTATTGAAGCATCTTACGTACAGCTCACCTCCAGCATTGCTTCCTATGCCCGCTTGGAAGTAAATCGTGGACTTTTAGTGTCTCAAATCCAAAAGGGCGGCAATGCAGAAAAGGCTGGAATCCAAGCTGGTACCGAGGCTGTTCGCTACGGAAGTAGCCGCAATGGTCGCATCATCTATCTTGGTGGAGACGTTATCACCGCCATGGACGGTATTAGTGTTACCAGCTTAGCCGATTATTACTCTATTTTGGAAAGTAAGCGACCAGGAGACACCGTAAAGGTAACTGTTTACCGCAAAGGAAAATACCTAGACCTTCAGGTAAGTTTAACAGAAGAGTAGGGGAGAAATGGTGTCCGCTGTTAACTTAAATTTCTAGAGAAAGGGTTACTTGAGTGCCTGTTTCCTCATCGCTAGAAATGTCTAGGTTTGCATTGATGATTTGGGAGCGGGCATACATTCCCTTAAGTCCTAGCTTTGTACTCATTTCTGAATTTTGAGCTTCTTGATCCATTTTTATTCCGCAACCATCGTCTGTGATAAAGAAAAAAAGCTTGTTCGGTTCAGATTTTATATCTTCTCGCACTACCACTACAATTTCTTCTGCCTTTGCATGCTTTGCTGCGTTTGTTATGGCTTCTTGTATAATGCGATAAATGTGAATTTTTTGGGTGTCGGAAAGCTTTTCCAAAAGTATATCAGTTGGTGCGTACAAGCTACAAGAAATTCCCCAATCCTTTGTAAATTTATTCACTAAATCATTAAGAGTTTGCTTGTATTTTTCTGAAGTAATTTCTAGAGGAACGAGATTTCTTACAATAGTGGTAATATTTTTTAAAGTTGTTTTTTTCAAAGAAAGTATGGATTCAAATAAATCTTGAATCTTTTCAAGATTTATAGAAAAAGAGTCTGCTGGCAAGTTGTTTTTTGCCTTGTTTTGGATTGTAAGGTGGCAATTTTCTGAATCAGCGGTGGCTGGATAAATTAAGGGACGGAGACGATCAAGATAGAATTGTTCTACTCTCATGTCTTGTAAAACAGTGTCATGAATATCCCTTGAAATTCGTTCCCGCTCATCTTCCTGCACTTGGACAATGACATTGGTAATGCTCTCATTTTCTTGAATTTTCGTTTTCAGCAAGGTTTTTTCTCGTATTGAATGGGCATATAACAGAGAAATAAAAATAATAACAATGGAACTTACTACAAAAACGATAAAAATCAGAGACATCATAAAGCTAGAATCATTAAATTCTTGGGTATTATGATAGGTGTAGTTTATGTAATCATCCTGAACTTGAATAAAAAGCTTGTCTAGGTTATGAAGTGAACTTAACTGATGATTTTCTGTAAAATCCTGGGTAGCTTGTAATAATTTTTCTACGTTTTGTTCTAAAAAAGATAAATTTTCGTAGTTGGGAAAATCATGAATCTGCATAAACGTATATAATTCTGAAGATTGATGAATAGAAATAACATCAAGATACTTGTACAAGAGCTGAATAAATCTCTGTTCTTCTTCTTTTGTGTACTGGAATGAAGTGATTTTATTATATAAAAAAAGAATCTCCTGCCATACTTCATGCAGTTCTCTGTAGGTAACTTCTTGTGTACTTGTGTTAGATCGGATGATGAGCACATCTTGGGATGGTTGATTTTGTACTTCTTGGCTGGTAAGAATGGAGCACAACATAATCAAGCACATTATCACAAAAGCCTTTCGATTTTTTAACATCATCCCTCCTGAAAAACAAGTTTATCCTAAAATAATAGTGATTTTTTTTCAATAAAGATATATATTTAGCTATCATGATTTTGCATAGAAAATACTCTCTTTTGTTCCAAGTAATTTTAGGCATTGTATGTGGTTTGTTGAATGGAGTGTCAAATCTCCAACCTCTGTGGAAATTTCCCCTGTACAATGATACCATCTTTACCGTTCTTGCTTCTTTTTTTGGTTGGGTTAGTGGTATTGTTTCAGCCTTTACCTTTCATACGATTGTCCCCCTTATTCCTATATTTGAAACAGAAGGATATCTTGTTTTCTTCTTTGTTTTTTGTAGCCTTTCCATGGTGGCCATTGTGCAGCTTTATCAGAGAAAAAAGGATCGATTATTCTTTATTGACCTTTTTATCCTGATTTTTATCATAACCATGGTGATTAGCTTGGAAGGAGCCTTTATTTTTAACATTCTCTATAAATTATTTGAATACCAAGAACCCATAGAGTCAAAAAAAATCACCTATCTCATGCTACAGCAACAAATTCCTTTATTTCTTTCTGCCTGGTTTGCCAGAGTGCCAGTAAATCTTGTAGATAAGACACTTGCTGTTTGTATTGGCTATTTTGGAGCCTTGGGACTAGATAAAGTACTCTACAAATATTTTCCCAATAAGTTTACTGTTCCAACTGCCAGTGACACGTAAGCTTTGCAATGGGTGTGGAAAATACCAACCTAGTAATATTTAAAATATTCTTCTAGTTGTGAGCGATTTTCCACTCCCGTTTTACTGTAGATTCGAGAAAAGTAGTTTGCAAGGCTTCGCTCTGATATTCCCATAACCTGGGCAATTTGTTCATTGGAAAGTTTGGCGCAAAGATGAGCAATAAGCTCCTTTTCTCGACGAGTTAAAAGCCCCATAATGGAGTTTATATCAACGTAAGAAGCAACTAAATCGTGCTGAATAAAGAGTTTTCCCTTGGCAACGGGGTCTAGGGCTTGCTTTAAAACACTAGTATCTGCATTTTTGCTTACATAGCCTAGGGCTCCCACTTGGTTACCGACGGCATGAGCTATAATAGAGCCTGCTTCATGACTGGAATATACAATGCTTTTTATGCCATGTTCTTTGAGTAGGGGAATAATATTGTATCCATAAAATAACTCATGAGAATTATGTGATTTTTTGAAGGACAAATCTACCAAGGCAACAACAGTATCTTCTGGGTTTGGCGTATAATCTTGTAAAAAAGCTTGCACATCTTCAAAAGAAGCAAGTCGTTTTTCTATCTGCCAACTGGTATTTTCCCGTATCCAACCAGCAATACCTTCTCGTACCATAGGATGGTCATCAATAATAATAAGTTTTTCCATAGGATGGAGTATAGCATACTAGAGTAGTGAAATATAGAGTTTGTATACATCAAAAAATGGTGATAAATTTCACTAAAAAATAGTGTCAAATTCATCAAAAAAAAGTGTAGAAATACTCACTACAAAAAAAATTAAAAATGATACAGTGCCAGCACAAAACGAAGAAAGGAGATTGCAATGAAGAAGATTATTGCATTGGTGGCTGTAGCTGCCGTTTCTATTAGCATGGTTTGCGCTGAGATTGGACTTACTCTTGGTGCAAAGGGTAACTTTGGTATGAACTTGGGATCTCAGGTTGATGAAAAGACTGATGGTATGAAGGCTGCATTTGCCGTTAATGGTGGCGGTTCCATTTATGGTCGTTATAACATGCCCTTCTTGCCTGCATTAGGTGTACAGCTCGAAGTTGGTATGACCTTTGGAAATGCTATCGGTGAAGCAAAGGATAATAAAAATTCAAGGTATAACTCATACAACTCTTTTGACATTCCTGTATTGGTAACTTATGATATTCCTGTAAGTTCTGTTGTTATTACCCCTATGCTCGGTATGAACTTCTCCATTCCTTTTGGAGCTCCAACTAGCCACTCTAAAATCGATGGTGAAAAAGATTCTAAGAAGGTGGATGGCTATAAGGTAACAGGCTTTATTCCTGGTCTTGTAGCTGGTGTAGAAGTTGCTATTCCCGCTGGTCCTGGTTCTATTACTGCTGGTTTGAGCTATGTAAATGACTTTACTCCTGTAAAGGCAAAGGGAGAAATTTTTGGAGTTACTTTTGAAAAAGAGGTAGGTATCCGCCGCAACTTCAATATTTCTGCAGGTTACGCAATTAAGCTGTAATTTATACAATATAGTTCTTGTTCATGGCTGTTTTTGTCTGGAAGCAGCCATTAAACTTCCTGCCTGTACTAGATTTCTGGTACAGGCATTTTTTTAAAGAGGACAAATACGAACCAAAACAACACATAAAAGCTAGGGGAAGGGACAACTGGGAAACATGTTGCTTCTTCCCCAACATTTTTTCCGACCTAGAATCAGGTAAATATTACATTTTTTCTGACCTGTGGCCGCATAAATGAATCTGCCAGAGTTAGCCTGTTCTACAAGTTCCTTGGAGTTTTTCAGATAACCAGCATCACAGAAAAAACTTCCTTTTAAGTTTTTCGTTACCTGTTCAACCATTTTGCTTTAATAAAATCCTCAACTATGCTATAAATATGGCTATACATTGGCGTAATCCTTTTTAATTTTTGTGTGGTGACAAAATTTTAATGGATTACGCCTTTTTTGTAAATTTATTTAAAACTCGAAATTCGAGCTAATTACTATTATTTTGTAAAGGGTTTTTCGTTCGGTGTTGAACAATCTCTAAGAGCTGTGTATTTATGTATCATTATAAAATCATTCCTTTTTTCTCTGTTTTGTGATAGAACATTGAGTTAGTATATTGTATAAAGATTTTATATCGACAAAAACTGCTGTATAAAGTTCTTATGCAAGATACGGAGAAATTATGTTATACGCACAGCTCACTAAGCTGGTTGATTTTTAGTTAAATAAAGTATAGAAAACTTGACTTTATTTTTTTTATTATTTATTATTTATACTAAGCAATCGTTTGATTGAGTTTTAATAGACTTGTAATGAAAAAGCCTCCTTGCTATAAAAGGTTGTGCCAAGATTACAGGTCTTTTTTTTTTGGGGAGGAACAAAATGAAAACAGCTATTCTAGTAGATGGAGCTTATTATAGGAAATTAGCACTTCGAAATGCCGGACAAAAAAGTCCTGAAGAACGTGCTGAAGAATTAATAAAGTATTGTATATATCATTTGAAAAATAAAAATTCTTATATTTATGATAAGGGAAAAAAATATTTTGCACAGAATGAGCTTTATAGATTTTTTTATTATGATTGCGAACCTTCTGATAAAAAAATTTTTCATCCACTAAAAGATTCTTCTGTAGATTTATCTAAACAACCAACCTATCACTGGACCATGAAATTCTTTGAAGAATTAAAAAAGAAAAGAAAGCTTGCATTACGATTAGGTTTTTTAACTGCAGAAGAAGCCATTTATATTCTAAAACAAGATACAGTAAAAAGATTATTTAGAAAAGAAATTAAAATTGAAGATGTAACCGAAAATGATTTTCAAATATCCATGAAACAAAAAGGTGTGGATATGAAAATTGGTTTAGATATAGCATCTTTAGCTTATAAAAAACAAGTTGATCAAATTGTCTTGATTGCAGGAGATAGTGATTTCGTTCCAGCAGCAAAATTGGCAAGAAGGGAAGGTATTGATTTTATATTAGACCCAATGGGAAAACAAATTAATGCTGAATTATTTGAACACATTGATGGTTTACGATCTTATTATCAGTTTTTAAAAAATGGAAATAATAATGACGATATAAACGTATAACAAAGGTTCGTAGCCGACAGGCAGTCAAGCTGCCTGCGGTACAACCAATTGTTATGTGGATGTACCACTGGTGCACGAGAGGAAATATCAGAAATGAAGAATTGTGTTTAAGAAATTATTTTTATTATTGATATTATGTTTTTCTATGGAGAAAATTATGGCTAATAGATGTTACTTATATTCATTGAGTGGGTGTTCCGATGTGGATGGCATTAAGATTACAGGGCTTTCGGAAAGCGAATATAATATTCCGCTTATTTACCGTATTCTTGCAAGTGTAAATCCCATAGCGAGCAAATCGGTTGTTTTTGACTCTGAGGAAAAAATAGCGATTACAGCGGATTACGCAGGCGGTGTGCAGAAGCTCTCCGAATACTTTTCAAGACTTCCCGAAAAGTATAGAAATAAGGCTGATAAAGTACTTTCATTTTTAAGAGATGAAAAGAATGCTCAGAAATATATTCAGCTTGAGTGCATGGAAATCTTTTGGATTGAGGATGCACCTGTTCAAAATCAGAATATCGCACTGGTTGAAGAACTTTTAGGCATTGATAGTGTAATAGAAAAATCACTTGAACAGATAAAAAACGGTGACGAGTTTGACCTTCGAGAACTAGATGAGGAATATTGGACGAATATTCTTTTCTACACACAATCTACTAGCGACGAAGATGAAATACAGTAAGGTATTATGAGCTGATGTAATGGTGGGTATGTGATGTAGAAAAAAAACACATAACAAAGGTTCAAAGCGGATGTCGCGGTGTTTAAGTAATTGTTATGTGGATGCCCGCACTGGGCTGCTTGGTGTTTCAAGAAAAGTCCACCTATTTTCATTTTATAAGGGGAAAATTATGGATGATTTGCTTTTTGTTGAGTATAGTGAATTCAATGCACGGTATAATCATCGTGATGTAACTGCAAAAAAAAAAAATGAAGGATTTAGTAGATTCTGATGCAAATAAAGTAACTAGGGTGTTTAGCACTCTGTTTGAGGGATAAAACATGCATGCATACTCAGATGTGTATTTGGATGATGTGGTGGAAAATCAGGGTAAGCTCTTTGATTATGTGGCACAATCTTTCCCAGATAAAGATACCCAGGATTTTATACAAAGCTACATGAAAAGTAAGACCCGCAAAAGTATTGATGAGTCTCAAGCCTACGTGAACACCATGATGGCAAAAGAATTGTGGGATTATTTTTGCAAGACGGAAAACTATACCTTAAAGTCTGGAAAAGCCATGGATGGTTTTATGCCCGATTGGATTGGTGAATTTTATGCGTATTACCAGTGGTTTTATAATATTCCCAGTGCACAACTCATCGAAATGATACCTCTGGACTTTTTGATGAAAGCATATTATGGACTTCATGACCTGGAACTGGAGTTGGCGGTAAAAAAAATTGGTAAACAGCTATAAAACTTTGTGGCTACATTTTTTCTGAGCTAAAATCAGCAAAAAAAATACATTTTTTCCGACCTTCTTGCCTAACATTGCAATACTTTCCTTGCTGTGGTATCCTTATGATAGGAGAATTGCATGCGAAAGTTTCAAGTTGTGGCACCCTATGAACCTTCTGGAGACCAGCCCCAGGCAATCCAGCGTTTGGCAGAGGGCTTTTTGCGGGGAGATAAGTACCAGACACTAAAGGGTGTTACTGGTAGTGGAAAAACCTTTACCATGGCCAAGATTATTGAGGCGGTGCAAAAGCCCACCCTTATCATCAGCCACAACAAAACCCTTTCTGCCCAGCTGTATCGTGAGTTCAAGTCATTTTTTCCCCACAATGCAGTGGAATACTTTGTGTCCTACTATGACTACTACCAGCCAGAGGCCTACGTTCCTGCCAGAGACTTATATATAGAAAAAGATGCGTCAATTAACGATGAAATTGACCGTCTGCGTCTTGCTGCCACCTACAGCCTCATGGAGCGGCGGGATGTTATCGTTGTGGCCACCGTGTCCTGTATTTACGGTTTGGGAATGCCCGACCTGTACAAGGAAATGCGGATTCACTTGGAAAAGGGCCAGGAACTCGATCCCGCCGCCTTTGCTCGCCAGCTTATTGGCTTGCAGTATGAGCGAAACGATGCCGTTCTTGACAGAGGCCGTTTTCGTATCCGTGGAGATGTGCTGGAGGTATATCCCGCCTACATGGAAACTGACGAGGCCTACCGAATCGAGCTGGACTGGGATCAGATTGTGCGGATTCGCAGGTTCAACACCATTAGCGGAGACACCATCGAAGAGCTGGATGAAACCACGATTTATCCTGCCAAGCACTTTGTTGTGCCACCAGAAATGCTGAAATCAGCAGCAGACAGAATCAGAGGAGAGCTGGAGGATCGGGTGGCGGTGCTGGAGCGAGAAGGAAAGCTTTTGGAAGCCCAGCGGCTTAAAACCCGCACCACCTATGACCTAGAAATGATTACAGAAATGGGCTATTGTCCCGGA
>JAXJGY010000018.1:0-13302 GCA_036300185.1 Treponema sp. | reverse complement strand
AATGATTACCCACCAGATGGAGGTTGTTCGTGATGCCTGCGATTACGTTGCAGTGCTTGACGGAGGTGCCGTGGTGGAGGAGGGCTCTGTTTCCCAGATTTTCTCCCATCCTCAGTCTGCTGTTACCAAGGACTTCCTTGCAAACCTCAGTGTCATGCCAGAGGAACAGGAGCAGGGCTTGGTGCGTTGGTCTCAGGAAGGTGGTAAGTATTCCCTGCGATTTATAAATCAGCTTACAGGAGAACCTGTTTTAAGCCGTATGGCCCATCAGTTTAAGGTGGAGTTCAATATTCGAGCTGGTGGTATTCAGCATATTACCGCTGGTGATCAAAAACACGATGGAGCTGCCAGTACAGAAGCCCATGACATCGGTACCTTGCTGGTGGATATTTATGGGGAACCAAGTGAATTGGAAGCTGCCTTGACCTTCCTTAGGCAGCAGGGTGTTATTGTGGAAGAAGCTTAAGCCTAAGATTTTTCTTTGTAGGTTTAAACTTTTCCTTCAAATCGATTTTTAATAGGAGTTTGTATGAATTTTTCTACCATTATGTCATTGGTGTGGCCTTCCACTCTCCAGACCCTTGTGATGGTGTTTTCTTCTACAGTGTTTTCGATTGTACTAGGGTTGCCCTTGGGAATCTTGCTCTGTGTTACCGATCCTGTTACTGGCATTATGCCCAAACCCATCTTGTATCAGGTGCTTACTCGTATTGTAAACGCCCTGCGTTCCTTTCCCTTTATGATTTTGATGATTTTGCTTTTTCCTCTGTCTCGTCTGATTATCGGTACTAGCATTGGAACTGCAGCCACCATTGTGCCTCTGTCCATTGCTGCTGCTCCCTTTGTAGCCCGAATCATCGAGACTGCTCTCAAGGAAGTTGACCCAGGAGTAGTGCAGGCTGCACGAGCCATGGGTTCCACCAATTCTCAGATTATTATCAAGGTATTGTTACCAGAAGCCTTGCCCTCATTAGTATCTGGTGTTACTCTTACCATTATTAACCTCATTGGTTATTCTGCCATGTCTGGAGCCATCGGTGGTGGCGGATTGGGAGATTTGGCCATTCGTTACGGTTATCAGCGAAACCAGCCCATGGTAATGATTCCTGCTGTTATCATTATTTTGATTATGGTAGAGGTGATTCAGCTTATTGGCTCCCGAATCAGTGCCAGACTTATGGCAAAGCGATAGAAAAAGGACTTGTAACCTAAAAAATCCTTTGTTGCTTGACATAATGAGAGAGTTTTGATTATATAGTAATTCATACTAATTCAATAGGATTAGAGAGAAATATTTTAGGAGATGAATTAAATGAAGAAGATTTTTTCTGTTTTAATTGTGTTGTTGGTTGCTGCCAGCCTTTTTGCAGGTGGTGGCAAGGACAAGTCTGCCAACGTATTGACTGTGGGTGCCACTCCAGAGCCCCATGCTGAAATGCTTAAGCTGGTGGTAGATGACTTGGCTGCTCAGGGAATTACCCTGAAGGTAATGGAGTTCACAGATTATGTAACTCCTAACGAGGCTTTGGAAAGTGGTCAGATTGACGCTAACTTCTTCCAGCATTTGCCCTACATGGATTCCTTCAACCAGGAGCGTGGTTATCACTTGGTAAACGCTGGTGGAATTCACATTGAGCCCATGGCCTTGTATTCCAAGAAGGTAAAGTCCTTGGCAGAGCTTGCTGATGGTGCTACTGTTGCCATTCCCAATGACCCCACCAATGAGGGACGTGCATTGCTTTTGCTTCAGTCTGCTGGTTTGATTAAGCTTGATCCTGCTGCAGGAATCACTGCTACCCCCATCAACATTGTAGAAAACCCCAAGAACCTTAAGTTCACCGAGCTGGAAGCAGCTACTATGCCTCGTATCTTGGCTGACGTAGATGCAGCTGTTATCAATGGTAACTACGCAATTCCTGCAGGTCTTATTGCCAGTGTAGACGGCTTGTTTGTAGAGGGAGCTGATTCCCCCTATGTAAACATTATTGCTGTAAAGGATGGAAATCAGGCTGAAGCTCGTATTGTAGCCTTGGTAAAGGCCCTTCAGAGTCAGGAAATCCTTGACTTTATTGCCAGCCGCTATCCTAATGGTGAAGTTGTAAAGGCTTTCTAATTATAAAGCTTGATACTGTTTAAAAGCGAGGTACTCATGAGTGCCTCGCTTTTTTTTGTCCTAGTCATTGAAAAATGTTTGTATATCGTTAGAAAATTTTTTGCATAAAAAAATACCCCAGAAAAACTCTGGGGTAGGTTGCTTTAGATTTCTTTGTTGGCCAAAAGGCTTTGCATCAAAGTTACAAAAAGATGAAGCTTTTTGTATATGGCCACTGCTTGATTTTTTATATTGTAGTCTGCAAAATGCTCCAGCTCCTTCCAGTTGATAACAAGCTCAGGATGGGGCTTTGCATAATCCTCCAATACAGATTTAAGGTTTCGGGCAAAGGTAATAATCTCCTGTGTTCCTGACACAAGAATATCACGAGCAGCACTGTTTGTATCCTTCAAAATAGTCCGGATAATATTCATTGCTTCTTTGTCTCGCTCACAGCGGGTCAAAAGGGTTTTAAGCTTACCGTTAATGACACTACCATCTGCCAAGGTTTCATCAAACTCTATAATCTTGTTGGATAGCTCCAGTATCTGGTGGTATGCCTCGGACATGGGGGTAGAAAGACCAGAGGTAGACCACTTTCCACGTACTAAAACCAAGTCAGCTAATTCTCGAACATCCTTCTTTATGTAGTCCAAAAGAAAGGCCTTCATGTAGTTCATGGGCTGCTGATAGCTGAAGGAACCGATATTCCGTCGTTCAAATACGGCACTTTGCTCCTCGGTGTAGTTTTTCATACGAACAATAGTAGTAGTTCCAAAGATGGAATTTACCAAGGAATCAATCTTAGAGGATTTTTGTTCGATTTGAATACGAGACAGGGTTTTTTCTGCCTCTTGACGGATAGAATCAATGTATTTTTCAGTAATATGCTCAATGCCCTTTCCTGGCTTTGTGGAATAGCCGGGATTCTGCTGAATCAGCTGAATCATCATCTCAAAGACACGACTATTCTGCATATCCTGCATTCTGTTAACCAGTCTGCTCCAAGTTCCCTTTGTTATAGGCTCTACATCCTTGATTTTTTTCAGCAGAGTGAATAAATCGTTCCAGTTGTCATACTGGGCAATACTATATGCAATGGATAGAAAATCCTGCAGGTCGTCTACAATATAGCGTCCTGTAATGGCTTCAAACTGAGGTGTGATGGAAAAATCATTTTCCCGCAGGGCTGAGTCAAACTTCTTTAGCATGAAAAAATAATCGTATTCACAGAAGGACTTAAAAAGCATAAGCTGAGAATACAGTGTGTCAATACGATTAATCATGTTAGCATCAAAATAGGTGAACAGAGTCTCGCTTTTTTCTTTAATCTGGATTTTCAACTGATTTAAAGAAACGTTTTTTGCCTCGGAAAGAATATTTTCCTCAGAAAGCTGGTCAACAAGATCAAGATGTTTATCTGTCATCATGGCGGTAATAACCATTCGCTGATATAGCTTGGGGTTCATGTTGGCCTGAAAATACATTCTTCCTGGTGATACTGTCTTGTAGATGGTAAAGAAGGTTTTTGCAAAGGCTGGAAGTACCTCATCAGTATTGTATTTATAGAACTTGTACTTTGTCTTTGAAAGTTCCTTTCCAATGAGCTTCATTATACGCTTTTTTTCCAGCTCAGGATCACTGTTTTTGAAAAATCCATCTAAAAGCCTTTGAAAAAAGCCACCATTCTTTGTTTTATCTTTTGATTCTGACATAACACTTAAATATACGACAGTATTGCTTTTGGGTCAAGATGGCTACAAATCTCCATTATTTTAAAAAAAAGCCACCAGTGAATTATTTTCACCAGTGGCAGTATCTCGCTACAGTTTATTTAGAAGGATTGAGCAATATTCAGCAATTCTCTGCGGATGGTAGAAGCAGAAGCTGTTCTTTTGTTTTTGTACACATCAGCGATCTCTGTAAAGAAACTCTTCAAATTAGAGTGAACTGATTTTTCCTTCAGATTTTTGTTTAAGTCAGGAATTGTAAGCACCATGCCTGGTTCAATTGTGTCGGGATCCTGAATGGTATCCTCTGAAGCTAACATGATAATGGGAAAATAATAACCCTTATCCTGTCCATAAAACTTCTTTGCAAGCTTAGAAAGAGTATCACCATACTTAACCTTGTATTCCTGTGCACCTTCAAGAACTAGATTCTTGCTACGATTGGGGAATATCTCTTCTAGTACCTCTTCAACCTTTTCCTTCTCCTCAGGAATTGTTTCCTCAACAACCTTTGTTACAGCCTCTTTCACCTGCTGTGCTTCCTCTGCAACAGCTTGGTTCACGGTTTCCTGCTGTGGTTCTGCCTCAGGAGAGCTAGAACAGGATGCAAAAAGCAAAGCCATTGACATTGTCAATAAAACTATTTTCTTCATTATTAGCTCCTCTCAAAAAAATATGTTTTTCTATAATATATCGAAATTTCTACTTTTGCAAGTATTTATTTTTTTGCTGACAAAAACAGCATATAGTCTTATAATTATTTCATGGGTTTATTATTAGAATATTTGCCTTGGTTTTGGCTCTTTCTCATGATTCTGTTTACTGTAATAGAGGTGGCAACCTTTGGATTAACAACAATTTGGTTTGCCTTGGGAGCCCTTGTTATGTTGTTTTTGTCGCCTCTTCCGATTCCCTTTCTTTGGCAGATTCTCTTGTTCCTGATAATTTCTTCTGTTTTGCTGATTTTTACTAGACCTATTGCGGTAAAAAAGCTAAAGGTGGGCCGTGAAAAAACAAATACAGATTCTCTCATTGGAGAAAAGGCCCTAGTTATCAAGAAGATAACAGAATTTGAAAAGGGCTTGGTCAAGATTCGTGGCATAGAATGGTCTGCACAATCAATTGATGGAAAACCAATAGCCAAAGATGAAACCTGTATTGTAGAACGGATAGAAGGTGTGACTGTAGTGGTGGGAAGGGGTGTTTTAGAAGAAGATCAAGTGGTAGCATCCACAGAGTAATAGTATAATTTATAGGAGGTTATATATGTTTTTACCCATTATTATTGCCTTGATTGTGTTCTTGCTGGCGATTATCATCAAGAATATCAGAATCGTTCCCCAGTCCCAGGCCTTTATCATTGAGCGGCTTGGTGGCTATCTTACCACCTGGGGCGTAGGAATTCACGTAAAGGTTCCCCTTATTGACCGCATTGTTAATAAGGTTTCCTTAAAGGAACGGGTGTTGGATTTTCAGCCTCAGCCAGTAATCACCAAGGATAATGTTACCATGATGATTGATACCGTTATCTATTTCCAGATTACAGATCCCAAGCTCTATACCTATGGCGTGGAAAATCCCATGAACGCCATAGAAAACCTTTCTGCTACCACCTTACGTAACATAATCGGTGAGCTGGAGCTGGACGGAACCCTTACCAGCCGTGATGTTATTAATACTCGCATGAGAAGCATTCTGGATGAAGCTACAGATCCCTGGGGAATCAAGGTGAACCGAGTGGAGGTGAAGAATATCATTCCACCAGAAACTATCCAGGAAGCTATGGAAAAGCAGATGCGGGCTGAACGAGAGAGACGTGAATCAATCTTGATTGCAGAGGGACAGAAGCAGTCTGCAATTCTGGTGGCAGAAGGTAAGAAAGCTGCTATGATTCTTGAAGCAGAGGCAGAAAAAGAGGCTGCCATTCGTAAGGCTGAAGGTGAGGCAGAAGCTATTTTGGCCCTGCAAACTGCCACTGCAGAAGGTTTAGCTCGAATCAAGGCTGTTCAGCCTGACGACGGGCTTATTCGTCTCCGCAGCTTGGAAGCACTGGAAAAGGTTGCAGACGGACAATCCACCAAGATTATTATTCCTTCCGATCTACAGGGCTTGGCAGGAGTCGTCACCACTGCCTCTGAGCTGCTAAAAAAATAGCTTGTAAATTGGGGTAGAAGTTGAACCTGCACCTTCTCTTAGATTTTGGGAAAAGTGCAGGTTTATTTTTTTATAAATTATAGTACCAGCACTCCAAAAATTGCTCCGGCCACCACCAGAAGGATAGGACTGAGCTTTGTCTTGAATAAGAGGATACAGGCCACCAGGTAAAAAATTGCCTGTGGTAGGGCTATCAGCTGGCTTAAAGAGCCTGTTTCCTGGAATGCAGGAATGTTTAGAATGGCAATGACAAAAACCTGTACCGTTGCTACTAAAACCATGCCGCTGGTGGCAGGACGTAAGCTTGTAAAGGCAGCCTTAACCAAGGGCTTATCTTGAAACCGATTAAAATATTTTGCAATGATAGTAATAATGATGAGAGATGGAAGCACCGTAGCAGCTGTTGTTGCAATGCCACCAGCCACACCGTAAAGCTCATAGCCAATGTAGGTGGCCATGTTTATGCCAATGGGGCCAGGAGTGGATTCAGATATGGCTACCATGTTGTAAAATTGTTCAGAGGAAATGAGTCTCCCTTCCACAATAGGGCCATACATCAGGGTAATGGCCACCAAGCCTCCACCAATAGTGAAAAGTCCCACGTAAAAAAAGGTGAACATTAATTGCAACAAGGTCATGCTTCTTCCTCCGTATTTTTCTGGGTTTCTTTCTTTGCAGACAAAAAGGAAAAGCAAATTCCCAAGGTGGCACTCACTAGGATTACGACAATGGATTCTACGCCAAAAAAGTACATGGAAGCAAAGGCTGCCAAAAGGATGAGAAGTCCCCAAATATTTTTCACTGCTTTCTTGCTAAAATCCCACACTGACTTGGTCAAAAGTGCAGCCACTGCCACATTAATTCCTGCCAAAGCCTTTTGTACCCACTGAATCTGGGAAAAATTACTGATACAGCCTGCAATCAAGCTTATAATGATAATAGAAGGGGTAACAATTCCTGCGGTGGCAACAATGGCTCCCAGGAGACCTGCCTTGTTAAATCCGATGAAGGTGGCCACGTTTACTGCTATGATGCCAGGAGTAGACTGGCCAATAGCATAATAATCAAGCATTGTTTCTTTAGTGGTCCAATTCCTTTTTTCTGCTAACTCTCTCTCCAACATAGGAAGCATTGCATATCCACCACCAAAGGTAACGGCTCCAATTTTGAAGAAAACGAAAAAAAGCTCCACCAAATCTGAAATCTTGTAGTCTTTCTTTTCCATAACAGCTGGAGTATAGCACCCTCAGTTTTTTTTTACAATCGAGGTATTGTTTTACAAAATGATTTTGTTAAGGAAGGAAAGCCATCAGGATAAAAAAAAAGGCAACCTTTTAAGGTTGCCTAAGCGCCCCCTGCTGGGCTTGAACCAGCGACAAACGGATTAACAGTCCGTTGCTCTACCAACTGAGCTAAGGGAGCATTGTTCATTGCTGAACGTATGAACGATAATATAGCAATCAAAAAAAAATGTCAAGTGAATTACGGGAAAAAATAATTTTTTTTAGATGAAAGTTATTTTGTGCAATTTATAAGTTCTTCTGGTGTTAAGATACAATCTATCGGTATATCTGTTTCCTCTGTGGGAAGCTGTTCTAGAATTTGCCATTGATAACAAACTCCCATAAGGGTACAGTTCTGTGTAGAAAGTCTACTTAAAAATCTGTCATAAAACCCCTTTCCCCGTCCGAGTCGTTGTCCTGTTCTTGTAAAGGCTATTCCTGGAATGAGAATTAAGGTTTCAGGAGAACCTTCGTATTTTTCTTGATTGGAAAGGGGCTCTCGAATGCCGTAGCTCCCATACATTAATTGTTGGCTGTAGGGGAGGTGATTTTTGAGAGCATAAAATTCCATGGAGCAATCTTGAGGAAATGATTTGGGTAAATAAACTGTTTTTTCAGATTTCAGTGCTTGTTGAATAAACTCATCTAGGGAAAATTCTCCTGGTAGTGCAGCATAGGTAAGAATAAAGCTCGAATTTTTATAGTAAAGAGAATCTGTTAGAAGCTTACAGGCTTGCAATTCTTCCTGTGTAGAATCTGTTTGGCGGAATTTAGCAAGAATTTCTTTCATCTGCTTTCGTACAATGGCTTTTTCTTCTTGAATATTCATGAAAGCATTTTAATAATTTTTTCCAAAGAGTTTCAAGTTTTTCTAAAGTTAAAAATTTCCTCTCCGATATTATTTATGTACGGTGGGAGGGCTGTACGGCGGTATCGACATCCAGACGCCGTAAGCGTTAGTCTACTGTATTTTGTCTTGATTTGGCTTGTGGTATTGTACCGCAAGCCATTTTTTATGCTTATCGATATAGATTTTATATCTTCTTTCCGATACAATAGAAAGGAGTTTTTTTTCAAGGGAGAAGGCATGAATTCATTTAAAGTTTTTGAACTCAAAGAAAATAACCGCTTTACTGATGACTTGTTTCTAGATAATACTTTTCTTCTCCTAAGTCGTGGAAGTGCCCTTTCTAAGGGGATGATTCAAGCCTTAAAGGATTGGCAGTTTACCGATGTCTATTCCAACGGAAATTTTTCTGTATCTGACCAAGCTCTCAGAGAGAATCAAAAGAATGTCGCCTTCACTCAAACAAAGGTAGCACCAGTTTTAGCTACTCCTACTGAAGATGTTTCCATAGAAGACATGGGTATAAAGGAATTGGTGGCTGTAGCTGAAAAAAAATCTTCAACAGAAAATTCAGACATTGAAACTCGTTATGATTTTTCTCATATTTCTGATGAAACCAATAGGCTGACTGTTGTTCAGAATGTTTACAATGAATTCTGGAACTTTATCTTCAATGTTTATACTCGGTATGCAACTCATAAAACCATTGATTTAGAGCTTTTGTCCCAAAAAGCCAAAGAACTCTGTATTTTTGTAAAAGCAAATCGCCGTTATGTTTTACAGATACATCCTAATTGTGATCAGGAGCCCAAAAATTTCTTGATAGCTCATTCCCTTCGTTCTGCCGTTTTGGCTATTACAGTGGGGTTGCAGCTACACATGACTGTTCCCAAAATGACTGAGTTGGCAACAGCTTGTATCCTCCATGAAATTGGAATGATTCGTCTTCCAAGTCAGTTATATCTGTCTCATCGGCCCCTTTCTCCTGTAGAGAAAAACCTACTGAATACTCATCCTATTATTTCATATACCATTCTCAAAGAGATGAATGTTCCATTGGGTATTTGTCTTGCTGTTTTGGAGCATCATGAAAAGGAAGACGGAACAGGCTATCCTCGTCACATTAGTCGTGATAAAATCTCCTTGTACGCAAAGATTATTGCTGTTGTCTGTTCCTTTGAAGCAATTACTGCCCACAGAACCTATAAGGAGGCAGCAAGTTCCTTTGAGGCCATGGTAGAGTTGTTAAAAAACCAAACAAAGCAGTACGATGAGCTTGTTATTAAGGCCCTGTTGTATAGCCTTTCTCTTTTTCCTGTTGGTTCTTACGTGTTCTTGGCTAATGGAAAGATTGGTCGTGTCTCTGATGTAAACCCAGAAAATCCAAAGTGTCCCATTGTGCAGCTTGTTAGCGAGCGGGATGAGAATGGAAACCTTGTTACCATCAAAACGAATGACTCAGACTTGCGAATTGTACGAGTGTTAAACAAGCAGGAGCAGGCTGATATTGTAGAGGTTGCTAAAACACTGTAATGGATATTTTAGGAGAACAGCATACGGGTATGCTGGGCTTCTTCTTGGAATTTTTCGTCAACCACTGGAGGATGGCTTTCAAAGTATAAAATCTGCTGAAGCTCCTCTGGTAGCCGTGTTCCCCACAACGGAATAACATTTTCATATTGTCGTAAAAAGCCATAGGCAAGGGGAATATTTCGGAATACACCCCCGCAGAGAGGTTGCATGGCAATAAAGCCTATATCTCTTTGTTCACAGTTTTTTGCAATTTCAATATTCAATTCTGGTGATAAAATGTTCAAAGGAAGCTGTATGGTTTCGTATAAGTCACAGTCCACTGCACTTTGAGCTAATTCTGGAGATTCTGTAACAAATCCAATGTGTTTGATTTTCCCCTTTTCTTGATACTTTTTTAATACCTTGTACAAGCTGTCAGGACTTTTTTCTGTGGGCACAAAGGTATCATTTTCAATTTGGTATAAATCAATGTAGTCGCAATGCATGGCATCGAGACTTGCTTCTATATCAGCCTGAAGTGTTGCACCATCTGTTGCGGTGGACTTGGTGGCAAGAATAATATGTTGGCGTTGAATTGACTGAACAGCCCTCCCTAAGCGACTTTCACTTAAGGGTTTATGGCGGGCAGTATCAAAGAAATTGATACCACCCTGATAGGCCATAGTAACTAGTTCTGCAGCAGCTTCATCGCTTTCAACATATTGTAAGCCGTAGGCACCAAAGGCAATACGGCTTATCAATAGGTTGGCTCGTCCGAGAACCACGTATTCCATAGATTAGGACCGAGGCTCCCGAGCAGGAAGCTGATAGTTTTTGATTTCATCACGGAGACGCTGAGCCAGTTCACTGCGAGGTACACGAACCTGTTCCATAGAGTCGCGGAAACGGATGGTTACAGTACCATCTTCCTTTGTATCGTGGTCAACAGTGATACAGAAGGGTGTTCCTACCTCATCTTGGCGGCGGTAGCGCTTTCCGATGGTTCCAGACTGGTCGTAGTCAGTTACAAAGTCTTCCTTCAATTCGTTCTGGATTTCCTTTGCCAGCTCAGCCAAACCATCCTTCTTCATCAAGGGAAGCACTGCAACGGTAATAGGAGCAATTTTGGGGTGGAAGTGGAGAACAGTTCTGTAATCCTCTGGTTCACCTTCTTTTGCTACGTTCTGCTCCTCGTAGGCATCGCACAGGAACATCAACAGATTGCGGGTAAGACCAGCAGAGGTTTCGATAATGTAAGGAATATATCGTTCTGCACCATTGTCCTGGTCGATGTACTGCAAGTCCTTTCCAGCATATTCAGTATGCTGGGTCAAGTCAAAGTCAGTTCTATTGTGAATACCTTCTAGTTCCTGGAAGCCCATGGGGAATTCGTATTCAATGTCGTAGGCATCCTTGGCGTAGTGGGCCAGTTTTTCGTGATGATACCAGCGTAGTTTTTCCATGCGGATACCGTACTTTTTATAGAAGCTCCAGCGCTGCTCTCTCCAGTACTGGAACCACTTGTCGTCTTCACCGGGCTTTACAAAGAACTGCATTTCCATCTGCTCAAATTCACAGGTACGGAAGATAAAGTTCTTGGTAACAATCTCGTTACGGAAAGCCTTTCCTACCTGAGCGATTCCGAAGGGAACCTTCATACGGTTGGACTGGATAATGTTCTTGTAGTTTACATAAATACCCTGGGCTGTTTCTGGACGCAGGTATACAATGCTAGCAGTATCCTCAGCAGGCCCAATGTGGGTCTTAAACATGAGGTTGAAGGCACGAGGCTCGGTAAGCTCTCCACCACAGCTGGGACACTTCTTTGCAGCAAGGGCATCCTGATCCATAGTGTCGGCACGGTAGCGCATCTTACACTGCTTACAGTCTACCAAGGGATCGGAGAAGTTGGCTACGTGTCCAGAAGCTTCCCAAACACGGGGATGCATCAGGATAGCAGCATCAAGCCCTACAATATTGTCGTGGAGCTGGGTCATTTCCTTCCACCAAGCATTTTGTATGTTTTTCTTTAGCTCAATACCGATTGGGCCGTAATCCCAGGCCCCAGCCTGTCCGCCGTAAATCTCAGATGATTGAAATACAAAGCCTCGGCGCTTGCAAAGGCTTACAATCTTTTCCATGGTGATTTCATGTGAATCCATAGTACAACCTCATTTAAAAAAACTCCCGTCATGATACCATAAATACCTGTTATATGGCAACTGTACAGTTGCATGTCTTCATTTTATCACGTATACTAAGAGGTAGGAAACCATGGTAAACTTTTACAGGAGTTAGACGTATGAGTAAGTTTCGAAGTTGTATTTTTTGTTTTGTAGTAGTTTTGTTGGCAGGAGGTATGATGTTGACAGGTTGTGCTTCATCTAAGGGAACTGTTGCCACTGATGATGCGGGTATTGCAGGAGATTGGAGATTGACTTCTGTCCTGCGTAATGGATCGGAGCTGGCGATTCCTCAAGGCGTGACTGTTACTTTTTCAGCCACTGTTCCTGAAATTGGTTCCTATAGCTATGATGTTGCCGGTGTTGCTGGCGTAAATAACTACGGTGGACCTGTTACCATTGACGGTACATTGTATTCAGGAGGACCTTTCTGGTTAACTCAGATGGCAGGACCTTCTCCCTTGGAGGATTTTGAGCGATTGTATCTTGAAACCTTAACTGATGCTGATATGTTTGACATTTCAGCCGATGGACAGGGAATGGAAATTGCCAAGTCCAGTGGAGAAACAGCCCTGTTGTTCAGCAAGTTTAAGTTTGATGGAAGTCATTGGAAACTGGTTGCCTACTTTGACGGAACTGGTGTTCGTTCTGTAGACCAGTCTAAGAATGTTCCTGATTTGAGCTTTGGCAACAAGATGGACATTAGTGGTTTCTCTGGAAGCAATTTCATTGTAGGTGATTATACTGTAGACTATACCCTGAGAGCAATTTCCTTCCAGGATATTGGTACTACCCGCATGGCTGCTCCCTCTGGTGAGGCTGCTGTTCTTGAGCAGGTATATACCAATCTCTTGAATAAGACTGCTAATTATGTATGGTCCGGAGATGAGCTACAGCTGATTGGTAAGGATGGAACTACATTGTTAGTATTTGCTGCAAAATAAAGTAAGGAAATATGGTTTGAAAGGCGGTAATGATTTGACATTATCGCCTTTTTTTGTTACTATGTTGCTTCAGATATTTTATAGGCAGGTTTATTATGTCCAGAAGATGCGAGATTTGCGGAAAGGGTTCTCTGAGCGGTAATAAAGTGAGTAAGTCATATAATCATACACGCCGTATTTGGAAACCAAACCTTGTTGAGGTAAAGACTGAGATCGGTGGAACCACCATGACCATCAAGATGTGCACCCGCTGCTTGAGAAGTGGTTACGTAACAAAGAAGGTATAATTTTTTGTTATGTCCTTGCCAATGGGTAACTTTTAGTTACCAAATTGAAAGGAATGGTTTACATGCTGATTAAATGGAAGAAGGGCTGCTTTATTGCAGCTCTTTTTTTATGTCCAAATCCGTTGCAGGAAGACTTTTCATAGCGAACCTACATCAAGGGGGAAAACAACTTGAAAAAGGGCCAAAGTGTGCGACGGATGAGGGGCTTTGCTCGAAACCACTGGGAGCTTGCCTGACGACTATTTTCCATGTCTTTTTCAAAAATTTCTT
>JAXJGY010000017.1:0-9509 GCA_036300185.1 Treponema sp. | reverse complement strand
CTCCCAACGGATTTGACTTGCAGCTGTTTAACAACATGGAATATAGCCGTGCCGTAGAACGACAAACTAGTGCCGAAAATATTTCTCGTGTACTGTATCCCAACGACTCAGGCCCCAGCGGAAAGGCACTGCGATTAAAGCAGCAATACTTCTTTACCTCTGCCAGCTTGCAGGACTTGGTAAGAAATTACGTAAATACCTATGGTCCTGAATTCTCTCAGTTTGCAGAGCTTCATGCCATTCAGTTGAACGATACCCACCCTGTAGTTGCTATTCCTGAGTTGATGCGTATCCTGATGGATAATTATGGTCTTAGCTGGGAAGATGCATGGGATGTTGTAATCAAGACCTTGCCTACACCAACCACACCATCTTGGCAGAAGCATTGGAAAAATGGCCCATCGAAATCTTCCAGGGCTTGCTTCCCCGTATCTATCAGATTGTGGAAGAAATCAACCGTCGCTTCCTCATTAGCTTGAGAGAGCGATATCCTGGAGATTACGAAAAGCATGATCGTATGTCCATCATCGGCCACGGAATGGTACGAATGGCATGGCTTGCTATCCACGGTTCCTTCAGTGTAAACGGTGTTGCTGCCCTCCACACTGAAATCCTTAAAGCTCACGAGCTTAGAGACTGGGCTGAATTCTATCCAGAAAAATTCAACAACAAGACAAATGGTGTTACCCAGCGACGTTGGCTTTTAAGTGCAAACCCCGCCTTGGCAAACTTCATTACCGAGCGCATTGGTCATGGTTGGGAAAAGGATCTGTCTCAGCTGAGAAAATTGGAAGCCTTTGCTGATGATCCTGTATCTCAGCAGAAATTCTTGGATATCAAGCGAGCAGGCAAGCAGAAGCTGGCTCACTACCTAAAGGTAACCCAGAACGAGTTCCTGGATCCAGATTCTATCTTTGATATGCAGATTAAGCGACTCCACGAGTATAAGCGACAGCTTTTGAACGTGCTCCATATCATGTATCTGTACAATCGCATTTTGGAGGATCCAAACTTTAATCCTCCTGCCCGAACCTACATTTTTGGAGCAAAGGCAGCTTCTGGCTACCGCCGTGCAAAGACCATCATCAAGCTTATTAACACAGTGGCAGAGCGAATCAACAATGATCGTCGTGTAAAGGGTAAGCTTCGTGTTGTCTTCGTAGAAAACTATCGTGTAAGCGTGGCAGAAAAGCTCTTCCCTGCATCTGACGTTTCTGAGCAGATTTCCACCGCTGGTAAGGAAGCCTCTGGAACAAGTAACATGAAGTTTATGATGAACGGAGCCTTGACTCTGGGAACCATGGACGGTGCCAATATCGAGATTGTAGAGGAAGCTGGTGCAGAAAATGCCTTTATCTTTGGTCTCACCTCTGACGAGATTTTGAAGATTGAACATGAGCATAGCTACAATCCTCAGAAATATCTGGAGAGAAATCCCCAGTTGGCAAAGGTTATGAACCAGTTGATTGACGGTACCTATGATCCTACCTGCCAGCTGTTCAAGGAGATTTACGATTCCTTGATTTACGGTGTAGAAGGACAGCGCCCCGACGTATATTATGTTCTTGCTGACTTTGACGCCTACGTTGCAGCTCAGGAAAAGATTGCCGAAGAATATCAGGATCGCAATGCTTGGGCACGAAAGGCTATCTTGAACATTGCACGTTCTGGTAAGTTCAGTTCCGACAGAACCATCGAGGACTATGTTCGTGACATCTGGAAGCTGGAAAAGCTGGTGTTCTAAGATTTAACGTAAAACCTTAACGAAAAGGCTGGACGAGTTTTTACTTGTCCAGCCTTTTTATTTCTTCGGTGTAAATCACTGAACTAATTTTTAATACACTGAACTAAATACAGGGAATAAAAAAAAGGAGCTCGTTTCCAAGCTCCTTTTTGTAAGCATTAATCTTCCATCTTGCGGAAGGCATCGAATTCAGCAAGCATTTCTGGATCCTTATTCTTGTCCAGCAAGCTTACTACCACAGCAGAAACCAAGCACAGGATAAAGGCAGGCAAAATCTCGTAAACAGCAAAGATTCCACCCTGCAAATTGTGCCATACCACAACGGTTACACCACCAACAATCAGACCTGTAATGGCACCCTTGGCTGTAGCTCCCCTCCAGAACAGGGCTAACAGAACCAGTGGACCAAAGGTGGCACCAAATCCAGCCCAAGCATAGCTTACCAAACCAAAGATGGAGCTGTTTTCATCCCAAGCCATAATAAAGGCAATAACGGAAATAAGCACAACAGCAACACGACTTACGTTCAAGATTTCCTTTGCAGAAGCATTCTTTTTAATCAGTCCCTTGTAAATGTCGTGACTAAAGGCAGAAGATGCTACCAAAAGCTGGGAGTCAGCAGTACTCATGGCTGCAGCCAAAATTGCACAAAGGAAGATACCTGCAATAAAGGCGGGGAACATATTCTGGATGGAAACACTGAAGATGGTCTCAGCAGCAGAGGGAGTAAGGATTCCAGGAAGATGATAAACAGTTCCCAAAGCACCTACCAACAAGGCTCCAATAAAGGCGATTACAACCCATACAGTAGCAATACGACGAGAAAGGGCTACGTCCTTGTTGGAGCGGATTCCCATAAACCGAACCAAAATATGAGGCATACCAAAATATCCTAATCCCCAGGCCAAGGCGGAAATAATAGGTACAATGCCGTAATGCTGATTTGCAGCAAACTTAGCCTGCATTTCAGCACCAAATTCACCGCTGATTGCACGCTGACTAAACTCGCCCACCTTTGCAAGAGCCTCAGTAGGCCCCCCCAAGGTAACCATCATAATTAAACCAGCAATAATCAGGGCAATGAACATGAGGGTTCCTTGAATAAAGTCTGTAGCACAAACTGCCAAGTATCCACCCAAGATGGTGTACACCAAAATAACTACAACACCAATAATCAATCCCAGGTGGTAATCCATTCCAAACACTGAGTTAAAGAGCTTGGCACAGGCCACAAATCCAGATGCTGTGTAAATGGTAAAGAAAAAGATAATTAAAACAACAGAAATGGTGGAAAGCAGGCGGCTCTTGTCCTTAAACCGATGGGTAAAGAACTCTGGCATGGTCACGGAATCACCAAAGGCAATGGTACATTTTCTTAAAGGCTTGGCTACAATAAGCCAGTTCAAGTATGTTCCAATAACAAGTCCTAAAGCTGTCCAAAAAGCTTCCTTCATGCCGCCTAAATAAGCCAAACCAGGTAAACCCATCAAGAGCCAACCAGACATATCAGAAGCTTCAGCACTTAAAGCAGTCATCCAAGGACCAACCTGACGGCCCCCCAAAAAAAAGTCGCTAGAAGTTTCGTTTTTTTTCATATACCGCATTCCAATTACAATCATCATGGAAAGGTACAAAACGAAGGCGATAATGATACTAATCATATTTGAAGTCATTTCTCCAGTATATAGAAAAATAAGCTTTACTTCAAGATATTTACTTTTACTAAAGTTTTTATATAAGGAGGGGAAAATCGATTTTTTTCCCACTTCTCCATCAATCAGTGATTAGTAATATACTATTTCGTAGTTACCAGAGAAAAAATATCCAGCGTTTTCGTAGGCATGGCGGGCAGCAAGATTCTCTTCACGCACAAAAAGCACCGCCTGTCGCTGACTTTTGGCAGCTTCATCTCCCATCCATTGTACCAAACGGCCTGCACAGCCCTTTTTTCGATGCTGTTCCACCGTGAACACACCACCAATTAGGGCAAAACGCCAAGATACAGCAGAATAATTTGCCTTTGCTATAAACCTTTGATTCCCTGCATCATCAGGAATTGCCACCACATTACCTAATTCCAAAATCCGCTGAAGATTGGCTCGGCAGGTTTCTGGCCTAAAAGGGTAATTTTTTGGAAGCACCTCCACCGTGTCGTAAGCACTTTGCAGATGATACAGTCCATCCAAATCAGCCGAACTGCAGCGATTTACAGGAAATTGGGGAATCAGCTCTCTTTTACAGCGACGATTATCATAGCACATAAAGTTGTAGCGACGATGCTCCATCACCTGACGATTAAAATCATCTTTTCCACTAGAGGCACATAAACGAAGAGATTCTCGAATCAGTTGCACTCCACGAGACCAGCCACTAACACAATATACTTTTTTGCCCAAAAACCACTGTCCAATAACAGGAACAGCTTCCTTAAAAATATTTTCAGGTAAGCTTTGGGGAATACAGGATAAAACCAACCCTGCCGTTGAAACAAATACTACTCCCCACAGGGTAGTATCCTCCAGCAAGCACAAAAAATCACCTGCAAAGCCTTTGGCATGGGCAGCTTTTGCCTCGATGATACCACCATCAGCCCTATCAGTCTTCAGAAATGCAATATATTGCTCCAGCCGTTCTGCCAGCTGAATACCATAAATCTCGTGGCTAAAAACAAAGGCTTTGACACTATCTAGAGAAATCTGCTGAATACGACACAAAGAAACCATAGCTATTCCGCCAAAGGAAAGATGCCCCGCACAGTAAATTCTCCTGCTAAGGCGCCAAAAACAGCGTTGAAGGAATAGGGAGAATAACTGTAGGCCATAAGCACCGTATCTGCCCACTGTGCCAAATCCATGGCAGGTACGGGAGCCAAAACAGAAATTACCACCACAGAAACTCCATGATTTTTCAAGCTTTCTGCCACACGGGCACTGGCAGCATCAGCAACACAAATAATCACAGTGGAATAGTTGGAAGCAAGAGACACTAGGTTATTAGACATCCAAGCTCGTTCGTTGGGACCCATGTTGTAGTTGAATTTCATGGTGTCTGCTTCTGGATAACGACGCTTACCTTCTTGAAAAAACTCTGGAAATTGGCTTTGTCCCACCAATAAAATTCCCTTGCTAGTAGCCTCTGGAGCATCAGCAGACAGAGGGAACAAATCTCCCTTGTACAAGGTAATGGAACGACAAGCCTGAGCAAGAAAAAACTCTGCAGCTTCTGGATCGGGAATGTGCTGGCTAATTTCTTCTACCTTTGGGTACAGGGGAACGGGATTTTCGCCTTTAAAATATTCCAGCTTGGATAAAATCACCCGATGAGCAGCATCCATTACCCGAGTTTTAAACTCTGGTGATGTGGACATAAGCCTAAGGTTAGAAGTCCACAAGGCTTCGTTTAGCTGGGCTGTGGTGGAGGAAATGATAATGTCGTTGCCAGCTTCTATGGCCTGACGAAAGGCAGAAGAAAGAGTTCCCGCCCAGTTTGTGGCACCGTTCATCATCATATCGTCTGTAATAATCAGGCCTTGGTAGCCAAGCTCTTCACGTAAAATCCCTGTTAAGAAGGTTTTTGACAAGGAGGCTGGCTCCCCATTCTCTACAATCTGGGGAAAACTCAAGTGTCCAGACATAACAGCAGGGATTTTTTCTTCGATTAAATATTTGAAGGGAATCAACTCACGATTCATCAAGGTGTCACGATCAATATTAATAACTGGGAGACGACCATGGGAATCATCTCCAGTATCACCATGACCAGGATAATGCTTTGCGGTGGGGATGACCCCAGCAGCAAGGGAGCCAGCAGAAAAGGCTGCTCCCAACACACCAGTATGCTGGGCATCTTCACTAAAGGAACGAGGCCCAATAACAGAAGAATCATGGTTGGTGTACAAGTCCACCGTGGGAGCAAAGTTCATGTTAATTCCCAAGGCCCGCAATTCTCTTGCAATATAAAAACCACTATACCAGGCATCTACAGGGTAACCACCAGCCCCAATGGCCAAGTTACCGGGAGTTTCGCTTGTTTCTCCCTTTACGTGACGAATCCATCCCCCTTCTTGGTCGGTGGCTACATAAAGGGGAATTTGAAAGGGCCGGCTCTGAGCCTTTTCCTGCAGGGCGGTGATGGATTTTGCCACCAGATTAATGTCATCTGTATTCCAGCCAAAAACCTTTACGCTTCCCAGTCCCCGATCTAGCACCCACTGGTTCAAGAGAGCCGAAGGTTCTTGTCCAGCCCAACCGAACATAAAGATTTGAGCCAAAAGCTCACTGTCGCTCATTCGCTGCACCAAAGCTTGAGCTAGAATTTCTGAAGGATAGTCGCTCCAAAAGGTTATGTCCTGTGGTAAATCTTCAGCAGTCAAAGCTACAGCTTGGCTGTGAGTCTGAGGAATAAGCTCCTGCTGTCCTTTCTCACAGGAGAAAAAAAGAACACTCATAACAAGCACTATAAAAAGAGAAAAAAATTTTTCTGAAAAAAACCGTTGCTGTTGACCGTACTGATAATTTTTTTTCATACCTAGACAGTATATCGACTTTTGTCATAAAAAACTAGATTGTGTAAAATTATCAGAGCTACGCTCTAGACATGAATTTTGTTTTGTGGTAGTATATTACCACTACGGCGCCATGCCCAAGTGGTAAGGGAGCGGTCTGCAAAACCGTTATTCATCAGTTCGATTCTGATTGGCGCCTTTTGAAAGGGGTTTTCCAAGATGTATTCTTAGGAAAACCCCTTTCACTTTTCTAGGCTGTCTACTGATTTTACTTCACTGTTTTACAACAAGCTAGACAGACCTGTTTACATACAGAAAGGGACAGCTCTTGGCTTTTTGCTCAGGAGCTGTCCCCTTTTTTATCTAGCAATCTCTTGCAAAAGCCCTTCAAGCTCTTGTAAGCTACAGGAAATTTTCTTTTCTGGCTGGATAGGCTCTAAAAGCCTTTGTAAAAACTCTGGCAATACAGGAGCCTTTCCACAAATCCGAGCAATCCAGTCTCGGCCATAGAAAGAACCTACAAAGCTTCCCAAATTTTCTCCCGTTAAGGCAGGATGGTCTCTAGAAACAAGCACCACGGAGCTGTCCTTGTCACTAAAGTTTTCCGTATACTTTTGGGCAGCAGCATAGGAACCAGCAGTTTCTCCATTGGCAAAAATACCGTATTTTTGGAACAATTCCTTACAAGCAGTCTCACGTTCAGCCTCGGAAACTGGCCGAGGATAAATCAAGCCCCGTAGCATCATGGGCTGAGTCTGGAACACCTCCTCTAGCCGTTCTAGATTAGAGGGACTACCTGGATCTACCCAAGGACGCTGGGCAAAGGGAGTTGCATCTGTATTGAGCTTGGCCTTTCCAGCAGAATCTAGCTTCAAATCCTGGGTACATTCAGTGATAAAGGCATTTACTGGCAGGGAACATTTCCAGCCATACAAGCCAGCTACAATGTTACCGTAGTTTCCTGGAGCCACCGCATAAAAAATATCTCCGCAAACCCGTCCTCGCAGCCGAGAAAAGGCATACAGATAGAAAAAGGTTTGAGGCAGCAAACGACCAATATTTACGGTATTTGCCAAGGTAAGGTTATATTTTTGCACCAAATCTTCTCGACTAAAAAGCTGTCGAGCCAAAAGGCTACAATCTTCAAGGCTACCGTCAACCTCCACTGGGTAGATATTGCCGCCATTCCAGATACAGTCGGAATCCTCAAAGCCCCGCATACTTCCCTTTGAATAGAGAATCAGTGCCTTTAGCTGCTTTTTGCCCCTCATGGCGTGGGCAAGACTTGAAGCAATTTCGCCGTCAGAAACGGCAAAAACCGTGGCAGTCTTATCCTGTAGCAGCAGAGTGTATTCCAAGCAGTTTACCAAATAGGAAACTCCAAAGTCCTTATGGGAACCAGTGGGCCCAGTAAAAAGGCTCAGCTTGTACAGGTTGTCATCAAGCTGAGTAAACTCTGGAGAAAAAGGGAAGGCCTTGGTAGCAATAGCTTCACTTACCAAGGGACTGAATTCCTTTCTCAGTAAGGCAGAGGTGAGACTACCTGCAATGGAAGCAAAGCTGGTGGTTTCTTTCAGATAATAAATCCAAGGACGCATATCCTCGCTGGAGGAAGGAACGAACAAGCCTCCGTCGGGGCAAAGACAGTGGGTAATTGCCTGACTATAACTTACCCTGTTGTTTTGATTACGTGTACTAACAAAATCCATAGGATTATTTCCAGATTTCTCTGGCCTCCCTCAAATTGAATGGAACCAGTCCTGTTACCGACTGGCAGGAATCACCAAAAACTTCTTTGTAAAATCTACTGGTCGGTAGGTCATCTTTGCCTGCCGCAAGCCAGCATTTCCCATGTCCTGCTCCCGATTGATAAACTCCACGGTAGCAGGCAGATTTAAGGCCTGAGAGCGATTTACAAACTGATACACTCCCTTGTAGCTATTGATGCCCTTTTCAAACAGCACCACAAACATTCTTCCCTGCTGCATGAATTCTCCCACAGAAAATCCCACAGGTATTCCATCAGCAAAAACAAGCACCCCAGAAAAATTGAATTTTTGGAAATTATCCAAGGCCCAAGCACATTGCTCAAAATCTCCTGGATCATCCTCTGGCCGAGTTTTTCGCCAGCTTTCCAGTACAAGCCGAGCTTCTGGCAGAGTGTACACATCCAAGGGCTTTATCTGAGACTCATAGGCGGCAGTAAAGGCATTTACCAGATTCTTTTTTTTATGAAAAGCCTTTCCCTGAAGGCTTGCCAAGTCGGTACGGCGATACAGATAGTCAAAATTATCCCGATCCTCTAGCACCCGATAGCCCCGCTGCTCCAGCTGCTGGCCTAATTCTGCATAAATGGCGGCTGTCATGTTTTTCCAATAATAACCTTGAGAAAAAAGCTCTTCCACCAGCTCTATCGAGGGAGCCTTTCCCAGGACAGAAAAAAACTTTCCAGTCAAATCAAGGCCTTCAAATTCACGGGTGGGATTTACACCAGCTAAAATCAAGGATTCATCAGATAGCCGAGCAATGGTATATTGATATTTTTGTGAGTCGAGATAAATATTTGAAAAAAGAAATTCGCTTACCCCTGCGTCCAGATTTCGGCAAAACTCCGTTACTTCCTGAAACATATTCATATCGATAGCTGAAAACTGGGGAAAATCTAAAAGATAACTCATAACCTATGTCTGTAAGATAACTTTTTTTATTCAAAATGTCAAAGTCAGGAGCTAGGTAGATGGGGCTGGATAAAAAATCAAAAAGATGAAGTTTTTTCTGGGAAAGTGACAAATTTTTGCTAGTTCAACCCTATAAGTATAGTAAAGGAATTATTTTTTTTGAGGTGAATATGTTAACAGAAGCAGAACTGCAGAAAAAGTGGGAAAGTCTCACCTTTACCGACGATTTTATCTTTTCTCGTGTCATGCACGACGAGCATATTTGTCGTCAAGTGGTGGAGCTGATTCTTGGAGTACGGATTGGTGAGATCCGTTACCTTTCCGCTCAAGACGAGCACAAAACCGATCCTGATTCCATGCGAATCATTATGGACGTATTTTTAAGGGATGAAAATCGCATTATTAATGTAGAAGTTCAAACTGGTCACAAGAAGGAGCTACCCAGACGAAGCCGTTATTACCAAAGTGTAGCAGATGTGTCTACCACTTCAACAGGAACAAAATATCGGGATTTACCAGAAAACATCCTCATTTTCATCTGTACTTTTGACCCTTTTGACAGAAATTATCCTCGTTACACCTT
>JAXJGY010000016.1:0-106060 GCA_036300185.1 Treponema sp. | reverse complement strand
GTAACAATTGGTTCATGGCTTTCAATTTTAGAAGCTTCTCATATAATTTACACATTGAAACCGTGGTATAAAAATCGTACGAGCCAAGTTGTAAAAACTCCTAAAATATATTTCTGTGATACAGGACTGGTTTCATATTTATTAGGAATTGAAACTCCAAGTCAAATGCTCAGAGATCCTTTGTTAGGAAGTATTTTTGAGAATCTGGTGGTTACTGAAGCCTTAAAAACCAGATTAAATCTAGGATTAGAACCAAATCTATTTTTTTATAGAAATTCCAACGGCCTAGAAATTGATTTGATATTGAAGGAAGAAGGAAAATTAAAACTTTTTGAAATTAAAAGTGGAAAAGCTTTAAATGAAGAGTTTTGCAAAAATATGAAAAATTTCTCTGCAAAATACAAAGATGATATTTTTAGTGATTCAAATGATGGGATTGTAATATATAGCGGAGATTATTATGAATCATATAAAAATTTTGGATTCTATAATTTTTCCCAAATATCAGAGCTTTTTAATACAAAAAAACAAGCATTCAGATTAGATTTTTAATAAAATTTTTTACGGAGATTTAAAGTATCACTTGAAATCTCCGTAATTTTTTAAACTTACTAGAAAATACAAAAGCTTGTGGAAGCAGATTTATGAAAAGAACTCCTGGGCAAAGCGGACTGTTTCCAGGGCATCCTTGCCGTAGAAGTCGGCTCCAATCATGTCGGCATATTCCCGTGTCATAACAGCTCCACCAACGCAAACGGTGCAACCAGGGGCTTTTTCTCGCAACAGCTTAATGGTGGCCTCCATGGAAGGAACGGTGGTAGTCATGAGGGCGGAAAGTCCCACTAGCTTAATGTTATGCTCTTGCACTGTTTCCAACACTTTTTCTGGAGCTACATCTCGTCCCAGGTCAATGACGGTAAAGCTGTAGTTTTCCATCAGCACCTTCACGATGTTTTTACCAATGTCGTGGATGTCTCCCTTTACGGTGGCTAGCACAACGGTTCCTTTAGATTCTCCCTTGGTACCAGTTTTAATCATGTGCTCCTTGAGTAGCTCAAAGGAAACCTTGGCAGCCTCTGCACTCATTAAAAGCTGGGGCAAAAAGAGTTTTTTTGTTTCAAAGCCCTTACCCACAATGTCCAAGGCGGGAATCAGGTGCTGGTTGATGATATCCAGTGGCTCCAGACTTGTCAGCATTTCTGCAGTGTACTGGTGAGCTTCTGGCTTGAGGCCACGAACAACGGCGTATTGCAAGGTGTTCTTGTTCAGCACTGTTCCGTCGGGAGCAACGATGCTGTTTCCATCGGCTGAGCCAGCTGTGGCTTGAGCTGCGGAGGCTCCACTTCCAGTGGCACTTTGAGCTAGTTTTGCTGCCTTGGCTTCTTCTTGCTCCTGATATTTTAAGGCAAAGTCGATGTACTGGCTACAGTTGGGATCAAAGCCACGGAGGGTGCAATAGCAGGTGTAGGCCTTCATCATTTCTGTGGCATTGGGATTCATGATGGCGGCACTGAGGCCCCGCTCCATGGCCATGGTAAAGAAGGCGGCAGTAATTATTTCTCGCTGGGGCAGGCCAAAGGAAATGTTGGACACACCGAGAATAGTGGTGCCGCCAAAGCGAGTTTTTACGGCGTGCAATGCGTCCAAGGTGGCCTTTGCGGCGGTGGTGTCGGAACTAATGGTCATGGCCAAGGGGTCAATGATAATGTCCTTTTTTTCAATGCCGTAGGTGGCGGCGGTGGCATAAATCTTTTCTACAATGGCAATGCGACCTTCTGCTGTTTCTGGAATTCCATCTTCATCCAAGGTAAGGGCTACCACCACACCGCCGTATTTTTTTACCAAGGGGAAGACCTCAGCCATAACTTCAGCCTTTCCGTTGACTGAGTTAATAAGTGCCTTTCCGTTGTACAATCGCATGGCGGCTTCCATGGCAATGGGGTCAGAGGTGTCTAGCTGAAGGGGAAGCTCTGTAACACTTTGCAATTCTTTTACCACGGATTTTAGCATGGCGACCTCATCGATTTCTGGAAGTCCCACGTTTACATCTAGCACGTGGACGCCCTTGTCTTCCTGAGCTAGTCCTTCGTTAATGATGTAGGGTAGGTCATTTTCCTTCAGAGCCTGCTTAAATCTCTTTTTTCCTGTGGGATTGATTCGCTCACCAACCAACACAGGCTTTCCTCCCAGCTCTACAGTGCGGGTGTAGCTGGTAATGCGGGAAAATCCCTTGTCTTGGGTGACAGGGCAGGTTTTATTTTGACAGGCATCCACCAAGCGGCAAATATGCTCTGGAGTAGTTCCACAACAGCCACCTACAATGGCAACTCCCTTGTCCACAAAGCCTGAAACAATTTGGGCAAATTGCTCTGGGGAAATATCGTAGACGGTGCGGCCATCTTCACTGCGGGGCAATCCAGCGTTGGGATTTACAATGAGGGGAGTGCTTGATTCCTGCACCAGCATATCCACAATGGGAGCCATTTGTACCGGGCCCAAGCTACAGTTCATTCCAAGACCGCTAACGCCCAAGCCCTCCAAAATAGTTACCATGGTTTGTGGGTCGGATCCAGTGAGGGATTTTGCTGTTTCGTCGTAGACGGTGGTAACGAAAACGGGAAAGCTTGTGCCTGTTTCTTCCATAACCTCTTTGGCAGCAATAACTGCTGCCTTGGCTTCGTAGCAGTCGTTCATGGTTTCTACCAAAACAAGGTCAAAGGGAAGTTTTGCTTCAGTGCAGGAGTCGGTGGGAATGGCACAACGAATAACTTGGGCAAAAAGTTCCACTGCTTCATCAAAGGTCAAATCTCCCAGCGGTTCTAGCAGCTTACCTGCGGGGCCAATGTCCAAGGCAATAAAGTGCTGGCGGTGGGCAGGATTTTCCTGTGCTGGTACCAGGTGGTTTTTCCGTAGTTCTTCTAGCTCCTGCTGAGAAATGGTATCGGCTTCAATACGGCTGCGGGCTTGGTTTGCATTATCCAAGGCTGCGGTAATGATTTGTTCCAGGGTAAAATCTTCACATTCTGGCTGGAATCTTTGTTCTGCCTGTTGGTGATTATGGCAACCGCAGCCACAGCCTGTAGCAAGGTGCTGTTCCTGCTGACTAGATTTTTTGAGGGCAAAGCCTTCCTTTGTAAAAGTCTTTCCCACAGGAAATTTCAGGTTATTGGCACCAAAGGTATTTGTCTTGATGATGTTGGCACCGGAGCGAAAGTAATTGTAGTGGAGGGTGATAATCTCCTCTTTGTGGGTAACGTTCCAGGTTTCTGGCAATTCTCCGGGAATAAGGCCTTGAGCCTGCAAAAGGGAACCAGTTCCTCCGTCAAAAAAAAGTATTTCTTTTCCGATTATATTTTTAACACTTGTCATAAAATCTCCATAGTTGAATAAAATTACTCATAAAAACTGGATTTTAGTATACGATAAAATGAAGTTAGAAGGGAAGGGTAGAAGGCTACTTTCCAAGGAATCTTCATTAAATCAGATACTTCTTTTCCTTAATAGCCAAATGAACAAGCTCTGTACAGGATAGACTTTGCGGGCTATACTACAGCCATGGAATCACGTCTTTCCGAAACAAACCGTGAGCAAGATCGATTTCGGCTCCTGTTTTTTTCTGCATTGTGTCTCTTTTTATCTATGGTGGAATATGCCATTCCCAAGCCCTTACCCTTTTTACGACTTGGCTTGGCAAACCTGCCTGTATTGCTGGCCTTTTCCAAGCTGAAAATTAAAGATGTGGTGCTTTTGGTGGTGATAAAGACCCTGGTACAGGGCTTGATTTCTGGAACTCTTTTTTCCTATGTATTTCTTTTTTCTGCAGCTGGCTCCAGTGCCGCCGCTGTGGCCATGGGGATTTTGTATTACTGTTGCGTCAGGAACAAAAAGCGGCCACTGGTGAGTTTAGTGGGAATGAGTGTGGCTGGAGCTTTAGGCAATAATGGTGCTCAGCTTCTGGTGGCTCGCTACCTGATTTTTGGTGAGGCAGCACGATATATTGCACCAGTGCTTTTGTGCAGTGGCTTTGTAACTGGGTTCTTGCTGGGAATTTTTGCCCAGCGGTTCGTTTCTATTTCACGGTGGTACAAGAGCTTGGAGGCTGTAGCATGAAGTTACCCTCATCTTTTGCCAGGGGGTGTAGCCGTTTTTGGAGCTGGCTCATTTCCCCTGCCTTGCTTTTTATTATGGTGATGGTGAGCTTTCCTGCCTTTTTGTTTCAGAAAAAGCTTGTGGTGCTGGTGGCAGAAGTCAGTGTCTTTTTTCTTTTGGCCTTGAGTCGCCGTGGAAAGCTTCGGCTTTTACCTTCAATTTTAATGATTGTAGGAATTACCTTCTTTGCTCTTTTTTCCCCCCACGGACAAGTTCTTGCTCGTTGGGGAGCATTTACCATTACTGCTGGGGCTTTGGAAGCAGGTTTAACACGAGGCTTTACCTTGGCGGGCATGGTTTTCTTGTCCCAGTTGGCCTTGTCTCCACAGCTTCAGCTCCCAGGAAGGCTCGGTAGCTTTGTGGTGGACATGTTCAGTCTTTTAGATAAGCTAACAAAGGAGCGGCTAGTGTTCAACAAAAAGAAAAAGCTTGTTGGATTAACAGAGCTTATGACTACCCTAGATGCTCATCTGTATCAGGTATACTGGAATGGGGAGCAGGCAGGAGAAGCTGAAGATAAAGCTCAAGGGACAAAATCAAAAAAGGAAGAAAGCAAGCTTACGGTGCAGGGAATTGTTGTTGCTTGTTTATTTTCTGGGATTTTATATTTACTTTTGTTTGTGTAGGTGTCTTGCCAGAAAAAATTCCTTGAGGGGAGCTTAGATTTTTGGTATTATTAAAGTAAGGAGGAAAACATGTCATTGTTTGAAAAGAAAGAGACAATCTTTAAGGAGCGGAATAAGCCTCTTTGGACAAAAATAAAAGAAGGCTTAAAGGCTGCGGACATAAAAGCTTCCTGCGGTTCCTACGATGTGGAGCCACCCTTTGTAGGCTGTGGCTGTAAGTTAGACGTTCGTGATTTTAGTGGCAACGGAAAGATTGACCGCAAGATGTATTTTATTGACGTAAAGGTTTCTCAGTTGGAGGAGGCTCGTTCTGTAATGGAGCAAGTACGAGCTCAAAATATTGAGTTGGAATTAGGTGAAAAAGTAAAAGTTAGCTACTACTAACTCTTGACAAAATCCATTTAATTCGATACTTTTAGAATCAGTTAGCAAAGAGTAACTAAAATCTTTGTTAACTGATTTTTTTGTTTCATGAGTTAGCTTGAGGTAACTCATAAAGAAGTATTCGCAAGGTTTTGAGGAAAAGAGTGCGTATAAAAGAACATCTTCCCACCATCATACTTGTTGCTTTGTTGGTGATTTTATCTATCGTATCTATTTTTGTAGGAGTGCTAGACGTTAATCTGGCGGGCTTGTTCCAAGGTGATACTGAACAGCTGGAAATCCTAGTTATTTCTCGTCTACCACGACTTTTGGCCATCCTTTGTACAGGAATCGGCATGAGTGTTTCTGGTTTGATTATGCAGCAGCTATGTATGAATAAGTTTGTGTCTCCCACCACAGGAGCCACCATCACCTCTGCTCAGCTGGGAATTCTTATTGCTTTGCTGTTTATGCCACAATCTACCTTGTGGAGCCGAGCCTTGTTTGCCTTTGCCTGTGCCATTGCAGGAACCTGGATTTTCGTGTGGTTTATTCAGCGGATTCAGTTTAAGGATGTGATTATGGTTCCCCTTATTGGAATCATGTTTAGCAATGTGATTGGCGGTATTACCAGCTTCCTTGCCTACAAGTTTGAAATGACACAATCTCTTTCTTCCTGGTTGGTAGGTCATTTTTCCATGGTGCTTCAGGGACGCTACGAGCTGGTGTACATGGTGGTACCACTGGTGATTTTGGCCTTTGTTTTTGCCAATCATTTTAACATTGTGGGTATGGGAAAGGATTTTTCCAAGAACCTCGGTGTAAATTACAATTTGGTGCTCTTTATGGGCTTGTCCATTGCGGCATTAATTACTGCCAGCATTGTGGTGGTAGTTGGATCAATTTCCTACATCGGATTGATTGTGCCAAACCTAGTGGCTATGTTTAAGGGTGACAAGATTCGTGGAACCTTGGTGGACACCGCCCTCTTTGGAGCTGTCTTTGTGTTGGCCTGCGATATTCTGGCTCGTGTGGTAATTGCTCCCTATGAGCTTCCCATTGAGCTTGTTATTGGTGTTATCGGAAGTCTCTTGTTTGTAGGACTTCTTTTCTATCGGTTAAAGAATGGTCGCAAGGCCCTTCGGTTTAAGTCAAAGCTGCAACGTAAATCTGTGCAAGCTGGAGCTTGAGTTACAGGCTAAGTCCTTGTCAAGCTGAAAATCTGCATCAAATTTTAGGAGAAACAAATGATGGAAGACCAGACAACTTCTCCCCGTCAAGAGGATGTAAAGAGTAAGTCAAAGCTAACTCTTCAGAATAGAATTCTTAATCTGGGAAAGGCTACAGAAATATATAATAAAAAGGGAACAGCTTCTTTGGAAGACTTTGCCCCTGTGATGGAAGCTCTTACACAAAAGCGTGGAAAAAAGGAAGTGCTTGCAGAGGCTACAGGTGCCAAAGTAAAGAAGCAGCACTTGTCCTTTTCTCAGCGGCGGCTTTTAGCTGGACGGCGAAAATTGCTAGTGCTGGCTCTGATTGCTCTCGTGGCTATTGCTGGCTACCTTTTTATCGGGGTGAAATTCGGCAATCCACGGCTTTTTAGCTTTGCCATGGGGATTCGTACTCCAAAGGTGCTGGCCATGATTATTGCAGCTGTGGCAGTGGGTGGCTCATCAATCGTGTTCCAGTCCATCGTAAACAATACCATCGTAACTCCCTGTCTTTTGGGCATGAATTCCTTGTACACCTTGATTCACACCGCCACGGTTTTTGTAGCTGGTTCTGCAAGTCTCCTTGCCACCAATGCAAACCTGTCCTTTGGTGTGGATTTGGTGCTGATGGCGGTGGTGGCCACAACCCTGTACAGCTACTTGTTCAAAAAAACTGGTCACAATGTGCTGTACGTGCTGCTGATTGGAACTGTGTTAACTTCATTTTTCGGCAGCATCCAAAGCACTATGATTCGAGTGATGGATCCCAACGAGTACGACGCCTTGCTGGCTTCTCTGGTGGCAAGTTTTAGCAATGTAAACGGAGAGATTATCCTCTTTTCTGTAGTAGTTTTAGCTGCTGTGGCCTTCTTCTTGCGAAAAGATCTAGCCTTGCTAGATGTCTTGACCCTGGGAAAGCATCAGGCTACTAACCTGGGAATTGATTACGATGCCAGTGTACGGCGACTTTTGGTGGGAGTTTCCCTGTGTATTGCTACCGCCACTGCCATGGTGGGCCCCATTTCCTTCTTGGGCTTGATTGTTGCCAATCTTTCCCGCCAAATGATGAAAACCTTTCGCCACAGTCACTTGATTCTTGCCTCTGCCCTGCTGGGAATAGTGGTGCTGGTGGGCGGTCAGCTGGTGGTGGAGCGATTCTTCTCTTATTCTGTACCTATCAGTGTGTTTATTACCTTTGGTGGCGGAATGTACTTCTTGTATCTCTTGATGAAAAAGAAACGTGGTTAATAGGATTTTTGGAGCGAATATGAAGATTTTTAATATAACAAAGAAATATGACGAAAAAACCGTGGTGGATTCTGTAAGCTTTGAGATTCCCCAGGGAAAGGTGGTTTCCTTCATTGGGCCTAACGGTGCTGGAAAATCCACCGTTATGGGAATGATTTCCCGCTTGATTGCCAGCAACTCTGGTATGGTGGAGTTTCAGGGAAAGGATATTCGCAAGTGGCAGGACAAGGAGCTGGCCAAGGAACTGGCAATCTTGACCCAGCAGAACAATATCCAGATGAAGCTGACCGTGGAGGAGCTGGTGTGCTTTGGCCGCTTTCCCCATTCTGGTAATCGTCTAAGTGATAAGGACATGGAGCTGGTGAACCAAGCCATTGCCTACATGGAGCTGGAGGATTTTCGAGACTGCTTCTTGGACGAGCTTTCTGGCGGTCAGAGACAGCGTGCCCTCATTGCCATGGTTATTGCCCAGGACACAAAATACGTGCTTTTAGACGAGCCCACCAACAATCTGGACATTTACCACGCCACCAACTTGATGAAGATGGTGCGTCGTCTCTGCGATGAGCTGGGAAAGACTGTGATTCTAGTTCTCCACGAAATCAACTATGCAGCCTGTTATTCCGATTACATTTGTGCTTTCAAAAACGGACAGATTGCCAAGTTCGGTACTGTAGAAGAGGTTATGACAAAGGAAGTATTATCTGAAATCTACGATGTAGATTTTGAGATTATGAATATTAACGAAAAGCCCCTGTGTATTTATTACTAGGGTGAAAAGAAGCCTGATGAAAAAAATCAGGTTTTTCTTTTAGCATAAAGTTAGCTTATGCTAATTATTTTGGACATTTCCACCCAAGCGGTGGTGAATAGAGGAGTTATATATGAAAAAACTTTGTAGTTTTGTACTTGTTCTGGCACTGGTTGCCAGTGGTTTTGCCATGGGAGGCAAGGATTCAGCTCCAGCTCCTTCTGGAAAAACTGTAACAGTAACTGGTTTAGATGGCAATCTTGCTGCCACCCAGGTTGAAGTTCCCTTTAATCCCCAGCGAATTGCCATCTTGGATATGGCTGCCTTGGACATTCTTGATGCCTTGAATCTTGGAGACAGAGTAATTGGTATGGCTGGTACCACTTTGCCCTATTTGAATGCCTATTCTTCCAACAAGGACTTGGCTAATTTGGGCACCATCAAGGAGGCCGACTTAGAAGCTGTTATGGCAAGCGAACCTGATATTATCTTTATTGGTGGCCGTCTTAGTGCTTCCTACGATATTTTAAGTGAAATTGCTCCTGTGGTGCAGCTGGCAGTTGATCGAAATCTTGGTGTTGTGGAAAGTGTTCGCCAAAATGCCACCACTATTGCTTCTATCTTTGGAAAAGAAGGCGAGGTGGAAAATCTTATGGCCTCCTTTGGCCAGCGGATTGCTACTTTGGCAGATTTTGCTCAGGACAAGAATGCTGTTATTGGACTTTGTACCAGCGGTGGATTTAATGTGTTGGGAAATGACGGACGCTGCTCCATCATCGGAACTGAAATCGGTTTTGAAAACATTGGAGCCAGTGATTTGACTTCTACCCACGGTAACGAAAGCTCCTTTGAGCTTCTGGTTAAGCTGAATCCCCAGTACCTGTTTGTACTGGACCGAGACGCTGCAATTCAGGCTCAGGGGGCAAAGCTTGCTCAAGAAATTATCGAAAACCAGCTTGTTATGAAAACTGATGCCTACAAGAATGGAAACATTGTGTACTTGGACAATCCTGCTGTTTGGTATACTGCAGAAGGTGGAATTACTGCCTTGGACATTATGTTGCAGGATTTGGAAGGAGCTTTGCTGAAGTAATATTGACGTTTTACACCTAAATTGAAGTAGTAGTATATTAAATCCCCACAGGTTCTCTGACTTGTGGGGATTTTTTTGTAAACTTCACCTTACCAAACCTTTATCAGGAGCAAGGAGCCCTGTCCCACGGTAATTTCAGCCACTTGTCCTGGTAGTACTTGGTTGCTGATGGCGTACTGATAGGTACAGTTGATTTCAGCCTTGTCCAGAGGATATTGGGCATTTTTAATGGTCACTTCCTTTGCAAGACCACAGATGTTTAGCAGGGAAAAATAGCTGAAATCTGCTGAAACGAAAACTGGCGTGTTGCCCACCATTTCCATCTGGGAAAAATCATCCAACAGTTGAGCCTGAACTCCCTGCTGATGAAGATGTAGCAAAATAGACAGGTTTCCCAAGCTATGGTCCAGTCGTTGTCCCACCACTCCAAGGAGCAAAAAATCCGTAAAACCACGGCGGAGGGCTTCTTTTACTGCAAACCAGGTGTCGGTGTCGTCCTTTTCCCGAGGCAGCTGGATTACTTGGCAGGGAAAGTCTGAGAGAGAAAAGCCTTTTTGCAGCTGGTAGGAATCAAAGTCTCCCACCACCAGGTTGGGCGGCAAAGCCCTACCACAACACTCTTCCAGTTGCCTTTGGTGTAAAAGCCCACCGTCACAGTACATGTAAAAATCCCTGTCTGGCTGCAAGTAAGAAGCAATTTTTTCGTAATTTCCTATGGCTGCTGCCCCAATGATTACTGCCCGCCGCTGATTTTTCACACTTTCAGTGGATTCCATAATTCCCCCTTGGATTTTCCTTCCCGTATTGTAGAATAACTTTATGCCCTTGTTAAGGGGGAGTGATGGGGCTTGCTCCTCACTGAAGGTTTCTCCCTCAGCTCTCCCGTGGAAGATTTTCCTCTTTTCTGACTTTTACCGGTGGTTCAGAATGAACCACCAGTTTTTTCTTTTCCATCAGTTTTACCTTTCCATCTCTGTCACGAATGAGCCGAAATTTCCCGCCCTGCAAATACTGTTTTCGCCACTTGGAGACTATTTCCATTCCCCGTAGTTTAAAGGTAACGGCAGTTTTTAGGTCGGAGGCATCGTGAAGCTGCTGCCAATATAAAACCTCCAGCTTGAATTGGAGTGGGTGAGGACTTGGTGTTGTTTTGGGGGTGGTATCAGGAAGGCAGCCGTTTTTCTTGTAATAGGCAACCCATTGAATCAAGGCTCCACGAGAAACCTGATAATCCCGAGCAATTTGCCGAATGCCACCTTCTCCTCTGATGTAGGCCTGTACTGCTGCAAGCTTTTGCTCTTGAGAATATTTCGAACTCATGATTTCTCCGTTACCCTAAAGTGTACGTTAAAGGAATAGGAGAAAGCAAATCTGTTTCCTAGATTTTTCTTAGAGACTGTTTATGGGGCGGAGCTTTGATTCACCACCTGAATAAATTCATCTTGGAGGTTTTTCGTAAGACTTTTTGTAAGAAAATCCTTTTCCAGCCGAAGAAAGGCGGTGCGGCTAATATTTCTTGCCCCAAATCGAGCTAAATTGGAGGTGTATACCTGGGAATCAATGAGCTGACCACCGCAATTACGAAAGGCCTGCACAAAATGGGCAAAGGCAGACTTTGACGTATCTGGTTCCAGTGAAAACATGGATTCTCCAAAAAATACCTGCCCCACAAGGACACCGTACAAACCACCCACCAGCTGCTCTTCTCGCCACACCTCCACGGAATGGGCCACTCCACAGTCAAAAAGCTGGCAGTACACATCAATCATGGCAGGGCCAATCCAGGTGCCATGCTGGTCTGGCCGCTTTACCTTGGCACAGCCAGTAATCACCTGTGAAAAAGCTTTGTTCATGGTGTAGGTGTAGGGACTGTGGGCTAGAAATCGCTTAAGTCGCTTAGGCAGATGAAATTCCTGGGGAAAAAGTACAAATCTTGGATCAGGAGACCACCACACCACAGGCTCGCCTTCTTCCTGATTAAACCAGGGAAAAATGCCTTGTAAATAGGCTGAATACAACAGGACGGGAGTCAGTTCGTGGGTAATGGCAACAATACCTTGGTGGGCATCTTCTGGGGATGGAAAGATAATGGGCTGAAAGATTTGTAGCTGAGAGTCTTTTTCCATGGGGTCATGATACAAATTTTTCTTGGAAGGAACAAGGGACTCTTGAAAAAAGTCATTGCAGATTTTGTAGGGGGCTGCTCCACAAGGCTTTTAAAATGAAAAAGGACAGTTCCCAAGACTGACAAACCTTAAGAACTGTCCAGAATCTAGTTGGAGGGGTATATGGTTAAATATGAACATCCTTCTGAAGCCAGTCCAGAACCTCTGGTACTGTAGCAAAGTGGCCTTCCAGAACACCAGTCTGAGACATCTGGGTATTCTTTTTAGCCTGAATCTTTAACATGAGGGAGGATCCTTCTGCAAAACCAAATGCCTTACATCCTGCCTCTACAAAGGCCTTTGTCATTTCTACAAGCTGTCCACCTTCATTTGGCCCAACGGGTCCCATTTCGGAACAATCAGCAATATAGGCCCATCCTGTAGCCTTCCATGCTGCGGCATGACGTAAAACTGTTGCCATAAGCCACTTTAAGTCATCAACATTTGTCTGACCCTTTCCAGAGGAAAGCACAATCTTTCTTCCTGCTACAAGTTCTACTGTTTGCGTTCCGTGAGTTTCTTTCATTTCTTGACTCCTTAACATTGAATTGCACGTCAAGGCGCATTAACTGTAGTGTGCGAAGCTCGTTAATCGTCTTAGGCTGCTTTCTTTTATTGTACCCCCATAAATCAAATCTGTCAAATTTGATTTATGGAGAAGGAGCGAGTTAAAGAATGTTTATCAGGGAGCAATATCATCTGATGTATTATCACTACCGTAGTTTCTTGTAATTAATAAAACATCATCGATAGTGTTGCTTGAACCAGTGGCTTTATATAAACCCGCTCCTTTATTAGGTGAACCAACGGAAAGTCTATTACCTGTAATTTTACCTCCATTCATGGTAAAGGTTCCTCCATTGTATACTCCTCCACCGTTACCATAGTTTGTATTTCCAGAGATTTCACCTGCGGTCATGGTAAAAGTTCCTTCGTTGTAGACTCCGCCTCCATTGGTATTATTTGTAATCAGGGTTCCTTCTTTTATAAAAAGCGTGCCTTGATTACGAATACCACCACCTTGTCCACAATATCCGCCTTCCAAAGTAATATTTTCTAAGGTAACTGTAACATTTTGGGATATATAGAGTACTCGTTGGAAGAAAGTGTCGCTTCCATTTGCATCAATGGAATACTTCTTTCCTGTATCTGAGGTGATGGTCAAAGTTAATGGGGTTGTTGTTTCTACCTTAATAACAGCTTCGTAGGGGGCAGAAACTGTTACTTCTGGTATAGATGGTGCATGAACCTCCCTGCTATAATCATCTAGTAAAACAAGGGTATATTCTACAGATTTGCCGTCGTTACGTGCTTTATTGTTAAGGTCATAAATGATTTCTAAAGCTTTGTTGATGGTTTTCACTGGGGAACTAGGAGTTAAACCGTCATTGTTGTTATCATCGCCATCAGGGCCGTCAACATACACTGTTGATGGTTCTTGAGTTGTACTAGGACCTGGATCAGGATTAGGTGTACCGGGATTAGGTGTAACAGGAACATCCTGAGTGACATGGGTAGTGCGACTCTTGCCTGCAATTCCGTCGCTGTCTAAAGCCTGAAGCTTTACTTTTGTTGCTGTTCCAATATCATAGCTATATACATCGTAGGGAATATTATTGATGGTTTGAACTGTTTTAGTGAGAGCTGTAACAGGAATACTCTTTCCGTTAATGGCAAAGCTTGCTACACAATTTTGTGCTGTTTCATCAGCTCCATCAGCAGTATTCATATCTTTTTCCCATGCCCAATATAACTTTCCATCTTTTTGCTCCCAAATTACATTGCCAGAGGGAATGCTGTAGCTGGCACCATCATAATTTACTGGAGTGGGGGCAACTGGCGGGGTGTTATATCGTAATGAAATAGATTGGCTTGCTAGAGAGACTCCAGTTGCTGTACGTACTGGAGCAATGGTAACTGTAAAATCTTGATGTTCTAGGCTTTGTGAAGCTGCAGAAATCTGTACGCTGATGGAGGTTGTATCTGTGGAATTAATTTTTGCTAGGTTTTTTACATCTTGGTTATCAATCCTAACTGTTTTGTCTATGTCATCAGAAGAACCAATGGTAGTATTTTCAAAGCTATATCCTTGGGGATTTATAATGTAACCAGTAATAACAGGAGTTGCTTCAGTAGAAATAGTACTTTTATTATTAATGTCTTTTTGGATGGTGATATTAGAAACTTCTATTTTACCAATTTGTACTGTGGATGACCAATAATCCAAATAGCCCTTCCAATCTTTGTACCACATTTCACAACTGGTAAGACCTGCTAATAGACCCATCATAATGATAAGAGATGAAATCTTTTTTATTATATTTCTTGTTTTACGTTTCATAATAATCCGATACAATTTATATTGTGCAAAAGGGCGGAAAATTCTCCACCAACTAATATCCACAAGAATAGCATTTTGAGGGAACTAGTACAATAGAATATTGTGTTTTTTTAAAAATTATTTGCTAGAAAAATTACCTATTTCGTGACATTTGTAGGAAAATTGTGTATAATCGTTCATTCAAAAGAGGCCTTTATGGAAATTCAATTATCAGATCACTTTACCTACAAAAAACTATTTCGTTATGTATTGCCTTCCGTGCTGATGATGCTTTTTACTTCTACCTACAGCATTGTAGATGGACTTTTTGTGTCAAACTTTGTGGGAAAAACAGCCTTTGCTGCAGTGAATCTGATTATGCCTCTGTTGCTGGGGGTGAGCTCTGTGGGCTTTATGCTGGGAACGGGTGGTAGTGCCATTGTTTCCATGACCTTGGGCCAGGGAAAGGGTCAGCTAGCAAATCGCTATTTTTCCATGATTGTGTATGCCACCTTTGTGCTGGGCTGTGGCTTTGCGGTGATGGGATTTTTTCTTTCTCCCAATATTGCCCGCCGTTTGGGAGCTGAGGGAGATTTACTGAGCTATTGTATCACCTACGGACGAATTCTTTTTGCAGCAATTCCCCTTTACATGATGCAAACCATGTTCCAGAGCTTTTTTGTGGTGGCAGAAAAGCCTGGCTACAACTTAAAGGTAACTATGGCAGCTGGCCTTACCAATATTGTACTGGATTTTGTCTTTATCAAGATATTTGCCTGGGGAGTGGCAGGAGCTGCCTTTGCTACGGTTATAGGCTATGGGGTGGGAGCCATCATTCCCTTGGTGTATTTCTTTCGCCCACATAATACCAGCCTTTTGCATTTGGGAAAGACTGAATTTTACGGCAGGATTTTTGTTAAAACCTGTACCAATGGTTCCTCCGAGATGGTAAGCAATCTGTCTGCCTCGGTGGTGGGCTTTTTGTACAATCTTCAGCTGATGAAGTATGCCGGTGAGGATGGAGTGGCTGCCTACGGAGTGCTGATGTATGCAGGGTTTATCTTTGTGTCCTTGTTTATTGGGTACGCCATTGGTTCAAGTCCCATTGTAAGCTTCCACTACGGGGCAAAAAATCAAAGTGAACTGCACAATATGTTTGGTAAGGGACTTCTCTTGATGCTGGTGGGTGGTGCAGTCCTTGTTTCCATTGGCCAGCTTTTTGCCCGCCCCATGGTGGCTTTGTTCACTGGCTATGATCAGGATTTGATGCTCATGACCTTGCGGGGTGGAAGAATCAGTCTTTTTTGCTTTATTTTTACTGGTATAAATATTTGGGGTTCAAGCTTTTTTACGGCATTAAATAACGGACTTGTTTCCGCCATTATTTCCTTTTTGCGTACTTTGGTGTTTCAGGTGGCAACGATTTTGATTTTGCCCCTGTTCTTTGGGCTTACAGGAATTTGGTTTGCCATGGTGGCTGCCGATTTGTTAGCAGCTCTGGTAACGATGGTGTTTTTGATTAAATTACGTGGTAAATATGGGTACTGAGATATAGCAGGGAAAAATTGAGGGGAAGAGCTTATTTGTGGTAATGGGTGCCACAATAGGCAATATACATTTCTCCATCTTGGATTTTATAGACAATTCTGTGATAATCATCAATACGTCGGCTCCAATATCCAGAAAAATCCCCCTTTAATGGTTCTGGTTTTCCAATCCCTTTATATCCATTACGATCAATATCTTTGAGAATTTCGTTGACTCGTTTCAGTAGTTTCTTATTAGATTGAAGGCTCAAGTAGTCTTCCCATGCGATGTCTGACCAATTTTTCTGCATTATTCCACCTCAAGAATATCATGTTTGGAAAATCTACCTTCTTCAATTTGTTTGATAGATTTTCTCAGTCGCTCCTGATTTGCATCGCTCCAAAAGGGATCTCCTACTACCTCAAAGGGAATGCGGCCTTCTCTCAGGGTAATTTTTGCAAACATGTTTATAGCTGCGGACACGGTCAGTCCCACAGACTCGCAAAATCCCTCAAAAGCTGCCTTTGTATTGTCATCCATTCTCACACTTATACTAGCCATTGTATTACTCCTTGTATACAAAGTAACACTTTGCTCCTTAATTTGTCAACAAAAAACTGTATTTAAGCTTCTAAAAATCACTAGCATTGATTATTTTAGTTCCTTCCCGATACAATGAGTTCCAGTATGAATATGAATATAGAGCCTTTTGATCCAAAATACATCCCAGAAATTGTAGATTGGGTAACTCCGCTTTGGTCCATGATGGACTATGATACTGAAGTGTCCATGATGGACTATGATACTGATATGTCCATGATGGACTGGGATACTGGTGTGTCTGAAAAGTTACCTGAAAAAAAGCAGGATTTAGACGTGGAGTTTATTGTGCGGCACAATATCTTCTACAATGAATTTGCTCTTCAGCTGGTTCAGGGAGAAGAACTGCAAGCTGTGGCCTTTGCTGCTGGCAAGGAAGAAGAAAACCATGCCCTTCAGTGGCTAGAAGAAAACAGTGAAACTCTTTCTGGAAGGGAAAGGGAAAGCCTGCAGCGGGTAGTGGAATATCTTGAACACATGGATGCTAAAACCTGTAGCTTTATGGAAAAGGATGATATTCGCCTTACTCTTTTTGCCAGTAGTCAGCGGGGATGTGGCAGCTTGATTTTATCCCAGCTGGAAGAAAAGCTTAAGATGGCAGGCTTTAAATCCCTGTATTTGTGGACAGATAGCGATTGCAATCATCAGTGGTATCCAACCCATGGCTTTACCTTAGTGGAGGCCGAAGGGAATGAAACCTTTTCCACACCAGAAAAAAAGTTTATGACCTATATTTTTAGAAAGGAGCTGTAAAAAAAGCAAGGAGTTTTGAGAAAAACTCCTTGCTTACCTTATTTTATACCTTAAAGGCTCGTTCCACAGGCAGTGCGCAGACAATTCCGTTGGCTTCACTGCGGATTCCATGCTCCTTGTTTACTGCATTCATAATATTGGTGGCAATGTTGGAGGCAGCCAAAATCATGATGATTTCCCGTTCCTCCGTTACATTCTGTATACCGAATTGAGCCATAATACCTGCTTCAGTAAGGCGGGATCGGATGATGGTACCACCCATGGCTCCTGCTCCACGAGCGGTGTGCATAACTTCATCGGTACAGCCTTGGTTTACAGAAATCAATATTAGCTGGTGGTGGTATTCATTTCTCATTTCTTCTTCATCCTCTCCTTTCTGGATTTGTTTTTGTGGTGTGGTGCGGGAAATCATTTCCGCAGTGAGACGATTGATGGCAGAAAGCTTTAATTCCATCATCAATCCACGGTATCGGCTAGAACCGAGGTTTTCTCGGAGAATTGCTTCCAAAGCGGCAACTGCATGTCTGGGGGCAAGGCTCAAGATTACGTCTTTGTCGTTGCTACCTAATCCCAAAATATCCATCATTTCAGAAGGTGCCGTTCCAAAGCCCATGGTTTGGGTGTGAAAGTGAATATCTCGTTCAGTAAGCATTTCCATGTAGGATTTTCCCTTACCTCGTTCCAGGATAGAAAGAATCATGGCCATGGGATTTTCTTCTGATACACTCATTTGGTCACCTCCTTGTAGTAAATCATGTCGTCTTCAATCTGCAATAACTGACTATGAGCCTGTTGCTGGAGCTTCTTTTGCTTCATTCTACCCAGTAATCCCATTACCTGAATGGTAATAAGAGGAGTCATGGCAACCATGGCTACGATTCCAAAGGCATCTGTCATGACATTCCCACCAGCTGCCTCGCAGGCTCCAATGGCAAAGGGCAGGATAAAGGTAGAGGTCATGGGACCACTGGCAACTCCACCTGAGTCAAAGGCAATACCGGTGTAAATGGGAGGAACAAAGAAGGTGATAACCAAGGAGATAACATAGCCTACAATCAAAATAGGAAGAATGGGGATACCTGTCAAAACTCGCAGCATGGAAATACCTACGGAGCAGGCAACACCGATAGACAGGGCTATACCAATGGCATTTTGCCCAATAGCTCCGTTGGTAACCTCTGCAACCTGCTTTTTCAAGGAGTGAACGGCAGGCTCGGCGGAAACTACAAAGTAACCCATTAAGGCTCCAGCTGGAATCAAAAGGAATTTGGTGCTGGAGGAAGCGATTCCTGCTCCAATAAGGCGACCAGCAGGCATAAAGCCTACGTTTGCTCCAGCCAAGAATAGCACCAGTCCCAGATAGGTGTAGAGACAGCCTATGGCAATTCGGATCATCTGGTGCTTGCTAAAGCTACGAGTAATGAGCTGGAATAATACTAAACAGCCAAAAATTGGGGCTAGAGCAATCAAAACTTCTTCTGCATAGTGGGGAAAGGCTTGTGCAAAAAGCAAAAACGCACCTTTTGTATCCTGAGCAATAATTAGCTGAGTTTCTGTAGTAGTAGCTGCTGGCTGAAAGGTAATGCTGAGGATTAAAACAGAAAGTATTGGTCCAACGCTACACAGGGCTACCAAACCAAAGCTGTTTTCGTGGGCATTCTTTGCGTGACTCATCATGGCCATACCTGCACCTAATGCCATAATAAAGGGTACGGTGATGGGGCCTGTGGTAACACCGCCAGAGTCAAAGGCGGCGGGGATAAAGTCATCGGGGGCAAAGAAGGCTAAAACAATAACGATGATATAAAAGATAATTAATAATCGAGAAAGGGGAATACCAGTACGGGTTCGTACCATGGAGATGGTCAAAAAGATACCTACACCAATCCCGACAGACATAATCAAGGTCATATTAGGTACAGAGGGAACTTGCTCAGCCAATACGGTGAGATCTGGCTCTGCGATGGTGATTATCACACCCAATACAAAACAAATAATCATTGGGATGAGAATGTGTTTTGATTTTCCGATTTGAGAGCCAATACCGTCACCAAGGGGCTGCATGGAAATTTCTGAGCCAATGGTAAAAAGGCTCATACCCAAAATAAGGGTGAGGGTTCCAAAAAGAAACAATACCAAAACACCAGTTTCTAGGGGAGCGATGGATACGCTCAACACCAAAACAATGGCAAAAATTGGCAACACCGAGCTGATGGCTTCTTTCATAGCCTTACTCAACAGGTTCAATGAGGCATTCTCCTAACAATAGATTTGGGGTAAAAAATAACCGACGGCCTGTATTCTAAACAGAAAGACCATCGGTTATAATGTATACAAATTATTTTAATTCGACAATAAATATGAGATAAAACGGTGGAAATTCACGAAATATTAAAGTTTTTCGTAGAAATTCCACCTTATTTTTATAAGCTTGCCTGAATCAAGTCCAAAATCTGGCGAGCATTCTTCTTTCCAAAGGATGACTCTCCATCATTGATAATCATACAGGGAACACTCATTACCTGATACTTATCCCGAAGATCGGGGAAGTGATTCAGGTCGTAGATTTCTGCTGAAATGTTGTCGTTCAAGGCTGCCAAACGCTGAGCTGCTGTTACCAAGTCAGGACACATGGTGCAGGACAGTGAAATAAGAATCTTAATATCCACTGGTTTTGCAATGGCCTGAGTCTCTGACATTACGTCGGGATCCAGCTGCTGTCCAGGACCAGCGGCATTGTACAAGCCCAACACAAAGGATGTGAACTCGTGGCCACCAGGAACTCCGTGGAATGCCAAGCCTGTCCAGCTACCGTCTTCTCGGCAGATACGAACACAGGGCTTGTGCTGCAGGTCGCTGGAAGTTGTTCGTACTTCAAGCTTTGCAGTGAGCTTTGCTAGCTCTTCCATATAATTTTCCAGCTCCTGGGAAACAGGTCTGTCGTCTAAGTGCAATTCCAGAATCAAGTTGTTTTCCATGCGGGAGAACACGGTGTTCAGCTGGGTCAGCATTCCTGGAGTGAACAAGTCACTTTTGTGGCCGCTGGCTTCAGCTGGAGCTGAGTCAGCCTCTGGTGCGTTGTGACTTGGAGCTGTTGCTATCTGTGGCTGTTCAGGCTTGATTCCTGTTTTTCGCTGCATGGTGGCGGCATATTTTTCAAGCTCTGTTGCGGCCAAGGCTCCATCTCCAACAGCAGTTACCACCTGGCGAAGGTTCTTGATGCGAACGTCACCTGCGGCATAAAGACCAGCTACATTTGTCTGCATGTTTTCATCGGTGATGATGTATCCCTGGTCGTTCAGCTCTACAATGCCCTTCACCAACTCAGTGGCAGGCTCGTATCCTGCAAACACGAATACACCGATATTGTCGCCAGAGTCAGCCTTGTATTCGGTTACCTCACCAGTCTTGTTGTTGCGGTAGCGGATAGCACGGAGAACGGAATCTCCCATAACTTCTTCTACTTCGGTATTGGTGAGAACGGTAATTTTTTCGTGATGTTTTGCTTCGTCAGCAACAGATTTTGCACAACCAAAGTCGTCTTTTCGGATAAGGATATTTACGTGACGAGCATATTTTGTCAGGAAGACACTTTCTTCTGCGGCAGCAAATCCACCACCAACAACAAAGACTTCCTTGCCAGTAAAGAATTCACCGTCACAAGTTGCACAATAGGCTACACCGTGACCCTTGAATTCAGCTTCCCCCTTGAATCCAATCATGCGGGGGCGGGCACCTGTGGCCAAAAGAATACCGAAGCACTTAAGTTCTCCTTTGGTCGTAAAGACGCTCTTCAGGTCTCCCTCCACGGAAATCCGTTCTACTTCGGCTAGCATAAATTCGGCACCAAAATTCTGTGCCTGTTTTCTCATTGTTTCAGTAAGGGCAGCACCGCTGGTATGTTCCACTCCGGGGTAGTTTACCACTTCGGATGTGATGGTAATCTGCCCGCCAAAGTTGTCCTTCTCAATAACAAGAACCCTGTACTTGGCACGGGCCAAATACAGGGCTGTTGTGAGACCAGCAGGACCGCCACCGATAACAACTACGTCGTAGATAGTATCGTTGCGGTCACTCATTATTACAGGGCTCCTACCAAGTCCAAGCTGGGCTTGAGAGTCTCAGCACCTGGCTGCCACTTTGCAGGACAAACCTGGTCACCGTTCTTTGCTACGAACTGGCTAGCCTGTACCTTGCGGAGCAACTCTTCTGCGTTGCGTCCTACGTTACCAGCGTTTACTTCGTAAGCAACAATCTTTCCTTCAGGATTCAATACGAAGGTTCCGCGCTCTGCCAAACCATTTCCCTCGATGTAAACTTCGAAGTCCTTAGCAAGAACGTGAGTGGGGTCAGCAAGCATGGTGTACTGAATAGCCTTAATTGTCTTGGAAGTATCTGCCCAAGCCTTGTGTACGAAGTGTGTGTCTGTAGAAACAGAGTAAACTTCGCAACCAATCTTCTGGAACTCAGCATACTTGTTCTGCAAGTCTTCCAACTCTGTAGGACATACGAATGTGAAGTCAGCAGGATAGAAAAAGAATACAGACCACTTTCCCAAAACATCCTTCTTGGAAACAGTCTTGAAAGTACCACTCTGGTATGCTTCTACAGTAAAATCAGCAATTTCTTTGTTAATCAATGACATAGTAATATACTCCTAGTAAAAAATCGATTGCAAGAGTTAGCATAGTGCAATCACTTTGTACATAATACAAATTTGTAATCATTATGTCAATTAAATTTCTTCTAAATCCTTAAAAATTTAAGGAGGATTTGGAGAAAAAAATCCCAAAAAAAGCTTTATGTAAATCTCGGAAACTCTGGGAGTTCTCCACCAATCAAGGGGCTACACCACTGGATAAATTCCTGGGTGATGCCATCAGCAGATGGACTGATGTATCGCTCCTCTAAAGTGCGTTCTTTCAGCATAACTTCTTCTACAGGAATTAAAAAGGTTTCACTGTTGTATCCCTGCTGAAGGCTTGTGCTTGCTGAAAGACGGCGGAAGCCCACCATTACAGCTGTTTCTCCTGCTAGGGCGGCACGAAGGGCTTCTTGTCCTGCAATGATGGCTTCTTGTCGGTCTATGTCTGACTGCCAGGCGGTGGAGGTACGGCCTAGGATGCCAGGCTTTTCACTGCGGGCTTTAATTCCCAGCTTTTGAATAACAAGGTTTGCCAAGTGGGCAGAAACGTCACCGTAGTAGACAGCTCTTCCCACCTGGAAAACGGGAGGAACGATGGGGGTTCCAGTGGCATCCTTTAAGCCTTCGCTGGCAACCACCACTACACCGCCGTGTTTTTTGTACAATGTACTGGCTTTGTCTAGAAATTCCTCTTGGTTGAAGGGTTTTTCTGGAACGTAAATCAAGTGGGGGCCACCGTTTTCAGGGGAACCTGCTAGGGCTGAGGCAGCGGTGAGCCAGCCTGCGTTTCGGCCCATGGCTTCTATTACCGCCACGTGAATGGGGAGACTTGCCACGTCGTAACATAATTCTCGAACAGAGGCGGCAAGATAGCGGGCGGCACTTCCAAAGCCGGGGGCGTGGTCTGTAATGGCAATGTCGTTGTCTATGGTTTTGGGAATGCCCACCACACGAATATCCGTATCCTTGACTTGGGCTGCCACCTTTCCGCAGGCATCCATAGAACCATTCCCTCCATTGAACAGCAGCCACTTGATATTATGCTTTTTTAATGACTCAGCAATGGCCTTGTAATCAGCTTCCACCAAGGGAGTTCGGGAGGTGCCAATGGCAGAGCCAGGAGTAAAGGGGAGACGTTCCAGCTGCTCTTGGGGAATGTTTGTCAAATCGATAAAGTCTCCAGAGACAATGGCACCACTACCACCTCGTGCTCCGTAGATTTTTTCCACTTCTGGGTATTTTTTTGCCTCGGTAATGGCTCCGTAGAGTGAAGCGTTAATGACGGCAGTGGGAGCTCCACCGTGAACAATAAGAACATTTCCCTTCATATTGGTTCTCCTAGTTTTCTTGTGAATAATATGTTATTTGACCCTGGGTAAATACCAGGTCAATTTCGTTGTTTTGATTCAAAAGCACTAAGTCTGCCTGTTTGCCCTGCTGAATGGAGCCAGTGTAATCGAAAATTCCCATGAGCTGGGCTGCATTTTCAGAAACAAGGCGATACAAATCCTCTTCTGGCAGGGTGGTAAACTGGCGCAGGTTGTCCAGGGCCCGCTTCATGGTAAGGGTGCTTCCAGCCCGAACACCAGTGGTTTTTAGTTTGGCATCTCCTCCTTCCACAATTACAGGATTTACCCCAAGGACATATTCTCCATCGGGACAGCCTGCAGCCATAATGCTGTCGGTAACGGGAACCATGCGATTCAGTCCCTTTATCTTCAGCAAAAGCCGAACAATGGGTGGATGAAGATGGAAGCCGTCGCAAATCATTTCGCAGTACACATCAGATTCCAGCACTGCAGTGAGAATGGCAGGATCATGCATGTGGAGCAGCTTCATGCCGTTCATGGTGTGGGTAGTGCTGGCTGCACCTGCTTTGATGGCTGCCATGGCTTGCTCATAGCTAGCTCCGCTGTGGCCCAAGGATACCCGCACTCCCTCTTGGCTGAGTTTTTGAATCAGCTCCACAGCACCTTCTAGCTCTGGGGCAATGGTAATGACCTTAATAAGTCCTTGGGCTGCCTCTTGAAATTGGCAAAAGAGATTGTAGTCAGGCTTTTGCAATAAATGCTCCGGCATGGCTCCCTTGTAGGCTGGTGAAAGGAAGGGCCCTTCCAGATGGATTCCCGCCACAGCTGTGCAGCCTAACTCATTCTTTGCCTTTGCCACAGCTGCCAAACGCTGACACATTACTGGAATTTCATCCGTTAACACTGCAGGATAAAAGCTGGTAACACCTTGGGAGGCAAAAAAATCTGCCACCTTTATCACATCTTCTGCTTCTGCGTGGTTAAAATCCACTCCCACTGCACCGTGGGTATGAATATCAATAAAGCCAGGAACAATCTTTCGTCCCTTACCTTGGATTATCTGGGAATTTTCTGGCATTAAAGGTGAAGCTACCTCAAGAATCTTGCCATTTTCAATAATTAAGTTTCCCCGCTGAAAGCCCTGGGGAGTGAGAATGTTTGCATCCTTAATAATTGTTCGTTTCATATATCCTCCATTGGTGGTTGTGTTAGAGTAATTTGCAGCTTTCCCGTTCTATGAGCTGAAAGGGAAGGTTTACCTGCAGGGGATAACAACGGCCAGTTTCAATTCTATCCATAAGCACCTTTACCGCTAACCGTCCCAATTCCCAGGTGGGTACGGAAATGGTGGTTAATGCAGGCTTTACAAACTGAGCCATATCAATATTATCGAATCCCATGATAGAAATATCATCTGGAATGTGGAGTCCAGCATCTTCAAAGGCCCGCATGGCTCCCAGAGCAACGGTGTCGTTGGCACAGAAAATAGCTGTGGGTAAATCTCCCCCTTGAATCATCTTTTCTGCTGCTTCGTAGCCAGCGGTGGAAGTGAGGATTGCGTCCACCACATGAGCTGGATGGACTGATAGGCCAGAACGAGCTAATGCATCCACAAAACCAGTAAAACGATGTTCATTAAAAAGATGAGGCTGCTGATTCACAGGACCAATAAAACCGATTTTTTTATGGCCCAAGTCTATAAAATATTCCACCGCCCGCTGAACCCCAGCATAACCGTCACAAATCACCTCATCAATGGAGCAATTCATTTTATTTGCTCCAGCGTACACCAAGTGAGGAATTTTTTCTTTCAGTCGCATAATATTTTCTTGGCTGGTGCGTCCAAGGATAATGGCACAATCAAGGTTTTCTGATTCTAGAATGTGAGAAAAACCAGGATCTGTGAGGCTGGTAACAATGAGATTATATTGAATAAGCTGCTGCCAGGCACTGAGCTCATGCTGAATCGCTGCCAGCATGGAAGAAAAGAAGGGTGACACAAAGGTTTCGTGGGCAGAGGTGAGAATGCAGCCGATGGAATAATTTTTCTGTAGCTTGTCTCCCTGCACTATGATTTTATGGTTAGCATCCTTGGAAAAAAATCCCATGCGCTTTGCCGCATCAATAACCAGCTGTGCGTTTTTGTCTCCTTCCTTACGATAGCCATTTCCCCTGAGAATACGAGACACTGTGGAAATTGATACTCCTGTTTCTTGTGCTATATCCTTGAGTCGAACCTTCATCTTATCTTTCCTACTTGTTTTTCCCCAGTAATGTATACATATTTCGTTTATATCCTTCTACTCCTTCTTGGTCAAAGGGATTTACTTCAAGCAAAACACAGGAAAGATAGCAGACAAAGAAAGAATAGTAGAAAAAGTAGCCTATTATTTCAGGACAAATGGTTGATTCAGCAATGAATTGGGTACAGGGAATGCCATCATTTTTATGAGCCTCCAGTGCTGCCTGATATACGGTTTCGTTTAAGGTTTGGAATTCCTTGCAAGAAAGATAGTCAAAGCCGTCAAAAACCTCTGGTGACTCAGGAATTACCAAGGGCTTGTTTGGATGAAAAAGCCTGAGGTAGGTTTCTGCAATGCAACGACGACCTTCCTGGACGTATTGTCCCACTGCATGTAAGTCGTCTGAATACATAAAGCTCACAGGAAAAATTGCATTCTCAGTCTTTCCTTCAGATTCTGCAAAAAGCTGAACCCACCAGCGTCCTAAATGCAGCAGGTCTGGCTCAAAAAGCACGAGGCTTTCTAGGGTAAATCCCTTTTGGAAAAGAAGGTTTCTTGTTACTGCGTAGATAACTCCCTGATTTTTCTCTGGCTCTGTTGATTTTAGATAGCTTTCCGCTGCCTTTGCACCCTTAAAAATCTTGTACAGGTCGACTCCAGCTACCGCCATGGGTAAAAGTCCCACTGCTGACAGCACGGAAAAACGGCCTCCAAAGTTTTCTGGAAAATCTAGGAAATGATAGCCATGGAGCTGGGCTAAATCAAAAAGCTGGCCAGAGCCTCTGCTGCCGGTTACAAAGACACGCTGGTGATATGCTGAGCCGTATTTCTTTTTCAAGGCATCTCGCAAAAGCCGAAAACTTATGCCTGGTTCCAAGGTGTTAAAATCCTTGGCAATAACGTTAATGGCTACATTTTCCCTTTCCACCAATTCCAAGGCTTCTTGCAAATGCATCTGGCTCAAGCTGTCTCCAGCATAGGTGATGGTAACTGGTGATGAAATCTGATGGCGAAGGGCTTGTGTAGCTGCCATGGAACCACGATTGGAACCGCCAATGCCCACAACAATCAGGTGGGTTGCCATGGTTTTAATTTTTTCTGCTGCTTCATGTATGGGAGCTAGATACTCATCTAATTGATGGGGTAGCGTGAACCAACCAAGTCTGTTGGTGTCTCCAATTTTTCCCTGCTGCACCTGTAAGATATCAGCTTGCCTTTTGCGAATTTCTGTTTGAATTTCATCTGAGGAAAGCGGTAAAGAATCAATTTTTAGTTCTAGCATCCCAAGTCCTTCTTGTTACAAAATAGTTATAAAAAAGGGATGTCCCAAGCCACTGAAACCTTCAGGACTTAAAGAACATCCCATTTTTTAACTCCGATTAACGGAACTTATTTTACAGTCTTGATTGCAGTTGTAATCAAGCTGTCATTGAAAGCCTTTTCAAAGGGCTTTACAGGATTACCTTCTGGTACGTTTCCAGTCTTGGAATCGTAGAGGGCCTTCATGTACTGGTATCCACGACCAGTCTTTGCTGCAAACCATTCCTGATATTCAGCCTTGGTAGGAGCAACCAGGTTGGTGGGATCAAAGGTTCCAGAGGGCTTCTGGGACAATCTTTCACCGGCTCTCATGGCTTCATCCAAGTTGGTGGCACGCCAAATAGCTGCTTCGTACAGAGCGTTGATAAAGTTCTGGGCAACTTCAGGATTTTCAGCAATCCACTTGTCGCTGGCTACCCAAGTTGAAGGGAAGGACAGGTGGGGAGGGAAATTTCCAACAGTTGTAGCAACCTTTTCTACGTTGCTGTTGGTGTTCAGGATGGTTACAGTTGCAGGAGAATATGCTGCAATAATGTCCATCTGTCCTGTAGCCATACCAGCAGGAAGGTTGGAATTCAATGTGTTGATTACGTCAACCTTGTTAGCAGGATTGGAGTTAGGTGCAGTGTAGCCAGCCAAATAAGAAGAGGTTTCGCTAGAAATCCACAGCTTGTCGGCATCTGCCTTTCCTTCGTTTACCAAGTCAATCAAGTTCTTGAACCAACCACCAGGAGTTGTACCAACTTCGATGTATACAGTGCGACCCTTCAAGCCATCAAAAATCTCATTGTTGTCGTACTTGCCGTTCTTGTTTGCATCAGTGAAAATGCCCTTCTTTGCCAAAAGCATTTCAGCGTTACTTAAAACATCAAGGAAAACGAAAGAGAGGGAGTTTCCTGCTCCGTCGATGGGGTTCCAAGCAACACCAGCACCAATGTAACCAACATCAAGAGTGCGGTTATCGGCACGCATAGCAGTCATTTCTGCGGGGCCACTTTCAACGATAGTGAAGATAGGATCAATACCATACTTTGCAAAGAGACCCTGCTCCTTAGCAACGGCGGCAAGAGGGGCTCCACCTTCATTTCCGTGAATACCGATGCGAACCTTTGTCAAAGATGATCCGCTATCTTTTGAACCACCAGCAAAAACTACTGAAACAGCACAAAGCAAAGCCAGTGCTACCAAGGTAAATCTTTTCATTTACTCCTCCTTACATATATTCATTATATCAATTTTATGACAACTTTGTTACAAAAGCAAGTTTGCCATAGAATTGGTTTATGCACCTTATTTAGGAATTTCCAGATACATCTTGTAAACGGTATCCCAAATGTAATTCTTCAGACGAATGAATTCGGGATCCATCTTTGAAGCCTGGGTGCGAGGATAGGGCAAATCAATATCAATAATTTCTTTGATCTGTCCTGGTCGTGCACTCATAATAACAACACGTGTGGCCAAAAGAACTGCCTCGTCTACATCGTGGGTAATGAAGAAGGCTGTTTTCTTTTCATTTTGCCAGGTTTGCAGCAAATCTTCCTGGAGCTGGGCACGGGTTTGTGCATCCAAGGCTCCAAAGGGCTCGTCCATGAGCAAAACTTCTGGATTCAAGGCATAGCCACGAGCAATGGCTACACGCTGCTTCATTCCTCCAGACAGAGCCTTGGGATAGCTATCTTCAAAGCCAGTCAAATTAACCATTTTGATGTAGCGTTCTGCCAGTTCCCGCTTTTCTTCTGCAGTATAGCTTGTGCCATCCTTTTTTTTCTGGAATTTCAATCCGTATTCAATGTTTTTGCGGACGGTCATCCAAGGAAAGAGGGCATACTGCTGGAAAATAACTCCTCTGTCAGGGCCTGGTCCAATAATATCCTCACCGTGAATTGTAACGGAGCCTGAATCAAAGGGCTCCAAGCCTGCGATAATGTTCAACAAGGTGGTTTTTCCACAGCCAGAAGGCCCAACAACGCAGATGAATTCGTTTTCTTTAATATCTAAATTCACTCCGTTTAAGGCCATTACATTTGGTCCAGCGTCTACCTTGTATTCCTTTCGTACACCATCTATCTTAATCAGTGTTTCTGCCATTTTTTTTTCCTCCTCAGAGTGGTTCAAAGATCTGGATGTGCTATTACTTCCACTTGGTAAGCTTCTTTTCAATGAGAAGAAGAATCTTGTCCAGAACAAAGCCGATGATTCCAATAGTAATGATTCCCAAAAGAACGATGGCGGTATCCATGAACTGCTGGGCACCTTGAATTCGTGCACCCAGTCCAAAAATAGTACCAGTTAATTCTGCAGCAATTAGGGTGGTTAATGAGGCTGCGATTCCCTGTCGGGCTCCAACCAAAATAAATGGGAAGGAAGCGGGAATCATAATGTCCAAAAAGAGATCCTTGTCGGTGGCTCCAAAGGTATAGGCTGCCTTCACCAAGGTTTTATCTACTTCTTTAATTCCCTGATAAATGGTTACTACCATAATAAGGAAGGCTGCAATGAAGATGATGGTATACTTTGGTGCTTCACCCAATCCCATAGCCAAGATTACCAGAGGAATCAAGGCAATGGGCGGGATGGTGCGGAAAAACTGAATCCAAGGTTCCACCAAGTTACGTACCTTAGGATACCAACCCATTAAAAAGGCCACAGGAATGGAACAAACAAAGGCCAGTCCAAATCCAATGAGAACACGTTGCAATGAAATGGTAATGTCCTTGAAATAACGGCCGTCAGCTGCAATTTCAGAGAGCATGGCACGCCATACTTGCTTGGGGCTTGCCAAGAATGTATTGATGGTGGGAATCAAGGTAATAAGATACCAGAGGATAAATCCACCAATAATGGAAATTGTCATCAGGGTAAGCCTGGTTTTTTTGTTGCCGTCGCTAAAGTCCTTTAGTTTCCGCATTTTTTTTGGTGCGGGAGCACTTGTCTTTTCCATTTCAATAAACCTCCAACCATCAATTTTATGGGATATATCTTTTCAGGCGTTAATGAAGTCTAGCCCTTCATTAATTTGATTATCACCCTAGAATTTGTTTTTGTAAAGGAAAAAGTGAAAAAAAGGTCAAAATATTGCAAATTTTTTCTTTACAAAGGAAATATCACGGTATACACTGAAAATGATAGATTTTATGTGAAAAATATTAGAAAATTTTTGCATAAAATGTGCAATTTTTTTCACGTTTGAGGCGACTATGAAGTATATTTTTCTGAATTTAAAGCGCTTTGATATTCAAAGGAATTTAGGTGGTGTAAATTCCTTGGTTTCACCTGCTGAATGGGGTAGTTATATTGCAGGAGAACTTAAGGAGGGGCTTTGCTCCTTGGCAGAAAAAGATGGGCTAGCTCTTAGGGACTATCAATTTCCCGTATTCTTTCCAGAAGCCCATCTGATTCCTGCAGGTAAGGCCTTAGAGTCAAAGGATCATTCCTCTGGCGAGGCTCCTATTCAGCTTGGTTGCCAAAGTATTTATAGTCAGGATGTGGAGGTGGGAGGTAACTTTGGTGCCTTTACTTCCCTTCGTACCGCTTCTGCCATGCAGCAGCTGAACTGTCAGTGGGTTATCATCGGTCATAGCGAGGAGCGTCGGGCAAAGGCCAGCGTTATGGCTTTGGCTGGTGCAGAACCAGATAAAATTATTTCCGTACAGCATCAGCTTTTGAATCAGGAAATTCGTTGTGCCCAAAAGGCTGGATTAAAAGTACTGTATTGTATTGGTGAATCTGCAGAGGATTTGCCCCGCCGACGAGAGGTATTGCAGCGTCAGCTAGAGGAAGGCTTGTCTGGAGTGGATACTTCCAATGTAGTTTTAGGCTACGAGCCACTGTGGGCCATCGGTCCTGGAAAAACTCCTCCTACTGCAGATCAAATTGCCCAGGTAACGGCAGAGGTTAAATCCCTGTGCCCCTGCCCAGTGGTGTATGGTGGAGGTCTTAAAAAGGAAAATGCCCAGTCTATCGGTAGCATCAAGGAACTAGACGGTGGTCTTATTGCCCTTACCCGTTTTACTGGTGACATTGGTTTTTATCCTCAGGAGTACTTGGAAATTGTATCTACCTATGTGAAGGGTACTGGTGATTGTTAATCCCTTTTTGGGGTTACTAATTTTGTCAGATTTTTTGAATTAAGAGGAGTATAAGTTTATGAAGCAAGAAAGAGTAACAGCAGTTGCAGTAAAGGGTTTGCCCTTAACTAGTCAAATGATAGCAGCTGCTTTGGCTATTGTGGCTGCAGTAGCCCTACCTCAGATTTTCCACTTTATTGGAGCAATTTCTGGTTCTGGTACTGTGCCTGGTAGTGTATTTTCTCCCATGCATTTACCTGTAATTTTAGTGGGGCTTTTAGCTGGTCCTTTGGCTGGAGGCTTGGCTGGCCTCTTTTCTCCCGTAGTAAGCCATTTTATCAGCGGAATGCCAGGTGCCATGATGGTTCCCTTGATGATGGCAGAATTAGCTGGTTATGGCCTTATTGCAGGTCTTCTGTGTAATGTGGGACTACCAAGTGTTGTAAAGGTGCTGATTGCTCAAATTGGTGGTCGCCTTGTGTATGCCGCTGCAATTCTTGTGGCAGTTCATGCTTTTGGCAAGACAAACTTTTCTGTTTCTTCAATCATCCCTTCTGTTATAGCAGGACTTCCCGGTCTTTTGCTCCAGTGGGCTTTTATCCCTCTTATTATTTATCGCGTTAACGGACGCAAATAAAGGAGTTACGCATGACACTATCTTTTGAATATGGCCACGGCATGATGGATGCCCAGCTTCCTGATAACACTGACATCTTTATTCCTGGTGAAACAGTGGCAGATCCTCCGTGCATTCCTGAAGCTGAATTAGAAGAGCGAACCCTCCAGTCCCTGCGGAATCCCATCGGTATGGAGCCCCTTTCCAAGCTGGCTAAAAAAGGCTCCAAGGTTACTATCGTATTCCCAGACCGAGTAAAAGGTGGAGAGCAGGCTACTTCCCACAGAAAAATTTCCATCAAGCTGGTGCTGCAGGAATTGTATGCCGCTGGGGTGGAAAAAAAGGACATCCTGCTGATTTGCTCCAACGGTCTCCATCGTAAAAATACTGAACAAGAGATTCTTGGAGTGTTGGGTCGGGAGCTTTTTGATGAGTTCTGGCATTGTGGTCAAATCATCAATCATGATAGCGAAGACTACGACCATCTGGTGGATTTAGGTACTACCCAACGTGGAGATCCTGTTCTCATGAACAAGTACGTGTATGAAAGCGACGTGGCAATTCTGATTGGTCATGTTCAGGGAAATCCCTACGGTGGTTATTCTGGTGGCTACAAGCATTGTGCCACAGGAATTACTCACTGGCGCTCCATCGCTTCTCATCACGTTCCCAGCGTTATGCACCGCAAGGACTTCACCCCTGTTAGTAGCACCTCCCTCATGCGCACCAAGTTCGATGAAATTGGCCAGCACATGGAAGCTGCTATGGGAAAAAAATTCTTCTGCTGTGATGCGGTGCTAGATACCAAATCCCGCCAGATTGAAATCTTCTCTGGTTATGCTGGAGAGATGCAGGCCCTTTCCTGGAAGGTTGCCGATAAGCGAACCTATGTTCACTTTGCGGAGAAAAAATACGACGTCCTGGTATTTGGAATGCCCCAGTTCTTCCACTACGGAGAAGGAATGGGAACTAATCCCATTATGCTGATGCAGGCTCTTTCTGCTCAGGTTATTCGCCACAAGCGTATTATGAACGATCGCTGCGTTATCATTTGTTCTTCTATTTGTAATGGTTATTTCCACGACGAGTTGTGGCCCTATACCCGCCAGATGTACGACATGTTCCAAAAGGATTACATGAACACCTTGCCAGACATGAATCGCTATGGTGAGTATTTTGCCACCAATGAGGAATACATTCGTCAGTATCGCTATTGCAATGCCTTCCATCCCTTCCACGGCTTTTCCATGATTTCCTGCGGTCATATTGCGGAGATGAATACCTCTGCTATTTACATCGTAGGTGCCCAAGAGCCTGGAATTGCCAGAGGTATGGGGCTTAAAACACGAGCCACCTTTGAAGAGGCTCTGGAAGATGCCAAGAAAAAATATGTGGGAGAAAATCCTAATATTTTGGCCCTGCCAAGAGCCTTCAAAACTGCGGCAGTGCACTTGTGCATGAAAAATGGAACTCCTGAAGCTATTACTCTTCCCAATCATCCCTGCTGCGGCTAGTGTTGCGGTAAATCGTCCCAAGGAGTATCATGTATTTTATGAACACATTCAAAACAATTCAACCAGAAGAACTTTCTGCAAATGCCTTTTCCACCATCGGAAAAGATTGGATGCTGATTACTGCCGAAATTGACGGCAAGGCAAATACTATGACTGCTTCTTGGGGTGGCTTGGGAGTACTGTGGAACAAAAATGTTGCATATATCTTCATTCGGCCCCAGCGGTACACAAAGGAATTTGTGGATGGTTCTACCCATCTTTCCCTTTGTGTACTGGATGAAAAATTCCGTAAGGAATTGACCTATCTTGGAACCGTTTCTGGCCGAAATGAAGCAAAGATAGAAAAAGCTGGACTCACCATCTGTCATCAAGATGGTGTGCCTTATTTTGACCAATCCAAGATTGTCTTGGTTTGTCGTAAGCTTTTTTGTCAACAATTAGACCCCAACTGCTTTGTAGACACAACCATTGAACCTAAGGTGTATCCCAATAAGGACTATCATTTTATGTATGTCTGTGAAGTGGAAAAAATAATGATAAAGTAACGGTAGTTTTAATAGAGGGGGCGCTTGCCCCCTTTGACTTTAACTGTTCTCAAAACTAGGATGTAAGTCTCTACTAATTAAATTTGATTGATTACAAATTTGAAAATAATTTCATTTTTTTCTTGCATTTTTAAACAACCAATGATAGACTGGTAAAAGACATAATTATTATTTCTTCGCGAATATTTCGAGTGAATCGCAAATATAGGAGGTAAGAAGATATGAATATTCTTGTTTGTATCAAACAAGTTCCGGACACAACAGAAATTAAAATCGATCCGGTAAAAAACACCCTTATCCGTGATGGTGTTCCTAGCATTGTGAACCCTTTTGACACATATGCATTGGAGTCTGCTGCACGCATTAAGGATAACAATCCCGATGCTAAGATTGTAGTTGTTACAATGGGTCCCCCTCAGGCTGAAAAGGCTCTGAGAGAGTGTCTTGCTATCGCTGCTGATAAGGCTTACTTGGTTACAGACCGTGCCTTTGGTGGTTCCGATACCTTGGCAACAAGTTATGTTCTTCGCAAGACAGTAGAGAAGCTGGAGACCTTGGAAGGAAAGTTTGATGCAATTTTCTGCGGAAAGCAGGCTATCGATGGTGACACAGGACAGGTTGGTCCTGAGTTGGCTGAGTGGCTTGGTCTTCCCCAGGTAACAAACTGCTGGGAAGTTGAAGTTGCTGGAGATAGCTTTAAGGCAAAGAAGCAGACTGATGATGGATTTGAAATCATCGGAGTTAAGATGCCTTGTCTTATTACCTATACACAACCCGCATGGGAAGTTCGCTATCCCAACATCAAGAGAAAGTTGGCTGCTAACAAGGCCGAAGTTCCACAGATCACTGTAGCTGATTTGGCTGATGTTGAAGAAGTTCGCCTCGGATTGAATGGTTCTCCTACAAAGGTTAAGAAGAGCTTTGTTCCTCCCAAGCGAGAAGGCGGAATCAAGATTGAAGAAGAGACACCAGAAGAAGGTGCAAAGAAGCTGTTCAAGATGTTGAACGATGCCAGCATTATCTAAGGAAGGGGAGAATAGAGTATGAAATGCAATAAAACTAACGATCTTTGGGTAATTGTTGAGACAAACGAGGACGGTTCCGCAAAGAATGTGGGCTTGGAGTTGTTGACTCCCGGTAGAATGATGGCTCAGAAGCAGGGCGGAAAGCTGGTTGCACTGGTTATCGGTTACAATGTTGACGCTGCTGTTAAGGCTGTTCAGGAGCACGGAGCTGATCAGATCATCGTTGTTGATGATGAAGTATATAAGAAGTACACAACTGATGCTTACACAATTGCTGTTTGCGAGTTGATGAAGAAGTACGCTCCTTTGAGCGCAATGTTGGGTGCAACAAACAATGGTCGCGACTTAGGTCCTCGTATCAATGCTCGTTTGGATACAGGTCTCGTTGCAGACTGTACCGCTTTGGATGTTGATACTTTGGAAGATGGTTCTACCATTGTTGCATGGACTCGTCCTGCATTCGGTGGTAACTTGATGGCTACCATTAAGTGTCCTGACCACACTCCTCAGATGGGAACTGTTCGCCCTGGTGTATTCAAGAGAGAGTTGGTTGGTGGAAATGCAGAAATTATCCGCGAGGAAGTAAAGGTTTCCCCCGATCAGATTCGTACCCAGGTTTTGGAAGTTTTGGCTGACATGTCTGCTGATAAGGTTGACTTGGAAGGTGCTGAAATCATCGTTTCTGGTGGACGTGGTGTTGGTGGACCTGATGGATTCAATATCATCCGTGAGTTGGCAAAGGAACTCAAGGCTGAGGTTGGTTCTTCTCGTGCAGCTGTTGATGCTGGATGGATTCCTTATGCACACCAGGTTGGACAGACTGGAAAGACTGTTTCTCCCAAGCTCTACATTGCTTGTGGTATCTCTGGTGCAATTCAGCACTTGGCAGGTATCAGCGGTGCAGACTGCGTAGTTGCTATCAACAAGGATCCTGAGGCTCCTATTTTCAACCGTGCAGACTACGGTGTTGTAGGAAATCTCTTTGATGTATTGCCTGTTTTGATTGAAGAAATCAAGAAGGCTCGTGGTTAATTAGTACATAATTCCCCTCCCAGAGGAGGGGAATAAAATAGAAAAATTCCATAAGGAGGAATGAAATGGATTTTAAGTTCAGTGAAGATGAGCAGAGTGTTGTTGACATGATCACCAAGTATGCTGCTGAGAAGGTTGCTCCTCGTGCTGCTGAGGTAGACGAGAAAGAGGAATTCCCTGTTGATACATGGAAGGAATTGGCCGACATGGGTATGTTCGGTATCCCCTTCGATGAGAAGTACAATGGTGGTGGAATGACCTTCTTGACATACGTTGTTGTATGTGAAAAGCTTGCTGAGGTTTGTGGAACAACATCTGTTATGGTTGCTGCTCATACTTCTTTGTGTGCATGGCCTATCAGCTACTTCGGAACAGAAGAGCAGAAGATGAAGTATCTGTCTAAGTTGGCTTCTGGAGAGAGCTTGGGAGCTTTCGGTCCTACCGAGCCTAATGCTGGTTCCGATGCTGGTGGAACAGAGACTACTGCTGTTGATAAGGGTGACCACTGGTTGTTGAATGGTTCTAAGATCTTCATCACCAACGCTGGTTATGCTGATATCTTTGTTGTATTTGCTGCTACTGACAAGTCCAAGGGAACACGTGGTGGAATTACTGCATTCATCGTAGAGAGAAGCGATGCAGGTTTCACTGTAGGTGCTCACGAGAAGAAGATGGGTATCCGTGGTTCTTCTACTTGCCAGTTGTTCTTCGAAGACTGCAAAATCCCCAAGGATCGCTTGCTGGGTGAAATCGGAGAAGGATTCAAGGTTGCTATGAAGACCTTGGACGGTGGACGTGTAAGTATCGGTGCTCAGGCTCTTGGTATTGCACAGGGTGCCATCAACGAGTGTATCAAGTATGTTAAGGAGCGCGTACAGTTCGGTAAGCGCATCAGCCAGTTCCAGAACACACAGTTCGAATTGGCAGATATGCAGACCAAGGTTAACGCAGCTCGCTTCTTGTTGTACAAGGCAGCTCAGGGTAAGGAAGACAACGATGCCGATTACGGATTCTATTCCGCACAGGCTAAGCTCTTCGCTTCTGAAGTTGCTAGCGATGTAACTCGCCGCTGCTTGCAGTTGGTTGGTGGTATGGGTTATACTCGTGAGTTCCCCTTCGAGCGCTTTATGCGTGATGCTAAGATCACTGAGATCTACGAAGGAACTTCCGAAGTACAGAAGATCGTTATTTCCGCAAAGATGGGAATTAACTAATTTATACCACGAAGTTAAGATAGCATCTTAATAATTCACCCTGCCTTTTGGCAGGGTGTTTTTTTTTAAGATTTAAAAAAATGAATTAGTATTGTACTTGCTGAAAAGCAATTAAATTAATTTTTAGGTGGTTTTGGGAGGGCTAATTTGGAAAGCAGGTTACTAATCAATCTAATAGCCTTTTTTTCGGTTTGGGGGAGTTGTTCTAACATAGAAAGTATTTGTGCTCGGTGTTCTTCTGCTTTTTTTACTGTTTTTTCAAAGCCTTGGGCCTTCATAATGAGATGATCTAAGTTGTATAAGTCATCATCAGATAGGATTCCTGAATGGGCCTTTTCTATTAGCTCCTTCATGGGCTCTTTGCATTGGGCATCTTCAAGAGTAAAAATAACAGGTAGGGTTAAAATACCTTCTTGAAAATCCAAACGCATGGACTTTGCATCTCCCATGTCTTGGAGGCTAAAATCCAAAAGGTCATCACGGATTTGAAAAAGATATCCTAAATGAAGACCAATGTTTCCCATGAGTTTGACAATTTCTGGAGAACAGCCACTTTCCATGCCCCCAATCTTACATACACTGACAAACATAGAGGCTGTTTTACCGAAAATATTCTGATAATATTCTTCTTGGGTAACAGTATACTTATATCTACAAGCTGCTTGGCTAATTTCTCCCTTACACATATCCTGAATGGTTTGTGCTAAAAGTAAACCTGAATCATGTAAATTATCTCTCAGAATAACAGATAGTGTCTGGCTTAAAATTAGGTCTCCAGCATACACTGCCATGTCCTTGCCATATTTTGCCTGGATAGTGGGGTTTCCTCTACGGAGGACAGAATCGTCAACTATGTCGTCATGGATAAGTGAAGCCATGTGAATAAACTCTGCAAGGGAAGCAAGACGAAAAAGTCTCTGCTGGTTTTGCAGGTAATTAGGACCAAGCTTTGCCATTAAGAGTAATAGACTTGGACGTACTCCCTTGCCTCGACTATTCATTACATCGTCAATAATTTCACCTACAGTACCTGTTTTCCAGTCACTTGGTAATAATGCTTCCATATCAGAAGCTACGTGAGATAATTCGGTCTTTAATTCAGGTAAAGCTGTAAAGAACATGAAATGCAAACTCCGTTATTATAGTGACAGAAATTTAATTATAAGAATATGTACAAGAACAGAAATAGGATAACATATACCAATAGCTGTTGCAACAATAACCATATTCAAAACATCTGGTATTTTAGTTGAACTCAGACGAGGACCTGTGTAAATGATTTTGAGGCGTTTTCTGAGAAGAATAATCATTATAATAATGATGGGAGCCGCAATGGGATACCAGAAAATGCTGGAAAAAACCATGGAGGCAACCCACAGTGCAGTAAATAAAGCTGCTACATAGTGAATTTTATCTCTTCCAAGGACAATGGGCAGAGTTCGTCGTCCTACAATTTTGTCTCGTTCAATATCACAGGTATTGTTTACTAACATAAATTGCGAGACAATAAGCATCATTGGAATGGATTTTATGAGAACTGTCCAATCAAGAATACCAGTAAGGCTTGTAAATACGCCAAGGGGAATGAGGCCACCCATTACAAATCCTGCTACAGGTTCTCCAATAGGGAGGTGTGATACAGAAAATTTACCGCCAGAGTAGGTGAGTACAGCAATTGCACCCACAATCCCAATAATCAATGGAATATATCCTGTTTTGTATATAACATAAATTCCAAGAATTCCACCTACAAGTAGACAGAGTAAACCAATCCAGAATACTGGTTTAGGATTTGTTACTTGATTAAAGGCTAGTGGAGAGTCAGTTTCACCAAAGATATTTTCATTTGTGTCGTTTCCACGGACATAATCAAAATAGTCATTTATTAAATTGATGCTTGCGTTAAATAATGCTGGAATTAGAAGCAGAATAATAAGCAGGGGTATAGAAATCTGTACCCCTGTCTCTAAGGCAAGAATAAAACCGAAAACAGCAGGTGCAATAGCTGAAAGAAATATTGCACCTGGTGTAGATATATCAATCAACATGGAAAGAGTAAGCTTTCCTGCTGCAGCCTGCTGTTTCTCTTTCATATTAACCCTTTCGGAACTGGACTCCTCTACCACCCTGTGGGTGTTCCCAGCTCTTAACAACTTTACCACCACTTGCAACGCGGCATGTTCCGCATTCCAAGCATCCTTCGTGGTTAAACTTTAATGATCCATCTTCATCAAGGCGATACAAGTGTGCAGGACAAGCCAATACAACCTTGCGAACTTCGCTCTTATCTGGATATTCCTTGTCTACATCAATGTGACTCCAACTCAAGTCAGCATTGAATTTATTAAGACCCAACTTATCATCGATTGACATTGCCATTACATTGCCCCCATTGCACTCATTCCGTCTTTGAGAAGGTTCATCAAACCTACATCCTTAACTGCAGCCATAGCCTTCTTCTTGAACTTAACAGGCTCCTGTCCATGCATAATGAACAAGTCGCTCATGATCTTGTCTGCCAAAGCTGGATATTGGGTGAAGATGCGGTGGTTTTCAATAAACTTAGGCATCTTGCGGAAGTGCATCATGTCCTTCATGATGAAGCTATTGTCCAAGGCTGTCTTGTACTGAGACAAGGTCTTGGAGCTAAAGTCACCTGCTTCCTTAGCCTTGATGATTGTTTCTGCAGCCAAGCGGCCAGATTCAATACAAAGGTCCATACCACGAATGGTGAATCCAAGGTTCATTACCAAAGCTGCTGCATCACCAGCAACCAATACATTGTCGCGGTACAAGGTAGGAATCATGTCGTATCCACCCTCTGTTACCAAGTGAGCTGCATATTCAACTACCTCTCCATCTTTGATGAGGGGCTGTACAACAGGATGATTCTTAAGGCGTTCAACCATGTCACGAGGAGCAATGTCATTGCGACCAATTTCGGAAATAGTTGTTACGATACCAACAGAAAGGCTGTCCTGGTTTGTGTAGAGGAATCCACCACCGATGCTACCACCAGTTGTGTCTCCAGCAAAGAGCCAAGCCACACCATCACCATCAGCAACACCGAAGCGATCGTTAATCTTCTGCTTGCCAAGCTTAATAACCTCTTTAACACCAACTGCAACCTGAGAGGGATCCAATTCTTTCTTCATACCAAGCTGCTGTGCCAACAAGGAGTTTACACCGTCTGCCAAAAGTACTACGTCGGCAGTCATTTCGTCACCACCGGCAATAACACCGCAAACCTTTCCGTCCTTTACCAGAACTTCGTCAACACGGATACCTGTTACATATTCAGCACCAGCTTCTTCTGCCTTACCTGCCAACCAGGGGTCAAATTCGGCACGCAAAACGGCATAAGTGGCCTTTCCCTGCTCTCCAAGCTTTTCTGCAGCGTATTCAACTGTTGTGGCGCTGTCGGCTGTCAACATGGAGATACGTTCTTTTGTAATGCGGCGGCCAAGTGGAGCTTCCTTTGCAAAATCAGGGAAGATTCTTTCCAGGCTGTGGCTGTACATACGTCCACCAGTAACGTTCTTTCCGCCTATGGTCTCACTTCGTTCGATGACCAGAACCCCAAGTCCGGCTTTTGCCAACAGGTATGCTGCTGTATTACCTGCAAGACCGGCACCAACCACGATGACGTCAAAATCGCTCATGATTCCTTCCTTTGTGTTATCATTTGTTTAACACGACTAAATTGTTTTATATCGCAGTATCAATAACTGTGTAAGCCACCCATCAAAAATGACACTCCAAGAAGTGTAAATAAGACACAGGCAAACCCAATGATTGACAAGTAGCAACCCTTATGACCTCTCCAAGCTGGCTTGGAGTGTAAATGCATGTAGACTGCATAAATAATCCAAGTGATTAAAGCCCAAGTTTCCTTGGGATCCCAGCTCCACCATGCTCCCCAAGCATCCTCTGCCCAAATTGAACCAGTAACGATAAGCAGTGTGAGAAAGATAAACCCAACTACTACTGCATCGAACATCAATTTCTCTAAGAAGGCTGCTCGTGCCACCTTTTCCTCAGGAAGTCCATTTGCAGGAACTTTACGAGGAATGGAAATCACGTAATAAATTGCCAAGCCAAAATCAACAGCAAAGGCTGCATAAGAAATAATGGCTGTTAATACGTGAATAACACGCCAACGGCTTTGCAAAGCTGGCATAAGTGGTGTAACAGCATCAGATAAACTGAAGCTAACACCTAAAAGAATTGTTGCAACAGCCAAAATAAAGGAAGCTACAACGTTAAGCTTAATTTTAATAAGCCAAAATACAGAAAAAACCAAAAGAACAAAGGAAAAAAGCAACAGAAATTCATACACACTATTTACTGGAATTCTTCCCGTTTGGCTTGTTCTAATAATAAGCTGTATGAGCATTAACACTGTTGCAAGGCTTGTTAAAACGATGGAACCTTTTTGTAACCAATTCTTTTTAAGCCATGTATTAAGAATTACGGCTGTAGTAGCCATAATCGCCAGTGAAAATGCAAAATAACCTACATTATCTACTAATGTTATCATATAATCTCTCCTTTGGAAAGTAAAATATATCTAGAAAATATAATTATGTACGTGCTGAATTGGTGGAATTTTGGGGTTGTTTTTTACCCACCAGATACAATAAAGCCAAACCAAAACAGAGCAACAGGAAGCCACAGAAAATAACAGGAATTCCTGGGTCATACTTCATCTGAAGGCCACTATAATAACGATAACCATCGAAAGTAATGGTTAAGGGCTCTTGAATGGTGCTTGTTTCTCCAATAGCCAAGGTGTCGATGGCAATGGGCTCATCTCCTTCTTGAAGTACCCAAAGAACTCGTGGATTATTATCCTTATGGCTTTTCATCTGGGCAATTCCCTGGTCTTCGTCGTAGTCGGGATAAAAGGCAATACCCAAAGTTGTATTTCCCTTGGGACCTTCTCCCAAAACAATCCAGTCTTCATCCTTAATGCTTAGCTGTTGACTTGCCTCACCAGTACTAAGGGTGACGATGATTTCCCAGCCGTAGGCCTGCTGCAAAATAGATACACCGTTATATTTTCCAGGAGAATTAACTTGAATCTCCATGGGAAGTGGCTCCTGCTTTGGCTTTTGGATGGTAACTGAACTTCTATATTGCTTGGGAGAGATAGAATCCTCGTAATAGTCTACTGAAAATTCATCTACGGTGAGGGTAAAGCCACCGTTTTTTCCAGCAACGGTTACTGTTTCTCCTACAGGAATTTCATAATAAATTTCGTGCTTGGAAATAAGACTCAGGGCAATTCCCACCAGAATGATACACAAACCTACGTGGAGTAGGGGAGAGCCCCAGATTCCAAGGGAAAATTTCTTTTTAGATATTTTGATGGCAACAGAAATACGTCCCCAGGTACAAACAAAAAGATTTATGGCAAAGGCTATACCAAAAAAATAAAAAATTGGGGATTTGAATACGTTGTGAAAGCCTAGAACTGTTACAATGGTTCCACCAAAGGATCCAAAGAGATTTGTATAATGGGTTTTATCCAGATTCTGGGGGATTAAGGTTGCGATTACACAAAGAATGGCAATAATTATCAAAAGGATAATGGCCAATCGAACTGATGATATAAATCGGTAAAACTTATTCTTAGTCATATTACGTGATGGAAAATAAGGCGGACCGTGAGAACTTTCGTCCTCACGGTCTGCCTCAGTACCAACTAACTCCTAAAAGTTAATGTATATTAACGAAGCTTGTTGCTTGGTGCGTTCTTGTAGTTCAAGTACTCGTTTTCACCATTCAGAGTGTTCAAGAACAATACAATCTTGTTAACTGTATCGTCGCTAGGCTCTGCGGTAGGAGTATTGAAGCGGAACATTGTGCGTACAGCGTCCTCAAGTGTTACGTGAGTACCGTCGTGCATATAAGGAGCAGTCTTTGCTACGTTTCTCAGGTTAGGTACCTTGAACTTGTAGCGATCTTCTTCGATTCCAGTGAATCCAAAGAGACCCAGGTCATCTCCGTTCTGCTCTGTTCCACGCTCTTCATAGTAAACAGCTGCATCCAATACAGTTCCAAGCTTTTCAAAGCTCTGTCCACCCATGCTGGCACCAACGTGACAAGTTGCACAGTAGTTCTTCTTGAACAACTCGTAGCCCTGAACTTCTTCAGAAGTAAGAGCAGTCTTGTCTCCCAAGAGGTACTTGTCGAAGGGGCTGTTAGGGGTAACCAGGAGGCGCTCGAATTCAGCGATTGCATCAGTTACAGTGTTCTGGGTGATTCCCTCTGCTCCGTAGATAGCCTCAAAGCGAGCTACCAAGTCGGGCTGTGTTCTCAGGTGAGCCACAATGTCATCCCAGTTTTCGTATCCCATTTCGATGGGGTTAGCAGGAGGTCCGCCAGCCTGAGCCTGCAGGTCGGCAGCACGGCCATTCCAGAACTGCTGTACGTTAAATACGGCATTGTAAACGGAAGGAGCACTGATTCCACCAAACTGGCTTCCAACACCACGAGCAAAGCGTGAGTTGTCCTGTCCTGTGCTGTCCAATGCGTGGCAGGATGCACAAGATACAGTGCTGTCGATGGAAAGGCGAGTGTCGTGATACATATCAAGACCCAACATAGCCTTTTCGTTGTTTACGGTGATCTTAGTAGGATCTGGCAGAGGCATAACAGGCTCTTCTACGAAAACATCATTCATGGTCATGTTGTACTTTGTTGCAAAAGCGTTAACATGAGCAGTTCTCTTTTCGCGAACCCAGTCATATACAATCTGCTGTTCCTTTGAGTTCAGGTCAGAACCCCAGTGAACAACGGTGTACTGAATTACAGGCATGTCATTGTTCAATGTTGCCTGTTCCAACTTAGCTACATCGGCGATATTAACAGTTTCGCCACTGTTGATCTGGCTGATAACCTTTTCGAGATCGATTGAACGATGTCCGTTGGTCATGTCCTTTTCAAACAGTCCAGTAAATCCAGGCAGCTTCTGATACCAGAAAGGTTCTGGGTCAGCGGCGTGACATTGCAGACAGCCGTTGTTTTCTACCACTTGTACAAACTGTGCGTCAAGCTCGGTGGCAGTGATTCCTCTACCACTCAGCATGATGCCAGCATACACAGCGATAAGTGCTACCAGCGCGACAGGAATGATGATAAGAATATTCTTTTTTTTCATCATTAACTCCTCCATTCCAATATGTTAAATGGGCAAGCCCATCTTATGTGCATTGAAGATAGAAAATTTAAAGTAGAATGATTATTGTAAAGACAGTTACTTCATTTTACATCAAAACTAAAATATGTCAATAAATTTTTATAATTATTTTAATTTTGTATTGAGTTTAATTTAGATGATTTTTTCTACACATTTTGTAGGTAATATAATTATTATATTGTGCAAGTTTTTAAAATGGTCGATAGTATAAGTATGCGTAAATTTTTTCTTATTACAATATCTCTGTTTTTGGCTTTTGCCCTCTGGGCACAAACTACCCAGAGAAGCGATGTTTCTGAGGAAACTAAAATAAAGAAACTGTATCAGTTGCCAGACAATCTTCCTAAACCCGATGAGTCTCATATTCTGCAAAATATTCTGGCTGGTACAGAAAGTGGTTTGTATAAAATTATTGGTAATGATACGCCAGAGCCTTTGTGGAATGAAAGTCGCGTAACTCAAATAGTAGAAACTGTGGTAGATGGCCAGCAGGTTTGGTTTTTTGTTACAGGCAAGGGATTATTGAGAAGTGATGATTTGAAAAACTTTTCTCTTATAGGTTCCCTGTCTGGATTGCCTATGCTGACAGTAAAGGAATATGTTGACGGAAAGGTAAGCCTGGTACAAAAGGCCAAGGAAATCAAGGATTTGGCGGTACATCCTCAAAATCATGATATTCTCGTGGCAACCACCGACAATGCAGTATATTTAAGTAAGGATCATGGTGGGACTTGGAAAAATCTTGGATTTAGTGCAAAAACTGCTGGTGCAAAGGCAGTGGCTGTGGCTGATATGCGGATTCCTGGCAAAAAGAATAGTGACGGAAGTCCTGCCCAAGAATTGACGGTGTTTTTGTCTCATCCTATTTATGGCTTGTCCTACATACATCCTGATCGATCTCAGTCTGCATGGACAGATCTTGTAAAGGGATTTACCGCCATGCCCACCCAGGGGCATCCTGATGAATTATCAGATATTTTACCTGTAGTAAAGCTTGATGAAGCTGGGTATCCTGTAACAGAAATTTATGTGTCTCAGACATTTTTACCCAACCTTTTCCAGGTGGATTGGGAGAAAAAACAGGCTATTAAAATTTATGCTGGAGAAGAGCCTGCTGACACTATTGACGGATTAGGTTGGACTGGTTCCAATGTAATCTATACCAGTCCAGGAAAAATCTCCTTGTTTAATGTAGCTTCTGGCAAAAATGTGGGGATTCCATCAGATTATTCTTCTTGGCAAGCAGCCTTGGCAAAGGTGCCAGAGCCAGTATACTCTGCCTATATTCCTAAAAATCGTAGTGGCTTTAGTACGAGCCTTGTATTGAACGAGCTATGGCTTTTGAAGCCAGAGAAGGTATATGCTCCATACGTTACAGAGGAGCTGACTCAGGTAAAATCCTTGTACTTGCCAGCTAACCAAGGACGGACAAAGTCTGGACAGGATGAGATTATCAAGACCTTAAAAGACAACAATCTGAATAGCATCGTCATTGACATGAAGGATGACTACGGTTTACTGCGGTACAATACCCAGGATCCCTTGGTAAAGGAAAAGGGCTATGTAAGCCAGTATGCCGTAGATTTGGAGCAATTTGTAGAACGATTCAAAAGCGAGGATATTTACCTCATTGCCCGAATCGTAGTGTTTAAGGATAAGCATCTTTCTCAGTATGGTGGTGGAAAGTATGCCGTTTGGAATAATTCCACAAAAAGTAATTGGGTTGGTGTAAAGGGGCAGCAGGACGTAACTGACGAGGAAGGAAATGTTACGGGAACTGAAACCCTGTATTACGATGAGCATTGGGTTGACCCTTATTGCCATGAGGTGTGGGAATACAATGTGGCAGTGGCTCAGGAGCTGATTCGTCGTGGCTTTGATGAAATTCAGTTTGACTATATTCGCTTCCCCACCGATGGAACAAACCTGTGGCAGGCATCCTATCGCTGGCAGGATAAGGGCATGGACAAGGAAAGTGCTTTGATTTCCTTCCTATCTTACGCACGGGAAAATATTGAAGCACCCATTGGAATCGACATTTACGGTGCTAATGGTTGGTATCGCAGTGGAGCTCGTACTGGGCAGGATGTGGAGCTCCTGTCTGAATATGTGGATGTTATTTGTCCCATGTTCTATCCCAGCCACTTTGAGCAGCCATTCTTGGCTCACGCACCAGCTGCAGAACGGCCCTATCGCATCTATTTTTATGGAACCTATAGAAACTCTGTCATTGCTCGTAACAAGAGTGTGATTCGTCCTTGGGCTCAAGCCTTTTATCTAGGAGTTTCCTACGATAAAAAATACTACGATGCAGATTATGTGCAGCGTCAGATTTTTGGTGTGCGGGATGCGGCAAACCACGGCTACATGTACTGGAACAATATTGGTCGTTATGATGACATTCGACCTGATGTAGGTGATTCTGAGCCTTATCCCTGGGATGCTGCTGAGGCTGATACTAAGTTTAGAAAGCCTGCCTTGACTGGAGTTGGAAACTAGGATGAACATGGAGGCACTGTATGATTGGGGACTGGAGGTAATTAGCTGGGTGCAGCAATTTCAGTCTCCATTCCTCACCTTGATAATGCAGGTGATTTCTTTTTTTAGTACACCAGTCTTTTACTTTGGTATCGTTCTTCTATTGTATTGGTGCATAGATGGCTGTGCTGGATTCAAACTTGGTGTGGGTATTATTTTCTCTGGAGCCTTGAATACTGCTATCAAAGAAGTATTGCAGGTGCCTCGTCCATTTTTTCGTGACAGCTCAGTTTTTATTGTAGAGGAATCTGGTTTTTCCACTCCCTCTGGTCACTCCCAAGGTTCTGCTACCTTTTATCCCCTGTTTGCCCGATTTGTCATGGCTTCAAGGAAATGTAGACATTGTAAGTTGGGGAAAAAATGCGGTGGAGGCCGAAAGATTCCGCTGTGCGTGTTGGTACGTCTCTGTATTGCAGCAGGATTTCCATTGCTAATTGGATTAAGTCGTATCTATCTTGGAGTGCACTATCCCAGTGACGTGCTTTTGGGCCTTTCCTTGGGATTTTTAACCTCAGTGGGAATGATCTTGTTCTGGAAGCCTGTGGCCACAATTGTTTCAAGCTGGCGGGTAAGCCTACAGGTGCTTTTGGTAGCCGCTGTGGTTTTCCTCTTGAATCATTTTTCTGGCAGTCACACCTCCTTGAACGGAGCCTTGTTGGGTTTCCTTGTGGGAAGAATCTTTTGGAATAAAAAAGCCCTGTTTTGGGATGCAGAAGGAACACCAGTACAACGGTTGCTCCGTCTCCCTGTGGGATTGGTTGTAATAGGTGTTGTCTTTGGTATCATGGAGCTGGCAAAAAATCTTTTTGGACAGCTAGCTGTAAGTCTGGAATTAAACTTTCTTTTGGAATTTTTGCAATTTGCTGGTGTTGGTTTTGCGGTGGTGTATCTTTGTCCCCTGCTTTTTATTCGACTAGGAATTGCTCTACCAAAATCTGGTGAAGAAAAGAAAAACGACTCTGAAGCTTGTTCTACAGGAGGCTGTAAATGAACACTGCTGGCTACACTCCAGAAGAACCCATTGCAGCCATTGCCACGGCCTTAGCTCCTGCTGCCTTGGGAATTGTTCGCTGTACCGGAACTGGTGTTATAGAGCTTTTAGCTAAGGTGTTTTCTCGGCCTAAGGCCTTGTTGTCGGCTGAAGGAAATACCATTGTGTATGGCTGGATAGTGGAGCCAGGGGATGAAGCTGGCGAAAAAGAGAGGCAGCCTATTGATCAGGTGCTGGTGTCTGTGTTCCGAGGTCCCCGTAGCTTTACTGGGGAAGATATGGTAGAAATCAGCTGTCATGGTGGCCCTGGCATGGTAACAGAACTTTTTCACCTTTTGACAAGATATGGATTTCGGGCAGCGCTGCCGGGAGAATTTACCTTTCGTTCATTTATTAATGGTAAGGCCGATTTAACCCGCTCTGAAGCAGTTCACGAAATTATCGCCGCCAAAACCGATACCAGCCGCAGTCGTGCAGCAGGACGGCTAGCAGGTGGCCTCTTTCAAGAGTTGGATGCCATCAAGCAATTGCTTCGTGAAACCTTAGCAGGCCTTGAAGCTGAAATCGAATATCCAGAGGATGAAGAAGCCATTGCCGATGCCTTTGATAGCCGTCAGCTGGAGGAGGCCCGCAGTCGCTTGGAGTCCCTGTGTAATTCTTGGGCCAGCGAAAAGCTCTATCAAGATGGGGTGCGGGTGGTGCTGTGTGGTAGAACAAATGCGGGAAAATCAAGCTTGTTTAACACGCTACTGAAGGAGGACCGCTCCATTGTTTCCGACATTCACGGTACAACTCGTGACTGGATTGAAAGCTGGGTTTCCTTCGCAGGTATTCCCGCTCGGCTTTTTGACACCGCTGGCTTGCGAGAAAGCGATGACGAGGTGGAACGTCACGGAATTCAGCGAACCCAAGACTTAACAGCAGAAGCTCAGCTGATTCTCTATTTGGTGGATGCTTCTGTGGGACTGGTGGAAGAAGACAAGGCTTTTTTGTCAAAGTGGAGTCAGGAAGAAAAATCTACACGTCCTCCGCTAGTACTGGTGCTGAATAAGTGCGATAAGCTGGCTAACTCAAATTCTTGTGAGCCAGATTTGAATCAAATACAGGTAGATGCAATCCTTTGTCTCAGTGCTAAAACTGGTGTAGGGACAGCTCAGCTGGTGGAGGCGGTAAAGGATTTAATTTCTCGTGATTGTAGCTCCAGCGATTCTGGTCAGGTGGGATTAGGAACAGAGCGACAAAAAATCTGCGCTCAGGAGGCCTTGGAGGCTATTATTCACGGACTAGAGGTGGCTCATGATGGTTACACCTTGGACGCAGTGGTGCAGGATGTGGAAGAAGCTCTGGAAGCCCTTGGTGAAATCACAGGAGAAGTAACCACCGAGGATATTTTGGATACGGTGTTTAGTAAGTTTTGTCTTGGTAAGTAAATCTTGCCTTTACCAAAAAAGGAATGGCAATCAAGCCAGAAAGGATATTTGCTAGAGGCTGACTTAGCTCCAGTCCTGTAATGCCAAAAAATCGAGGTAGAATAAAAATCAAGGGCAGGAAGAAAATACCCTGTCTACAGCTGGAAAGAAAGATGCTTTGCTTGTTTTTTCCAGTAACTTGTAGCAGCATATTTGTTACCACCGACAGAGGCAGAAATGGTAGGGACAGGGCATAAAATCGAATGGCCTTGGTACCCACCTGTACCACCTCCTGAGCCTTTTGAAAGAGCTGGACTGTGTGGCGGGCAAAGAAAAATAGCAGTAGTGCAAACAGCAGCTGAATCAGTGTGCTGATGAATAGGGTAAAATAGTAGGACTTTCGTACCCGATCAAATTGCTTTGCTCCAAAGCAAAAGCCCGCCACTGGCTGAAATCCCTGTCCAATTCCAAACATCACAGAAATAACAACTAAAAATACACGGCTGGTAATGGAAATGCCCGCCACTGCAGCATCTCCGTAGGCACTGGCATGAATGTTCAGCAGCACGTTGGCCACCACCACTAGGCTTTGTCGCAATAGGGAGGCTCCTCCACTGGCGCAAATCTTTGGAAAAAATCGTAGCAGGGATGGGGGCAACAACCGAAGGCTGATTCGTGCCAGCTCCTTGTGGGAAAGATAGATGGAAAGCAGCAACACAAAGCTCACCGCTTGACTGATGCAGGTTGCCACCGCAGCTCCACCAATCCCCATCTTTAGCTTAAAAATAAAAATCGGCTCTAGAATAATGTTTAGAATACCCCCTGTGGATAAGCCTATCATGGACAGTTTTGCCTTTCCTTGGGAACGTAGGAGAATATTCAACACAAAGGCTCCACACATAACTGGTGCTGCAATCAAAATATAGTGGGCAAATTCCTCTGCAAAGGGCAGGATAGTGGCGGTGGCTCCCAAAAACTTCATCAATTCAGTTTTTAGTCGCAGTCCCACAACCAAAAGAAGAAGCCCTCCTGCCAGTGACGAAAAAAAGGCCACTGTGGCAAGATTTTCTGCTTCTTGCAGCTTTCCTTCTCCTAGCTTGCGGGAAATGAGACTTCCTGCACCCATTCCCAGCATAAAGCCCACTGCCTGAATGGTGGTCATGATGGAAAAAACGATTCCCACTGCTGCACTGGCACTAGTTCCCAGCTCAGACACAAAGAACATATCTGCAATGCCGTAAACAGAGGTAACTAGCATGGTAATAACAGTGGGAATAGCCATTTTTGCCACAAGTCGAGGAATGGGCATGGTGAGCATGTAAGAAAGATCCTGAGATGAGGATTTTACATGGGAAGGGGTACTCATGCTTTAAATGTAGTGTGCTTCAAGTCCCGATGCAAATGCTCTGCGGATGGAACTTCTAAAATACCAGTAATCCCACCACAGCTCCACCACAAATCAAGATAATGGGGTGGAGCTTTGTTTTCAGTAGCAATACAAAGGACACCGCTGCAATGGCAATGCTGGGAATGCTCCGTGCCCAGTCTGTTGAAAGCATGCCATTTTTCAAAGCCATATTCAAAGCGGCATAGAGGGTAATTCCCACCACAAAGGGCTTTAATCCCGTCATCATACCACGGAAATACACTGAGTTTGCCACAGCCTTAAAGAAAAAGGCCACAATCAATACCAAAATCAAACTGGGGAGCATAACCCCCAGGGCGGCTGCCAGTACACCAGGGAGACCTGCTAATTCATGTCCAAAGGCTATGGCAAGGTTTATTCCCACAGGCCCTGGGGCAACTCCTGCAATGGCTGCAGTGTTAGCAATAACCTGGGGAGATAATTCAAAGCCACGGGCCAAAAGTTCCTGCTCCACCAAGGGAATCATGGTGTAGCCACCACCAAAAGAAAAGAAGCCCAGCTTAAAGAAAATCAAGAACAAGGTTAGTGCCATCGTCGCCTCCGTGCAAAGGTAATAATCAATCCAGTTACAATTCCCAGAGCTACTACTGCTGGCAAGGGTAATGCAGGTAAAAAGAGACAAAGGGCAAGACTTATGGCGGTAAGAATCAGATAGGGCGGGGCCTCGTAGGCTGTCTTTCCAATGCGGAATGAAGCGTAGGCAATGAGGGCCACCACCACAGGTCGAATGCCGTCCATGGCTTTTTGCACTGCTGGCAAATCGCTAATATTGGAGAATAGGGTCATGAGGGTAAAGATGATGATAAGGCAGGGCAGTACGCTGGCTATGGCTCCCACAAAGGCTCCCAGAATTCCCCCGCTAGTGTAGCCAATGAAAATTGCCACATTCAATCCCACAGCTCCCGGCAGTCCTCCAGAAATGGATACAATGTCGGTAAAGGTTTGCTGATCCATCAGCTGCAGCTTTCCTACAATCTCCCGTTCCACCAGAGGAATCATAGAATAACCGCCACCAAAAGCGATAAAGCCCAATTTGAAAAAGCACAAAAACAATTGCAGTTGTACCCTCATAAAAGCCTCCAAACTTAAACCAGTATAAAATCTTTTTGTTTCTCCTGCAAGATTGTTATTGGAGAGAGTATTTTTCTTGTGCTATTTATTGTTTTATGATAGAATTATAGCGTGGCAACTCTATATATAGTGGGTACCCCCATAGGTAATCTTAGTGATATTACGTATCGAGCTTTGGAAACATTCAAAACTGTGGATGTTATCGCTTGTGAGGATACACGTCACACCTTGCAGCTGTTGAATCATTTTGAGATCAAGAAACCCTTGATTTCTTGTAGGGCTCAAAATGAGCAGTCTGCTGCTCAAAAAATAGTGCATTTATTGGATGAAGGACAGAATGTAGCCTATGCCAGTGATGCAGGTACACCGGGAATCAGTGATCCTGGAGCCGTATTGGTGGATGTAGCTCGTGCTGCTGGCCATACAATAGTTCCCATTCCTGGGGCCTGTGCCTTTGTATCCTTGGCTAGTGTTGCTGGTTCTGGTGGAAAAAGCTTGCTTTTTGAAGGCTTTTTGTCCCCTAAACCTGGAAGAAGACGTTCTCGGTTACGGGAGCTAATGGCTACAGGATTTGCATTCGTTTTATACGAATCTCCCTTCAGAATTGTTAAGCTTTTAGTCGATATTGCCGATATACAATGTGAGCGTCGCATTGTAGTAGGCCGAGAGCTTACGAAGTTGCACGAAGAAATTGTGGAGGGGACCGCGGCAGAAGTTCTTGAGGACTTTGCCGGACGCAGCAAAATACTGGGAGAATTTGCTGTGTTTGTTTCGGGCAGTAAAGATGCCCAATTTCTAGATGAAGATACCGATGGAGTCGGTAGAGGCAGGTCAAAGTGATTATTGATAAGATTGGAGGAATCAATCCTCTGAGCAATGTGCAGGGGTCCCAGCGTGTCTCTGCAAGATCCTCTGTTTTTATGGGAGAGGATTCTATCTCCGTATCTCGCGAGGCTCAGGAGATGGCTGAGGCATACTACCTTTCTGAGGTAGCATCCGAAACACCTGATGTCCGCATGGATTTGGTGGAGCAAATTAAAATTAAAATTCAAGATCCAACGTATTTGAGTGGTGCCGTTATTGATTCTACAGTAGATAAAATCTTGGCATCCTTCTTTGGAGCCTAATCCCTGTCAATGGGATTATAAAAAGGGCTGTCTCGAAAGTACATTAATGCTTTCTGAGACAGTCTTTTTTTTGTAGTACTAAAGGAGTTTATATGGCTGATTTACAGTTTAAGGTATCACCCAATATTGTACTGGGAACATATATTTCATCTCGTCTAGGACTTTATGCCAAGGAGTGGGGTGATCGATACATGGTGATTGTGGATCCCGTGTTAAAAGAAGTGCGGAATATGGATACCCTCTATGAGTCCCTTTCTACAAGATATATCAATTATTTTACTTTTGACGAAGTAGATTTTTCTTCCGATTCTGAGACAGTGAAACGAGCCTTAGTTTTGGCACGGGATGCCCATGTTCAGGGAATCATTGCTATTGGTGGTTCCGCTGTTTTGAGTATAGCTCGGTCTGTTTGTGCCCTATTTAATGAGTCTCGTGAAATATATGACTTTTTTGATGGCGAAATTATTGCTGCAGAGCCCTTACCTCTCATTGCAGTTCCTTCCACCATTAGAAGTCCCTTCCTTTTTACAGAATATGTGCCTCTGATTGATGCTCGCCGTCGTCAGCTACGAGTAATGAAGGTTCAAAATTCATTATGTAAGCTAGCTCTTTTTGATCCTAATTTGCATGTTTCTCTTTCCAATAATCAAATGAAGGCTATTGCCTTGGAAACCTTGGGCATTGCTGTAGAGGCATACCTTTCTCAAAAGGCTAATTTCTTCTCTGATACCTTTGCAGAAAAGGCCATAGAGCTTTTAGGTAGCTATATGAATGCCTCTGAGGGAGATGTTTCTGCCTGTTCTCCAGAAGTATTGTTATCCAATGGTGGCTGTCTTGCATCTCTTGCCATAACCACCAGCTCGGTAGGTCCTGCTACTCTGATGGGATTGGCAGTATGTGCCCGATATAAAATTTCTCGTTCTCTTCCTGCTTCCATTCTCTTTCCCTATATGCTAGAGGATGTAGCAACCTTTAAGCGAGATAGGATTGTACGTGTGGCTCAGCTTCTTGGGATTCAAGAGGATGGCTCTGGTGATAAGGATCGGGTTGTGGCCTTACTGGCAGAACAAATTCGTCATTGGATTGCCTTGGCCAATTTACCAGCTCGTCTCAAGGATTTGTCCTTAACCATGGAGCAATTTACCATTGCTGCAGAGGATGCTAGTCAGCTGGAGCTTATGAGTGGTATGCCCTGTACCATGGGAACAGATGATTTGTTCAATCTGATGAAACGAGCCTTTTAGTTCAGCCTAGTATGATTGCTCCTGATAAATTAAATCATTTGCGGGGCGGCCAAAAACGACGGAAGCTTGCTCTGTGTTTTGGTGCGTTGGAACGTGATATTGCAGGAATTGCAGAGCCTGGGTGTGGGTATAGCTTTCCTTCTCTGTCTCGCAGTGATTATGTCGCAAAGCTTGCTTCTATTGTGTTGGAGGATCCTCAGCTTCCTGAGGCCACCGCCAAGGAATTGCAAGCTTTGTTGGCCGCCACTCCCCTAGATGAACGTCGAGTTTGTAATTGTGCCCGTAATGCCTTGTTGGCTATCATTGGTACCTTTCCTGCTGAATGGGATTTAATTATTGCTCCTCATAGGAGTGAGCTTCCTGTTGTTCGAGATTTTTATCCTGGCTTGTACGTATATGCAGAAGATATTCGTTCCCCCTTCAATCTTGGTTCAATTTTTAGAACAGCAGAAGCCATGGGAGCACAGGGTGTATTTCTTTCTCCTGGCTGCTGCGACCCACTTCATCCAAGGGCTATTCGTTCTGGTATGGGCTGTATAGAAGCTCTTCAGTGGCAGCGTTTATCCTTGGAGGAATTGCCCCAAGATCTACCTGTTTTTGTGCTGGAAACAGGAGGAACTGATATCAAGGAATTTGATTTTCCCAAACAAGGGGTGGTGATTATCGGTTCTGAGGAGCTGGGGGTAAGTCCAGAGGCTCTGGAACGAGCTACCTATGGCAGGGTAACTATTCCTATGAAGGGAATGAAAGCTTCTCTTAATGTTGGTGTAGCCTTTGGAATCTTGATGCAGGCCTGGGTAGAATCCTTAGGATAAATTTAAAAAACAAGTGAATTCTTTTCTCAAGGCTTAGAGCATATCTATTTCTTTTATCAGCTGTTGGAATTGTTTTTCTTCTGTAATACCAAAGCTACTTAAGATGGTCGGATCTATGTGCCGAAAGGGTATCCTCTGGTCTTGATAATGACAAAAGATATTAGCCAAATACACGATTTCTACCAGCTTACGGTGACATTCGGGAGCAGCGTGAGGTGTATGATGGAATTCGATGGCTGCAGTTATAACCTCTGGAAAATTCCATTTAGTTGTAATAAGGGCTCCAATTTCCCCATGATTTGCTCCACCAATAATTTTTTCGTACACTCGTGGCGGAATGTGCTTGGTATGGCAAAAATCTAAAAGATTCTGGATGGTTTCTGGATGGGCTGCTTCAAAGAGAATTTTCCCAATGTCGTGAAGGAGTCCACAAACGTAGGCATCAGAAACAATTTTTTTGTTGGTGCTGTAAAATTTATATGCGAGTGCCAGGGAGTAACTAGCAACATCATGAGCATGGCTCCACAATGCTTTTTTTGTCTTGGTAACAGGAGTTAAATTTTGTAAGCTTCCAATGGCATAAATCAGGTTACGTATTCCTCGTAGTCCCACCATTTTTACAGAATCCTCTATATTGGTGGGCGTCTTCTTTGCTCTGAAGGAGGCGCTATTTACCAGCTTTAATAAGTCAGCAGAAAGGGTTACATCCTGCTGAATCAAATCGATAATTTCTCCCATTTGAGAGGTGGGATCATCCAACAATCGGCTAATTTTACTGATGTTTTCAGGAAGCTGGGGAATATTTTGAAGACTTGCCGCAATTTCCTTTGATATGGCAGAAATATATTGGTATTCATCCATATTTTGTGGAAGTTTTATTTTAATAGCGGTACTATCTTCCTGAGAAATAATTTGAATATTATCCTCTGAAATACCAAATTTTTGGAGCATGAGGGTAATACTGATAAGTCCTAGTCCAGCTCCCTCTTGTTCATTGATGTGGGAGAAAATTTGTGCTGGATTTTGAGAATCTAGGGCTCGGGCAATTCTGTCGTGAATTCGCTTATACTCGAAAACTGTTAGCTTGGTGCTATTTGCCACTTCCAGATATAGAGACTCATCCTTTACCAACAGTGTCATGGTAACGCTGAGACCTCGTTCTTCTTGGTAACTCTGATAGCGACTCTGATTTGCTATAAAATCAGTTTTAAAGGTTTCCATGCCATTGTGGTAATCTTGGGGATTAAAGATATCAAGATTCTGTTCATGAAAATAAATCCGCTTGGCATTGGCTCTTTGACTATTGTCTATTAATTCTGAAAGACAATAAACAATATAGTCAATTGTGGCATCCTGCCGCATTTGATGGAGTACTGTCGCGACAATTTTTTGCAGATAATGTTTCATTTCTGGAGTAAGATGATAGACTGTTACTGAAATAGGAATCTCTTTTTGGATCATATCCTGAATAATTTGAGGATTCACTAATCGTAGCTCTTGCTCGGTTAAGTATTCTTCCACTGGTACTCCAATTATTTTGAAAAAAAATAACAATTTTACTGCTCTAGCATATCATAAAAAATGTTATATGAAAATAAAGGTTGAGTTAGTTTTCAATTTATTTTATGATAAGCACATGACCGATTCAATAATAATTGACTTATTGGTGTTGAGCCTTTTGTTGGCAGTAAATTTGCGACTTTTTTTTATGACCAGAGGACAAGGTGATGCAGTGGTGCTTCTTGCTCCAGTGGCTCTGTGTGTTTGCTTGTTGGGGTTATTTGCCTGGGATTTATCGTTGCCAAAGGCTTTGATTTTACTCCTTGCGTTTTTAGTTTTCGCTGAAAATTTTTATAGTTTGTGGCGTTTTTGTAATAAGCTGTATGTGGATTATTTTAGTCCCTTGTTGTGGATTGTTTCTATTGTCAACATCTTTTTGATTTTAGGTTTGGCAGTTCTTGTTTTTATCCTGCGTCCCTTGCCTGTGGATCCTGATTTGAAGGTAGACCAGCGAACTATTGCCTTGCGGGGTTCAGTCCATTCTGGATTGGCTCCTCGTACCGGTTTTTTCGATACCGCTGACGTGATGATGGTACAGTATAAGCCTGCCGAAGATGAATCTCCTTGGTCTGAACGTGGAGCTCGACTAGATAATCCTACGGAATTCCAAGGAAAGACTCCTAGTTTGCCCTTGGTACTATGGGTTACCGATGGTCGAAGCTCCATCAGCAGAGTGGAACCTGTGGCTGCAACCCTAGCCTCCCTGGGGTATGAGGTGGTGGTGGCAGATTTTAATTGTCAGTTTGTTGAAACGAGCTGGTTGCGTATTCAAGGTCTCTTTTTCCCAGAAGAAATGGCTCGTAGGGAGGCAACCCTGCAGCGAGAATCTTCCTTTCAGTTTAGTGCCCTTATCGATTATTTCGGTGGAGAACGTGGCCTCGCTAATCGAACAGTGGTGCTGCTGGCTGATGGGTATACTGGTGAAGGAGCAAAGGCTGCTCATTTGATGCATAGCTTTGTGAAGGGCTTTTACGTGATCAATGGGGAAGATTCTCTTGGTAATCACACTGTTATTCCCGATTGGATGAATGGATTTGGCCCAGTGGCAGAGACTGCTCCTTGGATATCCTATGTAAAGAAGGAAAAGTCACTGCTGGACAGCCGTGATGAATCACGATTCTTTTCCATTGCAGCAGCTTATAAAAGTCACCAGTTTTTTTCTACATTATTTACCACCAAGGAGGAGTTGTAGTATGACATTACGTGAGCTTGATGAATATTTTAGAAGTTTTTTGAACCTTGAGCAGTATCCTGGGGATCCTTCATTAAATGGAATTCAAGTGGAAAACCGTGACCCTGCTGGTACAGAAATTACAAAGGTAGCTTTTGCAGTGGATGCTTGTCAGGAGACTATTCAGCGTGCCGCTGCTGCTGGTGCTGGACTTTTATTTGTGCACCATGGCTTTTTTTGGGGGCAGTGTCAGACCATTACAGGAGCCCATGGTAAGCGTATTAGAACCTTGTTTGACCATGATATGGCTCTGTATGCCTGTCATATTCCGCTGGATGCTCATGCCTTAGTGGGCAACAATTATGGCTTGGCACAACGGCTGGAGCTTCAATCCTTGGAGTCCTTTGGAAACTGGCACGGTATGACTATTGGAGTTGGTGGAACCTTGGAAAAACCTTTACCAGTAGCAGAAGTTGTAAAAAAGCTTTTTCCCGCAGGAGAACAGCCTCTCCATGTGCTTCCCTTTGGTCCAGATGTAATTAATCGGATTGCGATAGTATCTGGTGGTGCTGCAAGAGAATTAAGCCAGGCGATAGAGCAGGGCTACGATGCCTTTATTACTGGGGAAATTGGTCACGAGCAGTATCATCAGGCTTTGGAGGCTGGCATTACCGTAATTGCTGGTGGCCATTATCAAACAGAAACGGTAGGTGTGTCCCTTGTAATGGAAAAGCTTGCCAAGGAAAAAGGAATAGAAACTGTATTTATTCAGGTTCCCACGGGGCTATAAGACAGTTTGCTTTCTAGGCCTTTATCTAAATGAAGCTTCTAGACACCACCTTCACTATGCTATAGTATAGGGAGAACTATGAGCGAGATTGAAACTTCTATGAAAGATACAGAACAGAATGATCTAGAAAATAAGCCAGTTACTGATATCCGTCAGTTTTTAAAGATAAAGCTCTTGCCCCTGGTGCTGACAGTGGTGGTTTTTGTGCTGGATCAAGGTACAAAATTGGCAATCGTAAAAACGATTCCACCCTATACCATTGGAGCTTCCTTCTTTGGTGATTTTCTGCGGATAATCCACGTGTATAATCCTGGAATTGCCTTTAGCATGGGGAATAGTCTTCCTGATACATTGAGAGGACTGCTCTTTGCCATTATTCCCTTGGTTGTGCTGTTAGTAGTTTTAGGAATTTATTTTAGAAACGATGATTTTACCTTCTTTCAGCGGTGGACTGTTGCAGGTATTATTGGTGGTGGCTTAGGCAATATTTATGACAGGTTTTTCCGCCCAGAGGGTGTGGTAGATTTTATTGATGTGAAATTTTACGGACTTTTTGGACTGGAACGCTGGCCCACCTTTAATGTGGCTGACGCAGCTGTTTTAATTTGTGGCTTCCTGCTGATTATTAGCTTTATCAGAGCCATGATTCAAGAAAGCAAGGCACAAAAGAGCCAGTAACCTAACGTGCTAAAAAAAGAGGCTATCCAACCTTTTGGACAGCCTCTTTTCTTTCCCACCTAAAGATATTGCAGAAAATACATTACAACTGGATTTTTTGCAATTAATATCCGTCAGACATGGCTCTATTCAAGTCTCGCTGATACAATTCTTGATATACCAAGCTTCTGGTTTTAAGCTTTTCCTTTACATCCTGAGCAAAGGGCATGTGTCGCCAGAAAATTCCACGAACTTCCTTATCTAGTCGCTGAACACCATCACTTTCCTTGGTCATCCACAATACATAATCGTCAATAAAGAAGTCCTTTACGTCACCCTTAAGCTTCTGAGACACAATCCACTGGTAGTACTGACCAGTCAAACCTTCTTCCATCCAATAGTAAGAAGCCTTTTCCTTTGCCACCTGCCATCGTAAATCTGCCACTGCGGTTAACAGAGCAATCTTTAAGTCCTTGGGATACATTGGAATAGCAATGCGTCCACGACTGGTAATACGATTGTAACGATCAAAAGGCTCCCAGCAAAAACCATAATCACCATAGGTTGGAATCACAATAACAAAGGGAACAATTCGATTGGAAACATTTTTATGGATACGGCAGAAAGCCCCTGGATCAATGGATTCAATCCAAGCCAAGGCATCTACTACGTTTTCTCGGAAGCCAGTGCCTCTTGGAGTACAATGGTAATATTCCCGTGTAAAGATGGGGAAGTGATTTCCCTGGCGTCCAACAGTCATCTTTGCCATTTGCCGAACAGTATCTACCTCTGTATTGATTTCAGAGGTATTTACTTCGATATTTACTGGGCCATTAGAAATCTTAACATCCAAGGAGTCTGAAATTTCCTTTGCATCTTGGAATTCAGACAAGTAACCACGGATTTCCTTGTCAATCTTGGAAAGAAGTCGCAGGCGCTCAGTGATTTCAGCAAACATGCGTTTTTGGGTATCGGTATAGGGGGCCCGATGGTTTCCCAATCCGATGAGTACGTCATGGCGACAAATCTGCTCTACACGTGAGGTCAGTTCTGCCTCCACCATAGAACGCTGGCTTTCCTTTGATGTAAGAAGGTTTTCTGCGTTTTGTAGCTTTCCAGAGTTTTTGCTTTTCAGCTGCATTAAATGGGCTGCTTCTTCTGCAGGATTGCCAGTTTTGCGAGCAGGACGAGCTTCATCTGTGGTAGAAATTTTGACTCGGCCAGAGATTATTTCCTGGAACCACTCATCCAGATAATAGACGGGTTCTCCAGTTCTATTTTCATAGAAGACGGAAGCAAACAGATCTTTTTGCTGGTCGGTGAATAATGATGGTAAAACTACACCAAAACGCATGAGCATTCGCTTGCATTTAGGCAAGCTTAAGTCACCCATTTTGGGAGCCATGGAACGAATAAATTCCCAATATTTGTTTACCATTTGCTGACGATACACTGTACGATCCTTAGGATCTTGACAGGTAAGGTATTTTGTAAGCAAGGTGTGTAAGCCTTGGGCAGAGGAATTTTCCCCGGTAAGAGCAGTTTTATAATAGGTAGAGTCATCAAAAACATCAGATGGTGTTGACGAAAAAAACTCTGTAATGGGTTTGAATTCCCGAATGCTCAAGTCTACTTCGGCTACATTGCCCTTGGAGGTAGACTCATCCATCTCCAAATGTTCTATTCCATATGAGGTTTTGGAGGGCATTGAATTTTCATTAGCTAGTAAAGCGGCGATTTCTGGATCCAATTCTTCATTCATTCCTATATTATGGGTCATCTTTATTATAAAGTCAAGTTTAGGCTCTAGAAAAGAGTTTCATTGAAATAGCCTTTTAAGGAAATTTCGGAGAACTTGGTAAAAAAGGAATTCTGTGATAGAATTGAAGGAAGGGGTTCTTATCATGAATTTATTTTCTTCTTATAAGTTTAAACTCATTCTTGCTGTTGTAGCCCTCATCTTTGTAGTGGTTATAGTCATTGCATTCGCTTCAATTCAAATGATTGAAATGAATGCTATGCAGGTGTTCCATGAACGTTCTCAGATTGCTATGGAGCAGGCTGCCCAATTTATGGATGTGGAAAAAATCAAGGAGCTGGCGAAAACCCTTGATGATGAAGATCCCTATTATATTGAGACTTGTGGTTCCCTGTGGGATGTCCGTGTTACCCATGGATGTAATTATATTTATGCCATGGTTCCTGTTCCTGGTACAGAAAATGATTTTCTCTATGTCTTAGATGGAAATGCAGAAAAAATAAACGGTCGACTTGTTCCCACTGACGAATATTCCCCCATTGGCGATGTGGAGGATATTACTAGTTATGGAGAATATCCTTGGATTTGTATGGAGGAGCAAGAGATTATTACCTCCGACATGGGATATTATGAGATTTGGGGATGGAATACCAGTGTCTATTACCCTTTGGTAGATAAAACAGGAAAATCCATCGGTTTTCTTGCCTGTGATTATGATGTAACAGAGCTGGCTGAAAATTTGGAGAAAACCTATCTCACCCTGGGACTGTTGGCTTTAGGTGTTGGTTCTGTAGGAATTTTATTGATTCTCCTTTATATCATGCACTTTTTCAAAAGAATGAATGGGGTAAAAACTGCCATGGAAAATCTTTCTGGTGGTGCCAGAGATCTTTCTGCCCGATTACCCGTTCATGGTTCCAGTGAGCTTGATGTACTGTCAGAAGCATGTAATAAGATGATGGGACAGTTACAGGAAATGGTTAAAACCATGTTAATATCCTTTTCTTCCTTGACAGGCAATAGTACAAAGCTTTCTGAGCAAAATCAAGGGACATTGGAGCTTATTGAAACTGCTGACAGGGCCGTTCATGATATTTATACCAAGGCAGAAAATCAGAATAGTCTGACAGAATCGGTGAATCATGAGATTGAGCGAGTTCAACAGGCTGTAATTCAGCTAGATGAAAAGATCGATCAACAAATTGCAGCTGTTATTCAGTCATCTGGCGCTGTAGAGGAAATTTCTGCAAATATAGCTGCTGTAGACCATAATATTGGCCGTATTTCTCAGGAATACACAGAGATTGTGGCGGAAACTGCCCGTGGTAAGGAAAAGCAGGATGATGTTGCCACTAAAATTGATATTATCCAGAGACAGGCAGTGGGCTTGGCAGAGGCAAACGAGGTTATTTCCCACATTGCTGAGCAGACTAACTTGTTGGCTATGAATGCAGCCATTGAAGCAGCTCATGCAGGGGATGCAGGAAAGGGCTTTTCCGTTGTTGCTGACGAAATTAGATCCTTGGCAGAAACTTCTTCCGAGCAGACAAAGGCAATTATGACCTTGATTTCCGATATCCAGAATGCGGTTGTGGGTATTGTAGAAGCTTCTAAGGGAAGCTCCCAGTCCTTTAGTCAGTTGGGAGAAAAGATTACTGTCTTAGATCATTCGTTGCATGAAGTTCGTGCTGGAATGGATGAGCAGAATCGTGGTGCTCAGGATATTATGGACATGATGCGGGTTTTGAATTCAGTTGCTTCTGCATTGGCTGAATCTTCTCAGCAGATGAAGCAAGAAACCCAAGCTGTTGTTGGAAAAATTACTCAGCTGAGAGAATCTTCTCAGGATATTTTAGACAGTGGAAGCAGAACCTCTAACCAGCTTTCCCAAATGTCAAACTTTGCCCAAGCTGCCACAAATGAATCCATGGAAAATGTGCGGCTAGTAGGTGAAGTTCACGAGTTGATTTCAAGCTTTAAAGTTGACTAAAAATTTCTTCTTTTAACATGAACACCTATCTTTCTGGTAGCTTAGAAAGATAGGTGTTTTTTTCAGCCAAAATCAAGTTGTAAACTCTGCTGGAGTGCATCTTTATAGTGGATCGGTGGTGGGGTGGAAAGTATCCTATTTACTATTCACCTAAAGAAAACATGGCTTCTCACGTAATAATCAGCATAATTAATAATAGTGATATTCACCACAGCTTTCGCAATAATATCCTTCATCGTTATCATCATAATAGCTATCATAATCGTAGAATTTTGTGGGACGTTCCAAAGATTTTAATCCAGTTTTTGGATACTTGAATAGCAGATATTCATCTGGTAAATGAGTATCTGGATTGAAATTGTCTGTATATGAAACATCTTCATAGTGCTTTTTAGAAATTATTCTGCCACTTGCATCTTTTTCGATTATGTAACGTCTATCGTAATCAATATATGGGTCTGGGTCATCAATATCGTAATATTCAACACCTCTGATTAAGTAGTAATCATCGTCGTAAAATAATTCAAATTTCTCTTCATAAATATTATCTATTATCACATAGGATTTTTCTGAGAAGATGTAATCGTATGTAGCATCAACTCTATTGCTATCATCATATTCGACTTTAATCACTGATTTTATGCCGTATTTCATACAATAAATTTCGTTTACAAATTCTTTTTTTGATTTATCATAAAAATATGGTAGTGGATCTGAACATTTTAAAGCAGAGTAAATCTCTCCATCTACGTAATAGTCACGGTAAAAACCATTATATCCAGTGGCTGTTTTTTTGATGTAGTATTCGTCATATAACCATTGTTCATCATCTTCTGTTGCATAACATTTATAACTAGAATAATCGGGTGCATATTCATATTTTAGAATGAGCTCTCCATCACGATCTACCCATATATCTTGTACAATTAAAAGGTCGTTATTAAAGGTTCGTTCTCTGTATTCTTTTATTTCTGTACCATCTGAAGTATATACGATTGTGTAGGTTTTTAAGTTTTTCCAATCGAATACAGTATGTTCTAAAAGAATATCTTCACCTTCGATTAATTCTCCGTAGTATTCGTAAGAGCCAGATTTAAAAATTTGAATCTGCTCTGGTTTTCCTTCTATTGAGTCAAAAATTTCTGAAATATGTAACGATCGTGGATTCAAACTAAAACAAATTGTAATTGATAAAAAACAGAAGAATAAACAAATATTCTTTTTCATTCCAATCTCCTTATAGCTATTTTGAAAGTATGGCATGGAATATATGCTCTGTCAAGCAAAAATTAAAGATATGATTCAAATGGAAATCATCCTTTAGAAGATACTTCATAAAAAAAAGAACCGAAAGCAAGGTAAATCCCTGGTTTCGGTTCTTTCGTTTTAGTGCTATGAAAACACTAGTTGTTGATGCGTTCTACGTATTCGTTTGTTTCGGTGTTTACCAAAATCTTTTCGTCCTGCTTGATGAACAGGGGAACACGTACAGTAAGACCAGTTTCTGTAATAACAGGCTTTGTAGCACCAGAAACAGTGTCACCACGAACATAGTTTTCACTTTCAGCAACAATGAATACCATCTTCTGAGGAATCTTTACGTCAATAGGCTCTTCTTCCCAAATAACGATGGGGTATTCTTCACCTTCCTTCAAATAGTACTTGAGGTTTTCGTTCAAGGACTCAGGAACAGTGATGGTGTCAAAGCTCTGGGCATCCATAAAGATATAGTTTTCACCGTCATTGTACTGGTACTGGCAGGTGCGGGTTTCAACCTCAGCATCCTCTACCATATCAGGAGTTTTGATGGTCTGAGTCAGAACGCTTCCGTCCTTCAGATTCTTCATTTTTACGCGGGCAAAGGCTGTTCCTTTTCCAGGGTTTACAAATTCTCGCTCTACAACAAGATAAGGTGCATTCTTAATGAGCAGAACAGTTCCTTTTCCAATATCGCCGCCTCTAATCATGGGTTATCCTCTCTAAAACTTAGTCGATTTTTTTCAGTATACTGAAAAAAAGCTGTCGTTGCAATAATTGAACAGTAAGGCAGACTTCCCCTTCCGCCCTTGACACTGTTGCCTAAGCCTTATATCTTCTATAAGAATACCAAGAAAAGGGGTGATTATGTCTGTCATGCAAAAAGATATGACCATTGAGCAGAAAGAGCGGTTGGAGACCATCCGCCACAGTACTTCCCACGTTATGGCGGAGGCTGTTTTAAAATTATTTCCCGGTTCAAAGGTTGCTATTGGGCCTTCCATTGAAAACGGTTTTTACTATGATTTTGAGTTGACCCGCCCCATCACACAGGAAGATTTGCCTGCCATTGAAAAAGAAATGAGAAAGATTCTTTCCAGCAACAAGGATTTCCAGCGGAAGGAACTTTCCAGAGCTGAGGCAAAGGCTATGTTTGCTGACCAGCCCTACAAGCTGGAGCTCATTGATGGGCTTCCTGAAGATGCCACTATTTCTATTTACAATCAGGGTGATTTTACTGACCTGTGCCGTGGCCCCCACGTATGCAACACAAAGGAAATCAATGCCCAATCTTTCAAATTGATGAAAACAGCTGGTGCTTATTGGCGTGGTGATGTGGAACGACCTATGCTGACCCGTATTTACGGTACCGCTTGGGAAAAGCCTGCTGACCTAAAGGCTTATTTGGACATGCTGGCAGAGGCTGAGCGTCGTGACCATCGTAAGCTGGGTCGTGAAATGGACTTGTTCCACATTGACGAGGATAATCCAGGAGAGATTTTCTGGCATCCCAATGGCTGGATGATTTACTCCATCATTCGTGATTATGTGCGGGAAAAGATTCGCAAGGACGGCTATGTAGAAGTAAACACTCCCTTCGTTATGCCTCGCTCCCTGTGGGAACGCTCTGGTCACTGGGCCAAGTACAAGGAAAACATGTTTATCACCGAAAGTGAAAAGCGTCTCTTTGCCCTTAAGCCCATGAACTGCCCTGGTCACGTGGAGATTTTCAAGAGTCGCCTCCGCTCCTACAAGGACTTGCCCCTGCGTATGGCAGAGTTCGGTTCCTGTACCCGTAACGAGGCTTCTGGAGCCCTCCATGGAATTATGCGTGTTCGTGGCTTTGTGCAGGATGATGCTCACATCTTCTGTACCGAAGATCAGATTCCTTCCGAGGTAAAGAAGTTTTGTCACCTGCTGAAGGACATTTACAAGGACTTTGGCTTCACTGACGACAAGATTTCCGTTAAGTTCTCCACCCGCCCAGAATTGCGTGTTGGTGATGATGCCACTTGGGATAGAGCTGAGGCTGCCTTGGCAGAGGCTTGTACTCAGGCAGGCTTGGAGTATACCCTGCAGCCCGGTGAAGGTGCCTTCTACGGACCAAAGTTGGAGTTTACCTTGGTGGATGCCTTGGGCCGTGAGTGGCAGTGTGGTACCATTCAGGCTGACTTCCAGTTGCCTGCTCCTGACCGCTTGAATGCCGAGTACGTGGGAGACGACAATGCCAAGCACAATCCTGTTATGCTGCACCGTGCAGTTCTTGGTTCCTTGGAGCGATTTATCGGTATTTTGATTGAAAACTTTGCTGGTGCCTTCCCTGCATGGCTCCATTACCAGCAGGTGGTGGTAATTCCTGTGGCTCCTGCCTTTAACGACTATGCCCAGAAAGTTGCCGCTTCCTTGGAGGATGCTGGCTTCCGTGTTCAGGCTGACTTAGGCAATGACCGCATGAATGCCAAGATTCGTGTTGCTCAAACACAAAAAACTCCCTACATGCTAGTGGTGGGTGAAAAAGAAGCAGCTGAAAATGCAGTTGCTGTTCGATTCCGTGATGGACGGCAGCAGCAGGTTATGAAGCTGGATGAGTTTACTGCTTATTTGCAGGAAAAGGTTTCTAACCACTCTGTAGATTTGTAATGCAGATGTGATTCAGTGATAAAATACACCCCGAAGGTTGAATAGATTTCGGCTTTCGGGGTGTTTTTTTATGGAGTATTATTGTTATAGCTGCTTTCCGATGGCAGATAAGTCTACGGAGATAAAACCGCTACGAGCAGTTTTGTAAAAATCAGTTTCCTCCCAGCCTGCATAAAGAGTATGGCCATGGATGGTAAATTCTCCGTAAGAAAAGCCTTCTGGTAGCTTGGGAAGACGGAAGGCAATAACTCCGCTAGTGCTTGGTGAAACTGGCACACCAGTATTTTGCTGTTGAGCAGCTTCTCCTTCTTTGTTTGTGTCGTTTGCCTCTGTCAGCAGAGACTTGGTGATATATACGGTACCGTCAGGAAAGAGGGCAGAAGCTCCTGCGGGAGAAAGATAGCCCCAGCCTTGGGCAATGTAGCCACCTGCTGGAGATTGATTCTTTGTGTTGTCATACAGAACTGGTGCCAGCTTGCCTTCTTCTCGGCAGGAAATATAAAACTCAAAGCTCTCAGGAACTTGGGCAAAGAGCTGCTGTAATAGAATAGGAGCGTCTTTTAGAGGAATGGGCTTTTGAGCTTGACGGAAGGTGTCTGCATCAATGTCGGTGGTGGCAATGATTTTTTTTGAAGCGTCGGGGATGGATCCATCCTTGTCTAGGGCTTCAAAGGTGATATATTTAAAATTAACCACATCCTTTTTCTGGGTTTTTACTGCTCCAATCCAAAGCTCTTCCTGGGGAATAATGCTGGTAAGTTGAGACTCCAAGGGAAGGTTCATATTGCCGTAGGTTAACACTGGGGTGCAGAGCTTTTGATTTCTGTCATAACGTACCAATAGAGGGCGGCTAAAGCTATCCTCGGCTCCTTGGTCTGAGGAGGTGAGATAGCCATGACTTTGCTGATTAAAGTGGGTGTTCTGGTACAGGTGAAATACGGGACCTCCCTTGGTAAAAATCAAGGTGTCGGCTGTAACATTATCAAAAAGCATTATGTCACGAAATAATTCTGGTCGGCCACTGGTAAAATCAAGAATTCCCAGTCGATTCACTAAAGCACAGTTGTCAGAAATATTATTACCAGCAGCTGAAATACGAACAGCCTCTGTCCATGGTTTTTCGGCTACCTCAGGGGCTTCTTGTGGTAAGACCACAGGATAAAATCCTCGGTGGGTAAAATAATACCATTGATGGGCCTTGAGCTTGGTAATTTCTTGTGGTTTTTCTTGATTTGCTTCTTTACAGGAAAAAAACAAAGAACTCATGATGATTGTAATCATGAGTAAAATAAAACATCTAGTGGCTGAAAAACTGTGCTTAAAAGGTTTCATTACTTATCAGTGTACCTTTCAATGCCTATTGTGACAAGTAGTGGCTTCTGATTTTTTTTTGTGAAAAGAGATACAATCTTGTTTTCTTGTAAGAAAGCATTTTCCTGATGGAGTGTGAAGTCCTCATTTTGTGGAACAAAGATTGCATCCTGTACCGTTCCCAGAGGAATGTATCGATAGTATAAATTCTGGGAAAAGGTTTCTTGGGAAGCTGTGGTAGAAATTTCTTCTTGGTACAACTCTGTAACTTCGATTTCTAGGAGATTTTCTTGCTTTATGCTTCTGGTAGAGGCAATTCCCTGCTGAATATCAGCCTTGAGAACATCCTGTTGTAAGAACCAGGGACTAAAAATCTTGCCTTTTTCTTGAGCCTGTTGAAGGCGCTTGGTAACTTGCTGGGTGAGTCGTGGCCAGTTGAATCGGAGTAGGGGAGAGGACCTGAGTTCCTGAAGTGATTCGTTTTGAGCTAGCTGAAAAAATATTTCTGCTGTAAAACCTTCTTCCCAGGTTGCTGTGTTGCTATAAGGATAGATACAAGCTGCTGGATGGAAAAAGCTTACTGTAGCTTCATCTAGGGTGGTCAGGGGATAACATAAAATGGCTGTTGGAATGTTTTTTTCCATGGTCAGAAAGACTTCCTGCTGGCTGGGAGAAACAAATTGGCTGTGGCCACCAGCTTCATTCCAGTAGATGATTTTCCAGCCTGCAAGGGGAGGATGACTTGCTGCTGGATAGTCTGGCAGGGTGATGGTTACTGTTTCTTTTTTCCATCCTGGAAGGAGCTCCTGGGGTTCTAGGGCTTTGCCAGAAGGATGAGAGCAGCTTGTTGCCAGACAAGTGATAGCCAAAACCAATAACACCGCAAAAAAACTGTTCATGGGAGCCATGAGGTGGGGCAAAAAATAAAAAGATGATTGCTTCATATAAATATTATAGGGATGAACAAGAGAAAAACGACGTTTTTTGAAAAAAATAAGGAAATGGCAGGCCAAGAAAGGGGCTTGAGCTACCATTTCCCACAAAAAGACTTACTTGGTAGGTGTCGTTCCAAGGTAAGCCTGTTAAAGACTACTATCTTTATTGTCCAGCAGAATTAATAGCTGGAGGATTGTCCTCACTGCGCTGAACATAGGTTTGCTTTGGAATAATCATAATTTCAACACGGCGGTTCATGGCTCTGCCTTCCGCTGTATCGTTGTCTCCCAGAGGTACCGTTCCACCGTATCCACGGTAGGTAAATTGAGAGGTATCAATTCCACGTCGCTCCATGGCATGAATAATTGCTTGGGCTCGTTCGATAGACAGGTTTAACTCTCCAGTGGGCTTGCCAACGCTGGCAGTGTGTCCCTCGACAGTAACGGTATATTCTTGGGATGCAATAACGGTGCGAATCATTTCTGCCAATTCATCCAAACGAGGCTCTTCTTCGGCCAAAAGCTCGGAGGAATCTGCTACGAATTGCAGGTTCTGGACAGAAATCTGGATTCCCCGTGCATCATCACGAACCTCCACGTCCTGAACCTTATCGTCATAGATGAATTTCTTCAGCTCACGGAGTACTACATAGTAGGCTTCATCCTTGCTTGGTGTTGCTACAGGGTGAATCAACCGTTCTTGGTCCAAAAGGATTACTACACGGCCTTCGTTCAAAAGCTGGATATTTTCTGGAATGGATAAAATCTTTAGGGCATCGCTACGGGAAATAACTGGATCTGTTCTGTTAACTCCGTATACCTTTCGAGCCCGGATACGCAAAGGATCGGTACCGATTCTATCAGTATAACGAGACTCATCATCAGAATAGTCGTAATGAACAATACCATCCTTTTGGGCAATGGCAGCATTGGTCATGTTTTTTTCGTACAGCAGGTTCATGTTGTCGTCCCAGATGGTGGGGAAAAAGCAGGGGTCAACTTGATCCTGAATAAATTCTCCCTGAACAGGTAGGCTACCTCGTGCATCAATAATGATTCCCGTATACCGACGGCTTGCCACCTGCTGAATGGGCTCCTTGGGGCTGTATGGATAGCGATGCTTTATCATGAGGATACCGATATTGGCCAAATTCATTTGATGATTCATGCTTAAAGCCAATCCTGTTTGACTGAAAATGGCAGGAGACTTGGAACCAGTCTCGATGATGGATGCAATGCTATCAAAGGAAAGCATGTCATTTACAATCATGTCATTCAGGGTGTAGCTTGCATCTACCTTTAATGACAACAAGGGATCCTTTACGAGAAGTGGCAGTTGGCTGTTAATTCTGTTGGTGGCAGTATTTTTTCCTGTGGGAAAGGAAAGATTAGCCTGCTTCATGTCCAAGCTTAGTATGGAGCTAAAGGTTCGAGTTGTCCAGTCCACACTGCTTTCGGAGCTAACAGATTGCGCCGACAGAGAAAGAATTATACTGAATGAAAAAAGGCAGCCAATAAAAAGCCTGCGTACAATACTTGAATAATAGCGTTTCACGAGTTTCACCTCATTCTATTATCGGTATATACAAGGTCTTCCCAATAGGTAAAATTGCGTTTTCTTCAATGTTATTTGCGTCACAAATGTCTGCAACGGTTAATCCGTATCGTCGAGAAATGCCCCACAAGGTATCTCCCTGTACTACCTTATAGGTATGCTCGTAGGAAGGAAGCACCATATTGCTAATGGCCTTTTCTACCTCCTCCTTAGTTCCCAAGGGAACACGCAGGGTATATTCCATGGCAGGGGGCGTTCTTCCTAGAATCAGGGCTGGATTTAAGAATTTTAGAATGCTAACGTCAATGTTTAGCTCCTTTGCCAGCATTTGCAGAGGAACGGAGCGTTTTGTAGTTACCTCATCCCACTGGATAAGATCTGCTTCTGTTACATCGGGAAATTCCAGGCCATAATATTCCTGATTAGTAACAATTTCTGCTACTGCAAGGAATTTAGGCACATATAAAATTGTCTGGTTGCTTAATCGTTCTTGGTCTGCCAAATCCCAAAAATTATCCACGCCGCCAGAAGCCTTAATAACTCGCTTTAAGCCACCAGCACCATAATTGTAGGCTGCCAAGGCCAATGCCCAGTCTCCGAACATGTTGTAATTGTCCTGTAGCTTTTTGATGGCGGCATCGGTGGATTTCCAAGGATCAAGACGCTCATCTACCCATTGGTTTTTTTCCAAAAAGGGATAAATGCTGTTTTCCATAAATTGCCAGATTCCCAAGGCTCCAGACCTGGATTTTGCGGACACCTTGTATTCAGACTCCACCACTGGCAGATATTCCAAGCTGGCAGGCATGTTGTTCAAGGCCAGCTGCTGGCGGGCATACATGCGATAGGGCGCTCCTGCCTCCAGTACAGAGGTGAGCCAGCGGATACCAAAGGGCTTTTGGTAGTCATCAAGATATTTCTGGATATGAATATGCTCTGGGGTGTGAATATCCAGCTCCTTTCGTGGAGGTCGCTGGTCTTCTTCCTGATTTTCAGTTTCAGTAGTCTGGTCATTGAGAGCAGTTGTTTCTGGATTACTTGCTGAAACCTCTCCTTGAGGTTCTTCTTCTGAAGTAGAAACCTGTGTTTCGTTTTCAACTTCAGCTTGAGATTCCTCTTGAGAGGAAGATGGAACTGAGGTTGCCTCTGTTGTTGAGGCTTCTTGAGCTACCAGTGGTGTAAGAAAGACACCACTAAGTACCAAGAGAAGGGAGAGTTTTTGTTGTAAAATTGTCATAGCATTTCACCGTAATAGATTCCAGCCCATTCCCAGCGACCGTGAATTTCTGGGTCAATGGGAAAGTTTACCTTGCGGAAATAGAGATACCAGACGGAAACATAGTTGTTCCAGCCCCAAGTCCGAAGATAGGCTTCGTTGGGGTTGGAGGCTTCGTCCAACTCTGCATTGTAGCGGATTCTGTTTCCACGCATAAAGCCCTGCATAGAAAAGTCTTCCTGGCTGTTGGTGTCGTACATGTCCTGTCTCCAAGACATGGCAAAAAAGTTTACCTTTGATTTGTACTTGTCCAAAGATCTGTAGTTGTAGTTGGTAATAGCCTGTTTTACTGCTTTTTCCAGTGCGTCTAGGCTTTCAAAGGTCCAGTCTTTTGGGGAGTCGTTAAAGTCTACCAATCGTTGGGCATTGGTGTAGGCATTGGGCTCTCCCGTAATCTGGATGGTGGAGGCATCCTCTTGGGCCAAAAAGTCCGAATAGGATTTTAACGCCAAGTCCCATTCTCCCTCGTTTTCATATTCTACTGCCAGCCGATAGTACAGCTCCGTTGTGTTTACCAGCTGAGGAAATCGTTCAATAATTTCGGTAAAGTAGCTAATTCGGTGGGTAGAATCCTGGCTAATTTGAATGAGGTTTTGCAGGCATAAAAAGTGAATGGACTGCCCTTGTACCTCTAGATCCTGGCAGGTGTTGATGATTCTATCAAAATAGTATTCTGCCATGGGCTTTGCTTCCAGTTGCATGTACACGTAGGCTGTCATCAAAAGCCAGTAGGCGTTATACGTATCTCCAGGATTTTCTTCCACATAGCTAGTAAGAAAGATAACGAGTTGATTGTATTCTTCTGCTGCCAAAAGGTTGTTAGCAATGCGGTTAATGATGGTATATTTACTTTCAGGGGGCAAATCTTGTTGCTCCAAAATACCGTAAAGCTGTTGTTGTGTTTCAGAAAAAGAGGAGGCTGAGTCGCATCCAGCCATACAAAAAACTGCAAACAAGCCGAATAAAATCTTTGCAGTGAACAGGACAATGGTTCGTGGCATTTTTTTATTCTATCATGGTCATAGGTTATTGGCAAGACTGCTGTCATAGTGTATTCTATGGTGAAATGATGTATCCAAGGAGGCAGAAGGTTATGGCCGAGCAACAGAATCTGAATAAACAGAAGCAAAAAACTTCCTTTAGTCTGCTATTGGGTACAGGTATTGCCTTTGTATTGCTAGGCTTTGTGTTATTGGCAGCATTGGCTGTAGACATTGAGCTTAAGCTGTCTGCCTTTCGGTATTTGATTTGGGCTGTTTTAGGCGGAGGCATTCTTTTTGTGTCCTTGGTTAAAGTACAGAAAAAATCCATGGTTTTTACTGGTCTCTTTCTGCTACTGAACGGTATCCTCTTTTTCTTTATCGATACGAAATTCCTTCCCTATTCCTTAGATGCTTTATGGCCTATAACGGTGATTATCGGGGGATTTTCCCTATTTGTTTCTGGATTCTATGTAGATAGGAGCGTTAAAACCTCTCAACTGATTCCCTCTATAGCTTTGGTTTTGTTGGGGATTCTTTGCCTGTTATTTTCCTTGGACATTATCCAAGAGCCCTTCCTGCGGCTGGCAAGTCGTTGGTGGCCTTTGGTTTTGATTGCTGCTGGCTTTTGTCTTGTGGTTTTATTCTTTGTCTGGAACACCAATAAAATTCAGCTAGAAGATGTAGATGATGACTTTACTGATTTGGACGACATAAATTGATGTTCCTATCCGTTCGATTTACTTTTTCTTGCAGTATAGCTAGTCTTTTTCTCTTGTTTTTTCTTACCTCCTGTGGAAGTACCCCTACTCCGGAAGAGCCTCTCATAGATACTTCTGCTGCCACACCTTTGTTCGTACCAGAAATTCAAGATCAGGGATTCTTTGCTTTTTCTGATAAAAGTATTATGCAGGATATGGAAATAGGTTCTCCTACTTCCATTCGTCGTGCAGCATCAAAACTTAGAAATCCTTCCACTCAAAGTGAAAAAATAATTTTAGCCGTTGCCTCATCTCTTATGTCCATTGTGTGGCCTTCAGAGCAAAATAGTATTTCCATTCCCTCCGATATAGAAGCAAATGCCTACACAGGGGCAATCGATTCTGCAAAAATGGGCATTTACGATGTAAATACTGGAAACACTGACTTTTTTACCATGGTGCTTCCCTCCTTGGTATTACTTACGTCAAACAGTCAGACAGAATATTATAATCAATCTCTTGCCACGCTTTCTGCTGCCTTGGAACTTCGTCCTGATTCTGTTTTGGTACATTACCTTTTAGGAACCCTGTACCAAAAAATGGGAGATTTGAATTCCAGCCTCAGAATGTATGAAAAGGCTGCATCGCTGGCGGAAAATTGCTTGGAGACAAATTATGCCTTTGCCCAGGTGTTGTATTTACAAGGAAGGTATGAAGAAGCTCAAGAAGTTGCTAGTAGAATGTTAATCTCATTCCCTGGTAATTTAAAGCTTTTAAAGCTTCTTTCTCAGATTGCATCCAAAAGGGGCAATTATGCTCTGGCAGAAAGCTATATTAACCAGGTGCTGCAGCAGGAGCCAGAAAATTCTCAGTTCCTGTTGTTGCGGGTGGAAGTTTTGATGGACCAGGGAAATTACGTAAAGGCTGTTTCCTTCTTGGACATTTATGCTCGGGTGGATAAGGTTTCTAAGGATTATCTTTTGTTGCGCTCTCGCATTCAGAATGAATGGAATAAAAATCCTGTTGCTGCTGCCGCCACGGTGGAACAGGCACTAGAATTATATCCCAATGATTCTGCGGTAATTCTCGCTGCTGCAAATCTTGCTGCAGTTACAGGTAATCAAGTGCTGGGAAAAACAGCTGGAGAACTAGCGGAGGAAATACTGCTTCGGGAACCAGATAATGATGAGGCTATTTTTATCAGAGCAAAGGATGCTCTGGCCCGAAAGGAGTGGGACACAGCATATACCAATACTTCCCAGCTTGTAAAAAAGGATAATGTAAACCTTGCAAAAAAAATCCTGCATATTCAGGCTTGTCTTGGAGTAAATCGGGTGGGAGAAGCTCAGGCTGAAGTGAGCAATCTATATCAGCAGTATCCTGATTCCGAAGATGTAAAGGAATTATACCTGCGGGTACAAGCTGCTGCGGGAAATAAGGGTGAGGTACGATCTTTAATTGCAAGCTTCTTGCCCAGTGCTTCTTCTCAGCTAAAAAGCTTTTTGTATTACCAAAGAAGCTTGCTTGCTACCAATGATACAGATAAGTTGGCAGATTTACGACAAAGCCTCACGGCTAATCCGAGAAATACAGAGGCTCTGTTTGAGCTGTATCAGTATTATTTTGATCGTAAGGATTACCGAAAGGCTCAGTATTATCTGAAGCAGGTTGTGGCTTTAAATACTAACGATGAAGAAATACTTCGTCTTAATGTTGAATTGGAGGCGCTGCTAAAATAGCAGATTTGAAATTATTCTTATGAGAATATATGCTTAAAGAAGCTAATGTCTCGGAGGTTTTATGGAAAAGTATGTATGCAAGATTTGTGGTTATGTGTATGACCCAGAGGAAGGTGATTCTGATGGAAGAATTGAAGCAGGAACAGCCTTTGATGATATTCCAGATGACTGGGTATGTCCCTTATGTGGGGTAAAGAAAAGTTACTTTGAAGTTGTATCAGAGTAATAAAAAGAGCCATGGCTTGTTAAATTACAAACCATGGCTCTTTACTTAGTAGTTATTAAAACCACAAAAAGCTTTTAGCCTAAAAAATTAAGTCTTAAACTGATTCAATCGGGCAGAAATATCATCAATGGTTAGTCCCATCTTTTCTGAAATATCTGCCAAAATATTTCCTCTGTCGGAAATACGGTGGGCATCTGTATCCATTCCTTCCATGGTGGAAGAAATAGTTTCAGTAGAAGCCTGTAGTCTACGAATCTCATCTAAAATCTGTCTGTTTTCATTGGTCATTTCTTGAGATGCGGAACGTACCTCAAGTGTACTGTCGTTCAGCAATTTCAATACCTGTCCAATTTGCTGTGAACCAGAGGCTTGTTCATCCATAGCACTCTTCATTTGGGCTACAAGATTATTTGTTTCTTGAATCTGGCTTGATACAGCAGCAAAAACCTGACTTGATTCTTCGGAAACTGTTACTACATCTTCAATAGAGTTATGAATATGGGTTAACTGATTACCAATATTGCGAGATTGCTCAGAGGAGGTTTCTGAAAGCTTACGGATTTCGTCAGCAACAACGGAAAAGCCCTTTCCTGCATCTCCAGCATGGGCAGCCTCAATGGCAGCATTCATAGCCAACATATTTGTTTGTTCAGCAATGGATGCAATAACCATATTTGCCTCATGAAGCATTTGAGATTGTCGCTCAATTTCCATAATACGCTGGTTTACGTCATATTGCTTTTCGTTACCAGATTGAATGTCAGCAGTAAGCCCCTGGAAGGAAACTGCCATGCGATCCATGGAATTGCTTACATTGTTGATACTTGCTAGCATTTCTTCTACAGCGGCAGAAGCCTCTGTTACCTGGGTAGACTGGGCATTGATTCTGTCCTCCAGTATATGGATATTGGCAGAAAGTTGGTTTACAACGCTGGCTGTTTCTGCAACACTGCGTGTTTCCTGGGCAATTTCTCCATTAATCTTTTTGATATCTGCCGCAATCTGTGTAATAGAGGTAGCTGTTTCATAGGAGCTGGCTCTCAGTTCATTTCCAACACTTTCTAGGCGTATTTTTGACAGCTGAACGCCTCCAAGAATATTTTGTACCTTCTCGGTAAAGCTATTGAAGCTCTCAGTAAGACCCATTATCTCCTTTAGGGATTTCATCTGGATACGATGAGTTAAGTCGGTGTCACCACTTACCAATTCTTCTGCAGCACTCTTAAGCTCTTGCAAGGGTCGTACCAGTACGTATTTCAGAATGTAGGAATAGGTGATGGCAGACAAAACAACCATAATGATAAAGGTGATGAGTGTATTGAGGGATAATGATACAAGAGGTCCTTGAAATTCTTTTGCAGGAACAGAGGAAACCATAGTCCAATTTGTTGCTTCCAAGTGAATATAAGAAACGTATACTAATCCAGAATCATTTTTTACATCCACAATTCCAGTTTGATTAGAAGAAATTTGATCTTTAATGGTATACAGGGAGCTGGTTGTTTCTTCTAAAGGATTGTAGGTCAGGATTTTTGCTGGATCTTTGTCTACAATTACCAAACCGTTTTTTTGTAGGAGGATGGTGGATCCTGTTTTTCCAATGGTAATGCCAGTGATTTTTTCTGCCAGCTCTGCAACCTTTACGTTTGCTCCCAAAATGGCTTGCATCTGTCCATCTATCTCAATGGGAACAGCTATAACAACAGCCATTTGACCATCTGCTCTACCAATAAGGGGATTAGAAATAACGGTACGTTTTACTTCAAGAATCTCCCAAAAATAATCGCGGTCTGCAATACTTCCAGAGGTTCCCAAGGGAGAGTACCAATAGCCTTCCAAGTCACTAACCCAAAAGCTACTGTAGTCTGGCATAAGACCGTTGGCACCCAGCATCTTGATAAGATAATCATTAATGGCTTGGGGATCGAGACTTTTCAGGGTGGGGGTATTTGCTAAAATTTCCACTTCAGCTACCTTTTGGTTTAACCAGTCATCTGTTTCTTGGGCAATTAGCTCCGTGGTGCTCATAAGTTGAGTATGGGTCTGGTCAAGAATCATCGCTTTGGAGGAACGATAGTTGATGACCGAAATAGCAAGAAAAAGTAAAGTTGTAGTAATAAGTGTAAGGGTAAGAATCACTGAACGAATACTTTTCACAACAAACCTCCATAAATAGAATCATCTTTCATTATATCAAAGGGAAATCGAAATCGCAAGAATTAATAACAAGGCATTTTATACTATATCTCTATTTTGTCAAGAAAAATGTTAAACCTCTTCCTTTGCCACAGGCTTTCTATTTGTAAGAGAGTCTAGCCAAAGTTCAAATTCAGAAACCTCGAGAGGCATGGAGAAAATGTATCCTTGAATAATGTCGCAGCTTATTTCTCCCAAGTAGTCAAGCTGCTCTTGGGTTTCAATTCCTTCTGCCACCGTTTTGATTCCCAGTTTTTCTGACATTTCCATAAGGCTTTCCAAAATAGTTTTTGACTTTTCTGTGGAAACATCTAGGAAGAATTGGCGGTCAAACTTAATGGTGTCGATGTCGAATTCCTTTAGTAGACCCAAAGAGGAAAAGCCCACACCAAAGTCATCCAAGGAACAGAGAAAGCCCAGTTGGTGCATTTCTTCCAAGCTCTTTTTTACAGAATTGAATCGGTCTGTCTCAAAGAAGATAGATTCTGTTAATTCAAAGTCAATGATTCCTGGTGGAATATGATAATCCTCTGCCATTTTTGCAAAGGTACTCAAAAATTCTGGGTTATGGAAATAATGCTGGCGAGACAGGTTTACAGAAATAGGAATTAATTGACGATTTTCCTCTTGCCAACGATTTATCAGCTGGCAAACCTTTTCAAACATGTACAGATCCAGCTGGCAAATTTTTCCGTTGCCTTCAAAGAGAGGAATGAAGTCTGAGGGAAAGATAACTCCCTTTTGGGGATGAATCCATCGAACTAAGGCTTCTGCTCCACAAACAACACCCGTTCCCAAATGAACCTTTGGTTGCAGGTAGAGCTTAAAATCTTCGTTTTTCAGAGAGGTTTCAAAAAGTAGATCCATTTCCTGATTTTTTAACAGCTTATCGGTAAAGGCTTTTTTATAAAAGACACAGAACTTGTTTTCCTGTACTGCCAGATCATAGGCTAAACGAGCATGGTCTTGGATTAAAATGACCTCATTGTGGGGATGCTCCACAATTTTTGCACCACAGTTAAAGTCTAGAGGATAGGATGTTTCTCGCTGCTTGTTAAAAGCATTGAGATCGTTGTGAATTGCTCGCAGTCGCCCCTCTATGGCTTCTAGTCGATGTTCTCGCAAGCAGATAAAGAAACGGTCTGCATTATCTCTGCTGGCAAACTCTGCATTTCTGAGATTTTTGGAAATACAATTGTGGATGTGTCTCAGGGTTTTGTTGCCAGCCTCCTTACCATATTGCTCGTTAATGAGCTTAAAGTGCCGCATGTTAATCAAAATAATGGAATAGGTGTGGGGCCGTGCCTTGGCAACAAGCTCTTGAAAACGGAGCTGGAAGCCCTTGTCGTTTAGCCCATAAGTAACAGGGTCATAGAAGGCAATCTTTTCCATATCCCGCTTGTTCTTTTTGTAAGAGAGGAAGGCGGTGATGGTAATAAGGGCAAATAAGCTGATGGCTAGAACGGAAATGGCAAAGGTAATAACAACATATCTATGAGAGTCTACAGCTATTAATTTTTCTGGAATGAAGGATATGACTCCCCAATCATTGATGTTTAAAGGATTGTAGCTAATGAGGATATTTTCTTGGCTATTGGCATTCTTTACGGTGTATACACCTGCTTGTACCTTGCTAATGTCATTTCGTAATGCTTCTAAGACAAGGCGACTTTCCTCTGTATCTTCAAAAAGGATAAAGTGGTCCAAATGGGTATTGGATGGAAGATGGTCACTGGTGGGGGCTGCAACTACGCTGGTATTGCTGTCTATGATACAGCTTATGGTATTATTATCCAAAGCTCTCAGCTGCATTAAATCCTGCAGGTCATTCTTGTGTCGTGTTCCAATTAAAAGTCCTAGGATTCTTCTTCCGTCAAATATTTGTTGGGTATAGTAAAGGTTTCCGCTACCATCGTAGGTTATGCAGGAGTGATTAGGATTTTCAGTATCATGAAGTAGATGTAGATGAGGAAGGTAGATTTCGTGGTAAGGAATACTAAAACGAGAATCTGGGATTTCTTGAGGAATGTCTTCTATACCTACAAAATACAGCTCATTGAATACGCTAAGCTCGGCCTTTCTTTGCAGGAATTCGTCCAATATCTCATTGTTTGCGGTGCTACCAGTTTGTACCAAGGAATCTGCAATCATGTTTATGTTGAGCATTCTGGTGTTGAATTCCTTGTTAATATTAGCTGCATGTTGATAGGTTAAATCGTGGGCAAATTTCTTTGTTCGCTGAGCAATAAAGTCGTTGAGATAGGTGGTATTGAACATTATGATGGAGGAAACAGAGACGAAGACAATTACTGTCAGTACGATGCGTATGTTAAGGAATAGTACAGAACGGTCAATACGAAATTTAAATTTATCCTCAGACATTATAAACCTCAAAACTTACTTTTATTTTATCACTAAAAATAGTAACTGTAAAGTTTGGCATTGACAAAAGAGGGTAATAGCGGGAAAATTGCTGGCATGAGTAAGTACATTATTGTAACTGGCGGTGTTTGTTCTAGCCTTGGCAAGGGAGTGGCGGCTTCTTCTGTTGGAAGCCTTTTGGAGTGTTGTGGTCTCTCTGTGGCCATGATGAAATGCGATCCCTATATCAATGTAGATGCAGGAAATATGAGTCCCTATCAGCACGGTGAGGTATATGTTACCGAAGATGGTGCGGAGACAGACTTGGACTTGGGAACCTATTCCCGCTTTACAAATGTATCTTTGACTAAGCTGAATTCTGTTACCACTGGAAAGGTCTATAACGAGGTAATCAGCAATGAACGAGCTGGTCGTTATAATGGTCGTACCGTACAGGTTATTCCCCACATTACTGACGAAATTAAACGTCGGATTTTGGCGGTGGGAAATCATACGGGAGCCGATGTGGTGATTGTTGAAATTGGTGGCACCGTGGGAGACATTGAGTTGATTCCCTTCTTGGAGGCTGCCCGTCAGCTGATTCGAGAATTAGGCAAGGGAAATGCCCTGTCCTTGTACCTGACCTTAGTACCCATGCTCTTTGGTGGAGAGCTAAAGACAAAGCCCACCCAGCATTCAGTAAAGAAGATGCAGGAAATTGGTATTCAGCCTGATATCCTCTTGTGTCGTTCAGAAAATCCATTAGACGAGGAGTTGCGGAAAAAGATTGCCCTGTTCTGCAATGTGGAACCTTCTGCAGTATTTACTTCCATCGATGTCCACAATACTGTGTACGAGCTTCCCTTGGAATTCCATCGTCAGGGCTTGGATACAAAGATTCTTTCCCGTCTCGGTTTATCTGATCGGAAGGCAGATTTAAGTCCATGGGAAAATTTCTTAAATAAGTTTAATAATCCCAAGGGCAAGGTAACAATTGGCGTTATGGGTCGACAAAATTTCCCAGACGATTGTTACAAGTCAGTGCGGGAAGCCCTGTTGCATGCAGCGGTGGCTGGACATAACGTGGAGCTGGAAATCAGAAAGATTGAAGCTGAAAGCTTGGAAGCTACAGAAAATATTGCTCAATTCTTTGAAGGAATTGATGGCCTTTTAATTCCCGATAGCTATGGTCAGCGAGGATTTTTGGGAATGCTAGCTGGTGTTCGCTATGCCCGTGAACATAAGCTTCCGTTCTTGGGAATCAATTTGGGAATGCAGCTTATGGCTATTGAATCAGCTCGAAGCATTTTGGACTGGAAGGATGCAGATTCCACAGAATTCATCCAGAGCACCAGTCATCCAGTTATTAGCCTGCCAGAGGAGCAATCTGGCTTGTCTGCTGCTGGCGTAATGCGTTTAGGTGCTGCTACTATTGTCCTGCAGCCAAATACTCGTTTGGCCACTGTGTATGGTGGAGCTAGCCAGATTTCTGAGCGCCACCGCAGTAAATATGCCTTTGATCCTCGCTACACTCAGGATATGGCTCAGTGTGGTCTTGAGGTAACTGCCAAGGCTCAAGATGGCTTGGTAGAAGCCTTTGAGTGGAAGGAGCATCCTTGGGGAATTGGTGTTCAGTTCCATCCTGAGTTTGCATCTCGTCCCACCAAGCCTCATCCACTGTTTAGTTCCTTTGTGGCGGCAGCTCTCAAGAAATAAATGGGTCGTTTTTTCCTGTTATTTTTGTGGGGAATCTTCCTTTGCTCCTGTTCCTTAACCTATCAGTCTGAGGAGCCAGAGGTAGCTCACATTCCAGAGCTGGTGTTTTCTGATGCTCGGTATGTGAGGTATCAGGAGGGGAAGGTTTCCCTCGTCCTTGAGGCTGCTCATTTAGAGCAGTATCAAGAAGATGATGCCCTTTATGGTTCTCAGGTTCATTTTTCAACTTATAATGATGAAGGAATGCTTGCAGCAGAAGGGAGTTCGCAGCTCATTTCTGCTGATAGCTCCAGTGAGGTGTATGCTCTGTTGGGGCAGGTGGAAATAAAATCCTTTGAAGAAAATCTTATTCTACAGGCTCAGTCCCTACATTGGAATGGCAAAACAGAGCAGCTTGTAACAGGTGCTTCTGATATCTTGGAAATAAAAAAAGGTACTGCTGAAGGAGAAAGTGATTCTACCAGCATAGAGCTTACTGGAACAGGCTTTTCTGCCAGTAGTGTTACCATGGATTTTCAGTTTACTGGTCCTGTTTCTGGTACAATCTATACCACTACGAAAGGTGTAGCTCCATGAAAAAAAGTATTTTGATGCTCCTTCTTTTGGTCAGCCTGTGGGGTTCACTGCTTCTTGCCCAAGAATCCTCTCAAGAAACCATTGAATTTAGTGCCCAGAAAATGTCTGGTTCCATGAAACAAGGGCAGGATTATACAAAGCTTTCAGGTGGAGCTAAAATCAAAACAGCTTCCATGGAAATCCAAGCAGATACCATTGAACTTTACGGTAAGGATTTTCGATTTATTAAAGCAGAAGGTTCTGTGCGGGGAGTGCAGGAGGAGGACGGGCTAGAGTTTTCCTGTGAAACCATGGAATATGATCGAGAAGAAAAGCTTGCTCTTTTTACTGGTGCCGTTGTTTTAGAAGATAAAGAAAATCACGTGGTGGCAAAGGCTCAACGAATTGAGTACCGAGAAAAGGATGCCATTGCCATTATGCAAATAGAGGTGGAGCTTACCAAGGATGAGAGTATTTCTACCTGTGCCTTTGCCCTGTACCGCAAGGAGGAAAAGCTTCTGGAAATGACTGGAAATCCTCAGGTGGTACAGGGAAACGATACCTTCCGAGCTCAGGAGATTGTGTTCAATCTTGATACGGAGGAAATTACCCTAGACGGTCGTGTAAAGGGTACGGTAACGGAAGAGGGGGAGGATAAGTCGTGAGTACCCAGTATCAACTGAAACTGAACAGCTTGTATAAATCCTTTGGAAAGAAGCAGGTGGTACGGGGAGTGGATTTTTCCATGACCACTGGAGAGGTGGTGGGCTTGCTGGGGCCCAACGGAGCAGGGAAAACCACCACCTTTTACATGATTGTAGGATTTTATCGTCCCACCATGGGTGAGGTGTTTTTGAATGATACCTGTATCACCAAATTTCCCATGTATAAACGAGCTCGAATGGGGATTTCATATCTTCCTCAAGAAGCCTCTGTATTTAAGAAGTTAACGGTGGAGCAAAATATTTGGGCCGTGCTGGAAACCCGTAGAGATTTGTCCAAGGAAGAAAAGCACTATCGCTTGGAGCAGCTCATTGAGGAATTTGACATTGAAAGAATCAGAAAGCAGCCAGCCTATACCCTTTCTGGTGGTGAGCGGCGTCGTACTGAAATAGCTCGTTCCTTGGCCATTGAACCAAGATTCCTGCTACTGGACGAGCCCTTTGCAGGAATTGACCCCATTGCTGTTAGCGATATCAAGACAATGGTACAAAAATTGTCCCAGCGGGGAATTGGAGTGTTGATTACGGACCACAATGTACGAGACACCTTGGAGATTACAGATAGAGCCATTATCATCAGTTCTGGGCAAATTGTGGCCCATGGTTCCCAGCAGGAGATTTTGGAGTCTGAGGTTGCACGAAAAATCTACCTTGGAGAAGAATTTAAAATGTAATTTTTTACAAATATAAGTTGTCGGGAACTTCTTTTTAGAGTATTATTATGAATAGTCTACCTAATAAAATGGGTGGATGAAATATGTTTTTGAGGTCAACAATGAGTGATGAATCTCCTGCTCTCGAGTGGGTTCCTTGGGATAAAAAATATGAAATGGGTATTTCCATGTTGGATAGCCAGAACAAGGAACTTGTTGATTTGTGTAATGCCTTCCGCACTGAAATAATGAAACGTAATCGTGGTGATGGTCCAGACTGGCGGGTTGCCTTAGGGGTTGCCTTAAAGGGTGCGGTTAAATATACAAAGGGTCATTTTGTAGCTCAAGAACGGATGATGCAGCAAATTGATTATCCCAAGTTTCAACAGCATAAACGGTATCATCAGGAATTTGTGGATATGGTGGCTGCTACCTTGGAAAATTTCCCCAAGGCCACTATGCAAACTGCCTTTGAATTCTCAAGTCACTTACGTGAATGGATAATTTCTCATATTGCCCACGATGATCAGGAATTTGCAAAGTATTTTTTTGATCCAAACAGAAAAAAAAGTGTGTAACCTGTGTCTCTAACCTTGCCTTGGCTATACCAAGAATTTTTGGTATACTTGAGTTTATGGGTGAGAAGAAAAAAAGCGTTTATGACGAGTCTAAAATCCAGACCTTAAGTCCTTTGGAGCATATTCGGCTTCGTTCTGGTATGTACATTGGGCGATTGGGAGACGGTTCCAATCGCAATGATGGTATTTATATCCTGTTAAAAGAAGTAATAGACAATTCCGTTGACGAATTCATTATGGGCAATGGAAATAAGATTGCCATAGATATTGCAGACAACCGAGTGAAGGTGCGGGATTATGGCCGTGGAATTCCCTTGGGAAAGGTGGTGGAATGTGTTTCTGTCATCAATACTGGAGCAAAATATAATGACGATGTGTTTCAGTTTTCCGTGGGATTAAATGGTGTTGGTACTAAGGCAGTAAATGCTCTGTCCTCTTATTTTAAGGTGCTGTCGGTGCGGGGCGGAAAGTGTGCCGAGGCGGTATTCCAGCGAGGTCAGCTTGTTTCCCAGCGGAACGGCAAGACAAAGCCTGAGGTGGCAGACGGAACCTACATCGAATTTGAGCCTGACACAGAGATTTTCGGTCAGTACCAGTTTAAGATGGAGTTTGTAGAAAAGCGGCTATGGAATTACGCCTACTTGAACTCAGGCTTAAAGCTGGTATGCAATGGCCAAGAATATGTCAGCAACAACGGACTTTTAGATCTGCTGAACAGTGAGGTGGACGAAACCTCTCTCTATCCCTTGGGATATTACAAGGGAGAACGGTTGGAATTTGCCGTAACTCACTCCAATGCCTACGGAGAAACCTATTTTTCCTTTGTAAACGGACAGGAAACCTCCGACGGAGGAACCCATCTTTCGGCCTTTAAGGAAGGCTTTCTGAAAGGGGTAAACGAATTTTTCAAAAAGCAGTATAAAAGCGAGGACGTACGGGAAGGCATTGCAGCGGCTATTTTGGTAAAGGTCAAGGATCCTGTCTTTGAAAGCCAAACAAAAAATAAGCTGGGAAATACCGATGTCCGTTCTTGGATTGTGGCAGAAACAAAGGCCGCCGTGGACGACTGGCTTCACCGTAATCCCGATTCAGCAAAGGCTTTGGAGCAAAAGATTACTGCCAACGAGCGTCTTCGCACGGAATTGAATGCAGTAAAAAAAGAGGCCAAGGAGGCGGCAAAAAAAATCGCCTTGAACATTCCCAAACTGAAGGACTGCAAGTATCACTTGGGAGATGCCAAGGGTGATGACACCATGATTTTTATTACCGAGGGAGATTCAGCTTCTGGCTCCATGGTGGGCTGTCGCAATCCCATGACCCAGGCCATATTCAGCCTGCGGGGAAAGCCCTTGAACATGTTTGGCAAGCGACGGGCAGAGATTTACCGCAACGAAGAATTGTTCAACCTGATGACGGCCTTGGGCATTGAAAACGATATTTCAGGATTGCGGTACAACAAGATTATTATTGCCACCGATGCCGACAATGACGGCTTCCATATCCGTAATTTGATGCTCACCTTTTTCTTGGGCTTTTTTGAGGAGCTGGTAATGAATGGCCGTATCTTCATTTTGGAAACACCCTTGTTTCGGGTGCGGAATAAAAAGGACACTCGCTACTGCTACACCGAGGCTGAACGAGATGCTGCCATGAAGGAGCTGGGAAAAGGAGTGGAGGTAACTCGATTTAAGGGATTGGGTGAAATCGGCTCCAAGGAATTCGGCCAGTTTATTGGGCCAGACATGCATCTAGTGCCAGTGGAGGTAAAGGCTTTGAAAGAAGTACAGCCTTTGCTGGAATTCTACATGGGCAAGAACACCCCCAGCCGACGGGAGTTCATCGTGAACAATCTGCTGGAAGAAATTGACGCATAGGGAAGATCATGGCTTATATACAAAACATTTTCGACAAAAACTTCATTGAATACGCCAGCTACGTTATCCGTGACCGTGCCATTCCCGACATTGAGGACGGCCTCAAGCCTGTTCAGCGGCGAATTTTGCACACCATGTTTGCCATGGACGACGGCCGCTACAACAAGGTGGCCAACGTGGTGGGAGAGTGCATGAAATACCATCCCCACGGAGACGCTTCCATCGGTTCGGCCCTGGTGGTGCTGGCTAACAAGGAATTGTTCATAGACAAGCAGGGAAATTTCGGCAACCTGTACACAGGAGATGGAGCCTCCGCTCCCCGATACATCGAGTGCCGCCTGAAATCCTTGGCTAAGCGGGTGCTCCATAATCCTGCCATTACCCAGTTTGTGCCCTCCTATGACGGCCGCAACAAGGAGCCAGTGGTGTTTCCTGCTAAGCTGCCTGTGGTACTGGTAATTGGAGCGGAGGGAATTGCGGTGGGAATGTCCACTAATATCCTAAGTCACAACCTGAAGGAAGTGATTCAGGCAGAAATCGCTTGTCTCAAGGGGGAGGAATTCCATCTGTATCCTGACTGTCCCACGGGAGGCCTCATCGATGTGTCTGATTATCAGGACGGCTTGGGAAAGATAATTACCAGAGCCAAGCTAGATACCAAGGATCCCAAGCGAATTGTCATACGGGAGCTGCCCTTTGGCTCCAATTCCGAGCGACTGACAGAATCTATCGTGCGGGCTGCAAAAAATGGCAAAATCAAAGCCACTTCTGTAACAGACTTTACTGCAGAAAAGGTGGAAATTGAAATAAAGCTGCAACGTGGAGTCTATGCCGAGGATGTGGTACAAAGCCTCTACGCCTTTACCGATTGTGAGCAGTCTATTTCCTGCAACCTGCTGGTTATTAAGGATAACATGCCCCAGGTAATGACCATTACCGAGGTGATTCGCCATCATTCCAATCAGCTGGTGGGCATTTTGCAGCAGGAGCTGGAGCTGGAGCGTTCCCAGCTAAATGACAAGCTCCATCTTCGGACCCTAGAGCGGATTTTTATCGAGGAACGCATCTACAAGCGGATTGAAGAAGAAAAAACTGAGGCTGCAGTCCACAAGGCTGTTATCTCTGGCTTTGAGCCATTTAAAGCGGAGCTCATTCGGCCCGTAAGCGACGAGGACGTGGAGCATCTTTTGAAGATTCCCATTCGCCGTATCTCCTTGTACGACATCAACAAGAATCGGCAGGAGGTGGTGGCTATCAACAAGCGGCTAAAGGAGGTGGCTAAGCTGCTGAAAAATTTGGTGGCCTACGCCATTTCTTGGCTGGAGGAAACCCTGCAAGAGGTGGAGCCTGAGCTAGCCAAGCGGCGAACAGAAATCAAGAAATTCTCTGCGGTGGATGTGCGGGAAGTGGTAAAGCGAGACATGAGTCTTCGTTATGACGGTAAGACAGGCTATCTTGGGACAGGCATTTCCACTGGCGATGAGCTATTGCAGGTAACGCCCTACGACCGTGTGCTTTTTATCAGAAAAAGCGGAATTTACACCGTGTGTCAGGCTCCAGAAAAAGTCTTTGTGGATACAGGAATGTGGTGGTGTGGCTTTGCAGATAGGGAAACCTTGTCTAAAACCTTATTCACCATTGTGTACCGAGATCCAGCCACTAAGTTTTGCTCCATTAAGCGGTGTCGCATTGAGCAATTCATCTCTAATCGAGATTATCCGCTAGTACCTGATGGCATGGAGGTGCTGCATATCAGCACGGACAAGAATTTCCGATTCAAGCTTCATTATGTGGAAAAGCCTCGGATAAAGATTCGGGAGGAAGAATTTTCTGCCAGTGACTATGAGGAAAAGGGCTCTAGAACCTTGGGGGTACGGCTTTCCAGTCGGGAAGCAGAGCGGTTGGAGGTGTTGAAGGCACGAAGTCGTTCTGTAGCAAAATCAAAGCCTGCATCAAATGAAGAAAAATCAGAGTAGGAGGAATAAGATGGAAGATACAAAAACCTTACTGGGAAAAATCAATATCAGCTTAAAAAAGAATCTTGGCAAAATCATTATTGCCTTGTTATTAGTATTTCTTGTAAGTGGTTTGCTGGCTCCCATAGCAATGGTGATTCTTGCCTTTGGTGGAGCTATGGCATTTTTCTTTGCAGCATTTGTGATGTTGCTTATTGCAGTTATTTTATTCATGCTACAAATCAGCTTTGCCCAAATGTGCGGTAAAATGTATCGTGAAGAGCCCTGCGTTTTAGGAAATTTGCTAGATTCCTTTCGGGACTGGAGACGATGTGGCATTTTTGCTTTAGTTTATGCTATCAGTGCCATTATCATCTGTATTGTGGTGGTGGAAGGCAGAGTTCTTTTGAGCTATCTTACTGCTGGTGCTGACCAAGGAAATTTCTATAGTGAAGATGCCCTTGGTGCCATGCTGAGCAGAATGCCTGTTTTAGTAATGGTTTGTATGGGGATTTTCTTTTTGTTGGTATTATTGCCCACAGCCTTTACCCACATGGTTTTGATGGATAATCAGGAAATGCCACTGCTTACTGCAATTCAGGAGAATTTTCGCTTGTTGAAGGGGAAAAAGCTTCAGCTGGTAGGTTTTTTGTTTCGAACTGGTGGACTGTGGCTGGTGGGAGCCTTGATTTTCTTGGGATTGAGCTTTGCCATAGTTTCCGTAATGTATGCACAGCCAGAAACTGCGGAAAACACTTTGACACTCCTTAGTTTTGCTTCGCAGATTTGTGACATGGTGTATTTTATCTGTGCCTATTCCACTTTGATTCGTCTGGTAACTGGTGTGGCAGCCTTTTATCAGGCTGTGCAGGATGAAGCTGCAGGAAAGGAGCCTCCCTTACAGATTCCTTCTAACAAAGATTCTTTGCAAGGTTAAGCCCTTATGGAAACCCTTGTTGAATACGCCAGTGCAGAGCTAGAAATCAAAAAATCTCGATTCTTAGCAGAGGTTTTTCCTGTGTTTAGCCAAGCTGAGGCCCGCAGTCTCCTTAAACAGCAGAAGGAAAAGTATGAGGATTCTACCCACGTGGTTCATGGCTTTGTGCTGGGGCCTGCTGCAGAGGTTTTAGGTATGTCTGACGACGGAGAGCCTGCGGGAACTGCGGGGCGACCAGTGCTGGATGTGCTGAAGGGTAGAAATTGTACCAATATTTTGCTGACAGTAACTCGCTGGTTTGGTGGCACGCTGCTAGGAACAGGTGGCTTGGTAAAGGCCTATGGCGACAGTGCCAAGGCAGTGCTGAATGTTGCCAGCTTTCATGAATTGGTGGTTCGTCGTTCCTTTTCCTTTGCTGTGGATTATGATCAGTACCAGTTGGTAAAGCGGTATGTACAATCACCTGAGTTTACCAATCTTACAGAAGATTTTGGTGCCCAGGTTATTTTGTCTGGCTTTGTGGAAGCTCCCGCTGCCTCAAACTTGGCTTTGTTTGTAAAGGATTTGACCAAGGGTGCTGTGGTGGTGGAGCTAGGTGAAGAAGTTTATATGTAAAGGATAAAAGGAGTGCGTGGTGGGTCAGCCAAAACTGTTTAGAATCATAGACAAGGCAATTTTTGAATATAAAATGATTGAAGAAGGTGATAGGATTCTTATTGGTGCTAGTGGTGGCAAGGATTCTACAGCCTTGGTGGAGTATTTTGCCCACAGAAAAAGACAAGGTCGGGAGAATTTTGACTTTACTGCCCTCCACGTGTCCACAGAAATTGCCCCTCCCTTTGACCCTGGTTTGAAGCAGCTTTTTGCCAGCTGGGGCGTGGAGCCAGTAACCATTCCTGTAGGGGTGTTAGAAAGACTTAAGCCCGGACGCTCCATGAATTGCTGGTGGTGCTCCACCCAGCGGCGCACGGAGCTCAACGAATATGCCATGGCTCATGGCTACAACAAAATCGCCCTGGGCCATCATCTTGATGACATCCTCGAAACCCTTTTAATGAATGCCTTGGGAAAGGGTGAGCTTTCTACCATGCCTCCACGGCTCAAGTACGAAAAATACCCTGTTACCATTATCCGCCCCTTGTGCTTTGCCGACGTGGAGACCATTATTGCCCATGCTCAGGAAAGCGGCTATATTTCTGCCACCTGTACCTGCGACTATCAGGAAAATTCTGGCAGAAAGGATGCCCGCCGCCGCTTGGAAGCTTTGACGGAAGGCAGTCCTGCAGAAAAACGTCGCCTCTTTCAGGCCTTGCGAAATATTAAAGCTGAGTATTTGCCATAAACCTCACCACAAGGAGTCCACCATGAAATACATCCTAGCCCTAGACCAAGGAACCACCAGTTCTCGTGCCATTTTGTTTGACCAGAACCAGCAGATTGTTGCCCTTGCCCAAAAGGAATTTCCCCAGCTTTATCCCCAGGAGGGCTGGGTGGAGCAGGATGCCATGGAAATTTGGGCCAGTCAGTACGGGGTAATGATGGAGGTAGTGGCTCAGTCGGGTGTTCAGCCTCAGGATATTGCTGCTATCGGTATTACGAATCAGCGGGAAACCACAATTTTGTGGGACAAAACCACAGGAAAGCCCATTCATAATGCCATTGTGTGGCAGTGTCGTCGCACCGCTTCCCTGGTGGATGACTTGAAGCAGCAGGGACTGGAAGCTCATATTCGTCAAACTACAGGCTTAGTTCCTGATGCGTATTTTTCCGCCACTAAAATAAAGTGGATTCTAGACAGTGTGGAGGGAGCTCGGGAAAAGGCCCAGCGGGGAGAAATCTTATTTGGTACCGTGGATAGTTGGCTTTTGTGGCGGTTGACGGAGGGCTCTGTTCACGCCACCGATGTAACTAATGCCAGTCGTACCATGCTTTTTGACATCAACAAGCTTGATTGGGATGGAACCTTGCTGTCTGCCTTGGACATTTCCGCTGCTATGTTACCCAAAGTACTTTCCTCCAGCCAAATATACGGCTACACCAAGATTCTCGGTGTTGATGTTCCCATTGCTGGCATAGCTGGAGACCAGCAGGCAGCACTTTTTGGTCAAACCTGCTTTGAGCCAGGGGAGGCAAAAAATACCTACGGTACCGGCTGCTTCCTGTTGATGAATACAGGAGACAAGCCCTGCTTTAGCAAGAACGGCCTTATTACCACCATTGCCGTGGGCTTGAAGGATAGGGTAGAGTATGCACTGGAGGGCTCTGTCTTTGTAGGTGGGGCGGTAATTCAGTGGCTTCGGGACGAGATGCGATTTATCGGTAGCAGTCAGGATGCTGAATATTATGCTTCCAAGGTGGAGGATAACGGTGGCGTGTATCTGGTACCAGCCTTTACTGGATTGGGAGCTCCCTACTGGGACATGTATGCCCGAGGAACCATTGTGGGGCTTACTCGTGGCACCCGTCGTGAACACATTATTCGGGCGGCCCAGGAATCTATCGCCTATCAGGTGGTGGACTTGGTGGGAGCTATGGAGGCCGACACTGGTATTACCTTGAGCCAGCTGAAGGCTGACGGTGGAGCCAGTCGAGACCAGTTTTTGATGCAGTTTCAGTCTGATGTGTTGAATCGCTGCGTTTGCCGCCCTGTAATTCGAGAAACAACAGCTTTAGGTGCAGCCTATCTTGCAGGCTTGGCTGTAGGATTGTGGCAAAGTCGTGATGAAATCAAAAAGCTGTGGCAACGAGACATGATGTTTAACCCTTCCATGGAGGAGACAAAACGACAGGAGCTGCTAGACAAGTGGCACAAGGCGGTATCTCGTAGCCGAGATTGGAGCTAGGAGGTGGTGTGTTCCACCTCCCATCTGTAGGTTTTATTTAATTTTTTTAATGCTTTCGTTAAACTCTATCCCTGACATTGGTTGGTCGGGGTAAAAGTTCATGCCATCAGGTAAGTCCATGAATTCCTTTTCGATGGAGCCTAAGATGGCGTCAAAGTCGGGGGAGTCAAGGGGCACATCAAAAATGGGGCTAGTGCCGCCAACAAATTGGTGGGAATACTTGGGAGCATTTCCCAGTGTGCCCCGCCTGTCGTGATAGAGGTTCCAGAGAAAGCGGGCTGCCAAGGAGCGGGTAAGGATGGTGTCCTTGGTAAGCTGCTCTACGTCTGTCCATCTGTTGATAGAATAAAACAATCCCTGGCTTTTTAGCTGACGAAGCACCTGGTTGGCCTCTAGCTTTTTTGCTCCAGTGTATTTATACAAAAGATTTCCTTGGCCTTGGATTACATTAATCATTTGAGCCAAGGTGATTTTATCTTGTTTTAGCAATTCTCGAAATTCTTGATCATCACTGGTGCTGATGTTCCGTAGTAGCCAAGCATGTTCTCGTAGCTGCCCGTAGGCTTCACGATAAGATTCATCTAAGGAAATAAAGGCTTCATCAAACTGTGCCACTGCTTCAAGATAATTTTCCTGCTTGTAGTTTGCCAAGGCCTTTTCCAACAAAACGTAGGGTTGCTGGTGTCTTCCAATAACAAGACTTCCAATGTCAGAAACAAGTCCCAGTCGTACTCCAAGAATTTCTGCTTGGAGCTCACTCTGGTTTAAGGAAAGGGCTTGTTCATAGTCAGCCTTGGCAGCTTTTTTGTCGCCCAAAATCAAATTCACCCTTCCTCGAAAGGCCAAGAGCTGAGAACGAGAAGCTGCAGGGAGACTTGGATCTTCCAGATTATCCTGCAAGAGCTCTAGTAATTTGGTGGCAGCGACAACATCGGTATTACCCAAAAGATGGTTTCCATCTAAATAGGCTAATTGCTGGGCAGCTTCTTGAACCACCTGTACTTCACCTGCCGCTATTGTGGAAATCATCATGTCTTCTGGAGTACTAGCACAGGAGGCCAGTGCAAAAAGTAGGACGCTTCCTATCAAGATAATGGACAAGGGCTTTTTTTTCATTTGTTCCTCCTATCGTAAATTCCAGCCGTTAAGCTTATTGTCTATGGTGAGGGCAAGACAGTCGTCTTTTCCATCGCTATTAACGTCTACAAAAACAGGAACTCCGCTTCCTGCCAGAGGAAAGCCCTGCAATAGCTCAAGATTTTCGTTAAAACCATAGAGTACATTGCCGTCAACTCCAAGGTAAATATTTTGTGCTCCTGTTTTGGCATTTGGAATGACAGTAATAACACCATTGCGGGCAGTTACATTAGGAATTTTAACTGAGATAGTAGTGCCATCAGGTGCAATACGGAATAACTGTCCTTCAGCAGAAAGAGCAAAGAAATAATTTCCGTTGCTAACTAGGTTGGTAAAGAATACTCCTGTAACGGTAGTGTCTACAATTTGTTGTAGAGCTTCTTCTTCTTGCCCCTTGGTTTCAGCAAAACGCCACAGAGAAAGCCGCCCTGCCTGGGTAATAAAGCCCAAATACTTTGATTTTTTGCTTTCCAAAAGGGCAGGAGAACCATAGGCAATGCCGAAAACCTGTTGTCGCAAAGTTAAACTCTGTTTTTCTGTGTCTACCAATAAAAGGCCACCAGAAAATCCCTTGTCGTAGAAGGTTGCTTCATTTTTGAACAGATTTGGTGCTGCCATAATGGAGCCAGTTAATTCAAGCTGTAATTTTTTTACTGTCCCCTCTGGACTAACAAAGCAAAGACTGTCATCATCCATAGGCTGAATCAGCCCCTGCTCTGTAGCTACAGGATGAGCGCTGGGAGTACCACCAGTAAGCTGAGGAAAGTTGGGAACATCCCCTAAGCTTGTAGTTAAAAGGTAGGCTGCTCCTTCAGTAGTTATTGCCCAGATAGCTGCACCAGCAGAATTTTCTGCTGCAGGAGCAACTAAAATAGGGGAGCGGAATTCCTTTTGCTGAATACTCATGCTATCAATATCAAGAATCTTTAGTGTAGTATTGTTTTCCACCCAAAATAGGTGCTTTCCATTTTTTTCTGTTACCTTGTGAATTTGGGCTGCCTTACCTTCTAGCTCCATGGGGAAGCCTGGCAGGGACCGAAGGAGTCCAGAGGGACGGGAAGAAGCAGAAAGCTGACAGATTAAGGTATTGTCTTGCAGCTGTAAATCTAGTAATCCCATAGCATAGAGCTCGAGAATCTGTATCACAACATTGTCTCCCCGTAAAAAGAAGGGGGTGTCATGCTCCAAATCGTAAAAGAGACTGACGGAAGTTTCCTTTTTGTGGTTTTCTGCAACAATTTTCCAGCCCTCATTGTTGGACAGTCGCTGCCCTGACTGCATGGAGGTAAAGAGGGCGGACAAGGATTCTGGGGATTCGGAAAAATAGATAAAGTTTTTATGTACCATGTAATAGGGACTAGGAAGATTTAGGTTCAAGAGCTTCAGAATTCCTTGTAAAAAAACTGGTAGCTGCAATCGTGGTAACCGAACTCCATTAAGAATGAGGCTCGTATCATCTTTTAGTATGATGGAAGAAAGCAGCTGTTCAAAGATGAATTGCCGCATATTCTCATCTTTTACCTCAAGGGCAATTACAGGATCCTTAAGCCCTTCTAGACCAAGGAGGGCACATTCCTGTCCCGCCCAAGAAAAAACAAGCTCCTCTAGATTTACTCCAAAGAAATTGGTGCTTACAGAATCGCCAGTAGCCCATAATTGGGTGGCATTCAAAGAAGCTGGCAACAGGGGAAAGGCTGCCTCCTTTAGATTCTTCAAGGAGCCTATGTTCAAGATGGTGTAATATTGGATATTATTTCCCAGCTGCGATAAAAGCAGGGGGAGACTAGAATCCTCCTGGAGCAGTGCTCTTGTTCTAGCCAATTCTTGTAGCTGAGCTTGCTCATTATCAAGATCCAGTGGGATTTGAAGTTTTAAATCGATTTCCTTGTCGGTTATCCCAAAGGAAACGTGAGCCTTGGAGTCTTTATGTATCAGCTGAACAAGTTTTCGCAGTGCAGGAGTTTGCTCTGTGGCAGCCTGGGCTAAGGTACTGGCATCTGCAATAATTTGCAAAGGGTTATCTGTTTTTAGGCTTAATAATTCTAGCTCTTGGGGAGTGTATAAAACATCATTGTTTCCTTGGACTGCCTTTTGGAATAATTCTCGGCTGGAACTGATAATGACGGTGTTATAATAGTTTGTAAAGTAGATGGTGCCAAAATCAGTGTTTAGCTCAAAGTGGTGGCCGCCACTGCCTTGTACCAAGGTAATACCTTCTGGAAAGGTTTTTTCCAAGGGTAGCCTTCCAATCCACAGCTTGGCCAGCCGTGTGGCGGCGGAAAGAAAGCCCATGTCCACCACAGCTACAAAGTTGGTCTTCTTGTCTTGGTCAAAATACAAGCCTAAATCTACTGGTCGGGCGGCGACAAGAGATACAAGCTTGTTTTCCCTCAGCTGGGACTGTCGCAATTCCATAAAAAGAGAACGGAAGCTAGAAAATTCCTCTGTAGCCAGAAGAATATCTGCCGCCTGTAAATCTAGCAGGGGATTTAGAGCTTCCCACACTGAATCGGTGTGAAGATATAGGCCATAATTTGGGGGAAGAAGAGAAAGGGATTTTTTTCTGTTTAAGCCAGAATATAAAATCCATACAGCTAAAGCTACAATCACTAGAAGCAGGATAATGCCAAGAGTTTTGAGAAAGGTTCCAAAGGCATTAGCTTTTTTCTTTTTTTCCTTTGCTTTTTTTTCAGTTTTTTTCTTTTTTTCCACTTGTTCAGGCTCTTGCTCCTGAATCCTTACTTCTGATTCTGTATTTTCCATGTTTTCAGGGGTGGTTGTATCCATGAGACAGCTCCTTGGCTTTTTGTATAGGGTGACAAGGATTCCTTCCTTTTAGCCACATTGTTTTTTATTATAAAATATTGTTCCATCTTTTCCTAGGGTAACAAATGGGGATTTGTCCTAGGGAATCAGTTATTCTATAGAAAGCTAGCTTTGGAGACCTGCCTTCCGTGCCTGCTTTTTTTTGTACATGGCATCATCCGCAAGATGGATGCACTGGGCATAATCAACAGGAAATGCTTCTGCAGTGGAAACGCCGATGGAAATGCTGGTGGGGTATTCCTTTTGTACCTGCTGCATTTGCTTTTCAATAGCAGATACAATGTTTTTTGCTACCTGCTCTGAAGTATTGGTAAGAATAATGAGGAATTCGTCTCCACCCAATCTAAAAATCAAATCAGTATGACGTATGGTAGACTTGATAATATCGTGGCATAAAAAGATATATTCATTTCCTGCATCATGCCCATGGGTATCGTTTACCTTTTTGAGGCCGTCAATATCACACATAATGAAGGAAACGGGAAGGATGGTATTGGAATCCTGTGTTTGCTGAAAGAATTTTCCTTGCTTAAGCTCAAGATAGTGGCGGTTGTAGCAGCCACAAAGGGGATCACGAAAGGCCTTGTCCTCTAAAACAGAGAAGAAGTTTTTCATAGCAGAGACGGTAAGCAACAGGAACATTTCTCCCTGTCCATATTCTTGTTTTTTGTGAACAATATTTTGCTGATGCACATAGTACAAGGTATTATCCTCATTATTTTGCAACAGAAGATGAGACTTATTTCCCAAAGGTACATCTTGAAGAATTGGGGAATTCATCTGATAAGGTGAAAAATTCTTGAGAATATCTGGTTTATATCCTGTAATTTTTCCGTTTTGATAAATATTTGGACAGGTTTTTACAGCTAGCTCATTAGCATAAATAATTTTTTTATCTTTATTCAAGAAGAATATGGGAAATAAAAGAGTCTGCATCAGCTTTTCTTGTCCCTTGTTAATGATGAATTGTGTTTCATCGGAATAAACAACCCAGAAAAACAGGGTAAGAATAGCCGTATCTAAAATGGGAATAAACCATAACAGTTGATGGGTGAAGAAAAAGATACGGAAAATATTAGACAGGATAAAAAGGACTGTAGCTATTATGGTATAAAAACAAAATTTCTTACTGGAAGAAGCTGGAGATTTTAGCTTTATAAAAAGGCAGACTAATCCACTTAAACTAAGCAAATAGCTATAAATGGTATGAACATAAAAGTAGGGCTTGTAAATAGGAACTAATTCTCTGTAGGGAACGTAAATAATTTCACCAGTATATTCAATAAAGTATGTATTATATTCTGGTATAAAAATCATGATGATAGTAATGGCAGGAATAATTGCCAGCCACCAAAGTCGTGGTACAAGATGAGCTTTATGGGGAAAGGCATAGGTAAAGCAAAAGAAGAAATAGGTGAGACTGGTAAGGGGTACTGAAATAATGCTTAAAAGAATAATTCGTGGCAGTAGCTCTGTTCCAAGATAGAGAGAATAAATGGCTCGTGCAAGCTGCCACAATCCTAGGAAGAAAATAAATTGTCTGCTGAACTTTTGATACACAAAATTATCTGTTTCTTTTTGCTTAATTCCTACTAAGAAAAAGGCATAGATGGCAATGAAGAGTCGTATAATACCAAAAAGAAGTGTGATGTAGTTTAATGATGATAATTCAGAATCCATTATTTGTGTTCCTTTCGCTGTGCCTTTATTTTATACATTTCTACATCAGCCTCTTTGAGGGCTTCCTCAAAACATCTGTCTGGGGAAAGCAAGGTGGCGATACCAATGGAAATACCGATTCTATGAGGGGTAAATTCCCTGTGTTGCTCCATTTCAGCATCAATGCTTTTTACAATGGCTTTAGCTATTGGAGCGGCTGTTTTAGGAAGCAACACAAGAAACTCATCACCACCCAGTCTGAAAATTAAATCATCTTTTCTGATGCAGGAGCGGATTCCATCATGACAAGCAATAATGTATTCATCTCCCCGTTTATGACCAAGTGTGTCGTTAATTCCCTTCAAATTGTCTATGTCACATACTAGCAATGAGATGGGATATAACTCTGGAGAAAGTAATTCTTTTTGCTTTAATGTGAGAAAATGACGATTGTAACAGTTACACAAATTGTCTCGGAAAGCCTTGTCCTCTAAATCAGAAAAGAAATATTGCATAGAGGTAAGAGGCGTTATCATGATAATTTTTCCGTGGTTTTTATGTCGCTCCTCACCAATAATTTCTTGTTCCTGAAGAAAATATAGAGTTTTGTCTTGCTTTAGCTGGATGAATTTTTGGCTTGTTGTGTTTGTATCTGTTGGAAAGGGAATTTCCATATCAAAAACAGTGAAAAACTGCATTAAATCTTCTTCTTTGGGATGGGGCGTATTTAATTGGGTGAGAGAAGAAAAGAATTCTTTTCCACTGTTATTAAGATAAATGACAAAATTATTATCTAGCATTGCAACGGGAAAGGGGAGAAATTCTAAAAAGTCTGAGTATCCCTTGGAAATGATTTGCTCTGACTCATCATGATACAGAGTAAGAAACAATAAAATCATACAGGCAAGGAGGGCCAGGGAAGGTATCCAGAAAAATATATTGTTTTTTACAATAAAGGAGGCAACCATGTTTTGTACAATAAAAAGTACTGCTGCCACCATTGCAAATTTTGCTCCAGTCGAAATGCCTTCTGGATTACGAATAGACTTATAGACTATTACTGCAATTCCTACCAAGATAGTTGCGTACAAGTAAATGATAAATCCATAGAATAGGGGATGATAATATTCCAGAATATCTCTATAGGGAATGTAAATGATTTCATTGGTAAAGGTAATGGTATATTTTTGTAATGGAGGTACAATCGTACAAAGGGAGTAAATACAGGGAAAGAGATAGTTCCAACGTAATGCCTTGGTAAGAGATTCTTTGTGAGGCTGTGCATAGGCAAAGCAAAATTTCATAAAGGAAGGCCCCGCAAAGCCCATGGAAACATAAATCCAAGGACTAATAAAGGGTAGAAGGTTCAGGTTAGGACAGAAAAAGAATATGCTGCTAAAAAATCCCCAAATACCAATTGTTCCAATAAATCTGCGAAGGTATTTAAACGCAGGAACGTAGGAGGGTCTGTTTTTACTAAGAACGAACAATATCAGAGAGCACAGGGCCACAATGGCTCGCAATGCACCTTGTAAAGCGGTGAGATATTGTATTAATGTGACTCGTTCCATCAAATATATATTATAATGAATCTGTCTTCAAAAAACTATGTTCACTAAGGATATTTTTTTATTTTACTGGCAAGATACGGATTTTTCTTCACCTTTCTTTCTGTGCATGATACACTAATGACATGAATTATACCTTATTGAACAATGATGATGACATAAAGGCCCTGCTTGCCCAGTGGGAAGAGAATAAAATACAACAGATAGCCATGGATTTTGAAGGTGAATTTAATCTCCATTGTTACGGTGAACATCTTTGCCTGATTCAGATTTTTGATGGAACTGACTTTTATTTAGTGGATACCCTCTGTGCTGATGAGGAAGTTTCCCGAAAAAATGCAGAATTTGCTGGCAAGCCCTTTGTGCCTTTTGTAAAGGCTTCTGAAAACTCTCAGGTGAAGCTTCAGATGAAACCTCCCGTAACAGTGGAAGGCTTGCGACTTTTGCTGGAAGCCCCACAAATAGAAAAGCTGTGGTTTGATTGTGCTTCCGATGGCGAGCTGGTTTGGAAAAAATTCGGTATTCGGTTGAACAAGGTGTACGATGTGTTTCGTGTGGCAAAGGTGCTGGGCTTGGTGGGCTCTGGCTTGGCGGGAAATCTTGCGGCCTTAACGGAACGATTCGTTACTGGAGCTGAGGAAAAGCAACAGGAGCAGCTTCATCAGGATACCCAGTCCAAAAAGCGGTTGCAACAAACAAACTGGATGAACCGCCCCCTTTCTCCCGCTCAGCTGGAATACGCCTTGAAAGATGTGGCCAATCTCTTTGCCCTACGACAAGCCTTAGATGAACAGGCTCGTTCAAGAAGGCTTTTGTCCCAGGTGCGAGCCACCATGAAGGGCATCCCCCATCTAAGCAAGGAGCGGACTCCAGGCTACATGAAGATGCCTGGCTACAAGCGAATGAAAATTCACCAGCAGATTTTTCTCCGTCATTTTTTTGAAGCACGGGATTTAGTGGCTCGCCAGTTAAATAAGCCGCCTTTTCAGGTGCTGGACAAGCATTTGCTGGTGCAGCTGGCACAAAAGGCTCCTTTGGTGCGTGCCCAACTTGTGGCTGAACTGGGAACAAAATCTCAGGCGGCCCGAATACTCCTTCCCTTGCTGGAAGAAGCTAATAAGGCCGCCCAAGATGAGATTGCCAGATCTGGCAAATCGAGGCTTATCTGATAGACTCTATGTTTTTCTTGCCAGCGGGTACAAAGGGCAGTACGTTTTCTGCTTGGCCTACAGGCACTCTGATAAAGCGGGGGCCTGAGCCAGCTGGTGGAAAGGCGATTTTTGCCCAGTCTGGATTTTCTGCCACATCGGCGGTGGTAATGCCAAAGCCTGCTGCAATGGCCAGAAGGTTTGGACTGCGACCAAAAATGCTGGCAGAATAATTCTTGTTGAACAAGAATTCCTGCTGCTGGCGAACCATTCCCAAGGCTCCATTGTCCAGCACAAATACGGTGACATCAAGATTTTCCTCTGCCAAGGTGGCCAGCTCTTGAATATTCATCATGATGGAGCCATCTCCAGTAAAGCACAAAACTCGGCTACCAGGATTTGCCATGGCTGCTCCCAAGGCGGTGGGCAGTCCAAAGCCCATGGTTCCCAGTGAACCGCTAGTTAAAAGCTGTCGTGGCCGCTGAATGGGATAAAACTGGGCTGTCCACATTTGATGCTGACCTACGTCGGTGGCAACAATGAGGCTGGCAGGATCAAGTCCTTCCTTGGCGGCTTGTGCTGGTATTGATGCAATAAACTGCCGTGGATTAATTTGCTCTGAACCAGCTGCTTCTAGGGCAGTTTCTCTTTCCTTCTGGTACATGGCGGCCATATCCTGAATCCAGCTTCCAGTGGAGGATTTCATCCCACTTCGGGATTTTAATTCTTGAATCCGCAGGGTAATGGCAGGGAAGGCTGACTGACAATCTGCCACAATGGAATGGAAGGAAGGCAGAATCTTATTCACTTCTGCTGCATCTATATCTATATGAAGAATCTTTGCATTTGGACAGAATTGGGACACAATTCCTGTGGCTCTGTCGTCAAATCGAACTCCCGCTGCCAGCACCACGTCTGCCTGATACATGGCTGTGTTTGCAGTGTGGGAGCCGTGCATACCCACCATGCCGCACCATTTTTCATCAGCCTCATCAATACAGCCGATTCCCATCAGGCTAGAAACAACAGGCATGGGAACCTCTTGCAACAGGGCTGCCATTGCTGTAGCCACTTCTGGAGAATTGCAGCCACCGCCTGCATAAAAAACTGGTCGCTTTGCAGAAAGAAGCTCGTGACCAAAAATGTCGATGGCCTGAGCTAAATCTGCTCCCAAGGTGGGGAAGCGGAGGGCAAAGTGTTGGGCTGTACCGGGCTGTGGCCATTGTTCAAAGGTGGCGGTGGCAGTTTGCACATCACGAGGAATATCGATGAGTACGGGGCCAGGACGACCAGATGCAGCAATGGCAAAGGCCTGGGGAATGACGGTGAGCAATTCCTCTGGGGACTTAACCATGACACTGTGCTTGGTAATGGGGAAGGAAAGTCCAAAGGTGTCGGCTTCTTGGAAGGCATCTGTTCCAATGAGATAGGAGTTTACCTGACCAGTAATAGCTACCATGGGAATGGAATCGCTTCTGGCATCGGCAATGGCTGTTAACAGATTCATGGCACCGGGACCACTGGTGGCAATACAAACTGCGGGCAAGCCTGTAGTTCTGGCTATTCCCTGAGCAATAAAGCCAGCTGCCTGTTCATGACGCACCAGTACATGATGAATGGAGCTACTGTTTAACTGATTGTACAAGGGTAGTACGGAACCACCAGGAATTCCTGCCACGGTAGTAATGCCCTGTCGTTCCAGCAGTTTTACGATAATCTGGGCTCCAGTTGCTTGAATCATTTTTTCCTCCTAAAAAAAAGACCCTCCACGGGGAGGGCCTTTTCATCTGTATGTTATGCCACACTGACGACGCATTATCTCCCACAATAGGTAAAGCCTGAGACTAGGACAGAGACGACGACATTGTTCAATGTAACAAGTGATTTCATATTTTGAGTATAAAGAATGAAGGATTCTCTGTCAATATTTTACTCATATTTAAGAGAATGAAGCTGTACTTTATGAAGTAGTGAGCAGGAGAACCCATGAAAGTTCCTGAGCTGCTATTCTTGTTCCCCTGCTTGTGATAATATGCTTACTTAAACGCTGGTTTTCGCTTTTCTAAGAAGGCAGAAAGTCCTTCTTCAGCATTTGGATGCATGCGAACCGCTGCCTGGGTGGCAGTTTCTTCCTTCAGCATTGTTTCCAAGTCGGTTTGGAAGGATTTATTCATCATGGCCTTGCTGGGAATGTAGCAGTTTAGAGGGCCAGAAGCAATCTTTTTTGCCAGCTTTAAGGCTTCTTCTTGCAGCTGGTCTACAGGATATACGTGGTTTGCAAGGCCGATTTCCTTCATCTCGGCAGCTTTAACAGGACGCTGGGTTAGCATCAATTCTTTGGCCTTGTTCAAGCCCACAATGCGGGGCAAAAGATAGTGGCAACCACAGTCAGGAATCAAGCCCACCTGTCCAAAGGCCACGATAAATACGGCATCTTCTGCTACCAGGGCAATATCGGCTGCCATCAGCAGGGAAACACCAGCTCCTGCAATGGCTCCATGGGCTGCGGCCACCACTGGCTTTGGGAAGGTGTTCAGCAGGGTAGTAAAGCCTCCTGCTACACTCATAAAGTCAAAGAAGGCACTTTCTGTAGTAATGCCCTTCATTTCGGCAATGTCACCACCGGCACAAAAGGCTCGGCCTTCGCCCCGCATCACCACACAACGAACTTCATCGTCAGCTCCTGCAGCTTCAAAGGCTACGGTCAAATCGGCAAACAGCTGCTTGTTCATGGAATTCATAGCCTTGGTACGATTCAAGGTAACGATTCCAACGTTTCCATCCTTTTGGTACAATACAGTTTCAAGTTCCATAAGGTTTCCTCCTGTTGACTTCAATTATACCACAGGATTTGGGATTATCGGTAAAAAATCTCCATATCTTTACATCAAATGCGGTGTATGATATAGTTATCTCAATTATAAACTGGGATTGTTATTCTCAGTTATAAATTCTTATAGAGAGGAAATAATGAAGAATCTCAAGAAAACTTTCTTGGTTGTGCTGGGATTGTCCCTCATTGTTAGCATGACCTTCTTTGGATGCAGCAAGAAGGAAGCAACTGCTTCTGTTGCCGCTGCAAGTGACACATTTGACTTGTCTGTTTGTTTTGCTTCCGAGCCTCAGACTATTGACCCAGCTTTGAACTCCGCTGTTGACGGTGCTGTTATGCTTCAGCACTTCTTTGAAGGATTGATGAAGTGGGCAGATGGTGGAAATGCTGCTACTGACAAGGGTGACATGAACTATGCTAAGTTGGTAAATGGACAGGCTGCTTCTTACGAGAAGACTGTAAATGCTGACGGAACTGTTACCTACACCTTCAAGATTCGTCCTGATGCAAAGTGGTCTGATGGTAAGGCTGTTACAGCTTCTGACTTTGTATTCTCTTGGCAGCGTTTGGCCAGCCCTGCAACTGCAGCTGACTACTGCTACATGATCGACATGGTTAAGGGATATGCAGAAGTAAATAGCGGAGAGGCTGACCCCAGCACCTTGGCAGTTTCTGCTCCTGATGCCAGCACTTTCCAGGTAACAATCACCTATGACTGCCCTTACTTCTTGGAAGTTTGTGCATTCCCTGCTACCTTCCCTGTTCGCAAGGACATTGTAGAGGCTAACCCTGACACATGGACAACTGCAAACAACTCTGCTAACTACATTTCCAATGGACCTTACAAGTTGGCTGAGTGGGTACACGATTCCTACATCAAGATGGTTCCCAACGAGCACCACTACGATGTAGCAAACCTTGGTCCCGATTCAATCACCTTCCGCTTGATGGCTGACCAGAACGCTATGTTGGCTGGTTATCGCTCTGGAGATCTTCAGTTCATCAATGATATGCCTGTTGATGAGGTTGCTGGTCTTTTAGCTTCTGGCGAGTTGGACATTGTTGACTACATTGGAACCTACTATGTTGTATACCAGACACAGAAGGCTCCCTTTGATGACTGGCGTGTGCGCAAGGCTTTCACCTTGGCAATCGATAGCCCCTACATCGTAGAGCAGATTACCCAGAGTGGTGAAGTTCCTGCTGCTGGTTTCGTACCTGCTGGTATCTATGATGCTGATCCTGCTGGAAAGGACTTCCGTACCACTGGTGGTAACTACTGGGAGATTCCTGCTACTGACGAAATCTATGCCAAGAACGTTGCAGAAGCAAAGGCTTTGTTGGCTGAAGCTGGTTATCCCAATGGTGAAGGCTTCCCTGTTGTAACATACTTGTACAACACCTCTGATGCTCACAAGGCTGTAGGTGAGGCTTTACAGCAGATGTGGCAGAAGGAACTGGGGGTAACAGTTCAGCTCCAGAACCAGGAATGGAATGCATTCTTGGAGAACAGAAAGAACGGTGAGTACCAGATTGCACGTAACGGATGGATTGCCGACTACAACGACCCCATTTCCTTCTTGGATATGTGGATGACTGGTGGTGGAAACAACGATGCTCAGTACTCTGTTGCTGAGTACGATGCAGCTATTGCTGAAGCAAAGGCTTCTACAGATCCAGCTGTTCGTATGGCTGCCATGCACAAGGCTGAAGATATTATTATGGGTCGTGACTGGGCTCTTGGTCCTATTTACTTCTACACCCAGAAGTACATGATGCAGAATATTGACGGTGCATTCTACACACCACTTGGATACTTTGTATTCAGCTACACTTCCAAGAACTAGTGTTCCTCAAGAACGCATGTTCTTGGAATGAGACGGGCCCTCGGTTTAAGCCGGGGGCTTTTTTTTGAAATGTTTTGAAACCATGGAGCCTTTCTACTATGCTTTAGGAGGGAGGTTTTGTATGGTTACCATTCATGACTTAGGAGAATATACCTTTTCTGCCTTGCTTCGCAACACCTTGGAAAAGTTTGGGGATAGGCCAGCCCTATCTTTGGTGCAGGATAAGCCCATGACCTACCATCAATTTCAGCTGATGATGCAGCGGCTTGCCAGAGTCATGACGGCCAACGGCTTTGCTCCCAGAAAGAAGGTGGCAATCTTTGGCCAGGGTATGCCCCAGTGGGGAGGATTTTATCTTGCTACCGTGTGTCGTGGAGGAGTTGCCATTCCCTTGCTACCTGATTTTACCACTAGGGAGGTGGAAGCTATCCTTCGGCATGCACAGGTAGACATGATGGTGGTGAGCAAGGCCCTCTATCCCAAGGTAAAGGATATTGACTCTACTGTTTTGCCAGTGATTCTTGCCATGGAGGATTTTAGTCCCTTACGAGGAAAGGCTGGCAACATGATTCGTGGTTTTTTGCCTAAGCCTATTAAGGTGAAGGAGGATGACCTAGCCTCTATCATCTACACCTCTGGCACCACGGGAAATCCTAAGGGGGTGGAGCTGACCCACAAAAATCTTGTGTGGACGGCCCTCCAGTGTCAGACTGTCCATCGAGTGAACAAGTACGACCGCTGCCTTTCCTTTTTACCTCTTTCCCACGTCTATGAATTTACCATTGGCTTTGTGCTTCAGATTCTCAACGGTAGCTGCATTTACTATCTAGATCGCCCGCCCACCGTCTCTACCTTGTTGCCTGCTTTCAAGAAGGTTCGTCCCACCATTGTACTGAGTGTTCCCATGGTGATGGAAAAAATCTACAAGCATAAAATCCTTCCTGCCTTGAATGGTAGTAAAATCCGCCGATTTTTCCATAAGCTTCCTGTCACTGGCCGCCTGATGGACATTGCCGTTGGATTTCAGCTGAAAAAGGTTTTTGGAAGAAAAATCAGGTTTTTTGGCATTGGAGGTGCTCGCCTTAACCCAGAGGTGGAGCTTTTTTTGAAGCGGGCCCATTTTCCCTACGCCATTGGTTATGGACTGACAGAAACTTCTCCTCTATTGGCGGGAAGTGGGCCAAAGGAAACGGTACCAGGAACAGTGGGGCCTGTGCTGGAGGGTGTGGAGCTTCGGATTCTGCATCCTAGCAAACAAACTGGTATTGGTGAAGTGATTGTTCGTGGCCCTAATGTGATGCAGGGCTATCATCGTGATTTTCAGCTTACAGAAAAAGCCTTTACTACGGAATCTGATTCCTGCGGCCCAGGCTGGTTCAAAACCGGGGACTTGGGGCTCTTGGAAAATCGCCGTGGTCGTCCCTGGCTTTCTCTTAAGGGCCGCTCTAAAAACATGATTCTGGGCTCCTCTGGGGAAAATATTTATCCAGAGGATATTGAGTTTGTGTTGAATCAGCATCCCTTGGTGGCAGAATCCTTGGTGGTGGAAGGAGAGAAGGGAGGACTGGTGGCCTTGGTAAAGCTAGCAGAACATGCCGCCTCTGCTGTGGGCCACGCCTTGGGCCATGCAGTTCACGAGGTAAAGGAAGATTTCTTGTACAAGCGAGAGGAGCTTTTGTCAGAAATCAAGTACTTTGTAAATAAGCGGGTGAACAAGAATTCTCGCATTGCCTCCGTCCAAAGTGTGGAGGAGTTTGAAAAAACTGCCAGCCAAAAAATCAAGCGGTACTTGTACCACTTCCGCCCCACCCACGGCAAGAGGTGAGGGGAGGGTGGACTGGCTGTGGGAGGTTAGTTGGCGGATTTGAGCTTCTCGTCGGAAATTTCTTGCTCAATGTCTGGATTCTTGTTCATGAGAGCAAGCATGGCATCAATCTGGG
>JAXJGY010000015.1:0-43421 GCA_036300185.1 Treponema sp. | reverse complement strand
TCCGTGTGGTGGCCATCCTCCTATTCTTGAACCAGATGAAAGGACAGTAAGGGATAGACTTTTGATTGATTTTTAACTGGACATAAAAAAAGCGGGATTCAAAGCTGAATCCCGCTTTTTTTTATTAACCAACGATAGCCTTCATAGCAGTCATGTAGCCACGGAGCTTCTTTCCTACAATCTCAATGGGGTGGTTACGGATTTCTTCGTTTACCTTTACCAGCTCCTGGTTGGAAACGCTGTTGTCCTTGTTAGCCAGACCCTTCCCGATGATGTCGGTGTCTACCTTTGCCATAAAGTCCTTCAACAGAGGACGACAGGCATTGTCAAAGAGGTAGCAGCCGTATTCAGCAGTATCGGAAATAACCTTGTTCATTTCATACAGCTTCTTGCGGCTAATGAGGTTTGCAATAAGAGGAGTTTCGTGGAGGGACTCGTAGTAGGCACTTTCAGGCTTGATTCCTGCATCCACCATGGTTTCAAATGCCAGCTCTACACCAGCCTTAACCATAGCCACCATCAAGATACCATTGTCAAAGTATTCCTGCTCTCCAATTTCCACATCTCCAGCAGGAGTCTGCTCAAAGGCAGTCTTTCCTGTGGCCTCACGCCATGCCAACAAGTTCTTGTCATCATTTGCCCAGTCAATCATCATTACACGGCTGAATTCACCAGCAATAATGTCGTCCATGTGCTTCTGGTACAGGGGAGCCATAATAGCCTTCAGCTCCTTGGAAAGGGCATTGGCCTTGATTTTTGCAGGATTAGACAGGCGATCCATCATACCGGTGATTCCGCCCCACTTGAGAGCCTCGGTAATGGTTTCCCAGCCGTACTGAATCAGCTTGGAGGCATAACCCTTGTCAATTCCCTTTTCTACCATGCGGTCAAAGCACAAGATACTTCCAGTCTGAAGCATACCGCAGAGAATGGTTTGCTCACCCATGAGGTCGGACTTTACCTCTGCCACAAAGCTTGACTCAAGAACACCTGCACGGCTTCCACCAGTTCCTGCTGCCAATGCCTTTGCAATGGCCCAACCCTTTCCTTCTGGGTCGTTTACAGGGTGAACGGCGATGAGGGTAGGAATACCAAAGCCACGAACATATTCTGTGCGAACTTCGGAACCTGGTCCCTTGGGAGCCATCATTACAACGGTAATGTCAGGGCGAATCTGCATTCCTTCTTCAACAATATTGAATCCGTGGCTGTACCACAGAGAAGCTCCCTGCTTCATCAGGGGAACAACATTTTCCAAAACATTGGAGTGCTGCTTGTCTGGGGTAAGGTTTCCCACCAAGTCAGCAGTGGGAATCATTTCCTGGTAGGTTCCCACCTTGAATCCATTTTCTACGGCGTTCTTGTAGCTGGCACGCTTTTCTGCAATGGCCTCTGCACGCAAGGCATAGCTTACATCAAGACCGGAATCCCGCAGGTTCATTCCCTGATGGAGACCCTGGGCACCGCAACCGATGATAACAATCTTCTTGCCTTTCAAGGCATTTGTTCCGTCGGCAAATTCTTCCCGATCCATAAAGCGGCAGTGACCCAGCTGAATCAAGGCTTCCCGCCAAGGGATGGAATTAAAATAATTAACCTTTTCCATTATGATTCCTCTAAAAATAAAGTTATGTTTAAGATTCTTTATTGTAGTGAAAAACAAGGCTTTGGTAAAGGCTCAAACCACCATTCCTGATGGCTCACAAATCAATCTCACTGCTTTTCCATTTACCATGCCTGTGGTATACTGCCCCTTGTGAACGATACCTCTACTACCCAAGGCCCCATTTGGAAGCAATTGCTTCGTCTTTTTTACCCTATTTTACTAGGAACCTTTTTTCAGCAATTATACACCACTGTGGACTCCATTATTGTGGGGCATTTCTTGGGAAAAGAAGCCTTGGCGGCAGTGGGTGGTGGAGCTGCCCTCATTGTGAACTTGCTAGTGGGATTCTTTGTGGGAATTTCCTCTGGTGCCACGGTAATTGTGTCACAGTTTTTTGGTGCTGGTGATTCCCTTAAAATGAAAAAAGCCATTTCCACTGCCATAAGCCTTGCCATTATTGGTGGCTTTGTGCTGATGGTGGCGGGAATTATTTCTGCAGAATGGATGCTGCAAATCATCGGAACTCCCCAAGAATTGATGGGGATTTCAATGGAATATATTTGCTGGTATTACGCCGGCATGATTCCTTCTCTTTTATACAACATTGGTTCAGGAATTTTTCGTGCAGTGGGAGATACCCGCCGTCCCTTGTATTTTCTAATAGCAGCCTGTCTTACCAATATTGTCTTTGACTTAATAACCATAAATGTACTGGGGTGGGGTGTAGCAGGTGCGGCCATTGCTACGGTTTTATCCCAGGTGGTGGCTATGGTTTTTGTGCTGCGGGGCTTTCATCGTCAGTGGATGCTCTTTGGTGCTTTGCCAAAGCAATTGTTCGTTCTTCCCTGGAAATATCTTGATGCCGCCTTGCTGAAGGTGACTATAAAAATCGGCCTGCCTGCTGGTTTTCAGGCAGTAATGTATTCTCTTTCGAATTTAATTATTCAAGCAAAAATTAATGAGTTTGGAACGGACACCATTGCAGCCTTTTCTGCCTACAGTAGATTAGATAGCTTTTACTGGATGATTATTGGTGCCTTTGGTGTGGCTATTACCGTATTTGTGGGACAAAACTATGGAGCAAAGCAATACAAGCGAGTATTTCAAGGAACCTGGATTTGTCTTGCCATGACTGGAGCTTCTACCATTGTCATGTGTATCTTTTTGATGCTTACTTCTCATTGGCTCTATCTTTTTTTTACCACCGACCCAGAGGTTATTCGCATTGGGCTTGAAATGCTCTATTTCCTTGTGCCCACCTATATTACCTATATTTCTATAGAAATCCTTTCTGGTGCTATTCGTGGAACAGGGGATTCCTTCATCCCCATGGTAATGACCCTTGGTGGAATCTGCTTGCTGCGGGTGGTATGGTTGTTTTTTGTAGCACCGCGGTATCCCTACATAAATACGGTTTTAATGAGCTATCCTGTTACCTGGGTAGTTACTTCAATCATGTTCTTTGTGTATTACAAGTTTGGCCGCTGGAGAAAAGGGCTAGAGTAGGGGAAGGTTATTGTGTTAAGTAGCTGTCCATGGTATCGATTAAATCACATAAATGAATACGAAGTCTGTTGAGCAGTTGCTTCGTGCGTTTTATATCGTAATTTCCTGATTTCATCTTTGGAGAAAGCAGTTCGTAGGGCTCAACTCCTAAGGCATTTGCTAGAGCTACCATAGTTTCAAAAGATCCCCATTTTCTTCCTGTCTCAATATCATTATAAAATTTGTCAGTAATTGCAGCTGCCTCTGATAAAGCGGCTTGGCTGAGTCCCGCTTGACTTCTTAAAGCCTTTAAATTTTCCCTATAGATTTGATTTAGTTCTTCAACAGTCATACTGGTACAATGACCTAATCCTCATTTCTATTAAACCTTCACATAAAAGGTAATATATATCAAAAAAATATATAAATACTTCCATTCGTTCTTGTAATATGGTATTATTAGGCAGAAAAGTCTATCTAATCGACGGTGTTTTATTTTCAGGAGCTAAAATGTTATTCAATTCTCTGTCTTTTTTTATCTTTTTTCCTATAGTTGCCATACTTTATTTTGTTTGTACCTATTTTGTTAAAAAAAATATGGCAAATCAAGTTTTGCTTCTTGCTGCAAGTTTATATTTTTATGCCTGTTGGAATCCCCTGTATCTTTGCCTCATTGTGTTTTCTGTGTTGGCAACCTGGTGGGGTGGCTTGGCACTGGAAAACAAGACAGTCAAACAAAAGCGTATTGTGGTGGCATTGGTGATATTTGTAAACCTCATGATCTTGTTTTTCTTTAAATATTACAATTTCTTTTGTGATTCTGTTGATTGGTTTGCTCAGATTTTTAGCAAGCAGCATAAAAAAAATATTTTACCTCATTTTTCTATCCTGCTCCCTGTGGGAATCTCATTTTATACCTTCCAAGCTCTTGGTTACATGATAGATGTGTATCGGGGTGATATTCCTGCAGAACGGAATTTTATAACCTATGCCTTGTTTGTTACCTTCTTTCCTCAATTAGTTGCAGGTCCCATTGAGCGGAGTCGCAATTTATTACCTCAGTTTAAGACAAATTATAGATTTGATTACGACCGTGTTACTTCTGGAATGCGCTTGTTTGCTTGGGGACTTTTCAAAAAAATTGTAATAGCTGATCAGGTCGCCCTATACGTAAATTCCATTTATGGTGCAGTGAACGAAGCCACTGGCTTAGCTCTGTTACTTGCCACCTTCTTTTTTGCCTTCCAGATTTGGTGTGACTTTTCTGGATATTCAGACATGGCCATTGGTGTGGCAAAAATTCTCGGCTTTCATCTCATGAAAAATTTTGACCGTCCCTATACAGCTATCTCTATTGTAGAGTTCTGGCGAAGATGGCATATTTCATTGTCTACTTGGTTTAAGGATTATCTGTATATTCCCCTCGGAGGTAATCGTTGTGGAAAAGTTCGTCGTAGCTTTAACTTGATGATTACCTTTGTGGTAAGTGGATTGTGGCATGGTGCTGCTTGGCATTTTGTAGCTTGGGGATTTGCCCACGGTTTGCTTCAAATCATCTCGATAAATACTGCCAGTTTACGAAAAAAATTACGACTTTCTATGAAACTAGAGACAGAAGCTGGTGTGCGTTCTATTTGGAAGGCTTTTCAAATGCTTGTAACTTTTATCCTAGTAATACTGACATGGATGTTATTTCGTGTAAATACGATGTCTGATGTGGCAACTATTTGGAATAAATTTAGTGCAGTACCCAGTGAGATGCTACTTGCTTTTGATGTATTACAAAATGAAGGGTTAAAAGCCGTAACAAGAGGCTTGTTTGGTTTGGGAACGATTTCTACTGATTTCGGTGCATATAAAACGGTATTTGCAATGCTTTGTATTAGTATCCTGTTTTTTGCTGACTGGTTTGGACAAAAATATCCTGAAGGCATGAAATCACAAGGTGTTGTTGTTCGTTGGGCTTGTTATTGGGGATGGGCTTTAGTAATGTTTTACTTTTTCTCCTCTGGTCTTCCTTCCAGTGAGTTCATTTATTTTCAATTCTAACAGATAGGGGTGTATTCTTATGAAAAAGTTAGCGCTTAAATTATTGCTTCTTATTTTGCCAGTTGTAGTTTTTATGTTTATGATAAATGCACGTTATATATCGACAAATCATTGGAAAGCAGAAAATAATGTGTGGAAATTCAACTTTGTGCCTGATGATATTCAACTGGCAAATTTAGGTTCTAGCCATGGGGAATATGGCTTTTTTTATGATGATTTTTCTCAGTATAGAACTTTTAATTTTGCTGTAAATAGTCAACGATATTTCTGGGATTATGCTCTTTTACAACAATATATCGATTCCTTTGCACCGAATGCAGTGGTGCTTTTACCAATTTCTTATTTTGCTATTACAGGTCGGGCGGAAAATTATGACAAACTACGCCCTCGGTATTATCGATTCCTTAAAAAAAAGTATTTCGATACGTGGGATCTTTTAGATTCAATACGATATGCCTCCATCCCCTTTTTGAGTGCAGGAAAAAATATTAAAAAATGTTTCGATGATATTCCTCCTGAAGATATTGATGTATTCAACAGCCGAACCACCTACATGACTGAAGCTGAGTTACAGGAATATTGTCAGAAAAAACATGATAGTTGGAGAAAAAACGAAAAAGGAGATGAAGGATACCAGTTAAATCTTGCCGAAGTTTGCCAGCTGGTAAAGTTTTGTCTGGACAATGGCTTAAAACCAGTATTGACAACTACACCTATTACCACTGTTTTAAATGATATTTATGCAGAAGACGAAGATTTTTTCAAGACATTCTATGATTTTATTGCAGAAGTTCAGTCTCAATTCCCTGGCGTTCCTTATTTTGATTATTCCCATGATCCAGATTTTTCTCCCAAGTTTGAATTGTTTGCTGACGGAGACCATTTGAATGTGTACGGTGCTAGGGCATTTACTGCCCGTGTAGTGGCGGATTTACAGAACGCTGGACTATTACAATAAATTATAAAAACTTTTTCTTTGAAAAAACGACCTATAAAAATTATAGGTCGTTTTTTTATATTTCTTTCAACTAATCTTTGTCTTACATTCCACCAACTGCTATAGCAGGTTCTGTTTTACATTCCACCGAACTGCTGCATGAATTTTGCCTGCAGGCCCTTGTTCTTGGTGAGCTTTTTCATGGCCAAGCGGGTTTTTTCAAACTGCTTAATAAGGCGATTTACTTCCGCCACGGAGGTTCCAGAACCCTTAGCAATGCGCTTGCGACGGCTGGGGCCAATAATCAGGTGGTTTGCCCGCTCCTTCTTTGTCATGGAAAGGATGATAGCTTCCTGCCGTTTCATGGCGCTGGTGTCAATTTCCTGATTTCCCATCTGGGCTGCCATACCAGGCATCATCTCCATAATTGACTGCAATGAACCCATCTTCTTTACTCGCTGTAGCTGCTCCAGCATGTCCTGCAGGGTAAAGGTTTCGCTCATCATCTTTTTCTGGAGCTTTTCTGCTTCTGCTTCATCAATAGTGGCCTGAGCCTTTTCTACTAAGGAAACGATGTCACCCATACCCAGGATTCGGCTAGCGATTCGCTCAGGATGGAAGGGCTCAAAGTCTTCGGTCTTTTCACCAGTACCAATAAACAGAATGGGCTTGCCGGTAATGGACTTTAAGGAAAGGGCGGCACCACCACGGGCATCGGAGTCAAACTTGGTGAGGATAACACCAGTGAGCTGCAATGCCTCGTCAAAGGTTTTGGCAATGTCTACGGCGTTCTGTCCCGTCATGGCGTCTGCTACCAACAGCACCTCGTCAGGGTTTGTAGCCTTTTTTACCTCGGCAATTTCTGCCATCATGTCCTGGTCAATCTGGAGACGACCAGCGGTATCGATAATCAGAGTGTCATAGCCACCCTTCTTTGCTTCCTTGATGGCATCCTTGGCAACCTTTACGGCATCCTTGGTGTCTTCGTGGTGAACAGGAACCCCAATTTTTTCTCCCAGTACACACAGCTGCTGGATAGCGGCGGGGCGTACCAAGTCACAGGCGGCCAACATGGGCTTGCGTCCTTCCTTGGCCAAGCGAGCTGCTAGCTTGGAGGCGGCGGTGGTTTTACCAGCACCCTGTAAACCTAACAACAGAATGATAGAAAGGGTGTCGGGGCCCTTTAGCTTGAGATCCTGCTTTTCATCTCCCAAAAGGGAAACAATCTTGTCGTGGATAATCTTTACAAACTGCTGACCTGGGTCAACGGCTCGTAGAACCTTTTCACCCTTGGCCTCTTCGATGGTGCTGTTTACAAATCGTCGCACTACCCGCAGGTTAACGTCAGCTTCCAGCAGAGCTAGCTTAATCTGCTCTACTGTTTCTTCTATATTCTTCTCCGTAATGGAGGACTTTCCGCTGAGCTTGCGGACCACATCGGTAAAGGTATTGGAAATTTTCTCTAACATACTCAACAGTATACGGAAATCAGGGGCTTGGCTCAAGGGGCGGGAAGGAAAGGTGAGGGAGACAAAAAAAAGCCCTGCATTCAGAAAGCTGCCTTTCCAAAAGCAGGGCTAGTGTACATTAAAGGAGCTGCTAGCACTTTAGCAATCGCAAAATCTTTCCCTTGAACAGGATGCACAAAAGGTCAAGAATCCAAATGATGTTCCAGCCCAAAAGTAAGCGGAGCAGACCTGCCACAATCTTTCCTTCCTGAAAGCGGGTTATAAACCCAAACAGCCAAGAGGTAACAGGAATAATGGCAAAAATAATACTAATGAGTCTGCCCATTCCAAAGTAGTCTTTTCCTCGTGAACCCTTTTTCTTTCCCATGGTTTCCTCCAAAAAAATCTATTCTTTTTTATGATACCCCAAAAGGTGGGAATTGTAAAGAAAAGCCTTTTACTGGTACAGATAGTCTCCAATGATGATGTCGTATCTGCGACCATTTGGTCCCACTTCAACCCGTGCCTTGGAAAAATCTTCCAGTGTCAAAAGTACCTTTCCCTCGGCATCGGTGATGACCAGCGTCTTGAACAGCTCCTTGAGTTTTTGCTCAAGCCTGAGCTCTGGCTCAAGGGGGAGTTCTGCAAGGAGTTGCAAGGTATCGGAAAATTCCTGGCTAATGATTGACGCATTGGGGGTGTACCATACCAAATGAACTGTGCTGTTGCCTTTGTATAGCGTTTGTCCTTCATCCACATAGCTTCCACAGATAACGCTTCTATCCATGAGGTTTTGCGTCCATCGTTCTGGAAAATTGGGAATTCCATTGTCTGTTTTGTGGAGAAATTCACACTGTAGCATGAAGGTGGTGGAAAATTCATTTTTCAGGTAGATGTCCACTCGTTGGGGAGTTAAGGAAAAAAGCTGTGGAATAATAATACATTGCAAAAACACAATTACAAAAAGCTTTTTTTTCATTTCATTTTACTCCTTTCATTCAGATTTTTACCAGCTCTATCTTCCACCTGCATTGCCTGATACTCATAGCTGCTCAAATGTCCATAGGGATTATCCGGATCATACTCCGATTCAAAAACAGAACGTATCAGCTGCTCAAATAGTGCATTTTTGTCTCCATTCTGATACTGGCTTTGATGCTCAAGCTCATGAACGGCAATGAGCATATTGTCGGAAGCTAGATTATAGCTGGTGCCATTGGGGAAGGTAAGACTACTGATATTAGCCAACAACACTTCGATTTCAGCGTCGGAGTACTTGTCCAAAATGGACGCTCCCTCAGAAGCTGTCTGCTCCTGCACCTTGTGGGTCTCCGCAGCCACCTTCTTTTTGGATGGCGAGTCGCCGTTCCCCTTGGCAAAGATGAGTCCTGCACAAAGAATGCAGAACAGGATTGCAATCAGTTTTTTCATAAAAACCTCCTTAAATAATATGAGTCACGGCACGAAAAACTGGCATCATGCTGTGGCTTTAATAGCCTTTTACTGGTACAGATATTCCCCGATGATGATGGTATATCTGCGATTGTTACGTTCAACCCGTGCCTTGGAAAAATCATCCAGTGTCAAAAGCACCTTTCCCTCGACATCGGTGATAACCAGCGTCTTGAACAGCTCCTTGAGCTTTTGCTCTAGGGGAGTTTCACTGAGAATTTGTAAGGTTTCCATGAAAACTTCATGAATTGGTGTACTTGGAAAATACTCTACCAATTTGATTGTTGTATTTGCTTTGTATACTCTTTTTTCACCAGATTCCAAGAAGCTGTCACAAGTAACACCTCGTCCTAGTAACGGTTGATTCCAATATGAGGGAAAATTCTGGGTGGTATTACCATCTTTATGTTGAAATTCACAGTAAACAGTTATCGAATTTTCCAAATCATTCTTAATCCATATTCTTTCTCTTGCAACAGAATTTGCAGCGATTGTGGGAATGAATACCATTAAATACATAAAAGTCAGAAAAATACCTTTCTTTTTTCTCATTAGTTACCTCCAGAACTTAGAGCTTTATTTACTCTATCTTGTACTTGCTGTGCCTTGTATTCCAATGTCTTATTATCCTTGTATGGGGCAGATTTTCCACTGGCTCCAGCGAGAGAATCCAGTCTTGTGATATAGGCAAATCCAAGACCCACAAAGACGAACAGAAACAGGTAGGCGGAGACAGCCTTGCCTATGCTCAAGATGAGACGGACGAGCCTGCCCATGTCCTTTCTCCTTCGGTTATTCAATTTTCCCACACCTCCAATTCTATCCCTGAACATTCCAGCTGTAAAGTTGTTTTTCCCAGTCTGACACTTTTTTCTTGACAGGTGAAAATTTCGATTTTATCATAGTAGAAGGGTCATTTCAAAAAAGTTTGGCCCAGTATACATATAAAGGAGATTTTCATGGATTATTCCACACAACAGTTGAGAAATATTTCTATTGCCGGTCACGGTCAGACAGGAAAGACCACACTTTTTGAGCATTTGCTTTTTGTTGGTGGAGTTCTTCCTAAGGCTGAAGCCGTAGCATCCGGTAAAACTGCCAGCGACAACTCACCAGAGGAAATCCAGAGAAAGATATCAGTGTACTCTTCCTTGGCCCACATCGCCTGGAAGGACAGCCTTATAAATATGTGGGATACCCCCGGTTCCTCCGACTTTTCTGGAGAAGTGATTTCCGCCTTCCGTTCCAGCGAGCTTGCCTTGATGGTGGTGGACTCCCGATCTGGTGCCCAGATTGAAACCATCAAGCTGTGGCGTGACCTAGACCGCAGAAACAAGCCCCGTATTGCCTTCTTGAACCATTGTGAGGACGATCGTTCCGACTACGACGGCTCCGTTCAGGATATCCGCAAGAAATTCAGCGTAGAGGTTTGTCCTGTAACTATTCCCATGGGAACAGGTGCTGATTTTAAGGGTGTTATCGATGTGCTCCATGGTAAGGCCTACCTTGTAGCTGGGGATGGAGCTGTAGAAAAGGCTTGTGACATTCCTGCTGAGTACAAGGACGAATACGAGGATGCCTTGGGCGTGCTAGCTGGTGCTGCTGCCGAAGGTGACGACGATCTTTTGGTTAAGTTCATTGACGAAGGTGAGCTGACTCAAGAGGAAATCATCACCGGCTTGAAGATTGCGGTAGCTAACAACCGTATCGTTCCATCCTTTGCAGGAAATCCTGAGCAGAACAGCGGTCTTGTTCCCTTGTTGGACTTTATTGCAGACATTGCTCCTGACCCATCCCACGCCATTGAAACAGCCATTTCTCCTGTAGAAGAAAAGATGGCTGTTAAGTTTGACAGCAATGAGCCAACCTCCGTTTTGTGTGTTAAGACTGCCAGTGACCAGTTCTCTGGTAAGCTTTCCTACCTCAAGGTTGTTACTGGAAAGCTTGCTGCTGACTCCGAGCTCTTTAACCTTGCAGAAAAGAAAAAGGAAAAAATCGGTAAGCTGTACCGCTGCGTTGGAAAGAAGCTGGAAGAAATTAAGGTAGCTCAGGCTGGAGATTTGTGTATCGCCACCAAGCTTGCTGTTACTAAAACAAGTGAAACCCTGTCTGCAAATCAAGATTCCCTGCCTTTGGTAAAGCTTCGTTTGCCAGAGCCTGTGTATTCCATGGCTGTATCTGCAAAGGAAAAGCGGGATGATGATAAGCTTTCTACCCAGCTGCTGAAGGCTGCAGAAGAAGATAGAACCATTACCTTTGCCTATAACCCAGAGACAAAGCAGAACGTCGTTTCTGGTATGGGTGAGTTGCAGATTGGCATTATCTTAGACAAGATTCGTTCTCAGTCAAAGATTGAAATTGAAACCTCCTTGCCACGAATTGCCTATCGTGAAACAATCCAGAGAAAGGCCCAGGCTGAATATACCCACAAGAAGCAGTCTGGTGGTCACGGTCAGTATGCACGTGTTGTTCTTTCTGTGGAAGCCATGGAACGTGGTATGGAATACGGCTTTACCAATGCAGTTGTTGGTGGAGCTATTTCCAAGGGCTACATTCCTGGTGTAGAAAAGGGTGTTCGTGAGGCTATGGAACATGGTGTTCTTGCTGGCTACCCTGTAGTAGATGTGGCCATCACTGTTCTGGACGGTAAGGAGCATCCCGTTGACTCCTCCGAAATGGCCTTTAAGATTGCTGCTCGCAATGCCTTTAAGGATGCTATGCGTTCTGCAGGTCCTGTATTGCTGGAGCCTGTAATGAACATTACCGTGTGGGTTGAATCTAAGTACTTGGGCGATATCATGTCAGACCTCTCTGGAAAGCGTGGTCGAGTGCTGGGACAGAACACCTTGGCTGGCGACATTGACGAGATTCGTGCACTAGTTCCCCAGTCTGAGCTTTTGAAGTACGCCATTGATCTGCGCTCCTTGACAAGTGGTACTGGTAGCTTTGAAACCTCCTTTAGCCACTACGACCCAATTTCTGGTAAGTTGGCAGACGAAGTTATCGCCGCCGCCAAGGAATTCATCCAGGTTGCTGCAGAAGATTAAGTTGTTGGTGGGATGTGTAAGCATCCTGCTTTCATGATTTTTTGTTGATGTAAATAAACTGGGGAGAGGTTACGACTTCTCCCCAGTTTTTTATTTACTAGCTATATTTGCTAAAAACTCTTCTTCTGGAATCCGTGCCGTGGTAACTCCTCGGTGGATGGCTTCTGCTAAAACTTGGGCTGCCAAGGTTCCTGCCATGTTCAAATCAGCAGGATGGTTTCCCACAGAGGCGGCATAAACCGCGTCTCCGTCGGCCAAGGTTCCTACTGGATTGATGCAGCGGGGATAGGCGTTGGTGGCCATGGCTGCAAGCTTAGTAAGCTGAGCCTTGGAAAAGTTGCCGTTGGTGATGATGGCAGCAATAGTGGTATTGTTTCTGGTGAACATGTCTTGTGGCTTTGTGATGGAGTACAGAATGTCTTGGATGCTTGTCCAGCCAGATCGGTCTTCAGTGGTGATGCCGCCGATTTTTTCTCCAGTACTGTGATGGAATACATCTCCCAGTGCGTTCACCACCACAACGGCGGCCATTTGTAAGCCTGCTACTTCCACACCATAGATACCAACACCTGCCTTTGTGGCTCGGTTCATACCGACAATTTTTCCAATGGTGGCACCAGTGCCGCCGCCGAAATTGCCCTCTGGGTGCTGGTTGCAGTCTAGGGCATGGGTACAGGCCTTGTATCCCATTTCCTTGTCTGGTCGAATTTTACTGCTACCGTAGCCCAAGTCGTAGATACAGCTTTGACACACGATGGGTACTAGGGCAAAACCGGTGTTGTAGCCCATACCCCGCTGCTCCAAGCAGGCCATTACTCCATCGGAGGCTGCCAGTCCAAAGGCCGATCCTCCCGACAAGACAATGGCATTGACAGGGACATCGTTGGTGAGGGGAGAAATCACTGGAGTTTCTCGAGAGGCTGGCCCTCCACCGCTAATCTCAACACCAGCCCGAGCTCCTTGAGGAAAGGCCAATACTGTTACACCTGTTTTCGCCTCTATGTCTTCTGCATGACCAATGTTTACCCCTTGTATATCTTGCAGTTGAATTTCTTTTATCATTCTATCCTTCTTTACTTTTCAGGTTTTAATAGCAGTTTTGTGAATTAACGGTTCATTTTTAGGGTACAAAGCAAGCCGTCAAAGATAAGGCTGGGAATCACCTCATTGAAAATGCCCTCTCCATTGAATAGGTGTGAAAAACCTCCAGTTCCCAGTACCATGGGTTTTCTTCCGCCAAAAACCTCTTTAGTGTAGGCGGCAATCAATTCCTTGATGGATCCCAAAGCACCGTAATATAAGCCTGACTGGATGGCTTCTGCTGTATTTGTTCCGCAGGCTCGTTGTGGTACTCCAATTTCTACATTGGGAAGCTGGGCGGTGCCGTGAGCCAGTGCCTGCATGGACATGTTAACTCCAGGCAAAATGGCTCCACCTAAATATTCTCGTTTGGCGGTTAAAATATCCACCGTGGTGGCTGTTCCCATATCCACAATGATGATGTTGGCATTGGGATAATAAGCCTGGGCTCCAATGGCAGCAGCGATTCTGTCTGCACCGATTTCCTTGGGATTGGAGTATTTTAGCTGCAATCCAGTTTTGATGCCAGGCTTAATAAGCAGGGGTTCCTTGTCAAAATACTTGATACAAGCGCTGGTGAGGGGATAATTTAATGAAGGAACAACGCTGCAACAAACAATATCATCCACTAATTGGGGATCAAAGCCATTTTCTCGGAACACAGAACGCATGAATATTCCCAGCTCATCGCTACTGGTGTGCTGTGTGGTAGTGTGACGAAACTGAAGAATCAGCTCATCATCTAAAAAAACGCCTCCAGAAATCTGGGTATTTCCAATATCAAGAGTTAAAATCATCTCTTCCTCCTAAGTATGATTCCTTTTATGTATTTTTAGTAGCAATTTGGTACAGTATCTTTGCCATTTCTTCCTCTGTTTCTCCCCGCTGAAAGGCCTGTACTTGATTATCCTTCAGAATATTTACAACAAAGGGATGGCTTTTGGCAGTGATGTTGAGAATATCGTTGGCAATTACAAAGTCTGCAGCTCCTCTAGAAAGAATTGCATGGCAGGCTGCCAAAACCTTTTCTGAATCCGCACCACTGGTAAGCTTAAAGCACACTACGGTGGGCTCCTTGTGGCCTCCATTCCTTGCCCAGCCCTTTATCCTGTCTGCAAGCTTGGGTGCCGCCTTGAAGGTAACGGTCATGGAAGAACCTGATGGAATCTTTCCCTCTGGCCCAGCAGCCACAGAAACTCCATCCATAATCACTGTTTCTGGAATAAAGTCACTTACTGCAGCAGCATGAATTACCAACTGGTATTCGTGTGTGGTGAGCTCCTCTTCCAGTAGCTGTTCTAAATCTGCTCCACTAACAAAGCTTCGAATGACACAATCTTCTTGAGGCTTAATGGCAGAGGCTGCTGTAAGCACTGTTACCTGACATCCTTGGCGAGAAAAGTAATCAGCTATGATGGCAGAGGTTTTGCCAGTGGAGGTATTAGTGACGCAACGAACATTGTCTATGGCCTCCCGACAGCCACCACCTGTAATGAGTATCTTCATATCATTTCCTCTTTTCTTTTAATTGGAAATTTCGGGAATGTCCCCGAGAATCTGTTGAATGTATGCTAATGTTTTTTCTGGAGAAAGAAGCTTCCCCTTTCCCACATCACCGCAAGCCAGCAAACCTTCTTCTGTGGGAAGAATGTGGGTACCCCAGGATTCTAGCTTGGCTAGGGCCTCCTGTACTGCCGGATGATTGAACATCTGGGTATTCATGGCAGGAGCTACAAGCAGGGGCTTATTATAGTTATTGGCAAGGCAAATTGCTCCAAATAAGTCATCACTCAGTCCTGCAGCTAGCCTGCAGATGCAGTTGGCAGAAGCTGGATAGGCAATAATTAAGTCTGCCCATCGTTGGCTCAAGGTGATGTGATGCATAGGATCATCACTTTTGTCAAAAATGTCGGTAAGAAGAGGCTTTCCCGTAAGTCCTTCTAGGGATGCCCGTTGAATGAATTGTAATGCCCCCTTTGAAGCGGTGGCTTGCACTTCAAATCCTTCCTTTGTAAGAAGGCTAATGAGGGAACAAGATTTAAAGCAAGCAATGGAGCCTGTAACGTGAATAAGAATTCGTTTCATAGTACCTGTCCTTTGGATCAAGTCTAAAAAAACTCGTGGAATTCTCTAGAATTCCACGAGGTAATAAATCATTTTGTAAAAAGTAACCTTTGTAAGGTTTTATTTTTCCCACAAGACTTCAGGATAGTAGCCTTCCTGAATTTTCTTTGCAATCTCAACCTTTACGGTGGCTCTGTCCTCTGGATAGGTCATACCAAACCAGCTTTCTGGAGATGTATATACCTTAATACGACCTTGATTATGGGAAACAATATTGCTTGCTGCTTCTGGCAATAAGGCTTCTGCCTTTTCGCTGTTTAGATTGTTGGCAATAAAGTCATCCCAATAAAGGTTGAATTCTTCAAATGCCTTGGGAGAGAATCCAAAGAAGTTCATGGAAACCCATTCCTTACCAGTTAACTCAATCTTTTCTCCATCTAAGAGACTGATGATTTTGTCTCCCTCGTAGCCAATCTTGGTGTTTTCCTTCATGGATACAAGGTAATCATCCTTAACAGTACAAATTGCTCTGGAAACGGTACCAGAACGGCTCATGGTATTTCCCAAAACGAATCCCACCATGGCATGGTCTGTTCCGTCTACTGGCATAGCTGAAAGATGAGTACCCAATGTTTCAAATGCCATGCGGCCATAGTAATCGTCTGCATTAATAACGGCAAAGGGTTCTTTAATAGCCTTTTCTGCACAGAGAACAGCATGGATTGTTCCCCAGGGCTTGTTACGAGCAGCAGCTTTTTGAACCTGTTCTTCTGTTAGGCCATATTCAGGAGTCTGGAAGACATATTCTGCGTCAAAGTTTCGAGCAATACGATCAAAAAGTCGCTCTCGAAAGTCCTGCTCAATATCCTTGCGAATAATGTACACTACCTTACCAAAACCATTTCTCATGGCATCATAAGTGGCAAAGTCCAGCAATGTCTCGTTGTGGAGTCCAACGGAGTCAATCTGCTTGACTCCTCCATATCTGCTACCCATTCCGGCAGCCAAAACCAATAATGTGGGTTTCATAACAATATCTCCTGTATTTTAGCATACCACGGAAAATAGAATAGCTCAAGTAAAACTTACAGTGGAAAATGAAGGTAAAAGCCAAAGACGATTTTAAAATAAAAATCCCCAGAACAATCTCTATTAAGAAATTGCATCTGGGGATTGTATATACTACATCAGATTATATCTAATGCATTAAAGGTGCTTAGTCAGCCTTCAAGTTTCCCTTAACGGTAAGGATTCCCTTCTTCAAAGAAGCGGTCAAAGTACCATCGTAGTCAACAGTAGCAGCCTCAGCAGCTTCATCGTCTACCAGAGTAATCTTGCTCCAGTCCAAGTCAGCCATGTTAGTCTTGTCTCCACCAGCCTTCAAGAACTCGTCTTTAATCAAGAACTTTCCACCTACGTTCTCACCAACACCAGCGGCAATCTTGAAAGAATCGTCTGTGTCGATCTTTCCCTTGTTGTCAGTAGTAATCTGATAAGCAGTTCCGCGGTGTACAAAGCGGATAACCAACTGCTTGCCGTTAGCTGTTACAGTGAAAGCATCTGCTGTAGCGGTATCCCAAGAAGAAACGGGATACAATACCAATGAGCGAAGACCAGCAGGAATTGCATTCTTCTTGGTAGCATCGTTGTCATAGCGAACAGCGTTGAATGCTGTTGTAGACTGAGCCTTAGAAGCACCTGTAGCTGCGTCAAAACCATCCTTTACGCTCTTTCCGTTAGCAGACCAGTTGAAATAGTTCTTTGCATCTGCTGCTTCTGTGTTGAAGCGAAGATCGATAGAAACTTTCTGGGCAACAGCCAAACCTGCTACTGCTACCAGAACCAATGCTGCAATGATAAACTTTGAGTTTTTCATTTGTTACTCCTTAAATTATAGATAACAGAATCTATAGTCTTTTATTGATACAATAATACACAAAATGTTAGCATTTAGTCAAGATTAGCAAGAAATGCCAGCTTCTAGTGCAATATTGATCATGTTAGTAAAGGTTGTCTGTCGTTCCTCTGGTGTAGTGGCTTCTCCGGTGGCAATATGGTCGGAGACAGTGAGGATTGCCAGAGCCTTTCGATTGAATTTAGCAGCCAGGGTATACAACTCAGCTGCTTCCATCTCTATTCCTAAAACACCGTACTTTGCCCAAAGTTTCCAATTTTCGTTTTCATCATAGAAAAGATCACTGGAGGTAACGGGCCCCTGCAAGGTTTTAATTCCAGCCTTTTGGGCGGCAGTGTAGGCTGCCATTAAAAGCTCAAAGTTGGCGGTGGGTGCAAAGTGTAGGCTTCCAAATCGCTGTACAGGCAGGGAAGAGTCGGTACAGGCAGCTGTAGCAAGGATGGTGTCTCGAATCTTGGTGGAAGAATGGATTGCACCACAGGTTCCTACACGGATAGCCTTTTGTACTCCATAGAATTGAAAAAGCTCATTCACGTAGATGGAAAGGGAGGGCTGGCCCATTCCTGTTCCTTGCACAGAAATCCGCTTTCCCTTGTAGGTTCCAGTAAATCCATACATTCCTCGAACCTCATTGTAACACTGGGCATTTTCAAGGAAATTCTCTGCAATGTATTTTGCTCGCAAAGGATCTCCTGGCAATAGGATGGTGTCGGCAATCTGGCCGTCTTTTGCGTTAATGTGTGTACTCATATATACCTCCGTAAAAGTATGTGGGCAATACCCTTGCTTTTAGTATAACCCTTGGATGCTTAAAACACAAGGGAACTCCAGTTTCTTTCTTTTGTCCAGAATGATTAGTTTTTTATTTGCCGAAACAGCTGGAACACAGTGGTATCACCGTGGGGTAATTCTCGCAGATAAACAATGTTATCAGCTGGCTCCCATTCCTCCCACAAAAACTCAAGCCACAGGGCTTCTGCTGCCTTTAATGGATTTTTGTCATTGGCATAATCGCTCTGTACAAAACCATAGGTACCAGCAGGAATCCTTTCTTGGTTGCTTGCATCAATTCCTTCTGGGAGTACAACCTCTATGGAACCATCTGTATTGGAGGGAATTCCATATCCGCAGAATTCGCCTTGACAAAGGTATTGCTCTTCGGTTGGCTCCAGATTTTTACTGTCTACCTGGGTATAAAAACGGGTCATACGTTCACCTGTAAAGCCTGAAGGAACAGCTTCTAGTGAAAAAGGCTGAGGACAGTGAAGCCCGTTAAGCCCAGTTTTTGAAGGCTCTGTATTTTTTTTATCAGTTGGAAAAAAAAGCAGGTCTTTGAATAATTCTAGTCGTCTGATTGTGTAGTCCATGAAAGCAGTATAGCGAATTTTTTATTTTTTTTCAGTTTTTTTCTGAAAAAATGCATTTTTTTTAAAGTCCAACCATATAATATTTTATGAGGATAAGATTTTGGCCAAGATTTTCCTTCACAAATAATTAAGATGGAGGTTGTTTTGAAGAAGTTTTGCAGTAAAAAAATAGATTCTCGTTTCTTTTGCTTTTTTGTTGCCTTGTGCTTGATGTGTATCAGTATTTTTTCTGTTTCCTGTAAAATGACAGCAGAAGGAATTCAGTCTGCTTCAGATGATGTGGAAACTCCTGTTCTGTTGGATTTTTCTCAAAATTCTGCAGAAAGTCTTTCTTTATCCTTTACAGAAAAGGTGCAGTTATCTGATTTAGAAGTTCGATCGGGAAATCCTTCCACCATAGGAGAGATTGTTTTTTCTCAGGAGCAAATAGTTGTTACAGAAGGTCATCAAAGGAATGTGCTTGATTTGGAGGATGGAACAACGGAGGGGAGAGAGCAGGCTTCTGGTTTTCAGCTCCAAGTGGTCTTTACTGAAAGTCAGCAGCTAGAAATGGGGGCCACTTATATTTTTTCTGGTGTTGCCCAGGATCAAGAGGGAAATAGTTTGTTGTTTCAGCTTCCCTTCTATGGATTTAATCGGAACGTAGCTGGAGTAGTTTTAAGCGAGGTTCGAACGGAAGCTTCAAATGCTGATAAGGAGAATGCGAAGATTGAATACGTAGAGCTTTACGTTCATACCCCTGGTAATCTAGCGGGAATAAGCCTTTCTAGTACCATTGATGAAAAAAAGTATGGAGAGTATGTGTTTCCCCAGGTGGAGGTGAAGAAAGGAGAGTATATTCTGGTACATTTCCGTACTGCAGAGGAATATAAAGGCAGATGCATTGATGAAACTGACTCCAATTTAAATGCTTCCACTGCCCCAGATTCATGTTCCGATGTGCGGGATTTTTGGGTATCAGGAACATCTGCCCGCCTAGGGAAGGATGATGCCATTGTATTGCGGCAACGGTCATCTGGCTCCTTGATGGATGTGCTGCTGTATGCCCGCTCTGATATTTCAGAAACTGCCAGAAAGACCCTGATTCCTGTGGCACGAGAACTGGTGGCCGAAGGGGGGTGGTCAGGTGGTGCTGATATTTCTTCTTGGGTTGTCAGCGACGATCTTTCTACCACTAAAATTTTGGCTCGTCAGAATATTGCTCAGATTCAGCAGGCGGCAGAGAATGTACTTGAGCTTCCTATGGCCAGAAAAGAAGATTGGCTTGTAAAGTCAGGGGCTACACCTGGTTTAGCCAATTTCAGCGATAAATAGAATATGTAACTGATTTTAGGGTGGCTTGTGGCCACCCTTTTTGTCTATATTTCTTCAATAGTATAATCATTTCTTTTTCTATTGACATTTTTCTTTTGGTGGGATATATTAAGGGTGAACAATAAGAATATCCGTTTTGGTTGGGAGTCGTTCAAGCGGCTCTTTTTTTATATTCTCAGGGCAAGTTTCTGGAAAAATTATCCAGAACAGGGCCTTTTTCGGAGTGTTGGTGGAATACATATCACTTGATTCTATACCTCATTTTGCTGATTGTAGCCCCTTGGTAACAGGTTTAGGCTACGTACTTGTGGATCTTAAGGTTGTACCTCAAAATGGTTCAATCAAAGTAACAGCTGTCATTACAAAACCTGCTGGTGATTCTGGTACTATTGGTGTTAACGATTGTGCCCGTGTCCACCGTGCCTTGCTTCCTCGTCTTGAGGCAGTATTAGATTCCCAAGATATTTATATGGAAGTCGCTTCCCCTGGAATGGAGCGGCTTATAAAGAACCCTGCCGAATTCGCCTTGTTTACAGGGCGCTACGTTCGTGTGTGGGATAGTCAGATTACGGATTGGGTAGCTGGAAAGATTCTTTCCTCTGACCACCAGTCTATAACAATGGAGCTCGTTGGAGAAGTGGATGCTGAACAAGCTGAACCGGCTCAGGCTGAACCTGTACAAGTACAGGCTGTACAAGTACAGGCTGTACTTGTACAGACAATTCCTTACCAACGAATATCAAAAGCAAAATTATTACAGTTAGGAGGCTAGGCATGTCCTCTCAGATGGCAGAAGCGATACGCCAGTTGATTCAAGAAAAGGGACTTCCCGAGAAAGCAGTTCTTACTATGATCGAAGATACATTGAAGGCTGCTTATAAGCGTGAATTCGGTACTAATGAAAATGCTATTGTAGAATTCGCAGAAGATTTGTCGGAAGTGTATCTGTATTCCAAGAAGATTGTAGTTGATGGTGTCTACGATCCCGCTATTGAAATCGAGTTAGAGGATGCCCTAAAGCTCAATGCCGATGCAGAAATCGGAGACGAAATCGTACTCCCTGTAGATCCTAAGAGCTTTGGACGTTCCATTGTTCAGACTGGAAAGCAAACTGCTCACCAGTCCTTGTCAGAGATCCAAAAGGACAGACTCTACGCTGAGTACAAAGACAAGGTTGGAGAGGTAATGGTTGGTTACTTCCAGCGTGAGGATATGCGGGAAGGCAAAAATAAGGGAACCATCTATGTTGATTTAGGCAAGGTAGAAGGAATTTTACCTAAGCGTAATCAATCTCCACGGGAGCGATACGAAAAGAATGATAGAATTCGTGCCATCGTTACCGAGGTAAAGAAGACAAATTCTAAGGGTGGACCTGGCTTGCAGCTGGTATTGTCTCGTACTGATCCAGAGTTTGTTCGAAAAATTATGGAGCAGGAAATCCCTGAAACCTACGACAAGACTGTGGAAATCTACAAGATTGTTCGTGAGCCTGGCTATCGTACCAAGGTAGCAGTATATTCCCACCGAGAGGATATTGATCCTGTTGGAGCCTGTGTTGGTCAGAAGGGTGTTCGTATTCAGTCCGTTATTCGCGAGCTAGACGGGGAGAAAATCGACATTTTGAAGTTTGATCCCGATCCAGCAGAATTTATCAAAAATGCCTTGTCTCCTGCAGAAGTTACCACTGTAATGATTCTTGATGCAGACAAGCGTCAGGCCTTGGCCTGTGTGCCAGAAAGCCAGTTCTCCTTGGCAATTGGTAAGCAGGGCTTGAATGTTCGCTTGGCTAATCGCTTGGTGGACTGGAACATTGACGTAAAGACTGACGATGAGTATGAGGAGTGTTCTCAGCTCATTGCTGAATCTCGCAAGGCAGCAGAAAGCCTGTTTATTCAGGAAGATGATACTATTTCAACCCTGGAAGAGTTGCCTGGTGCAGATCAGACTGTGGTAGCCCTGCTGAAGGAAAAGGGTATTGTAGATATTGGTCAGTTCTTGGATGCTCAAGAAAGCGGTTCTTTGTCTGAAATCGAAGGCTTGTCTGCTGAAAGTATCTCCGCCTTGGAGAGTCTGATTAATGCAGAGGTTGAATTGGTAGAGGAGGAATCAGCTGTTGCAGATGAAGTTGTAACAGAGGAAGAATTCGTGGCAGAGGATGGCAGTGAAGAAGAATATCGTTGTCCTGAATGTAATGCCAAAATTACAATCGATATGACAGCTTGTCCAAATTGTGGTATCGGTCTTAGCTTTGAGGTTGTGGACGAGGAATAGGATAGAATATGGCGGATGATACAGAAAAGAAACCAAACGAAGTGGAAAACAAACCAAAGGTTAAGTTAATTAAGAAAAAGAACGATGTGCCTCAAGCTTCTCAGGAGCCAGAAAAAACTCCTGCCAGTACAGGTACTCAGAGTTCTGGTACACAAAGTGCTGGTGCAAGTGCTCCTGCAAAGGCTGTAGAGCCTAAGTCAAATGCAGCTACTACCTCTGAACGAAAGAAGGTGGTGGTAGTTAAGAAAAAGAGTCCTGCACCACAGCAGCAGGGAAAGCAGGAGGCTCCTAAAAGTGCTTCTGCCAGTACCCATACAAACGGAGCTACAGCTACACCTGTTGAATCATCCGCTACAAATTCACAGGTAAAGGAAGCTCCTGCTGCTTCTAAGCAAAGGGATGGTGGTGGAGATCAGGCTGCAGCACAAAAGCCAAAGCCAAAACCAACTACTTTTGAGCTGAGTCCCAGTCGACCTAATGTAAAGGCTGGAAATCTTTCAGATAAGCCTCGTGGAGGCGGTTACAATAGAGGACACCGAGACGGCAATTATCAGCGCCGTGATGGAGGTTTCTCCGGTGCTCAGGCTCGTGAGGGCTTCCAGAATCGTCAGGGTGGTTATAATCGCCAGGGCGGACAGGGTGGCTACAATCGTGGTCAGGGAGGCCAGGGCGGTCAGGGCGGATACAATCGTCAGGGCGGCCAGGGCGGCCAAGGTGGTTATAACCGAGGTCAAGGTGGCTATAATCGCCAAGGCGGTCAGGGCGGTGGTTTTAATCGTCAAGGTGGCCAAGGTGGACAGGGTGGATTTAATCGTGGACAGGGGAGACCTGGATTCGGTGGTCCACGTCCCGGTGGATTTGGTGGCGGTGCTCCTGCTCCCATGGAGGAGGCAAAGAAGGTTCCCGCCAAAAAGACCTTTAAGGGAAAGAAGCCTGTTTATCGCAAGGATCGTGAAGACGAAAACTTCTTTGAAGATAGAAACCAGAAGAAAAAGCAGGCCGCTTCTGCCAGTGCCGTTCCAGCATCCATCGAGATTATGGAGACAATCTCCGTATCCGACTTGGCAAAGAAGATGAACCTGAAGGCTTCTGAAATTATTGCCAAGCTCATGTCCATGGGAATGATGGTTTCCATTACCCAGTCTATTGATGCAGATACTGCCACCTTGTTGGCTTCTGAATACGATTGTGATGTTCATATCATTAGCTTGTATGACGAGACTGTTATCGAAAGCGATACTGGTGCAGAGGGAGACTTTGATGTTCGACCTCCCGTTGTTACTATTATGGGTCATGTTGACCATGGTAAGACCAAGACCTTGGATGCCATTCGCAGTACCCGTGTTGCAGAAGGTGAGTTTGGTGGAATTACCCAGCACATTGGTGCCTACATGGTGGAAACAGACAAGGGACGCATTACCTTCTTGGATACTCCTGGTCACGAAGCATTTACCATGATGCGTGCCCGTGGTGCCAAGATTACCGATATTGTTGTTCTGGTGGTTGCTGCCGATGACGGTGTTATGCCCCAGACAATCGAAGCTATTAACCACGCCAAGGATGCCCAGGTTCCCATCATTGTTGCAGTAAACAAGGTGGACAAGCCAGAGGCAAATCCCGACCGTGTAAAGACTCAGCTTTCTGATTTGGGACTGGTTCCAGAGGATTGGGGTGGAGACACTCAGTTTGTTCACATCAGTGCCTTGAAAAAGGAAGGCTTGGAGGACTTGCTGGATGCAATTCTCTTGCAGGCTGAAGTTTTGGAGCTTAAGGCTACCTGGAACTGCCGTGCTGAAGGAAAGATTATTGAATCTCGTGTTGATCATGGTCGTGGTGTTGTGGCTACCGTTATTGTGGAGCGAGGAACCCTTTCTACTGGAGACCCCTTCGTTGCAGGTATTTATTCTGGTCGTGTTCGTGCCATCTTCAACGATCGTGGAGAAAAGATTAAGGAAGCTACTCCCAGTATGCCCGTTGAAATCCTTGGTATGGAATCCATGCCCAACGCTGGTGATCCCTTCCAGGTAACTGACACCGAAAAAACTGCTCGTTCTATTTCTTCCAAGCGTCAGGAATTGAAGCGCTTTGAAGACGCTAAGAGTGTACGCAAGGTTACCTTGGACAATCTCTACGACACCATCGATGCTGGTGGAATTATGGAGCTGAAGGTTATCATCAAGGCCGACGTACAGGGTTCTGCAGAAGCCCTCAAGTCCTCCTTGGAAAAGCTTTCTACCAGAGACATTCGGTTGGTGGTTATCCACTCATCTGCTGGTGCCATCAACGAAAGCGACGTTATGTTGGCTGCTGCTGACTCCAACGCCATTATCATCGGATTTAACGTTCGACCCACTCCCAAGGCAAAGATTATTGCCGACCAGGAAAAGGTTGACATCCGCAAATACAATGTTATCTACAAGTGTGTGGAAGAAATTACCTTGGCTATGGAAGGTATGCTAAAGCCCGACGTAAAGGAAGAGGTAACTGGTATGGTAGAGGTTCGGGATACCTTCCGTGTTCCCAAGGTGGGCCTCATTGCTGGTTCCTACGTTATTCAGGGTGTGGTTAAGCGAACCTCCAGCGTCAACGTTATTCGTGAGGGAATCGTTATCTACAGCGGAAAGATTTCTTCTTTGAAGCGATTCAAGGATGACGTTAAGGAAGTTAACACTGGCTATGAGTGCGGTATCGGTATCGACAGCTGGCAGGACATTCAGGTGGGAGACCAGCTGGAAATCTTCGAGTATGTAGAAGTTGCCCGCAAACTGGGAGATTCCGCTCCTTTACTGAGACCTGATGAAGCTGGAGGAGAAAAGGCATAAATGGGTTCTTTTCGACTTGTACGATTAGGTGAACAAATCCGGGAAGAAATCTCCAAAATGATTCTTTCCGGACAGATAAAGGATCCTCGTGTTTCTACCTTCCTTTCCATCAATAGAGTGGATGTTTCTGGAGACCTTGGATATGCCAAGGTCTATGTATCCAGCTTTATGAGCGGAAAGGAAACAGAGAAGGGTGTGCGGGGCTTGCAAAGTGCCGCAGGCTTTATCCAGTCCACCATTGGAAGAAAATTAACTATCCGTCAGTTCCCAAAGCTTACCTTTGTTGCTGATTCTAGTATCAAGGAAGGCTTTGAGATGGTACGGAAATTGAATCAGCTAGAAGCAGAGGAAGCCGCATTGGAGGCTTCCCGCAGTGAGTCCCAAGCCCTGGAAGGGGATGGGGATTCTTCCACAAGCGGGGAGAACTAATCTGGCAGCTAAAGATTCTGGTGCATCTGGCATTATGCTCTTTGCCAAGGTAGCTGGCCCCACTAGCTTTTCTTCTCTGGGTGTTATAAAAAAAGCTCTGGGAACGGGAAAGGTGGGGCATACTGGCACCTTGGATAGCTTTGCAGAAGGCTTGTTGGTGGTGCTGGTGGGAAAAATGACACGTTTGGTTCCCTACATCACCGCCACGGATAAAAAATACCTAGCAGTAGTGGCCTTTGGTTCAGAAACAGATACACTGGAGCCTTCTGGTGCTGTTGTGAAGGAAGGGCCACTTCCTAGCCGTCAGCAGGTGGAAGCTGTGTTGCCTCGATTTCGGGGAAAGATTCAGCAGGTGCCGCCTGCATATTCAGCCATTCACGTGGATGGAAAGCGAGCCAGCGACTTAGTTCGTTCTGGTGCTACAGCCCAGCTTCCTTCCAGAGAAATCACCATTCATTCACTGGAGCTTTTGGACTTTGACGGTAGCTATGGCTTACTAGAAGTTGTCTGTTCCAAAGGAACCTATATTCGTTCCTTAGCTCGTGATATTGCTGAGGCTGCAGGAACCTGTGGCCATTTGGTGGCCTTGCGTCGTGTGGCGGTGGGCCCCTTTCAGCTAGAGCAGGCAGCCTTTGCTTCTCGTTTGTCTCATTTTACTCTGGCTAGCCGTGGCCAAGGGGAGTTACCACCAACAAAGGCAACAGCTGAGGAATTGGAGGAAGTGGCTAGCCACTTAATTCAGTTTACTCCAGAAATGGCTCGTGCTTGTGGTCTTGTTCCCTTGTACCTGTCCAGTCAGTGTAACAAGGATTTTTTTCAGGGGCGGCCACTACGAAAGTCTTGGTTCACCTCTTGGGAAGATTCATCTTCTACAGAATATCCTGTGTTCTTTGAGTCTGGAGAACTGGTGGGGATGATAAAAAAGGCTGGGGAAAGACTCCACTATGGCTTTGTAATTCCTCAGCAAGGATAATATTATGGAAAACAATCTGAGAGTTTATTCTTGGAATGACATAGTTTCTGGTAATTTTTTTCCTCGCTCCCAGCTTTTGGCTGCTGGATATGAGGGAACAGCCTTAACGGTGGGCGGGTTTGATGGAGCCCATTTGGGGCACCAGGCTCTTTTTAATGCAGTGCTTGAACAAAAGCATTTGTTACCTGGAGTTATTACCTTTGGTACCTCTCCCAAGGCTCGTCTCCACCCAGAAAGTTTTTCTGGGTCGGTATATACCATGGAACAACGTCTACAATCCTTCCGAGAAGCAGGCTTTGCCTTTGTTGTAGTCATTGACTTTTCCGGTGATTTTGGTAAAATGGACGGAGTTACCTTTCTGCAACACTTGAAGGATCAGTTGTACATGGCCTACTTGGCAGAGGGCACTGACTTTCGCTGTGGCTACAAGGGTGCAGTAAACATCGATTTTTTGAAGGAGTTTTCCTTACAAAATAATGTGGTGTTAGAGGTTGTAGATCCAGTTATAGCAGAAGGGGTGCGAATCAGTTCATCTGAAATTCGCAATTCCTTGTTGGAAGGTGACTTTGATCGTTGCCGACGTTTTTTAGGTAGAAACTTTGCCTTAGGAGGAAGCTGTTTCCAGTGGCAATGGTGTCAAGATTCCCTTGTAGGAATAAGACGACGAGGGCCCTGTGGTTGTCTTCAGATTCTTCCTCCTGCTGGTAGTTATTCAGTAACCTTGCACTGTAGATTGCAGGATAGACAGCACAAGGAATCTGCTGAAAAGTTTTTTTCCTTTGTAGGGCAAGCAACTCTTAGGGATGAAGCCTTAGAAATGGCATTTCCTGAGGCTGTAAGTACAGAGTTTCTTAAAGAAAACTGTACTGCAGAGGATTTATTGGTGAGTTCTGTGGAATTCACTTGTTAATTTTGGTTATCTTAATGGGATTAAAATAGAAAGGAGTAAGTAATGGCACTTACAAAAGACACAACTGCTGCCATCGTTACCAAGTTCGGAGCAAACGAACGGGATACTGGCAACACAAGAGTTCAGGTAGCACTGCTGACTGAACGCATCAAGCAGCTCACAGAGCACTGCAAGACTTTCAAGAAGGACAAGGGAGCTTCCCGCCGTCTTATTATCTTGGTTGGTCAGCGCAGAAGCCTGTTGAAGTATTTGCAGCGTACAGACCTTGAAGGTTATCGTGCGCTTATCAAAGAACTTGGCCTGCGAAAGTAAGCTGTGGGGGACAGTCTGCTGCCGTTGTGTGCGGGAGACTGTCCTTTTCATTTTTAGGAGAATAAGAAATGGTTCATAGAGTATCATATACATTAGCTGGACAGGAATTGATTTTGGAAACTGGTCGCTTGGCAAAGCAAGCCAATGGTTCTGTCTACGCTCAGTTTGGCGGTTCCGCCGTTATTGCTACAGCCTGTGCTTCTAGCGAGGCTCGTGAGGGACTTGATTTTGTTCCCGTAACTGTTGATTACAACGAAAAATACTACGCCGCCGGAAAGATTCCCGGTGGATTTATTAAGCGAGAAGGTCGTCCAAAGGATAAGGAAATTCTTGTTTCCCGCCTTATTGACCGACCTATGCGCCCCTTGTTTGAGGTAGCCTTTGGCCGTGAGATTCAGATTGTACCTACCTGTATTTCATCCGACCAGGTAAACCCACCTGACATTCTGGCTGTAATCGCCAGTTCTGCCGCCGTTGTTATTTCCGACATTCCTTTTAACGGCCCTGTAGCTGGTGTTCGTGTGGCCTATGTTGACGGTCAGTACGTTATTAACCCCACCTACGAGCAGATTGACAAGGCTGAACTGGAAATTGTAGTTGCTGGAACTGCAGAAGGCTTTACCATGGTAGAAGGTGGTGCCAAGGAAGTTTCCGAGGAAATCATGCTGGGTGCTTTGGCTAAGGCTCAGGAATTCATCACTGATATGTGTCATCTTCAGGATGAGCTTCGCAAGCTGGCTGGAAAGGAAAAGTTGCCCCTTTGTCCTTCCACTGCTACCTTGGAAAACAAGGATGCCATGTTGGCAGAAGCTATGCCCAAGATGGAAGAAGCTTGCTTTGTAAAGGGTAAGCATCAGCGTCACGAGGCAATTGGGGCTGTAAAGGCTAGCTTGGCAGAAAAATATGCTGAGCAGCTGGAAGATGACTTGCAGAAGAAGCTTTTCAACGGTTTGTTTGAGGACATGGAATACAATATCCTTCGCAAGAGCATTCTTGACAAGGGAATCCGTGTAGACGGCCGTGGAACAGAGGATATTCGTCCCATTACCTGTGAGATTGATGTTCTGCCTCGTCCCCATGGTTCTGCCGTGTTCACCCGTGGTGAGACCCAGTCCTTGGCTGTTGCTACCTTGGGTACATCCTTGGACGAGCAGGTATACGACGACATTGATGGAGATCGCCGTGAGCACTTTATCCTGCACTACAATTTCCCTCCATACTCTGTAGGTGAGGTTGGACGCATGGGAACTGGTCGCCGTGAAATTGGTCACGGAAATCTGGCTCGCCGCTCTCTTGAGGCTATGGTTCCTTCTCGAGAAACCTTCCCCTATACCATCCGTGTTGTATCTGAGATTCTTGAATCCAACGGTTCTTCCTCCATGGCATCTGTTTGTGGTGGAACCCTGTGTATGTTGGCAGCTGGTGTACCTATGAAAAAGCCTGTTGCTGGTATTGCCATGGGATTGATTACCGAAGGTGACAAGTACGAAAAGTACGCTATCCTTTCCGACATTTTGGGAGAGGAAGACCACTTGGGTGACATGGACTTTAAGGTAGCTGGTACTGTAGATGGAATCACTGGTTTCCAGATGGATATTAAGATTGCTGGTGTTACCACAGAAATCATGCAGAAGGCCCTTGATCAGGCTCGCCGTGGTCGTCTCCACATCCTGAACATCATGAACCAGACCATCAGCAAGCCCGCAGAGAAAATCAGCGAGTATGCTCCCAAGATTGAGTCCATGAAGATTGATGTGGACAAGATTGGTGCCCTCATTGGTCCTGGTGGAAAGGTAATCAAGGGTATTTGTGCTGCCCACGATGTAAAGATTGACACCGAGGATGACGGAACAGTAATCATTTACGGTAAGAACGGAAAGGCCACCGATGCTGCTAAGGCTGCTGTTAAGGCCATTGTAGAAGATCCAGAAGTGGGAACAATCTACAACGGAACTGTTAAACGAATCATGGACTTTGGTGCCTTTGTGGAAATCCTTCCCGGTAAGGAAGGCTTGTGTCACATTTCCAAGCTTTCTCGCCAGCGTGTGGAGAAGGTAACCGATGTGATTAAAGAAGGTCAGCAGATTCCTGTAAAACTTTTGGAAATCGACAAGATGGGTCGCTTGAACCTGTCTTACATCGATGCCCTTGAGGATCAGAAGAAATAAACTGCACTGTTTATAGCAGGGGCTGCCCAAGGAATTGTAATGAAGTATACTTTATGATGGAGTATGCTTCATCACGATTTCTGTAGGCAGCCTTTTTTTTCGGGAGTGAAATTCACCGTGTCGGTAGAAACACAGATTTTGTCTAACAATGTGGTACTCATTACAGAGCCTGTTGCAACGGTAAATACTGCTGCAGTGGGCTTTTGGTTTCCTGTGGGCTCTCGCTATGAGGGAAAAAATCAGCGGGGGGCATCCCACTTTGTGGAGCATATGATTTTTAAGGGTACCCATAGCCGTTCCGCCTTTGATATAGCCTTGGCCTTTGACCGCATTGGTGGCTACCTGAATGCCTTTACGGACCGAGAAACTATGTGTCTTCACTGTGTGGTACCCGCTACCCATTTGGACAAGGCTCTGGAGGTGCTGGTGGACATGTGCTCCAACTCCCGCTTTGATGAAAAAGAGCTGGAACGGGAACGGGCGGTAATCCAGAGCGAAATCATTTCTTCTCAGGATGATCCAGAGGAAGCTGCCCTAGATGCTGCCAGTGAAGCTGCTTGGCCCAATCACCCCATTTCTGCTTCCATTGCAGGTACTGTAGAGGAGGTGGGCTCCTTGACTCGTGATACCTTGGTGGAGTGGTATAAAGAACATATTGTCTCAGGTCCATTGGTGATTTGTGCTGCAGGAAATGTGGATGCTCCCTTGTTGCAGCAGGTGGCAGAAACCTTGCCTCCTCGCAGTGCCTGTAGCAAGGACTGGCTCCAGGTGGCCACTTTGAATGGACGGCAGGGTAGGGCTCCACAGTGGCAGGGTGGTATTCAGTTTAAGGATGCACCTTTTCGACAGATGCAGTTTTTCTTGCAGCTTCCTGTATCAGAGCCAAAATCTGCCAGAGACTACTATTGCTGGGCGGTGGCTAATGCCTTGGTGGGAGATACCATGAGCTCCCGGCTATTTCAAAAGCTCCGAGAGGAAGGAGGCTATAGCTACAATGTCTATAGCTTTATGACCTATTATAGCGATGCGGCCTGTTGGTGTGCCTATGCTTCTGCTGCAAAAAAAGACAGTCAAAAGGTGGTGGCCACCCTATACAATGAGCTACGACTGCTGAAGGAGGAGGGCTTTAGTCAGGATGAGCTTGATGCAGCCTGTGAGCATATTTGTGGTGAGGAAATTATCGCCGCAGAAGACATGGACTACCGTTCCAAGCGTCTTTTTCGTCACCATAGCTTTGGCTTTCCTCAAAGCACCACCCAAGAAATTGCAGACTTGATTCACAGCCTCACTAGGGAAGAGATAACCTGTGCCTTGCATCAGCTTTTAGATTTTCACAAGGCTACCTTGCTAGTGTATGGGAATAATCCCACGGAAAGCTTTCAGAAAAAGATTATTGCTTCAGTGTAACAGGTGCGGTGGGAAGGGACAGTTCTTTTTAGTTTCTCCCATTCACCAAATACATATCTGCCAGGGTAATCCAAGCCATAGCTTCTACCACAGGTACAATACGAGGACACAAACACACATCGTGGCGACCATGTATGGCAAGATTTGTGTCTTTGTAGGTTCCATCTTCTTGGGTTACGGTTTTTTGTTCTTGGAAAATACTGGGAACAGGCTTTATGGCTAGGTTAAATCGGATTTCGTTACCGTTGGAAATGCCCCCTAAAATTCCACCTGCGTTATTGGTGGCAAAGGCTACTGTAGTGGTACCCTCTTGGTTTTGAGTAGTATACATGTCATCATTCATGGTGCTACCAGTCATGTCTGCTGCATCAAAACCAGCTCCAAATTCAATTCCCTTTACCGCACCAATAGAAACCATGGCCTTTGCTAGCTCTGCATCAAGCTTGTCAAAGACTGGTTCTCCCAAGCCTGCTGGAATTCCATTGATTCGGCATTGGATAATTCCTCCTGCACTGTCTCCTTGGCGACGCAACTGGTCAACTTGCTCTGCCATGGCTTGGGCTGCTTCCAAGTCTGCTGCCCGCAAAGGATTTTGTTCAATTACTGAAAGATCAATGTTTTTGCATCCCACTCCTGCAGCCTTCAGGGTAAAGGCTATTACAGAAGAGGAGGGGAGGCGGGAGGAAAGAAAGGCCTTGGCCACAGCTCCTGCTGCCACTCGTGCGGCAGTTTCCCTGCCAGAGGAACGGCCTCCACCACGATGGTCTCGAAAACCATATTTTTGAGTATAGGTGTAATCTGCATGGCCTGGACGAAAGGTATCCTTTAAGGCATTGTAATCCTTGGAATGCTGAGATGTGTTAAAAATAACCATGGCAATAGGAGTCCCAGTGGTTTTTCCTTCAAAGACACCGCTGAGAATCTGGCAAGCATCCGCCTCCTTTCTGGCAGTTACCGCAGCGTTGAACTCCCCACTATGCTGTCCAGGACGTCTTCTGTCTAGCTCCTTTTGAATAGTAGCTTCATCTAGGGGAATACCAGCAGGACAACCGTCTACCACCACTCCCAATCCTACTCCGTGGCTTTCTCCAAAGGTGGTAATTTTAAAAATAGTTCCAAAATTGCTACCTGCCATATTTACTCCTGCAAAAGTTGGGTGACGCTTACAATGTCATAGCCTGCATCAAGAATTGCCACCAACAACAAATCTAGCTTATCATACAAGAAATCCTTTCGACTTCCAGCACTTACTCCTACAGCCACTGGAATGACCATTCCATCTTCTAGCTGATTTACAATCTGCTGGATTATCATGGTGGCAGTTTTATAGCTAGAAATATCTGTCACTGCAGCCTGTTCAAAGGTAACGGTATCAAGGGAATCTATGCTTTTGTCTACGTAGGTATATCCTGCTAAGTCTCCTGCTTCCAGTACCGCCTTGTTGGTGGCATAGAAGGGAGCATGCCAGATAACGGACAATTCCTTTCCAGTCAAATCATAGAATTCATCCTCATTGCGAGCCAGACCCCGACGAATAAAGTTTACATCAACTAAAAAATCCTCGTTGGAGGTTAAATTCAAGGCTGTGTAGAACATGGAACCACATTCCTGTCCAGCTTCTACAATGCGGCCTGTTTCAGCAGGATAGCGACGAATAAATTCTCCGTTAATAAAGAAGGTGGAATGAACATTATATTTTTCTAGGGTGTGGAGAATCGTTGCCAATCCATCTGCGTTGTCTAGGGCATCAAAGGTAATCGCCACCTGAGGTCGCTTTTCCTGCTTTTTTGTGGCAGGTTCATAGAAGGGGGTTGTGGTGGCAGCACCCGTTAAGGTTCTAATATAAGGCATGTTGGTGAAATTCTTGTTGGGACTGGCATCAAGAAATACTCGATACTTGCTATTGCCTGTTTTAGGTGTATCCATTGTCACCAGCTCTGAATACGACCATTTACCTGCAGCTTGGTGGTATTCCATAATACCCCAAGGTGTTTGCAAAATAGGATGGCCAGTGGTAGCATTCCAGCTATAGGCTGAAGCAGAAACAGGAAAAAGCACCTGTACTCCATTTTGATTTTTGGAACGGACATTCCATTCCAAAACTGCTTCTTGAGTACCGATAAAAACCTTTTCACTATTTCCCCAGTCGTAATCAATCACCTTTTTGCAATCTAGAGAGGCAACTTGTTTCCAATCAGAGATGGAATACACGAGGAGCTGTTCTTCTGTTCTACAGAGAATGTGTTGACCATCAGGTGAAAGCTGGGGTTCCATGGTATTTTCTGGTACTTCCAGCACCGTTGCTCGTACCTGCCCGCTGTGAATTTCCAGTCGGTACACCTGGCTGTCGGTTGTTCCCACAGTATGATACTGGAACCAGAGCACAGGATTTCCCCAGCTGTCCCAGAAAAATTGGCAGTTTTGGGTTGCTCCTACTAGGGAAACCTGGGTTCCTGTATACATTTGTCGTACAAAGCTGGCACTACCAGGCAGGGAAAAATACGATATGGTTCGCTGGTGGCCTGCCATAACCATAGCGGTACAATCTCCATTTACACTGAAGGTATCAGTGGCAGAGAAGGGATGGGGAAGGCGGCCTACAATGCTACCAATACCCACAAAGTCTGAGTACAGAGCTCGTGTATACATTTCGTAGATAGGAATACGATACACTAGGTCATTGGTAATGTACACCAGATTTTTATCTGAAGCCCAATCTACACAATTAATGGTACCAGGTCCTACCTTTCGCAAATGCTCTGCCACCTGATTGGTTTTAAACATGGATTCAGGCTCGGTAAAATAGAGATTTCCCTGCTTTTCGTAGATTAAAAACTTGCTGTCAGGAGACCAACGAACAGGCACCTTAGTAAAGCTTAATTCAGTTTCTGCTACAAGCTCCATCTGGGTGTACCCAGAGGCATTTTTTAAAATGATACTACCAGTTACTGCTCCTGTTCGCTGAATGGAACAGACCCACTTTCCGTCAGGACTTACAGATTCTGCCGCTGGAATTACTGATTCTGTGGGAATGATTTCCTCATTTTGCTCCATACCATGAAGGAGGGCTCCTGTTTCCACATTGTAGTGGGTGGTACCGTAGCGGTTTTTAATTCTCAGGGACTTACCTCCCAAGAGGGAAGAAATCTGCTCTGGATAACTGGTTATTTGCTGGGGATTAGTAAAGTCCCCTTCGATTTGAGCTGTAAAAAAGGTGGGATAGGAGGGCTCCCCAGGCTTGTTGTGGGTTACCTCAAAGAGAATCCCGTTATTTTCACTGATATAGGGAGTAGAAAAAGTGATTTCTGCTGGCAACAGGGATGAAGCCAACAGAAGAAAAGAGGCTACTGCAACTGCCGTTTTTTTCATGAATGCAACTCCGTGCTCAAGGTAATATTGTCTAGCTCTCTTTCTAACTCTGCTAGCTCTGCCTCAAGCTTTTCAATATATTTCATTTTGTCCTGATATTGGAGCATTTCTAATTTATCAAAGACGGAATCCAAGGCTTCTAAGCCATGGTCTCCTGTCTTTTCTAAACCGCACCAGGGACAGTACAAGTATTCTTTGTTGATGGTTCTACGGCAACCAAGGCATACTGCTACAGATTGCATGGACTCCTCCCTTGGAGAAGGAGTCCAAGTGGACATCCATCCCCTATCGCTTTAGAACGGTTTCTGGATCAATAAGCTTTCCGTTCTTGTAAACGGTAAAGTGCAGGTGGGGACCAGTGGAATAACCGGTATTACCTACAGCACCAATTCTCGTTCCCTGAGCCACCCGCTGCCCCTTCTTTACTGGAGCAGGCTTTTGCATATGGGCATACAGGGTCTGATAGCCGTTTTCATGGTCAATTATAACATAATTTCCGTAAACATTGGTATATCCCACTACCGCAATTTTTCCACTCATGGCAGCTTTTATGGGAGTTCCCTGAACAATGGCCAAGTCAATTCCTGTGTGGGAAGAAGGCACTCCAGTAAAGGGATCAAGGCGAGGTCCAAAGCGAGATGAAATGCGATAGCCACCACTGAGGGGCCAGATAAAGAGCTCTCCCATGGCCCTTTGCAGGGAGGTGGCATCCATCTTGGCTCCAGGGATAAACAGCTGCTGTCCCTTGTTTAAGCTTGCTGTATCCAAGTCGTTTACGTCAAGGATATCCTCCACTGTTACCTTGTAGCGAGCTGAGAGACCTTCCAGTGTTTCGTCTGCTGCTACGGTGTGGAGTAGTCCATCTACTGAGGGAACCTTGAGTTTTTGTCCTGAGCGAAGCTGGCGTACATTGCCAATATCGTTTACCGCAATGAGGGTGGAAATATTTGTAAGACCAAACTTATAGGTAATGCCAGAAATGGTGTCTCCGCCTTGTACTGTATAGCTTTGGAAGGTAACAGGCTGGTTAAAGCTGATTTCTGCTAGAGAGATTTCCTTTCCGTCAATGAGAATGTTTCCACTGGCGTCAACCTCGTTTTCACTCATAAAGGCAAAGCGAGACATGGCAGAATCAAGAATTTCTACTTCTTCTGCAGGTAAAAAGGGAAGATTTACAAGACGAGCTTTACTTGCAAGATAGCTAGAAAGATTTCTTATGCCGAGGGTCAGCCCAACACCCATGGCTGCCATTAACACCAATAATAGGATTCGGAACAAGCGATGGGTAAGATACCACAGTATGGTTTTGGAAATATCATGGCTTTTTTCCACAAATGCTGATGAACCTTCTTGTAATGCGATGGAAGACGGGGAGTTTCCATAACGATACGCATTGATGGCCTTGGAAGGAAAGGAAAATTTCTTGTGGTTTTGTTTTTTACGAGGATGCTCCAGCTTTCGTGCGAATTTTGCTTGGGAGCCAAAATTAACCTTACGGTTGTCCATATAGGTGATAATTTCCATACATCTTCTATCGACATAAAATAAATGCCATATTAGAATATTAAAGATGGAAACTGAAAAAAAACATGATTGCAGTGAACACCTTTGTGTTGAAGAAAAAGGTGGAAAAAAATCTTCTGTTAAACATATACATCCCCTAGTTTTTGTGGTGGTGGGCTTATTGGTAGGTATTGGTATAAAACTTTTTTGTCTTGACCTGCTGAGAGTTTCCGGCTCCTCTATGGAACCTACCATTGCTTCTGGAAGTCAAATCCTTGTTAACAAGCTATCCTTTGGCTTAGTAAAACCTTTTGGAGATGAACTTTTGATTCAATGGAAGGAACCTCAGCGGGGTGATGTGGTACTGTATTTTTATAATAACCGAGGGGTAATCAAGCGATGTGTGGCAGTGGCTGGAGACCGACTAGAATTTTCCCATGATTTCGGGTATAGTCTTACTGTGAATGAAAAAAGCATTCCATTGACAGAGTCTCAGTATCAAAAGCTCAAGCATAATCAGCAGGTTCCCTCTAGCATGATTCTGGCACTGGGAGATAATTATGAAGAGTCTGTTGATTCTCGGGACTATGGCTTTGTGTCGGTAAAAAATGTGTTGGGAAGGATTATTGGTAAATGAGTGAATTTATATCCCGCAAACGCTTTTTAGTTTTTGCCATCATTACAGGCTTGGCAGCAATTTATATCATTGCAACCTTTGGATTACTTGCAGTACAGGAGGTACCTGTTCGTCAGGCTCGTAAGCAGGAAATGGTGCGAGGAACCATTGTGGACAGAAACGGTAAGCCACTGGCAGTTTCCACCAATTTTTACCATCTTTCTGTTACACCTTCGGCCATCTCTAATGTGGAAAAGACTGCCAACGTACTTGCTCCAGCCTTGCAGATGAATCCAAGCCAAATTATTCAGTCTATTCAAGAATCTTCTCGAGTCTTTTATCTAAAAAAACGACTGGACGAAACAGAATACGATATATTGAAAACCTTGATTCAAGATAATGAGCTTTCTGGTTTACGGTTTGATACGATTCCTGGTCGTGTGTACCCTGAGCATGATTTAGCTGCCCAGCTTATTGGTTTTATGGGAGATGACGGAGAAGGCTTGGCTGGAATAGAATATTCCATGCAGCGAGATTTAGCTCCAGTTTTTAGTCAAAATGCGGGAGAAAGCCGAGATGGCCAAAACATCTATCTTACCATTGATGCAAACCTTCAATATAAATTAGAAAAAATAGCTTTAAATGCCATGGAGTCAACTCAAGCGGAAAGTGTTATGATGGTGGCTGCCGATGGAAAAACAGGGGAGATTCTATCTTATATTTCCCTTCCTTCAGTAGATTTGAACCAGTACCGTAATTCCACTCCTGCCCAGCGTCAAGATAGGCCAGCAGTAGTTGCCTATGAGCCAGGCTCTGTGTTTAAGGTGTTTTCTGTGGCTACCTTCTTTGATGCTGGCTTAATTTCTCGTGACGAAAAGTTTGTGTGCGATGGACGCTACGATGTAAGTACTGCCAACGGAGAAAGAGTGCGTATTACCTGCCTTGACCACCATGGATCCATTACTGCGGAGGAGGCTCTTCAGTATTCCTGTAATGATGCCCTAGCCCAGATGAGTGCCAAAATCAACTCGGAATATTTTATCAATAAGTTAAAGGAGCTGGGCTTTGGTTCAAGGACGGGAGTAAATTTGCCTGGAGAAACAGCTGGCTTGGTAAAGACTCCTTCTGATCGTTTATGGTCTGGCCGTTCTAAGCCTACTATTTCTATTGGACAGGAAATAAGTGTTTCTGCCCTGCAAATGGTGCGGGCTACCACTGCCATAACAAACCACGGTACTCCACTGGAGCTTTCCGTTGTGTCACGAATCACCGATGGAGACAATAATGATGTTCTAGTTCACACTCCCACAGCAGGTCAGCGAGTTTTTTCAGATGCTACAGCAGCCTATATCTTGGAATGTATGAAGTCCACCGCCCAGGTGGGAACAGGACATAGAGCTGCTTTGGGAGATATTTCTATTGGTGTAAAAACTGGTACTGCCCAGATGATTGATACCTCCACGGGAGGTTATAGTGATACGGACTTTATTTCCAACTGTATCGCCGTTTTCCCTGTAGAGGATCCCCAGGTTATCCTGTACATTGTTATTACTAAGGCCAAGGGCGAAACCTATGCAGGACGTATTGTTGCTCCTGTGGTGGCAGAAGCAGCAGATGTTATTATTGACCACATGGGACTTTCCCGTGAAAGTGCTGCAAGCTTGGCTCATTCAGGTCTTATTTCCGTGCCAGCTGGTTCCTTGCCTGAAATTGTAAATTTTCTGCCAGATTTCACTGGTATTCCCAAGCGGAGTCTTACAGCCCTCCTTACCCACGATAAGCTGAATATCGTAATCAAGGGAGATGGCTATGTGGTGGCACAAAATCCACCAGCGGGAACACCTGTAACGGAGGGAATGACCATTGAATTCTATCTGGAATAAAAATCTTACCCTGTTGCAGGAACGATTTCCCCAGCTCTATGATATGATGAAAGATGAGCTTCTGGGAGCTCTCCCTGTTGCAGAACCTGCCTCAGCTGAAAAAATAGTTAACTTTCCCTGTGGCTGGACTTTGAAGCAGGCAAAAACAGGGGCCTGGACTGGGGTAGTAACTGGAGCTGGTGGACAGGCCCTCCATTCCCGCTATGATCCTCAAAAGGAAGGCCAGCGTTTTGCTCAATCTTTACTGCAGGAAATGGAAGCCTCCCAAAAGCAGGTTCCAGTGTTCATGGGCTTTGGCTTAGGCTACGGTCTTGTGTCTCTCGCCGAAATCATGCTTGCAGCTCAAGCTGGTCAGCAAATTAAAACTGGATTAGGGAAAAATTCTTTTGCAGGAATCGTGCTGGTGGAGCCTGATGTGGCTTGCTTTGCCGCTGCCCTGTGGTGTATAGATTTTGAGCCTGTTTTCTCCTTGGAAAAATGTGCCTTGCTGGTGGGGGCCTCTCATCAGTCGGTACTGGGGGTTTTAGAAAGCTTTGGCCTTGAAAAATGTCACTGTATCTGGAACAAGGCTCACACCAGCCATAATCAACAATATTTTGATGGTCTTCATACCTTGATTCAGCGAAACCGAGATAAGGATGCCATCAATAACCGTACCTTGGAAAAATTTGGCCAGCTGTGGCTTAGAAATAGCTGTCGCAATCTGGAGGCTCTGGCTACCTGTGACGGGGTAAAGCGTTACGAAAATTTAGGCTGGAATCTAGATGCCTGTGTGATAGGTGCGGGGCCCTCCTTAGATGAGATTCTTCCCCATCTGAAGGAAATCAAGGAGAGATGTCTGCTGATAGCGGTGGATACTGCCTTAAGAGCCTGTCTTCGTGTTGGGGTGGAGCCTGACTTTGTGGTTTTGGGTGATCCACAATATTGGAATGCCCGCCATCTTGCAGGCCTTTCATCCCCGTCTTCCGTCTTGGTTACTGAAGTGGCAGCCTATCCTTCTGTGTTCCGTTTTCCCTGCCAAGAGGTGGTGCTGTGTTCCTCCTTGTATCCTGTAGGAAAGTTTTTTTCTAGCCATGGGCTAGATAAGGGAGAGCTGGGAGCAGGAGGCTCTGTGGCCACTAGTGCTTGGGGCTTGGCTCGGCTCTGTGGCTGCCGTCGCATCTTTTTAGCTGCGGTGGATTTATCCTTTCCTGGTAAGAGAACCCATGCCCATGGGAGCACCTTTGAAGAAAAGACCCACCAAAATTCCACTCGACTTATGCCCAGTCAGCACAGCCAGGTGTCAGCTCTTTTTTCCGCTGATATTTCTGTAAAAAAATCCTACACAGGGGAGCCTGTAATTACAGACCAACGAATGGAGCTGTACGCTTGGTGGTTTGAAAGCAAGGTGGCAGCCCACCCAGAAACAAAAAACTTTTCCCTTACGCCACAAAGTCTGGCAATTCCTGGGATTGAAGCCTTTCCTCTGGAATCCCTTTTGCAAGAGCCTCCCTGTCCTCAAGAAAGACAGGAGTTTTTTGCAAACCAAGAAAAAGCTAGAGAAAAATTTCAGGAAAAGCAGCAGGAAATTAAAAAACATTTTCACCAGCTTTACTCTGAGTTAAAAGATGGTTTGTTCCAGCTTTACAAGGCTGCCCGCAAAGGCTTATCTCTGTGTCAGGAAACCTTAGTGCTTCAGGATGGCCCTAACTTTGAAACAGCCTTCAGCAGGATAATTTCTCAGTTGGCCACTATTGATCAAGCAATTCGTACCAGCCCTTATCACGAAAGTGCCGCCTTGGCCTTTCCCAGTCAACAGCAGCTGGACATGCTCTATGAACAAGCTGGTCTTTCATCCAATCCCCAGCGAGCCACCTTGGAAAAAAGCCGTATCTTGTACCAAAGGATTATGGAAGCCCTAGCAGAGTATAACAAGTTTTTAGAATAGGCTCGTGCTAAAGACGATTGATTTCTGTAATTACTCATGATAGTATATGCTTATCTTGTAAGCATTTTACTTCTTAGAGGAAACCTGTCATGAAAAGATTTTTTAAAGGTAAACTAAGTTTGAAGCTACTTGTTATTGCAATCTGTGTTTTTTTCTTTTTAATTGCTTGTTCTCAGGTGCTTGATCCTACCTTCATTGATGAGGTTCCTGGCTCTTCTGCCTCTGATTCACCATCAGAACCAGCTACTTCTCCTTCAAATCCTGTAAGTACACCTTCCACTCCAAGCAATGCAGTACTTTCAGATTACCAATACAATAAAACGCAGGAAATTTCTCGTAATAATGATTATCTCAAGAATGCTTTATGGGGTCAGAAGGGGGAAGATATTCCAAAGGCATTGCATTTGCTCCAAATTTTACGAGATGAAATCGTTCCTCAATCTGTACATAAACTGATAGCTACCTTTCCCAAAACCTTTGGCTGGATGGAAAAGGATTATTACGAAGTTGGAATGGGTGTAGTGTTAAATCCTACCTCTTCAGATTCTGTAGTTGCAGCATTTTCTGCTAATGATGCTCGTGGTGATACACCTGATGAGTCTGTGCATACGGAATATGGGCTTTTGGTGAAATATAACAACTTTGACTGGAATGATGATGGTTCATTGACTGCTGATTCTCGTTCAGAGTTAGAATCCCATATTATCCATGAAATGATGCATGCCCTTATGTGTGAATCTTTAACCTGTGGCTATCTGGGAAGATCCCCTGAATTAGAAGATTTGTATAATGATACCTTTCCTCTTTGGTTCAGAGAAGGGACTGCGGAAGCTGCAGGTGGGGGAACAAGGATTATTTGGAGAGAAATTACAAAAAATTTGATTTTAGAAAATGGCATGGAAAAAAAATACATTAAGAATTTTTTAGAAAAATACCCTTTAGATGGTGAGTTTTCTCAATCTAGATATCGTACAGGATATTTGGCAACGATGTATCTTGGATATTTAGCTTCTGGAAAAAAATCTATGGATCCCCAGAGTATCGCTGCAGGATTAGATTCATTATTATATAAGATTCATTGTGGTCAAAGTTTGGCCTCTGCCATTAAAGATATATCTCCAGTTTCAGAAACAGGTGAAAAAAAATATTCTGATATTGATAGTTTTGTAAGTGATTTTACTTATACAAATGAAGAAGTCATTACGTTTGCAACAGAGCTTATGAATATGACAATAGATAAAGAACGAAAAACAGAAACAAAAGAAGAAGAAAAAAGAGGAAGAGGAAGTCTTTTGGCTTCTTCCTTCATAGAGTCTGATTTACTTTTAGATGAAAAATATGAAACACCTTTGTTTTGGCTTTATCTTAGAAGGGATGTTTATTGTAATAACTATGGAAATAAAATATCTGCTCGTCAAATGTACAAGGGGGGATCTGCTACCAAGGATTTCGGTCCAAGGTTTGGTGTTAAGGAATAAAACAGCCGTCTTTCCTCCATTGCCACAAGTGAAAGAAAGAGGTATACTAGTTCCAATAGGAGATTTGCCATGAGACAATACTACATTGCTGGTAACTGGAAGATGAACAAGGTTAAGGGTGAGGCCGTTGAATTGGCCAAGGGATTGGTAGAAGCCCTTAAGGACGGAAAGAACAAGTACATGATTGCTCCTTCCTTCACTAATCTGGACGCTGTTTCCCAGGTGGTTAAGGGAACAAACATCCTGTTGGGAGCCCAGAACATGTCTACAGAGGTTTCTGGAGCCCATACTGGAGAAGTTTCTGTTGCCATGCTGAAGGATTTGGGAGTTCAGGTTGTAATTCTTGGTCACTCCGAGCGCCGCCACATCTACAAAGAAGATGACGCTATGATCAACAAGAAGGTAAAGCTTGCCCTGGCAGAAGGCTTGGATGTAGTGCTTTGCATTGGAGAGCTTTTGGAAGAGCGTGAAGCTGGCAAGGCAGAGGCTGTTTGTGAAGAGCAGACTCGCAAGGGCTTGGCTGATGTAACTGCTGAGCAGATGAAGAAGGTTACTATTGCTTACGAGCCTGTATGGGCTATCGGAACAGGAAAGACTGCTACTCCAGAAGATGCCCAGGCTATCCACAAGTTTACCCGTGGAATCTTGGCTGATATGTTTGGTAAGGACGTTGCCGAAGCCACCACCATTCAGTACGGCGGTTCCATGAACGCTGGCAACGCTGCAGCCCTTTTGGCACAGAGCGACATTGACGGTGGTCTCATTGGTGGAGCTTCACTGAAGGTAGACACCTTCGAGCCTATCTGTAAGACATACTAATTTTACTTTTTTCTTAAAAGCGGCCGGGGCTGAAGTGAACTTCATATTCCCGGCTGTTTTTTTTTATTGTTGTAGCCTACATTGATTTATTCCATTCTATAAAGTATAATTGCCGAATCTATTTTAAGGTGGTACTTTGTGCAAATCACACTAAAAAATCTTGTTCGTACCTATTCTGTTCCTGGTGGAAAGTCTAGCTCAAAAAATGACGCTGATGCTGCTAACCAGGCAGTTCATGCAGTTCGGGATGTAAGCCTCACTATTCCCTCCAACAGCATTTATGGGATTATCGGTAAAAGTGGGGCAGGAAAGTCCACCTTGGTGCGGCTCATTAGTCTCTTGGAGGAACCTGACTCAGGCTCCGTTTTATACGATGAGCAGCAGGTGGATCATCTGAAGGGTGAGGCTCTGATTCAGCGCCGTCGCCGTATTGGAATGATTTTCCAGAGCTTCAATCTTTTTTCCTCCCGTACTGCCGCCCAAAATATTGCCTATCCCTTGGAGATTTGTGGTACTCCCAAAAGCCAAATCAAGGAGCGGGTAGCGGAGCTGCTGGAATTGGTGGGACTTGCTGACCGAGGAAATTCTCCCATTAGTCAGCTTTCCGGTGGTCAAAAGCAGCGAATTGCTATTGCCCGTGCCTTGGCCAACAAGCCTGATATCCTCTTTTGTGACGAGGCCACCAGTGCCCTAGACCCTCAGACAACTCGCTCCATCTTGTCCTTAATTCGTGAAATCCAGCAGAAAATGCAGCTGACGGTGGTAATGAT
>JAXJGY010000014.1:0-21021 GCA_036300185.1 Treponema sp. | reverse complement strand
GTGTTGTGTTGTGTTGTGTTGTGTTCAGGGATTGTACCGCAGAAGCAGTTTTAGTCAAGAAATTTCCTGTGAACAAGCCAACTTTTTTTACGCCAAGATACAATTTTACACTCCAATACACTGGTTGGTAAGTAGTAACTAACCAGACACTTAAAATACTAGATGGATAGTACAAGCTAATTTATTGTTTGTCTAGGGTTTGAGGAGGGAATTTTGGGAAAAACTTGGGTGGCAGAAAAAAATTATAAAAAATGGATTTTTTTCTGGAAAAATGCAATTTTTTACACGTTCAACCCTATAATCTATATGTAAAGAAAAAACTTGGAGGAATAATGTTAACGGAAGCAGAATTGCAGAAAAAGTGGGAAAGCTTAACCTTTACTGATAACTTTATCTTTTCCCGGGTGATGCACGATGAACACATTTGTCGTCAGGTGGTGGAACTGATTCTTGGAGTACGGATTGGAGAAATACGTTACCTTTCAGCCCAAGACGAGCACAAAACTGATCCTGATTCCATGCGAATCATTATGGACGTATTTTTAAGGGATGAAAATCGCATTATCAACGTAGAAGTGCAAACTGGTCACAAGAAGGAACTACCCAAACGGAGCCGTTACTACCAAAGTGTTGCAGATGTAAGCACCACCTCAACAGGAACCAAGTATCGGGATTTACCAGAAAACATCCTCATCTTCATTTGTACTTTTGACCCTTTTGACAGAAATTATCCTCGTTACACCTTCCAGTACATCTGCAATGAGGATAAAGGGCTCAAACTAAAAGACGGTTCTCTCCGCATCTTTTTGAACACCAAAGCCACAGAGCTTTCAGCCCTTGACCAGAAACTTCAAGCATTTTATCATTATTTACAGGATGGTGTGGTGGAATCCACTTTAACACAAGAAATTTTCAACAAAATCACCACACTGAAAAACAATTCCATTGAAAGGAGGTCGTTTATGACACTGGCATTAAAAATGGCTGATATAGAATACGATGCATATGAAAATGGTTTCGATAGAGGCCATGAAGCCGGACTCCAACAAGGACTTCAACAAGGACTTCAACAAGGACTTCAACAAGGACTTCAACAAGGACTTCAACAAGGACTCCAGCAAGGAATTGAGCAAGGGCTTGAACAAGGAGCCTACGAAAACAAGTTGGAGACAGCAAAAAATCTTCTTTCCATGAATTTTTCCCCAGAGCAAGTAGCTCAAGGCACCAATCTCCCGCTGGATGTGGTACAAGGTTTGCTGTAAGAGATTGTCCTACCCTGCAAAAAAAAATCCCAGCGAAAACGACTTTGTTCCAGCTGGGATTTTGCTTATTCATATAGAAAACTTATTTCTTGAATTTTTCTCGGAACTGGTCCAGGATAGCTTCTGTGGCGGGGCGAGCGTCAATGTCTACAATCTTGTCCCGTTCCCGATAGAAATCGATGAGGGGTGCAGTCTGCTGGCGATATACTACCAAGCGGTGGGAAATTGCTTCTACCTGGTCGTCGTCACGGGTGTATAATTCAGCCCCGCAGGCGTCGCAGATGTTTTCCTTGGCAGGAGGCAAAAAGGTAACATGGAAGTTCTGACCACAACCCTTACATACACGACGGCCAGAAAGTCGCTCCACTACACCTTCGTCAGCAATATCAAAATTAACAACAGCATCTACCTTGGCAATTCCTTCCAGAGCCTCGGCCTGGGGAATTGTTCTGGGGAAGCCATCCAGAATAAAGCCATTGGCTACATCTGCTTGGGACAATCGATCTTTTACCAGCTCAACAGTCAAATCATCGCTTACCAAGGCTCCAGAATCAATGATTGCCTTTACCTTTACTCCCAGTGGAGTCTGGTTCTTGATTGCGGTACGGAAAATATCTCCGGTGGAAATATGGGGAATACCGTATTCCACAGCAACTTTAGCAGCTAAGGTTCCCTTTCCTGCTCCGGGAGGCCCTAAAAAAATGTAATTCATGCTTTCCTCCAAAATAGATGAGGTTGACTTCAACAGAATCCTGCATCTAATCTCTATTCATCATTTTAATCATTTAGACTTTTTTTTACAATATGAAAAAAATTTGTACTTGTTACAGAATTATAATAATGATACACTAATATAATATGTAGATTTTAATTAATATAAATGAGGAGAGTTTCACCCCATGAAAACAGTATATGTTATCGGACACCGCAATCCCGATTCAGATTCCATTATATCCGCTACCGCTTATGCCCGGCTAAAGCAGCTTATGGGCAATACAGAATATGTTGCTGCTCGAGCAGGAAATCTTTCTCCCCAGACTGAATACATTCTGGGAAGATTTTCCGTTCCCGCACCACAGTATGTTCCAGACCTTATCCCCAAGGTAAGCTATTACATGACTCATAACTGTGAGACAGTAAATTATGATACCTCTTTATGGAAGGCTGTAAATGCCATGGAGGAGAGGGACAGAAAGGTGCTGCCTGTTGTAAAGGAAGATAATCAATATGTTTCCTTGCTGCATTACAGTGCCTTTGCAAAAAATGTGCTGAAGATTGTAAATCCAGAAAAGTCAGCAGCTATTACAACCTCCATTGAATTAGTAAGCGAAACACTTTCTGCCCAACCTGTTATTACCTTTAACGAGGACGAGCAGTTTAAGTGCTTTACCTTGGTTGCAGGTTCCCAGTTCGAGACCTTCAAAAAGCGATTGGCAATGCATGATGCAAAAAATATTATTGTCATTACCGGTGACCGCAAGGAAATTCAAGAGTACTGTGCAAAGCAAAAGGTACGGGCAATTATCATAACCTCTGGTTATACACCTGACAAAGAAATTCGAGAGCTGGCAGAAAAGAACGGCGTATCTCTGTTGATCAGTCCCTACGACACCTCTGCCACCTCCATGCTCATTATCTACTCATCTCCAGTATCCTCCATGGCAAATCAGGAGCTGGCGCCCTTAAACATTAACGACGCCATCAAAAAGGTACGTCCTATTCTGCAGCATGCACCAGGAGGTACGTTACCAGTAATTGATGACAACAATACTGTTGTAGGTGTTATTTCTGAAAGCGACCTTTTGAATGAGCCCTGCATTGAGGTATGTCTTGTGGACCACAACGAGCTTTCCCAGGCTGTAGAAGGCTTGGAAAACTATAAGATTCGGGAAGTAATTGACCACCACCGCTTGGGAAGCTTTTCTACCCGCTATCCCATTACCTTTATTAACCGGCCAGTAGGAGCTACTTGTACCATCGTTACTAACCTGTACCGCCAGTACCACGTGTCTATTCCACGGGAAATTGCATCAATTCTCTTGTGTGGAATCCTCACCGACACCTTGGTATTGCAGTCTGCCACCACCACCGATGAAGATCGGGAAACAGCAGAATATCTTTCCAACATCACCAATCTGGACATCCAGACCTTGGGACAGGATATTATCACTGCTTCTAGCAGCTTGAAGGGTCGCAGTGCAGAAGATGTGACAAAGCAGGATATGAAGGAATTCAACGAGAAGGGCCACAAGTTCACTGTAAGCCAGATTGAAGTAAGCTCACCTTCCGAGGTTCTTGACCGCAAGGAAGAATTCTTTAAGCTTCTGGAATCTGTACGTTCCAGTCGTAGCTGCCTCTTCTCTGCCTTAATGGTAACAGACATCATCAACCTTACCAGCATTATGTTGGTGGCAGCAGATCAAAAATTCTTGCAGGTAGCAGAGATTCCTCGTGCAGAGGAAAATATCTTCATTCTAAAGAACGTGGTGTCCCGCAAAAAGCAGCTGATTCCTTTGCTTTCCGAGCAAATTGAAAAGCTGGAAAACGCTTAAAAAAAGATACATTCCAAGGGTGTGGCTTAATAGCTGCACCCTACATCATTTTTCTTCAAAAAAATTCCAAAGTCGCCTCCCAGGCGACTTTTTTGTTATGTGGCTATGCTATAGTGTAAAAGACGAGGGGATTGAGAGGATGAAGCTATGGATTGAGGCTTTGGCGAACCTCTTGGGCAATAACCTCTTTCAAGCGACTCATGATGTGGTCGGTAATTTCTTGAGAGAACTGCTGGCTGCCATTATGACGGAGGCTTTCAGGAGAACCGTCCTTAAGGAAAAGCTGGGCTGGGTCAATTTCCAGAATCTTGGCAATTTGATCTATCACATCAGGCGGCGGAAAGGAGTTGCCGCCTTCTATGCAGTTGATGTAGTTGTAGCCCTTGTTCAGGTAGACGGATAAATCCTTTTGAGTCAGCCCTCGTTTTTTGCGGAAATACCGGAGGTTGGCGATGAAGGTTTGTTGCAGAGACATCCTTGTATTATGAATCTAAAGCCTCATTCATTCACATTATAATATAATGTTTAATACATTTGATTTCACATTGACATCGATATTATAATGTGTAAAAATATCGATAGAATCATGTTTCTGTTGTAATTCAACACAAAAGACATGATTTTATAGAATAGTTTTCTGGTGAACGCTTTTGCTTTTGCTGGAACGAAGGAGGAGCTTTTATGAAAGCTTTGAAGAAGAATGGACTGGGAGGCGGACTTGTTGCCGCCCTACTGGTGATGGCAGTGCTGGGACTGGTTTCCCTGACGGGGTGTGCGAGTGCCCCCAAGATGACAAATGCAGTAGATATTGCACCAAGTAGCGAGCAAGATCCCTTTGTATCGACAATATGGGGAGATTTGAACACACCTCAAATATTCAAGTTTAACAAAGACGGTACGGTCATGTTTGGTTATAGTGGACCATATAAGTACACCGTGACCTCTGGAGATGAAGGTATAGCTGCAAGTTTTAAGGTGGCGGGTGGACAGCAAGTGCACACTCTAACCATCAGTACTCCCGATGCAACAGAAGGAGTCATCTTGCAGAAAATAATGTGGATGTCTTCTACTATCCCCGTCACAAAGAATTAAAATAATTTCACAATCGGAACTTCCACCACACCGCCCCTGTCTTGGGATGAGGCTGGTGTGGCGGGGAGTTTTTTTGAGGGATGTGAAGGAGGGAGAATTTTGATTAATTAACAATCTGTTCTCATAACCGCTATATATTATACTAAACCACAATGGCACAGAAAAGTGTATAAAGATTAACTATAGGAGGAAATTCTATGAGACATCCTTTTCATTTTGAAGGTGGAGAGATTCTGACAACAATGGGGGCATCTTGGTTCGTATCATATGCTTGGTATGAAAAAATTGATAAAACCCATACAAATTGGAAACAGGTTTCAACATTTAAAAATAGAGAAAGTGTTTATAAAAATTCGAGACATTACCATCAAAAATGGCTTCGCTACATTATATCAATGATAGATGATAACTTAAATAAAAATAAAATTGGACTAGATGCTAGTGATGTCAAAAGAATGGCAACAGAACTTCTAAAAATAACACAATAGAAAACATCTGAATTCAAAAGAAATTTTAGAATCCAGATTTTGAAGGAGAATATTTTGAACAATTATGAATTGATGTGTGAACTTGCTCAAGAAGCATTATGTGAAACCTGTGACATCGAAGAAACCTGTGATAGGAGTACTTGTACCCATCCTGCCATGCAACGAGAAATGGATATATTCGATATGTTACGAGCTGGGAATATGATTATATGCGATGATCTTCAAGCACGTTCCGCATTTTTATACGCTGTATACGACAACGCTCCAACAGAAATCGTGAAACAATTATTGGAATGTGGTGCTGATGTCAATGAAAAAGATGAAGAGGGACTAACAGCTCTTATGTTTGCCACCTCTCATAATGCAACCAAGAGTGTTGAGTTATTACTGAATGCTGGAGCGAAAATTAATACACGGGACATTGATGGATTTACACCTCTTATGTATGGGATAATCAATGGCTCATTGGAAAGTGTTGAATTGTTATTAAAAGCAGGAGCAAATCCATTCAGATCTAATGACAATACAACAGTTCTTGACCTAATACGTAAAAGAAAGCCTTCGGTAAAAACAGAGCAATTACTATCTCTTATTACACAATATCAAAATAAAATGTAACATCTTGTGTTTAGGGATGGTGTGAGTGTAATGGACATTCCCCATCCCGAAATGTCGCCAAAACAGCGACCACATTCAATCCACAACACCTATTTCCTACAAGGAGAAACGCATGAAAACACGCAAGTTAATAGCACTGGTTCTGGCACTGGCTACAAGTATGGTTGTACCATTGATGGCACAGGCCAACAACGGCATGAAGCTGGTACAGGGTGGCACCTTCACCATGGGCAACACCGACCTGTCGAAAAAGGAAAGATGGAACGAAGGAGAATTCCCTGCCCACACAGTGACAGTCAGTAGCTTCTACGTCAGCGAGCAACCAATTACCCTGGAGCAATGGATGTACGAGATCGATATATATCCCGATGGCTACACAGAAAGAGCAAACAACAAATATGCCCACCGTAACAACTGGAAAACCACTGCAGCTGCCAACATCACCTGTGACTGGAACGCCAACGGCTACCGGATACCTACCGAAGCCGAATGGGAATTTGCAGCGAGAAAGGGTGTGTTAAAAAATGATTATCCATACAACGGCGGAGAATGGGCAAGTGATAAATACGAATGGGTGTGGGACTGGTACAGCACCACCTACTATCAAATGAGTGGCAATAGCACAAATCCACGAGGACCAGTGTATGGGGAAATACAATACAGCTCCGGAGGACGAACAGATCGTAGGGAAGTTCCCTGTCGTGTCATCCGAGGACCAATTTCAAACCCCTCTAGCCGTGGAAAACTTGATCCCGGAGACTATGAGATTATGGTTGGTCCCCATCCCATCGCATTCCGAGTGGTTCGCAACGTTCGGTAAGCCCCACCTACAAAGTCGCCTTCACACAGGCGACTTTTTTTCACCTCTCCTCCCAAAAAAAAGTCGCCTAAAAAGCGACCAACAGGTAATTTGTTTGCGGTATACTATCTTCATCATTTACCAAGGAGCAGTTGTATGGAAGCACAGTACAAGTATTATGATGAAGCACAAAAGATTAAGATTGTGGAGGTGGCAATCCCTGAGCTGGACGGCAAGGCATATACCTATCTCATGACGGATGATTACCTTGCCTTGGCACAGGAGCTGCTGCAGTTCGGCTTTAACGAAAAATTTGTAGAATCAGATTTCATCCCCAATCCCCACCTTTCTCCTGCAGTGCAAAAAGCCATGGAAGCAGCTGGGGCCACCTATTCTGTTACCTTCAGCTACGATGCCCATATTATGAACCATTATGTTTCTGGCATGGTACCTGAAATCTTCAATCTGACTCCCTTTGCCTGTCACATTAAAACCTCTTGTCCTCCCTTACTCGTAACGGTGGCCATGATGGATGCTGTACGACAGGTGGAATTCCTGCTGAATGCCCATGTTTCCCTTGAGCAAGAAGATCGCCACGGTCGCACTGCCCTGATTGCCGCAGCCCAAGTAAATGCCCTCAAAGCAGGCAAGCTCCTTATCGCCCACGGAGCCTCTGTTGATATCCGTGATAGTTATGGCCTTACACCCCTTACCGCTGCAGTTAGCATAAATGCCTTGGATTTTGCAAAGCTCCTGCTGGACAATGGTGCCAAGGTCAATCGTTTCAGCACGGAAACCTCTCCTTTGTTACTGGCAGCCAGCCTTAATTTTTGCCAGATGATTGAGCTTCTGCTAGACCGAGGGGCAGACATCAACATCACTTCACCCCATGGCTCCACTCCCCTGCTGCAAGCCATAGACCATTCTGCCCAAGAAGCAGCCTGCCTACTGATAGAACGGGGAGCAAATATTTACGTACAGGACAAGCGGGGCTATACCCCAGTTCGCCTTCTGGCTCGCAAGGGGCTTTCTCTAGTGCTCAGAAAGCTCATGGATGCGAAACTCCTTAGCCAACTAGACATGGAGATAGCCTTGATGTATGCCACCATCGGAGGCCATCTTTCCTTGGTAAAGCATCTGATTTATGAAAAAATGGATGTGAATTACCAGGCACCAGAAGGATTTTCCTTGTTGACCTTGGCAGTAATGGGTAATTACAAGGATATTGTGCAATTCTTACTAGAACAGGGAGCAGACCTCGAGCTACGAGACAGAATGGGATTGCGGCCCTTGGATCATGCAGAGCGGGACGGCAGAGTGGAAATCCAGAAAATGCTGACGGCTCAATACAAGAAGAAGAATATCACACCTCAGCCAGCCTATGGGCAGGATTACCAAGGCATGTTGAACCTGTTCATAGAACGCCATCTGGCACAGCATCCAGGAACAAAGCGCTCAGATATTTGGAAGGGCACCGACAGCATTTCCAAGCAGCTTTTTTCCGACATTACCAAGAAGGAGGGATACAAAACCAAGAAGGACAAGCTGGTGATTCTGGCAGCCCAGCTGCAGCTTTCGGTAGAAGAACTCAACCAACTGCTCAAGGCGGCAGGCTTCGGACTTTCCCAGGCAGACGAGATTGAAAACAAAATCATCCATGCCTTTACCAGCAAGGACTACGGCAGCGTAGAACAGCTCCTGCTTCCAAGCTCCATCTAGCCCTCTGCCTACCCGCTTATCGTACTTTCAACTGACCGTCAGCCTACCCACTTATCGTACTTTCAACTGACCGTCAGCCTACCCGCCTATCGTACTTTCAACTGACCTAGGACCTGACCAATTCCCTCAGAAATCACCAGCTGGGCCAGGGAGTCGGCGGAGGTGGGTGACTTATTGATGAGGACAATGGTATTGCCTCGGAAATAGTGGATGAGGGAGGCGGCTGGATACACGTTCAAGGAGGTGCCGCCAATAATCAGGGTGTCTGCAGTGGCAATGGCATTCACAGCCCCTTCAATGACATCGTTGTCTAGGCCTTCCTCATAGAGCACCACGTCGGGCTTTACTATACCGCCGCACTTGGGGCACACAGGAACAGCCGACTCCCCTTCCTTGCCGCTATCCAAGATAAAATTCACGTCATAGAAAGACTTACACTTCATACAGTTGTTACGAAGCACACTTCCGTGGAGCTCAAAAACCTTCTTGCTTCCGGCAGCCTGATGTAAGCCGTCGATATTTTGAGTTACCACGCCAGTCATTTTTCCTGCCGCTTCCAATTCAGCCAGCTTCAAGTGAGCCCCATTTGGTTTGGCAGAAAGACAAATCATTTTTTCTCGGTAAAATCGATAGAATTCCCCAGTATTTTTCATAAAAAAGCTGTGGCTTAAAATCTGCTCTGGAGGATACTTCCATTTTTGAGCATAGAGTCCATCCTGGGAACGAAAATCAGGAATTCCACTTTCTGTAGATACACCTGCCCCACCAAAAAATGCAATCCGTTTGCTGGTATCAATAATTTTCTGTAAAGCTTCCACCCTCATACTATCCTCCTTCCTGAGTATACCAAGAGGAGCTTTCTAAGGCAAGCAAGAATCTTCTACTTGTTATTATAGGGGCTTTTTGCTATTATGAAAGCTATGACAACAACATCGAACATTCAAATTCTGTTGCGATCCTATGCAACACATCAGAAAAGTGCCCAGGTAAATGTGGCGGAATTTTGTGACTATATAAAGAAATATGCTCAGCATCATGCCAATGAGCAGGCAGATCTTTTACCCTATATCAATAACGCCACAGAGCTTGTAAAAAAGGAATTGGAAAAATTGGCTCAGGAGCGACAGGTTCTCTACATAGCTGCAGATCCAGAAAAAAAGGAAGTTATCGTCATTCCCTATTATCTGGACAAGTGTATTGCTGTCTATCAAAACATCAAAAAAAATCCTGCCATTCCCTATCCCTTCGACACAGATTTGCCTAAAAACACTCCCCCTGAGGTTTTGAAGAATGAATCTGCAGACGTTTATTTGGGAGAAACTCTAGGAAAGGATACTATCAAGGAAACTGCCCTGTACTGCCTTCAGCTGCCACGGGCCTTGCCTTCAATCCTTTGCCCCACCACCTTGCCCACTGAGGATTTAATGGCCATTGCCTTGTCAAAATTCCAGTTGAAGCTGCAGAAGGACGAATTCCACGACTATTTCTTGAAAAAGCTTCAGGCAGCCAACCCTGGCAAGGATTTGACCATAAAGAATTTTTTCAAAACAGTGGCACAAAAAAGCGAGGAAGCCCTTCGTTCCATTAAAAATGCTTCCGACACCTTCTATCAGTGGAACCAGCTGTGTTTCTTCGTTCGGCAGGATTACGAAAAATCAACCGATTTGACTGCAGAAGACATCTCCCTGTTGCAATCCGTCTATATTCTAGAATTCTGCGTTACCACCTACCGCAACAAGGCACAGCAAAGCCTGCAAAAGGAAACTGCCCTCAAAAACCTTGACTTGAATCTGAATAAGCCTCCCTATTATTTTACTCGGGAAAATATCAACATGTTCTCAGATTCCCGTGGTGTGCCACTGTTAGGACAGTATAGTGACAAGGATTTAAATGATTATATTCAAAATGCCACAACAGAGTCAGAGGACAACAAGCTACCTTCCCTCCTCACCTTCAAGGGAATCAACAATACTAAAACCTATGTGCTCAAAACAAAGGTGCTTCCCTTGATTGTACGTCTGTGTACCGATGCTCGTGAAACTATCCGAGACCAAATCACCAAGGATTGCTTCAACGATCTAAAAAACTTCTCCTCTGTACCAGAAATGAAGAACCAAGAGCTCTTTGAAAAGACTCTGGAAAATGCTGTCAAAATCAAGTCTCCCATTCTTTATGCCTTATTGAATGCACCCTTCTTAAAGGCCTTACAGTATGAAAGCCGAGGAATGACAGAGCTGGTAACTGGACATATCCATCTGTTTACCGATGGGGAGCTTTCTCCCTACAGTGAGCTTTTAATGCTTTCCAAGGAAGAAATTCTCACTGATGCACGAATCTTACTTCCAGTATGGTATACTATTCCTGGTGTATCTTGGCTTGTAGCCCTCTTCAAGGGACAGCCTAAGCAAAAGAAGCAAAAGCCAGCCAAGCAGGCTACTCAAAAGAAGATGATTGCTTCTGATGAGGCAGAAGCCTTTGACGTACCTTCACCACTGTCACAACAGGATACTGCTGCTGTTTCTCGCAAGGAAGAGCTGAAGCAGGCAGCTCTAGAAGCAGAAAAGCATTATGTGCCACAAGGTTCTACCATTGAGCGAGAATTGTCCTCCTACGAGCATGCCTGGAACAGGATGCTCAGCAAGCAGGCACGGGACAATCTTACAGAGGATGTAAATTCCTTGATTCGAGATTACATGCGTAAAATCCTACGCACATTACGGGCTAATAACTTTACTCCAGAGCGAATCAATAATTTGGCCACCACCTTGGTCAAAACACCTGGAATGCAAAAGATTCAAGATCATGCAGAACTACACATGTACGTACAGTTGTATATGGTAAAGCTTATCAAGGGATTATAATCTAGTCCAAAATCTTAATTTTTTCTAAAAACACCATCTCTGAAAAAAGATGGTGTTTTTTTTTAATTTTTTTTTCTTCATCCTAGGAAAAATTGGCAAAAATTCGATTTTTAAAGCGAATAATATAGTTGTAGGACGCAACGCAAGAAGGCCTAGAAGGGAGACCAAAAATCCATTGCTCACACTAGGCAATGCATAACCTACTTCACCATGTAGCTACGGTGGCCCAACAGACATTTTTTTCAAGGAGTTTTTTATATGGACGATTTTAACTCAATCGTGTTGGAAGGAAATATTGTTCGTGACCCTGAATCACGGGAAACAGCAAAGGGAGTTCCCATCTGCATGTTTTCTATTGCAGTAAATAAAAATTATCGCACTAGTCAAGGAGAACGAAGACAGGAAGTATCCTTCTTTGATATTGAAACTTGGGGTGCTTTGGCTACCTCTTGTTCCAGCTATTGTGCCAAGGGACGGGGAATTCGAGTGGTAGGACGCTTAAAGCAAAACCGATGGCAGGACACAGAGGGAAAGAATCATTCAAAGATAAAGATTGTGGCAGAGCATGTGGACTTTAAACCTCGTTTTTCAGGGCAAAAGGAAAATCAAGCACTCCAAAATACTGTACAGGAATCCCAGCTCCTAGCAAGTCATCAGGAAATGGCAGATTTAGCAGAGGCGGCCTTAGCAAATAGCCTTTCTCTTGAAATGAAGCAACCAGAATTATGTGAGGCTGTTTTCTAAAAAAAAGGTGTACCCAACATCCTCCTTGGGTACACCTCTTACGTAATTTTCTAAAAATTATCGGTTGCGGGGCTTGCCACCACCATTTTTGCCAGGATGAGGCCGTCCGCCTCTACCTCCAGCAGGATTCAGCGGAGCAAATCGACCTCGTGACCGATTCTTTCCAGCGGCGGCAGCTTCTTGAGCCCGCAAAGTTGCAGCCTTATATTCATCCAGCTTTTCCTGGGAGAAAAAGCCATCCTTCCAGTTAAAGTTGCTTGTTTCTGGCAACACCTGCTTTTTCAGCATAGCTGCAACAATCTGCTTAAAGTGCTTCTTCTGAACGTGAGTTTTGGACATGTCGATGAGGTAGCGGTTAAAACCAGCTGACTTCAGGACTTGAACCTTGTCCACAATGGAGAAGGGGTTTTCAGGCATAACAAAGGAGCCGTCGGGAGTGGACAGAGCCTTAAAGGTCATGCCCTCCTTGTCGCTGAAAAAGGTAAAGTCATAGGAATCGGGTAATTTGAACCGCATACGGAACAGGGCTGGGTAAGCAAAAACTGGCACAAGAATGCGACTTCTCAGGTGGCTTTCAAAGGTGGCCTCCAGATTCTTGCGAGAATTCTCCAAGGGACTGATAAAGGCACCAATGTCTTGGTTTTCAAGCCAAGATGCTGCCCATCGGTTAAAGGTATACAAATAGGGACCTGCAATCAGGTTGGTTCCCTTGCCCTTGAGCATACCGATGTGAGCCAAATTGTTTACAACCCAGCCCTTGTATCCCATTTCCACCAAGGTATCCAAGGTAAGGGCCAAATCATCCTCTTGAGAAGCGGCACAGAATGGATCTAAGGAAATGAACACCTGCTTCTTTGAGAAAGGAAGCACCACCTTCTTTTCCAGCAAGTCCCGCTTTGTTTCGGAGTTCAACTCGAGAATTACTCGAACGGGGGATTCACCCTGTACGGCGAACAGGTCCTTTACGGTGGAAACCTGAACGTACAAGCCTTCGGGGAAGTAGGAAAGCTCACCCTTAGCCACAGGAGTTAAATCCAAGATTGGTAACTCCTGATTTCCTGGCTGACGACGGAAGGGAGAGAGGTTGTCTGGCAATACATGCTTGTACCGCTTGGACATGGATTTTGTCTGCAACAAGTATACTGGGTCTCCAGAGGTAAAGCCTTCTGGAATATCAATCCAGCGATTATTGCCTTCCTGCTCTACAATCTTTACCTTGTAGCTGGAACGACCAGTATCGTCTTTACGATGCAAGCGGATGGAATCCCCTGGATCAGGATCGTAGCTACCACCTCTCAAAGTGGCCATTACAACAGCAGGAGTTGGCTCTTCACCTTCTTCTTGCTGACTCTTTACAGTACGCATCTTGTCGATAGTACCAAGATAAATTCCTGTTCCACCAGCCTGATGAGGGTTCAGCACATTTTCTGCCACCTTTTCTTCTTCCGTTGATTTGAAATCGTACCAGAAGGAGGTTTTTGCTCGAGCAAAGTCGGTGGAAAGGATACGCTGGCCTGTGGCAATAGCACCCTTTTTGTCTTCCTGCCAGTGGTCAAGGACGTAACGGTAGGCAGCAGTTACGCTTCCTACGTACTCGGCACTTTTCATGCGGCCTTCAATCTTAAAGGAATCTACTCCAGCCATGACTAAATCGGGGATTTTTTCCACCAGCTGCAAGTCACCGGGAGAGAAGAAATAGCCCTGCTCCAGATTATCGCTACCTTCTGCGGTGTAGATACGACGACAAGCCTGGGTACACATACCACGGTTGGCGGACTTTCCTCCAAGATAGCTAGAAAAAAGACAGAGCCCAGATTCACTGACACAGAGGGCTCCGTGAACAAAGACTTCTAGTTCAGCGGAGGTATTTTGACGAATATGCTTGATTTCATCCAAGCCCAACTCACGAGCCAGAACCACTCGGCTCACGCCCTGCTTGCTCAACAGATTCACCGCCTTGGCACTAGCCACATTCATCTGGGTAGAAGAGTGGACAGTCAGCTTTGGGAAAAATTCCTGTACCATGCGAATGACGCCAAAATCCTGAACGATAATTGCATCTGGGCCAATTTTTTCCAAATATGCCAAAAAACGATAAAGTCGTTCCATTTCCCGCTCTTCACTAACGGTGTTAACGGTAACGAAAATCTTTTTTCCCTGACGATGAACAGACTGAACTGCTGCCTCGAACTGGTTCCAAGCAAAATTGGTGGAACGAGAACGGGCATTAAATGATTTTAATCCTAAATATACTGCATCGGCACCTTCACCGATGGCGGCATCCAATGCTTCAACATTGCCTGCCGGTGCTAATAATTCTGCCATAATGCAAGAAGTATAGCACAAATGTCAATAAATGGTAAAGAATGCAAACAATGAGGTGATTTACCTAAGAATATACAAATCCTTTGTAGGTCTTATTTATTAGAGGTTGTTAAATAAGACATAAATTGAGAAAGAAAATCCTTCTTTAAAACATCCTCTAGGGTACGATGGGCTCGTTGTACCGCCTCTGAATAGGAGACGTGGGCTTCTCGACCATTCTTAGAATAGGGAAAAAGTATCTTACCAGAGGCTTTTTCCAGCAAATCCACGTCCAGGACAAAGCGAGCATATTCATACTTAGTATCAAATTGCAACTCATCCATTGTTACCTTTCCACGAAACAGATAGGCAGCAGTTGCATCGGAGGGCTCAGCAACCTTCAAGCCTAAGTCAGCCAAGATAGTTTCGAGAACAGCAGAAATTCTTCCGTTAGAATCACCTTCAATATCCACCGCCACCACAATATTTTCCTTCTGGCGAGTAGCCAAGACCTCCACTGCACGGGCAGATCCATATTCTAAGGTAACAAAGCGGTACATAGTGGAGTTAATTCCTGCCAAAGTATCTAAGTATGCTTGATTTTCCCATGCTGTCTGAACAGCATTTTGGAGTGCAGACAGGGCAGCGAAGGTCCCCTTATTACTGTTGGCAAATACAATCTCACTTTCTACGACAGCTGCTAAATCAGAAATCTTTTGGCGATAGAAGTTTCCCGCTTCCTGACGATTCAAGAGAGCTAAGGTATACACTGTACCGTTTTTTGCAATCCAAGTCTGGGGAAAGGTAACTCCAGGAATCTCCTTGATTGTAGAAGCTACAATTACCGTACCTGAATAATCATAGTTCGTGTTGTAACCAGTACTTTCATTTCCTGCAAAGGTTTTGTTGCTTTCTGTGGTAGCCACAACATTTTGCTGAATACTTCTGGCTAACAGAGAAAGAGCATCATTTTCCGCCTCTTTTTTATCATCGCCACTACCTACTGCCACCAAATATTCATTTGAATTATAGGCTGATTCAGGAGCAGTTACCCATTCAGGAACCACACTTGAAGCAGAGGCACAACCCAATAAGATGCTTACCAGCAAAACACAAATAAATCCACCAAATAATTTCATCTTAGACATATAGCCTCCACTAAATTCAGTCCCCTCGTGGTAACAGTAATATTCTTTTGCTCTGAAGCCACTAAAGCTCCAGTAGCATTTTTATATTCGATATTCAAAATATAATTTCCTGGATCAAGATTCATTCCTGAAACCCAAGCCAAGGATGGTAGATAACGGGCAACACGAACATCAGCACGTTCCGTACTTTCCGTTGTCACCACAGAAGCTAATTCTAACACAGAAAACAGCAATCCTATCCCAGAATCTGATGTATCATTAGCCAAGGCTCCCCATACCGTAGAGGTAGAAAATTTTCCAATAGAACGAAGAATAGCCCGTAAATAAATTAAGGTTTTATGCTGCTCAAAGGTATCTATGGCAATATTGCTAATACTCTCTAGAGGCTCCAAGGAGACAGTAGCCACAGCTGATGGATACTGAGTTGCGTTTCCCTCTAAAATTTCCCCTGCAGGAATAGCAGTCACCTGAATGGAGCTAACCACACTACTTTGTTGCCTCATTTCAGGAAAGGCAATTTTGTAATAAAAGCCACCGATATCAGAATAAAGCCTTAAGACTGATTCTTCCTTAAGGGGAGATTTACCAGTAAAGGCAATGATGTTTACACGACCCTGTCCAGAAGGAATTTCCAGTTCCTGCTGTAAAGAAGCAGGTTTAGGAAAATTGTATAATACAGGTTGGCTTACAAAGGCCGAATCAAGATACTGCAGGTCAATACGTGCAGAATCAAGCTGACCACGGCTACGGTACAAAATCATACTGAGATAACGTGCCAGAGCAGAATTGTGAAAATTCATTTTTGGCACAGTAACCTGCTCTCCTCCATTGGAGGAATTTTCTTGATTAGCAGCAGCAATCTTATCACTATATTTTTCAGAGGCGGCCTTAAGCTTGTTGTCAAAACGACGAATTTCTACAAAGGCATCCTCCATATTTCCAAGATGAATATAATTCAATGCCATGAAGATATTAATATAAATATCCTCGAATACCTCTCCATCATAATCCACCACAGTATCGTTTACTAAAAAGGCGGAAATGGACTGGCTAATACTTTTTGCATAATATTCTTCTATTTTTCTCTCTGCCAGAGTCAATTCTTGATTAGAACGCTGATAGTCACCAGCATAGTGAGAGAGAATACCGAGGTCTAAACTTTGAAGTACTTGGTCGTGGGAACTATAAATTTTATCACTGTCAGCAGTTACCACCTGATAGGCAGCCTCGTACTCCCCTGTATCAAGAGATTGATCTACTGCGGTAAAATTATAGTCACCCATGGTGGAACAGGAAACAAAAATTATTCCTGCCACCACAGGTAACCATAGGAACATCCTAACCATTACAGCCTTGTTTTTGACTTAGTAATAACCTTCTTGATTTCGGAATTCTCACCGAGCCAAAGCTTTCTATTGGATTCAATGTCAATCAATTCGGCATAGACCCAGTAGGTTCGAGTAGCAGTATTGTCCATCTGATCCACCATGGTTTTGACGGAACCAATAAGCATGAAATCTGCACCAGTTTCATTAGCAAGGCGTTTGGCAGTTTCCTCACTAGCCCAAGCCTGCTGCTCCTCCCGCTCTTGGCGAATCTCACCACGCTCAGAAGAACTGGCTACAAAGTCAACCTTTCCACTGTTAATGAGGGCTGTCTCAAATTTTTTTGTGAGGATTGAGGTGTCGATGTGCTCGTCGCTGTCGTTGCGGAAGTTGCCCACAATCACCACTGGCAATGCATTGTTGTTGCGAATGTAGTTTGTGATAGCAGGAGCATTTACACAGTCAGCAATAAGAGAATCTGCTACAATACGAACATCGGTATCATTCCAATATCCACTCAAATCCATCACAGTATCTGGACTTACTCGTTCCACCTTGGTGGAGCGACACCCAGCCAGCACCACGAGAGCAAGCAGTACTACAAGGCCAGTCAAAGAATGATTTTTCTTCATATTTTCCTCCAAAACCAGTATACAATAATTCCTTTTAATCAAGAAACTCCTTTTAGGCTTGCATCATGAGGTAAGCCATTACCTGAGAATCATGTACAAGGTTTTCGATAATAGTGTACTCGTTGGGCTGGTGAGCAGTTTCATCCATGCGACTCCAAACCACTGCTTGATAACCAGCCTGTCGCAGATAAGCTCCTACAGTACCACCACCAATACCAATAGGACGAGCTTCCACACCGCTAATAGACTTGACAGCCTCTGCCAAACGACGAGCTACAGGGGCATCTGCGGGAGTGGCAGGTGATTCCACAGCCTGAGGTTCAGTGTACTGTACCTGTACACCATACTTTTCTTCAACCTCAGCCACACAACGGTTCACTTCCTTTCGTACCTGCTCCAAGGTGTAACAGGGCAGAATACGACAGTCCATGCAGAACACATCTTCACCTGGAATGGTGTTGATGTTGGGCACGTTAGCTTCTTTTTTTGTGGGCTGGAAGGTGGAATAGGGTGGCTCAAAAAGCTCATCCCGCTGATTAAACACCTGTTCCAGATTATTCAATCGTAAAGCCAAGTCACAACCAGCCAAGGCAGCATTGATTCCCTCATCAGGGCGGCTCCCGTGGGTTTGCTTTCCGCTTACCACAAACCGCAGCCACAACAGATTCTTTTCTGCCACTTCGATGGTGGAGCCCAGGTTATCGCCACCGTCAGGAATCACGATGATGTCGTTGGGACGGAACAACTGGTGTTGAGCCAGCAAGTACTTGATGCCGTACTCAGAGCCAACCTCTTCATCAGCTACAAAAAGTAGCTTTACGGTGTGAGGAGGAGTCACCTTATTCTTGATAAGAGCCAAGGCAGCAAAGGTTCCTGCTACCAAGCCCTGCTGATTGTCTTCTACACCACGACCGTAGAGGCGACCGTCCTTTTCTACCACCTGCCAAGGGTCAGTGTTCCAGAGGCTAATTTCTCCCACGGGAACGACGTCGGTGTGGGCCATAATCCAAATGCGGGGAGCGGAGGAATCAGCATCATCAGCACCAGTAATGGTAGCAACTAGATTGGGACGAATACCGCTTTCTACTCGACTGTCGGGGGCATCGAATCGCTCCAGCTGAGTAATGCCCTGCTCCTTGAGCCAAGCTTCCAGAGCCAGGACCTTCTTCAATTCACCTTCACCACCACTTTCGGGGGCTAAGGCGGGATGTGAAGTTAGTAAAGTTTCCAAGGCAATCATGCCAGCAGTATTTTCTGCAATCCATTCCTTTAGAACAGAAAAATCCATCTTATTTTTTCTCCTGATGTTTACAGTAAGCGCCCCAAGTAGATGAAACTAAGGTGTCTACATCGGAATGGGTTGCTGACCAATTTAAGGTTTCACGAGCGAAGGCAGAGGTGGCATAGAGGCAAGCAGGGTCTCCAGCACGGCGACCAACAAAGTCGGCGGGGATTTCCTTTCCTGTAATGCGACGAGCTGCTTCTAACATCTCCTTTACAGTAACACCTGTCTCACTACCAAGGTTAACCTTGAGGCTTGTTTTTTTAGTAGAAATATATTCCAGAGCCTTTACGTGGGCAATGGCCAGGTCTGTAACGTGAACGTAGTCACGGATACAAGTACCATCACGGGTGTCGTAGTCGGTACCGAATACCTGCAGCTTCTGGCGCATTCCACTGGCAACCTCCATAATTACAGGCAACAGGTTGGCAGGATTCTGCTCCAATCCACAGGGGAAACCATCTGGATCATAGCCAGCAGCATTGAAATAGCGAAGAGCAGCAAACTTCAGTCCCTTCAGCTGGTCGTACCAATCCATGAATCGCTCGATTTCTAGCTTGGTAAAGCCGTAATAGTTTTCGGGGTTCTTGGGATGATCCTCGTTAATTGGAAGATACTGAGGCTCACCGAAAACTGCTGCAGAGGAGGAAAATACCATGTGGAGGCATCCATGCTTTACTGCTGCATTCATCAGGTTAAGAGTTCCAGTAATGTTGTTGACAGAATATTTTTCTGGGGCTGTCATAGATTCACCAGCTGCCTTAAAGGCTGCCAGGTGGATAAAGGCGTCAAAGCCCCGACTAAAAGCTGCATCAAGATTTTCTGGATGAAGAATATCTCCTGCGATAAAGTCATTTTCTGGGAAAAGGTTCTGCAAAAGTCCAGAAGAAAGATTATCAAAAACGGTTACCTTGTGACCGGCCTTCATCAATTCCTTTACTACGTGGCTACCGATATAGCCTGCTCCACCAACAACTAAAACCTTCATGTCTTACTCCTTATCTATGGAAAGTTATATTTGTCTTTATAAGAATGAGTATACCCCAAGGGGGAGAAAGTAGCAAGTTTCTTTCACCAACATCATCCCGGGAGAATGAATCCCAGCTCCATCACAACAGCCTCATCTACACTGACGGGTCTGCCAATAGCCCACCCTCGCCTTACACTTCACTGGCGTTCAGAGGGCGGCGATGGCAGGCACCCATTGGCAGCCCCTCCACTTTAACTGATGACTGCTGGGCGGGGCTTCAATTTCATGGGCTACAACTCGATAGCTGGTAGATAGGGCTGGTTCCAGAGCATTTTCTTCCAGGGTTCTTAGGGGCAGGAGCCCCTAAGCGGTGCTGGGAAAGGATGGGGTTTTAGGGGAAGGAAAACCCCGCTTCCGAGTAGAGGGTTGTCCTTCCCCTAAAGAAACATCCTGGGGCTGGATAAACAAATCCCACCCAGTAAAATTACTGGATGGGATTTGTTTTTCTATATCAGCTTATGAGGCAGAAATGAGAGTCTGTTTACTGCTGGGAATCGTAAACTTGTACTATCCAACCGGAGGGGATATACGTCCATAAAGTTGTTTCATCCATCATAGCTGCCTTGGTGAAGGTACCAGTTTCAGATACATTATTCAACCAACCATCCAAACACTTCTCTGCCAGAATATCCGTGGCTAACATGGTAACACTGTCCAACCTCTCACACCCAGAGAACATTCTCCTATAACAATAAGAAACCAATGCCTTGGCAGGCAATGCGGGAGCACTGGTCAAACTCGTACACCCCTCGAACATACGCCAATAACAAGCATGAGCCAAGGTCTCGGCATCCAATGCGGGAGCACTGGTCAAACTCGTACACCCAGAGAACATACCCTCATAACAATAATCAGCCAAGGTCTCGGCAGACAATGCGGGAGCATTGGTCAAATTCGTACACCCAGAGAACATACCCTCATAACAATAATCAGCCAAGGTCTTGGCAGACAATGCGGGAGCACTGGTCAAACTCGTACACCCAGAGAACATACCCTCATAACAAAACTCATCCAAGTTTTCAGCGGGAAGAGCGGGAGCTTTTGTTAAAACGCTACAATTGAAGAATAAATAAGAAAACCTTGCGTTAGATGTGTCTACCGTGGTAGGATGTTCGTAATCCACCAAGGTACGGATGTCTCCAGAGCAGCTTACTTTGACATCGTC